>DEWH01000003.1:27726-77330 GCA_002363155.1 Ruminococcaceae bacterium UBA3215 | reverse complement strand
CCATTGAAGAATGTCGCTACGCATTAATTTAGGGGGTCCAGCCCCCTTTTTTAAAGGGGGCTGGCGGGGTTAAAGGGGCAGCGCCCCTTCTCTCAAATCTCTCAAATCTCTCAAATCTCTCAAGTCTCTCAAAATCCTCTCGAATCCTCTCTGCAAATGTAAAAAATGAACGAAAAAAGGGGGAATTTGCTCGTTTTTGTGTTGAAATCGCTGTTTACTTAAAAGCTGAAATGTGATATAATACTATCGTAGGATCGTATGCCGACAGATAAGAAAGGGGAGTAAACAATATGAAATACCTTCTTTGCTACACTGAAAAATATGACAACGATACCAACATCAAGGTCGAGAGCGAGGTCTTTGACGATTTCGCCGATGCCGTCGTAAGATATACGCTTATGTGCGGCGGGCGGAATCAGGTAGTCCTTGCAGAAACAGACAGCGGTACCATAATTCGCCAGTTCTCCCGCGAGATCTGTGACCCGGATTCGGGCTGCGTTCCCTCCGTTTTCATCAAATAACGGTCATTTCCCGCATACGGCGGGTGACAATACATTTATATCTGTCGGTTCACCCGAAAGGGGAGCCAGAAAGGAAAAAGATATGGAAAACACAAAAGTAAAAGTCGGGGAGACCTTAGCGGCGCCTACGGCAGACAGAGACAAAAGAAGAAAGTACACAATGACGATCGTCGGCATGGGACTTATGACCGCGATCGTGGTAGTGCTCCAGATCTTCGCCGCTTCTATCAAGCTCGGTGAGTTCAGCATTACCCTTACCCTTGCGCCTATCGTGATCGGTGCGGCGCTTTTCGGACCCTGGGCAGGTGCATGGCTCGGACTCGTATTCGGAGCCGTAGTTCTTTTGAGCGGCGATGCAGCTGCGTTCCTGGCGATAACCGTTCCCGGAACAATAATCACGGTGCTTCTTAAAGGCGCTCTCGCGGGACTTGCGGCAGGATTCGTATATCACCTCATTCAGAAGAAGAACAGGTATGTGGCTGTCGTTGCGGCAGGCATAGCAGCTCCGGTAGTTAATACGGGCATCTTCCTTCTCGGCGTGGTTGTGTTCTTTATGGGAACAATAAGCGAATGGGCAGCAGGCGCCGGAATGGAGACGGTACAGTTCATCTTCGTGGGACTCATCGGACTCAACTTCTTCGTCGAACTCGGCGTGAACCTCGTGCTCAGCTCGGTGATAGTAACTATTATCAACTATGCAAATAAAATGATAAACAACAGATAAAGGCAACCGAATGGAATATTTTCTCAATACCGCACGGCAGCTGCCGGAATACCGTTCCGCAGCGGCTGCCGTGTCCGGTATGCCCGTTATGGTAACGGGTCTTTCGCATATCCACAAGGCTCATTTCCTCGCGGCTCTCTCCCTTGAACAGGGAACCCGGTTCCCGGTCATCGTTCTCTGCGATACCGAGGGCGAGGGCGCAAGGCTCTGTGCGGATATAAACACAATGACCGGTGAGGAGACTGCTTTCAGCTTCCCCGCAAAAGATATGGTGCTCGGCGACGTGGACGCAGTTTCCCGTGAGTATGAGCACAGGCGGATAGGGATTCTCTCGCGTATGCTGACCGGAAGGGCAAAGATAGTCTGTGCTACTCCGGAAGCCGCTTCGCAGATAACTATACCGCGTAAGATACTGCAGAAACGCACGGTCACAATAAGCTCGGGAGACCAAATCTCACTTCCCGGAATCACGTCCGCTCTGGTCGAAGCGGGCTATTCGCGCTGTGATCAGATAGAGGGAGTTTCTCAATTCTCTCTGCGCGGTTCGATACTTGACGTATATCCGGTAAACTTCGGTGTTCCGGTAAGAATAGAGCTCTGGGGAGACGATGTGGACAGCATCTCCGTGTTCGATCTCGAATCCCAGCGCCGTATTGATACAATAAAGAAGATAGATATTGCCCCTGCGCTTGAGACGCTGTTCCTTGACAACGAACAGATCTGCGAGAAGCTTGAAGCGCTGCTCCCGAAGATACGCGGCAAGAAAGCCGCCGAGGTGAAGGAGCGTATCCGCCGTGACATCGAGAATGTGAGCGGCGGTGCAGGCTGCGCCAATACCGACAGATACCTGCCGGTATGCTACGACAGCGAAGAAACGCTTTTCGACTATGCGGACAACGTTGTCATCTGTGAGAATACTTCGTGCAGCGAAGGCTTCAAATCCGCTTACGCACAGTACACAGAGGATCTGAAGCTGCTGTTTGAGGACGGGATACTCTGCAAGGGGCTTGACAGATATATGCTTTCATTTGCGGAATACCGTTCCGCCGCGGAGAGCAGGGTCAGCGCCTATTTCGACAACTTCATGCGCGGCGGCGATCTGAAACTTTCAAAGCTGCTGAGTGTTTCGGCGGGGCAGGTGGCACCGTGGAGCGGCGAGTACAGATACTTGCTTGACGAGCTGAAGAACTACCTTTCCGAGAATTTCAGCGTTATCGTCATGGCGGGAACCGAAAAGGCTGCAAAGGTGCTGGCGGACGATCTCCGCGGAGACGGCATCGCCGCAGATTATGCCTCCGAGCCGAAGAAGCTGTACGCAAAGCGCGTGTATGTAACGCCGGGCGTTCTCACCTCCGGCTACAGTTACCAGGAAGCCCGGCTCGCGGCTATCTCGCACACTTCCGTGACATTGCAGACGAGAGAGGCTCCGAAACGTAAGAAAGCCGAGATAATAAACTCGCTGAACGATATATCCGTCGGTGATCTCGTCGTACACAACACATACGGCATCGGCGTTTTTGACGGCGTTCAGAAGCTTACACAGGACAAGATAAGCAAGGACTATATAAAGATCAAATACGCAGGAACCGATGTGCTTTACGTTCCGGTCACCCAGCTCGATCTCATTTCCCGATACATAGGCACCGGCGACGCAAACACGGTGAAGCTGTCGAAGATGAACTCCGATCAGTGGCAGAAGACCAAGACAAAGGCAAAGGCTGCTGCAAAGGAAATGGCGGCAGAATTCATCGAGCTTTATTCAAAGCGAATGAAGACCAAGGGCTACGCTTTTGAGCCGGACGGACCGGAACAGGCGGAATTCGAGAACCATTTCAGCTACGTCGAGACTGATGACCAGCTCCGCTGCATAAACGAGATAAAGCTGGATATGGAGCAGGATAAGCCTATGGAGCGCCTGCTGTGCGGAGATGTGGGCTTCGGCAAGACCGAGGTGGCTCTGCGCGCAGCGTTCAAGTGCATCATGAGCGGTAAACAATGCGCGCTCCTGTGTCCGACAACGGTACTTGCGTGGCAGCATTACCAGACGGTGCTGAAACGAATGGATGGCTTCGGGCTGGATATCGAGCTGCTGTCCCGTTTCCGCACTCAGAAAGAGATAAAGACGACGATCGAGAGAATGAAGCGCGGAAGCGTGGATATGGTGATCGGTACCCACAGACTTGTGCAGGACGACATTTCATTCAAGGATCTCGGTCTCGTTATCATAGATGAGGAACAGCGCTTCGGCGTTGCCCACAAGGATAAGTTCAAGCAGATGTTCGCCGGAGTCGATATACTCACGCTTTCCGCAACCCCTATCCCCCGCACGCTGAATATGGCGATGTCCGGGATACGCGATATGAGCGTCATCGAGACCCCGCCGCAGGACAGACAGCCTGTTACCACCTACGTTATCGAGCATAACGACGGAGTTATTGCACAGGCTATAAACAAGGAACTCCGCAGGAACGGACAGGTATATTATATCCACAACCGCATAGAGTCCATAATGCAGTGCGCTTCCGATCTCCATAAACTCGTTCCGGAAGCGAGGATCGGTATTGCTCACGGCAAAATGGAGGAAGACGAGCTTCTTGAAGTATGGCGTAAACTGCTTGAGCACGAGATAGACGTGCTTGTCTGCACGACACTCATCGAAACGGGAGTAGATGTTCCGAACTGCAACACGCTCATCATCGAAAACGCGGATTACATGGGGCTTGCACAGCTTCATCAGCTGCGCGGGCGCGTAGGACGCACGAACCGCCGTGCATTCGCATATTTCACGTTCAGACGGGGAAAAGAGCTTTCCGAGATCGCCGCAAAGCGTCTTGACGCTATCCGCGAATTCACGCGCTTCGGCTCCGGTTTCCGCATAGCCATGCGCGACCTTGAGATACGCGGAGCAGGCTCTATACTCGGTGCGAGCCAGTCCGGACACATGTCGGCTGTCGGATACGATATGTATCTGAAACTGCTGGACGAGGCAGTAAAGGAGCAGCGCGGCGAGGAGGCTGTGAAGCAGCCGGAATGCCTTGTGGACGTAAAGGTGGACGCATTTATCCCCGAGGATTACATCTCCAATCAGGCGCAGCGCATAAGCTGTTACAAGCGCATAGCCCTGATACGTACGCAGGACGATGCTTACGATGTTACCGATGAGCTTATCGACCGCTACGGCGAGATACCCGCGCCGGTAGAGGGCCTTATCGAGGTGGCGCAGATCAGGAATTCGGCGCAGAGACTTGGAATATCCGAGATAATGCAGGGCAAGGACGGTATCGGATTCTATACCGACAAGCCCGATATGGCTAAGATAGGAAAGCTTAACGCGGCTATGAACGGACGCGTGAGCTTAAATCTTATGGGCAGGACCTGTTTCAGGATAATGCCGGAAAAGAACGAGAAGCCGCTGGAGCTTATAAAACAGGTCATCGGCGGACTTGAATGAGCCCGTGCCGATTGACGGGCGGCGGTATGAAAGGAAGAAAAGATATGAGCATTGCAGAAAAACTGGGCAAGGCTGCTGCGGAGATAGGCAGCGCGGCAGATGAAGCATACAAGCTCGCAAAAGACAAGTATGAGGAGTCGGTTACCCCGGAGAAGAGACAGGAATGGAAAGAAAAGTTCGACAAGGGCGTTAAGACCGTTGATGAGAAGATGACCGTTGCGGTTGACAAGATCGAGAACGGCGTAAAGGGGTTCGTTGACGGATTCAACTCCGACAAGAACGGCGAAAACAAGTAACCTATGTCGGTATTCGATATTTTCAGAAAGCTTGAAGAAGAACGCGCTCCCGCTCCTGTCGGCGCCGTGGAGTTCATAGTCTGCGGGCTCGGAAATCCCGGCACCCAGTATGAGAACACCCGCCACAATACGGGGTTCATGGCGCTGGATACACTGGCGGAGAAGCTGGGGGCGGATGTGAAGCGGCTGAAATTCAAATCCCTCACCGCGGACGTGAATATCGGCGGAAAGCACTGTCTGCTGATGAAGCCTACCACCTTTATGAACAACAGCGGGGAGGCTGTTGTGGAAGCGCTGAATTTCTACAAGCTCCCGCCGGAGAACCTGCTGGTGATGTACGACGATATCTCGCTCGATGTCGGCAGGGTAAGGATACGGAAAAAGGGCAGCGACGGCGGTCACAACGGCATAAAAAGCATAATCTATCTCACCGGGAGCGATACGTTCCCGCGCATAAAGATAGGAGTAGGCGCAAAGCCGAATCCCGATTATGACCTTGCGGCATGGGTGCTCGGAATGTTCCCGAAGGAGCAGGGCGAACAGCTCGAATCGGCGCTCGGAAGAGCGGCGGAAGCGGCACAGCTTATAGTTGCCGGCAGGACAGATGAGGCAATGAATAAGTACAATTCGTAACGGATGTTTGAACGGAGAAAGATATGAGCAAAGAAAAACGCAGATCAGACGATTCCCCGGAAAAAAGCGGATTTTCGGCGGAAAGCAGTGCCGTTTCGGCAGAAGCCTCCTCCGGGACCGATAAAAAGAAGACCGGAAAACCCTCCGGCGCACCCGTCAGGACTGCCGGCAGCGATCCTGCGTTCCGCAGAAGACGCGGTGACGATAAGCTTACACTTGATTTTGACGATGATGCCGGCGATGAGGAAGAACGCAGGACCGAACGCATCGAATCCGCGAAAGGCGGACTTGTTTTCGGCGATGCTTTCCGTCCGCTGACGCTCGTTGATGACCCGGAGGAGGAAACTGCGGACCGTAAGCCTTTGAAAGGCGTGCAGAGAATAATTTTCTCCGGCGGCGGGAATCCCAATGAGGACAAAAAGCGCAAAGCTGAGCAAGAAGCGAAGCGTAAGGCCGAGGAAGAAGCAAAGCGCAAAGCTGAAGAAGAAGCGAAGCGTAAAGCTGAGCAAGAGGCAAAACGCAAAGCGAAAGAAGAAGCAAAGCGCAAAGCGGAAGAAGACGCAAAACGCAAAGCGGAAGAAGACGCAAAACGCAAAGCTGAAGAAGAAGCGAAGCGCAAAGCTGAGGAAGACGCAAAGCGCAAAGCGGAAGAAGCGAAACGTAAGGCTGAGGAAGAAGCGAAGCGCAAAGCTGAGGAAGACGCAAAGCGCAAGGCCGAGCAAGAAGCGAAACGTAAGGCTGAGGAAGAAGCGAAGCGTAAGGCTGAAGAGGAAGCGAAGCGCAAAGCTGAGGAAGACGCAAAGCGCAAAGCTGAGGAAGACGCAAAGCGCAAGGCCGAGCAAGAAGCGAAACGCAAGGCTGAGAAAGAAGCGAAGCTCAAAGCCGAAGAAGAAGCAAAGCGCCAATCCGGGGAAGAAGCCAAAAAGCTTGCAGAGAAGAAAGATAATAAAGCAGAGACGAATAAGTCTGCTGTAAATAATGATGATAAAAAGGCGGAAAGAAAAACTGCCGAAAAAGATAAAAACGAAGCGCAGAAAAAAGAACCCGTAGCAGCGAGGGCTGTGACTGCTGCTTTTGTCGCTGCAACTGAGGCTGCAAGACCCGCAGCACAGAAGAAAAAAGCCGGGAAGCAACCCGAGAAGTACCATGATGACGGCGAGCCGGAAGACGAGGAGATAGAGGCAGAGATCGCTGCGGCAGTCAAGGCGGTCATCGCGGAAAAAAATGACCCCGAATCAGCTGCAAAGTCTGCCGAAAAACGCGCAGAGAAGAAGAAAAAGCAGAAGCAGAAGGAAAGCGATTCTGCTCCTACAAAGCCGATCTTCAGCATAGCCAATATCGTCTATACTGCGACTATCTTCGGAGCTGCTGTCGCCGCATTCATATTCCTGCCCCGTTCCGGCATATCCGAGTCGGAGCAGCGGATGCTCGCCGCGTTCCCGGAATTTTCCGCCGGCGATGTTGCAAACGGCAAATATACAAACGGAATAACAGAGTATTTCAATGACAACGTTCCTTTCAGAGAGGAACTAAAGCATGCCGCGCTCCAGGTAAGAAATCTCTTCGGCATCAGTTACAACAATGCGGAGATGATAGGTCCGGCTGTGGCAGTCACCGAGGAGCCGGAAGAAGAGCCTGTACCCGATGAGACCGTTCCCCCGGTGCAGACCGCAATACCGGAGATGAGCGCCGCGATAACGGAGGAGCCGGAAGCTGTGCAGGAAACGTCGGTTCCCGGAGAGACCGCGGCTCCCGAAACCACGGCTCCCGAGGTCACGGCTGCACAGACCTCTTCCGTGACTCACCCGAACGAGATCGCCGAGGGCGTTATCACCAACGGACAGGTAGTCACAAAGCTTGAGGACGGGCATTGGTGGGGCATCTCGCTGTTCGGAGGCGGTTCCGGAACAAAGTATGCCGATGCTCTTAACCGTTTCAAGAAGGCAGTCGGAGACGATGTAAATGTATATAATATGGTTGTCCCGACTTCCGGAGAGTATTATCTCCCGGATATCTACAATGCGTATAACGCAAGCCACCGCAAGAGCATTGACAGCATCAATGAGAAGCTGGAGGGAGTTATCCCCGTTCCGGCAATAGACGCACTTGCGGCGCACGCTTCCGAGAATATCTATCTGCGCACAGATCATCACTGGCAGCCCCTCGGAGCCTACTATGCGGCAAAATGCTTTGCCGAGACTGCGGGAGTTCCCTTTGCGGATATCTCGACTATGGAAAAGGTAGATGTCGAGGGCTATATGGGAACTATGTCCGGATTCACAAAGAGCGCAAATCTCATCGGTGACCCGGAGATATTCACATACTATAAGCCGTCGAACAACTACACGACATACTACTACGACACGGCTTACCGCTTTGATTACAGCCTTCCGTTCTTCGTGAAGATGCCCGTATCAAGCTCTTACTCGATGTTCATGGGCGGCGACAAGAAGATAGTGCGCATTTCGACAGATGCAGGCACCGGCAGAAAACTTGTGGTATTCAAGGACAGCTACGGAAATGCGGAGATACCGTTCTATTTCGGTTCTTTCGATGAGGTCTATGTGTGCGATATGCGCTATTTCGATCTGAACGCGGCGGACTTCGTGAAATTCACGGGAGCTACCGATCTGCTGTTCACGATGTGTACGTTCTCGGCAGTCGGTCCGAATGCGAACGGGCTTGACATTGCGCTGAGCAACCCGTCGTCAGTAATAAGCGAAGGTGCTGTTGGTTAAATTGAAAAGGAAATCAGAAATTATTAATATTGCCGTTATCGCTGCATTAGTGCTTTCAAGTGCATCGTGCAGCGATATCAGCAAGTCCGCCGAAGCGCACACGCTGCATTCGGCAGCATCAGACGTTACGGTGAAACTGCCCGATACGGCGGTCTCCGGTGAAGAGTGGCACGAGATCAGGATCATCGAAGAGCCGAAAGATGCCGGATTCGAGACTACCGGCACCGAAGAGACCCGGAGCCCGTCTTCTTCTGCTGTCACGAAAACGGCGAAGGAAACCACGTTCCCGAAGCAGACAACGGAAGAGGAAATACTGTCTGTTGAGGAAGATATCCCTGAAACGACAGCCGAAACTGCCGCTGCCGCGCCGGAGACGACAACAACAGCGGCAACCACTTTCCCGGTGCAGATGAACGCCGAAGCGCAGTCTTCGGCAGCCGCGCAGGGAAAGACCTATAACGTCATAGGTCAGAACAATATCCTCGTTTCCTACCAAGACGGTCATTACCGCGGACTTATGGGCTGTTTCGGCACTTACTCCCTCTGCGATACCTGGGCGGAAGCGGTGAATACGTTTGCGGCGAAGCTGCCCGGAGTGAATGTTTACAGCATGGCTGTGCCGATACCGAGCGAGTTCTATACCCCGCAGAGCTTTCTTGACAGCGGCTTTACCGCCAGTCAGTACAACAAGGTGAAACGCATAAGGGAAAAGCTGTCCGGAGTCAGGGACATAGACGCATATTCCGCTCTTGCCGCGCATACGGACGAGTATATCTACTCAAGGACCGATCACCACTGGACACCGCTGGGTGCTTACTACGCGGCGCAGGAATTCGCAAAGACCGCGGGAGTGGAATTTCCGGAGCTGGACAAGTACACTCCCGTATCCCGCAGCGGATATGTCGGCTCGATGTACACATACTCGAAAGACATTCATCTCTACAACGACGCGGAGACTTTCACTATGTACATCTCCCCGAATGCCGACAAGATAAGCACGACCTACTACAACACATCATTCCGCGGAGGATATGCAGGGGACCTGTTCGTGACGAGGAACGCTTCCGCGTTCTACTGCTCATTCATCGGCTCGGACGACAGGATAACTCACATAAAAACCAATGTGAAAAACGGACGGACGCTCACGGTATTCAAGCAGAGCTATGGAAATGCGCTGATACCGTTCTTGACGTCCGGATTTGAGGATATATATGTCTGCGATATGAGGTACTTTGACCTCAACGGGCTTCAGTTCTGCAAAGATGTCGGCACGACCGACCTGCTGTTTGCGGACTGTGTGATGATCGCGGCAGGAAACGGCGGGAAATACCTGAATTTACTGCTCACCAAGTAATCCCTTTTTTAAAATGCACAATTCACAATGCACAATGCACAATTGTGGTGTCGGCTGTGCCGACGATCTGAATTGTGACAAAACTAAAAAGGAATATTATCCTGTTGATGAATTGTGCCGACGGGAGAATCCACTCCCTGATCTCGTCACGATTCAAATCCGCGTGCGAAGCACGCTCCTAAATTGTGCATTGTGAATTGTGCATTGTGAATTTGTTCTGCGCACGTTGTGCGTAGAACAAGTGGAGGTAATATGGACGGAATATTTGATTATCCTTTTGATACTGCGGAGATAATGCGCAGGCAGAAGCGGCTTAAACGAGAGCTTCTCGGTGACGGGACAAGCCGCATAAAGAAGCGGATTGCGATACTCGGCGGTTCGACTGCCGATGCGGTGCGTGATGTGCTGGAGCTTTTCCTGCTGAACTACGGCATCGAGCCGGAGTTCTGGACAAGCGAATACGGTCAGTACCGCAATGAGGCGCTTTTCCCGTCGGAAGAGCTTCTCGCTTTCAAGCCCGATATCATCTATATCCATACGACTTACCGCAATATCGGCGCATTCCCGGAAATAGCCGGCAAGGATACGGAAAATGCACAGAAAACGCTTGATGCGGTATTTTCCGGGTTCCGTGAAGTATGGGAGAGTCTTGACGGGAAATTCGGCTGCCCGGTAATACAGAACAACTTTGAGCTGCCGCCGTTCAGACTCCTCGGAAACAGCGATTGCTCCGATCCCCGCGGACGGGTAAGATTTGTCAATGAGCTGAATATGAGGTTCGCGGAATATGCAGCCAGTCACAAGTCGCTGCATATATGCGATATTAACTATGTCGCCTCCTGCTATGGACTTGACAGGTGGCATGACGGCACGCAGTGGTATATGTATAAGTACGCGTTCCCTATGGAAGCCGTGCCGTATATCGCGGCAAACCTTGCGGCGATGATAAAGGCGATCTTCGGAAAGAACAAGAAAGTGCTGGCGCTCGATCTCGACAATACCCTCTGGGGAGGAGTCGTAGGCGATGACGGAGTAGAGGGGATCAAGATAGGGAAAGACCTCCCGAGCGGTCAGGTTTACTCGGAATTCCAGGAGTATGTGAAGCTGCACAAGGATATCGGCGTGCTGCTTACGGTCTGCTCGAAGAATGACGAGGAGAATGCCTACGGCGGTCTCAATCACCCGGACAGCACCCTTTCGCCGGACGATTTCGTGGTGATGAAGGCAAACTGGGACAACAAGGATCAGAATATACTGCGTACCGCGGAAATGCTGAATCTCATGCCGGACAGCTTCGTGTTCGCGGACGACAATCCCGCCGAAAGACAGATAGTCCGTGAAGGCGTTGCAGGCGCGGCAGTGCCTGAAATGGAAGGCGCGGAGAACTATATCCGCGTACTTGACCGGAACCGTTATTTCGAGGTGATATCGCTCTCCGAAGAGGATATGCACCGCAGCGAGATGTATAAGGTGGAAGCGCAGAGAGCGGAGATGCGCACATCGGCTTCCGATTACGGCGAGTATCTTGACCGCCTTGAGATGAAAGCTGTGATACGTCCTTTCGAGCCGATGTATATTGCCCGCATTGCCCAGCTCACAAACAAGAGCAACCAGTTCAACGTTACCACGAAGCGCTTTTCCGAGGGCGATATCGCGAACATGAGCCATGACCCGTCCTGCATCACACTTTACGGGAGACTTTCCGACAGGTTTGGCGATAACGGCATAGTTTCAGTCGTTATAGGAAGGATAAAGGGCGCTGAGCTTCATATTGAGCTGTGGCTGATGAGCTGCAGGGTGCTTAAGCGGGATATGGAATACGCCATGCTGGACGCGCTTGTGAAAAAGGCGGCAGAAAAGGGAATAGATACCGTTTACGGCTATTATTACCCGACAGCCAAAAACTCCATGGTGAAAGAGCTGTTCGGCAGATTCGGCTTTGAAAAGCAGTCCGAGGACGAAAACGGAAACACTGTATGGAAGCTCGATATTAGCGGATATGAAGCTAAAAATAATCATATTTTAGTTTCTTTAGCATAAATTTCAGAAAAAAGTTTATAAAACCTATTGAAATTTATAAAATAGTGTGTTATAATGGAAACGTTGACAGGCGGGTATTACCCTGTCTGCCGAAGCTTTTAAAAATTTTGGAGGACTATATTATGAAGAAGAGCAGAATCGCTGCCGCAGTTTCGGCAGCAGTAGTATCGGCAGCTGCACTCGCAGTTACCGCAGGCGCTTACAACGCTTACATCGGTTTCCAGACCACTCCCTACAGCTTCAGAAATGACTGGACAGAGGCTAACTACGGTAAGGCAACCAAGTATTTCGACAAGTTCATCGTATGGGGCAACAACGATGAGAGCTACTTCCCTCAGTATGAGGACGAGTTCGATTACGATATCGCAGGTTACGTTCTCCCCGCCACTTACACAGATGTTACCATCGACGCTGACGGTACATACACTGTAAAGGCTGAGGATCTTGACTGGACAGCTGACGGTGCCAACGATTTCAACCTCATCTTCGTTTCCACAGATATCCCGAACGACGGTACAGTAACCTGCACAAACGCTAAGGTTATCGTTGACGGTACAGTTGCTAAGGAATATGACAACCCTGTATGCGATACAACAAACGCTAACTTCAACGTTTCCCTCGCTAACATCTGGAACGATGAGATCGGAAGCTACGGCGCAGCATTCCCGACAAAGTCCCTCGCTATTGAGTTTACAATAACAGGTCTCGGCGGAGCAGCAGCTACTGAAGAAGCAGCTCCCGCAGAAGAGACAACAGCAGCTCCCGCAGCAGGTGATGTTGCAGCAGCTACAGATTCCGCAAAGGGCTCGCCTAACACAGGTATCGAGGACGTTGCAGTTGTTGCAGGTCTCGCAGTACTCGCAGGCGCTGGTATCGCTCTTACAAGAAAGAGAAAGTAAGTTCATTATTGTAACTCAATTGTAACAATTGAACAAAAAAGACAAATCCGCAATTTATTTTTGTATAAATTGCGGATTGTTTTATTCCGGGCAAAGATGTATAATAATCGTGTAAATCTGTTTGTGTAATGATTACACAGCAAAAGTATTTTTATGGAGGACCCAAAAATGAAATTAACAAAAATAATTGCCGGAATCGCTGCTTCCGCAGTTGCAGCTTCCGCTCTCGCAGTAGCTTCTTTCGCAGTTGACGCACAGGGAACACCCGGTCAGGCTGGTATCGCCTTCTCCGACGGTAACTGGACCTGCCAGTACTGGTTCGACGGCAATGAGTATGCTACACAGGAAACAACAGCTGCTATCACAGGTGACGGTCAGTACACAGTTTCCGTTGACGCTTTCACTACATACACCGACGAAGAGACCGGCGAAGATGTAACACAGCCCGGCGCTACCGATATCGCTTTCGCAGCTGTACAGGTAGTTGACGGTGAGACACTCTTCCCCGGAATGGTTATCACTATCGACAGCATCAAGTTCGACGGCAATGAAGTTGCTCTCAACGGTACACCTTACACATCTTCCGATGACGGCGTTACAACAAGAGTTAACCTCTACAACGAGTGGGTATCCGCTCTTCCCGATGACGCAAGAACAGTTGACGGTCTTGCAGCAGACGCTACTCCTACAGCAATGTCCAAGACTGTAGGCGAGTGGACAAAGATGGAAGTTACTTTCACAGTTTCCGGCACAGCAGGTGCAGCAGCTCCCGCAGAAGAAGCAGCTCCCGCTGAAGAGACAGCAGCTCCCGCAGAAGAAGCAGCTCCCGCTCCCGCAACCGGCGATGTAGCAGCAGTTACAGATTCCGCTAAGGGCTCTCCTGACACAGGTATCGAGGACGTTGCAGTTGTTGCAGGTATCGCTCTCGTAGCTGCAGGCGCAGTAGTAGTTGCTAAGAAGAGAAAGTAAGTTATTACACAATTTAACACAAAAAGCTCCGTATGTTGCGGAGCTTTTTTGATAATATGAGGTATTTTATGTCAAAAGTCCTTGTTTTCGATTTCGGCGCGTCTTCCGCACGCGCGATCATTGTTTCCTTCGACGGTAAAACATTTGGCATGAACGAGATACACAGATTTCCGAATGAGCCGATAACGGCTGACGGTACACTGTACTGGGATATCGACAGGCTTCTCGGAGAGGTTAAGACCGCACTCGGAAAGGCTGTTGCCGAAGGCATTGAAGCCGTTTCTGCCGATACATGGGGAGTTGATTTTGCGATAGCTGCCGACGACGGCAGTTTTATCGAGCGCCCAGTGCATTACCGGGATAACAGGACAAGAGCGGTGATAGATGAGGTCAACGGGCTGTTCGGCGGTGCTGATAAGCTTTATCTGCGCACAGGCATACAGCCTGCGTGGTTCAACACGATCTATCAGATATACGCACTGAAAAAGGCGCGCCCGAAAAGTCTCGAACACGGACATTTCCTGATGATGCCCGATCTGATATGCAATTATCTTACCGGAGAATTTCATAACGAGTATGCCGAAGCCACCACTTCCTCGCTTCTTGACCCGGAAACAAAGAGCTGGGATAAGGAAATTCTCCGTACCCTCGGCATTAACGACAGTATCTTCTGCAATATGATAAATTCCGGCGAGGTTTACGGGTATCTGAAACCGGAATTTGCCGGTGACAGGAAGATACCTGTGATCGCGGTGCCGAGCCACGATACCGCCGCGGCAGTCACAGCCGTTCCCGCTTCCGAAAAGGAGTTCGCGTTCATAAGCACAGGTACATGGGCGCTGTTCGGAACGGAACTTGACAGAGCAGTGATAAGCCGTGAAGCATTTGATGCCGGGCTCACCAATGAGGGCGGTCACAGCGGAACTGTCACATTCCTTAAAAATATCATGGGAATGTGGCTTTTCCAGGAGTGCAGACGCTCATTCAGACTTACGGACAGCAGCATAGGATTCCCGGAAATGGAAAAGCTTGCCGAAGCAGCCGAGCCGCTGAAATACTTCATTGACCCCAACGACAGCGGCTTTGCGCAGCCGGACGATATGCCGGAGAAGATCGAGGCGTACATAAAACGCACCGGACAGGGCGATGCCACGGACAGGGGTGCGCTGCTCAGAGCCGTGTATGACAGCCTTGCGGCGGAATTCGCAGTCACGCTCGATGATATAGAGCGTATTACAGGGCAGAAGTTTGATGCAGTCTATATGTTCGGCGGCGGAACGAAGGACGGGCTGATCTGCCGGCTCACCGCGGATTACACAGGAAAACGCGTTGTCGCGGGTCCGACGGAAGCTACCGCGCTCGGAAACGCAGTCTCTGCGCTTATCGGCATCGGCGCTCTTGGAAGTGTGGCAGAGGCGCGGGAGATAATAAGAAGATCCGGGCTTACTAAGGAATACGAGCCGAATTTCAATTATTCTGCAAAAGAAAGGTATAAGGCAGCAGTAAAATGAGCATCACAGTGAGGAAATACGAAGACCGTGATATACCGGAAATGAGAGCGATATGGAACAGTGTGGTAGATGACGCGGCGGCATTTCCGCAGGACACGCCCCTTGATGAACGCAGTGCAGCGGAATTCTTCGCCGCGCAGACATTCACTGCGGCTGCTGAGGACAGTGAAACCGGCGAGATAGTGGGAATGTATATCCTGCACCCGAACAACGTGGGAAGATGCGGGCATATCTGCAACGCAAGCTACGCTGTGAAAAAGTCACGCCGCGGCGAGCATATCGGGGAGCTTATTGTCCGCGATTCTCTTTCTTCGGGCAGGAAGAACGGCTTCCGGATATTGCAGTTCAACGCCGTCACCGCTTCAAACAAGGGCGCACAGGCGCTTTATGAGAAGATCGGGTTCACGCAGGCGGGAATGATACCCGCAGGATTCCGGCGCGGAGACGGAACTTATGACGACATTTTCATATATTATATAAATCTTTAAGGAGACAGGAATGATATATACCGTAACTTTCAACCCGGCAGTCGATTATGTTATGCACATCGATGAACTCCGCGCCGGCGCGACTAACCGCTCTGCAGGCGAGGAAATATACTTCGGCGGGAAAGGCATCAACGTTTCCGCCGTGCTCAACGAGCTTGGCATAAAGTCCCGCGCCCTTGGCTTTACCGCGGGATTCACAGGCGCGGCGATAGAGCAGGGGCTCCGCGATATGGGCATAGACAGCGATTTTATACGGCTTGAAAATGGCTGTTCGCGGATAAATGTAAAGTTAAAGTCGGGTGACGAGACCGAGATAAACGGGCAGGGTCCCGATATCGACAGCGCGTCTGTTGACCGCCTTTTTGAGAAGCTGGATAAGCTGACAGCCGGCGATACTGTCGTGCTTGCGGGAAGTGTGCCGAAAACGCTCCCCGCCGATATCTACGAGCGGATACTCGGAATGCTTGACGGGAAAGGCGTAAGAGCGGCAGTTGACGCTTCCGGCAAACTGCTGCTGAATGTGCTGAAATACCGTCCGTTCCTGATAAAGCCGAACAAGGACGAGCTTGCGGAGCTTTTCGGCGCGGATATTACCGGCATTGACGATGTTGAGCGGTATGCTGAAAAGCTGAAAGAAATGGGAGCCGTGAACGTGCTGGTGTCAATGGCAGGGGACGGCGCGCTGCTTGTAGATGCGGACGGCGTAACTCACAGGTGCGGCGTGTTCCGCGGGACGGTGCGCAACTCCGTGGGAGCCGGCGACTCCATGGTTGCAGGCTTTCTGGCAGGCTGTGAAAGCGGGGACTATGAATATGCGCTGAAACTCGGAACTGCGGCGGGCGGAGCCGCGGCATTCTCGGACGGACTTCCGGAACGGGCGCTGATAGACGAGCTGATGAAGCAGTCGGGAAATCTGTGAGGTGACGGGAATGGAAGTGTTTGAAGCAATTGAGAGCAGACGCAGCTACCGGGGGAAGTACAAGCCTGTGCCGGTACCGCGTGACGATCTTGAAAAGATAATGCGGGCGGGGCTTGCGGCACCTTCCGGCTGCAACAGGCAGACGGTGAGTCTGATCGCAGCCGATGATCCGGCGGTGATGAAGAAACTGCTCGGAGTTATAGACCCGCCTGTGGCGGAGACGGCTACTGCGGCGATATGCGTTCTTTCGCAGCGCATAAACGCATACAGGGACAAGTGCTTCGCTGTACAGGACTACTCCGCGGCGATAATGAATATGCTGCTTGCGGCAACTGCACTCGGTTACCGGAGCTGCTGGTACGAGGGGCATATCACCGATGATGACAGGATATGCGATAAAATGGCGGAGATGCTGGGTGTGCCGGAGGGGTATGAGCTTGTATGCTTTCTTCCTGTCGGCATACCGGCAGAGGAGGACGGAAAGCCGCCGAAAAAGATGCCGTTCGGGGAGCGCGCATGGTTCAACAGTTTTATGGGCGGTAAAATGTGATAGTTGTAGTTTTTTACTATTGACAAACGCCGAAAAAAAAGGTATAATATGCTTTAGCGCAAAAATGCGACGTTACAAAAAAGCAGCGTAACTTTAAAGGAGAGCATATCATGCCAATCATTATCACAATACTTGTGCTGTATATCGCAGTCGCGGTCGGCATCGGTATTTACTGCAACAGAAAGGCGAACACCGTAAACGACTATGTCCTCGGCGGACGCTCGGTAGGTCCGTGGATAACGGCTTTCGCTTACGGAACAAGTTACTTCTCGGCGGTCATATTCGTAGGCTATGCAGGAAAGTTCGGCTGGAACTTCGGCATTTCGTCCACATGGGTCGGCATAGGGAACTGCCTTATCGGCTCGCTTATGGCATGGGCGCTCATGGGAAGACGCACCCGCGTTATGTCGAAACACCTCGAAAGCGCGACAATGCCGGAATTTTTCGAGAAGCGCTATCTCAGCAAAGCGCTCAAGATAGTTGCGGCGATCATCGTTTTCATCTTCCTTATCCCATATACCGCTTCCGTTTACAACGGTCTTTCGAGGCTGTTTGAAATGGTATTCCAGATAGATTACGCTGTATGCGTCATAGCAATGGCAGTGGTTACCGCGGTCTATGTAATACTCGGCGGATATAAGGCAACGGCTTACAACGACTTTGTGCAGGGCATAATAATGCTTGTGGGAATAGCTGCCGTAGTTATCGCTACCCTCAACAGCAAGGGCGGATTCTATGAAGCCCTCAACCAGATGTCGCAGATACCCAATGACAAGGGCGTGCTTGCGGGGATGCAGGGCGCGTATGCAAGCTTCTTCGGACCGGATCCGATCAACCTGCTCGGCGTTGTGATACTGACTTCGCTTGGTACATGGGGACTTCCGCAGATGGTCACGAAGTTCTACACTATCAAGGACGAGCGTTCGATCAAATCCGGAACCATTGTCTCCACGATCTTCGCTTTCGTTGTGGCAGGAGGCTGCTACTTCCTCGGCGGTTTCGGGCGTATATTCGTTGAGCCCGATGCAAACGGAAATCCTGTGAGCGGATTTGACTCGATTATCCCGTCGATGCTTGAAAAGCTCCCCGATCTTCTTATCGGTATAGTCGTTGTTCTTGTCCTTTCGGCTTCGATGTCCACACTTTCTTCTCTTGTACTTACATCGAGCTCATCGATAACACTTGACCTTATCAAGCCGATGATGAAAGGAAAGCTGGACGAAAAGAAGCAGCTTATAGTGCTTCGTGTTTTCGTAGCGGTATTCCTTGTTATCTCCGTAGTTATCGCGCTTAACAAGAACGCGCTCATATCCGATCTTATGGGTTATTCGTGGGGTGCGCTTGCGGGTGCATTCTTAGCGCCGTTCCTCTACGGACTTTTCTGGAAAAAGACCACAAGAGCGAGTGTATGGGTAAGTTTCGCGTTCGGCATCGGTGTAACTGTGCTGCATCTTATCCTCGGCTCTATGGGAATGCTTTCCGGAACGTTCCTCGGATTTACGGTCGCATCTCCGGTAAACCTCGGCGCATTCACAATGGTATGCTCGCTTATAATCGTACCTGTGGTGAGCCTTATCACTCCCAAGCTTAAGAAAGCCGACACCGATAGGATATTCAGCTGCTACGACAAGCGCGTCGTAGTTCAGCAGCGCGAAGCTATCACAGCAGGAACCGAAATTGTGGGTTATGCTGAAGATGCACCGGCAAAAGCAGTTTCGGCTGCCGCTTCCGGAAAACCCTCAAACAGCGGAAAGAAGAACAAGAAAAAGAAGAAAAAATAACGGTCTTTTCCGGATCGTGTCAGGTTCCGTTTTACGGATTTCGCCGCGGGGCGTTCCCCGCCGCCCGCGTAGGGCAAAGCGCGTAAGCGCCTTTGAAGAGACTATACTATATAAATGGAGGAAATGAAATGTTTTTTGACAAGACGGCAGAAACCATGCCGAGAAGCGATATCGAGAAGATACAGCTTGAAAAGCTGAAAAAGACAGCAGTTTACTGCTACGAGAATGTTAAGCTCTACAAGGACAAGTTTGACAAGGCGGGCTTCGATCCCACAAAGATCAAGACCCTCAGCGATATAAAGTATATCCCGTTCACCACAAAAGAGGACTTCCGCGACAACTACCCCTTCGGTATGTTCGCTGTACCTATGAAGGATATCGTGCGTATCCACGCATCTTCCGGAACTACCGGAAAGCCTACTGTTGTCGGCTACACCAAGAATGACCTCGATATGTGGAGTGACTGCATGGCGCGTATAATCTGCGCTGCCGGCGCTACTCCCGACGATATAGTTCAGATCTGCTTCGGCTACGGTCTGTTCACCGGTGCGCTCGGACTGCACTACGGTCTTGAAAAGCTCGGCGCGGCTGTTGTTCCAAGCTCCTCCGGCAATACCGAAAAGACTGTGATGATGATGCGCGACTTCGGCACCACCGCCCTTGTATCCACGCCTTCCTACGCCCTGCGTATCGGCGAGGTCATGGAAGAAGTCGGCATAAAGCCCGAAGAGATCAAGCTTCGCCTCGGACTCCTCGGCTCCGAAGGCTGCACACCCGAAATGCGCGATCAGATCGAAAGCAAGCTTCACATGTTCGTAACCGATAACTACGGTATGAGCGAGCTTATGGGACCCGGAGTTTCCGGCGAATGCACAGAGCGCTGCGGTATGCACTTCAACGAGGATCACTTCCTCCCCGAGATCATTGACCCCTCCACCGGTGAGAATCTCCCCGAAGGTCAGAGCGGTGAACTTGTTGTCACCACTCTCGACAAGGAAGGTCTGCCCGTGCTCAGATACAAGACACACGATATCACCTCCATAACATACGAACCCTGCAAGTGCGGAAGAACACACGCGCGTATGATGAAGCCTACCGGACGTACTGACGATATGCTGAAGATCCGCGGCGTAAATGTGTTCCCGTCCCAGATAGAGAGCGTGCTCATGGTAATTCCGGAGATTGCGCCCCATTATCAGCTCGTTGTAGGACGCGAAGGCTCCGCCGATAACCTCGAAGTCAAAGTCGAACTCGCAGACGCTTCTCTGCTTACCGATTACAGAGAAGTAGAGGCTCTCCGCAACCGTGTGCATCACGATCTCAAGACCGTTCTCGGCATAAGCACAAAGGTCTCTCTCGTTGAGCCCAAGTCGATCGAGCGTACAGCCGGCAAGGCAAAGCGAGTTATCGACAACCGCCCGAAAGAGACTGCAACATTCTCGGTAGAGAAGTAAAGAGGAGAAGAAAGCAATGGATAAGATCTACAAGCGCCTTACAGAGCTGTTCAGAGACTTTTTTGACGATGACAGCATCGAGATAGATGAGGATACCACAGCCGATGATATCGACGACTGGGACAGCCTCAGCCACATCACCCTCATGTCCGCAGTAGAGGACGAGTTCGGCGTGAAATTCACAATGGGCGAAGTCTCCGGAATGGGTAATGTCGGAGAAATGGCAGAGATCATAAAGGCTCGCGGCACAAAACTTTGAAAAAACAGTTGACAAATGTGCCGCAATGTAATATAATATAACAGTGAACAATGACGTTCCGGTATGGGGTAACTGTGCCGGAACGCCTTTTTTATCCGAAAAGATATTTTCAGCCAACATATATACAGGAGGAAAACCGAAATGAACGAAAAGACAGATGTTGCAAGAATATTCGGAGATGATGTATTTGACGAATCCACGATGCGTCAGAGACTTCCGAAAGAGGTGTTCAGAAAGCTGAAAGCGACTATGAACTCCAACCGCGAGCTGGACAGCTCCATAGCGGAGAGCGTTGCCGCGGCAATGAAGGACTGGGCAGTGGAGAAGGGCGCTACTCACTACACCCACTGGTTCCAGCCTATGACAAATATCACTGCCGAAAAGCACGACAGCTTTATTGCACCTACCGGCGACGGCGCGGTAATAATGGAGTTCTCCGGCAAGGAGCTCGTAAAGGGCGAGCCGGACGCTTCGTCATTCCCCTCCGGCGGTATCCGCGCTACATTTGAAGCCCGCGGATATACGGCATGGGATCCGACTTCCTATGCATTCATCAAGGACGGTACCCTCTATATCCCTACCGCCTTCTGCTCCTACACAGGTGAAGCCCTTGACAAGAAAACACCGCTCCTGCGCTCAATGGACGCACTCTCCGATCAGGCGATGAGAATACTCCGTCTTTTCGGCAATACTTCCTCCAAGCGTGTTATCGCTACTGTCGGCGCGGAGCAGGAATACTTCCTTATCGACAAGTCCGTTTACGAAAAGCGCAAGGATCTTATCTATACCGGAAGAACGCTCTTCGGCGCACCTCCGCTCAAAGGTCAGGAAATGGACGATCATTACTTCGGCGCAATCAACAGCCGTGTTCACACATATATGCGCGATCTCGACGACGCGCTCTGGAGACTCGGAGTAATGTCAAAGACCGAACATAACGAAGTGGCACCCGCACAGCACGAAATGGCGCCGATTTTCTCCAGCGCCAATGCCGCGGCAGATCAGAACCAGCTCACTATGGAAGTTATGCAGAAAACAGCGCTCCGTCACGGTATGGTATGTCTCCTGCATGAAAAGCCTTTCGACGGTGTGAACGGCTCCGGAAAGCATGATAACTGGGCGCTTTCCACCGATGACGGACAGAACCTGCTCAATCCCGGCAAGTCGCCTATGGAGAATGTGCAGTTCCTCACGTTCCTTGCCGCAGTAATAAAGAGCGTTGACGAATATCCGGAGCTCCTGCGCCTTTCCGTGGCGACTGCCGGAAATGATCACCGTCTCGGCGGAAATGAAGCGCCTCCCGCTGTTGTATCCGTATTCCTCGGTGAGGAGCTTGACGCTGTGGTTGAAGCTATAATCAGCGGCGGTACGGTGCCGAAGAAGAGCACCGACTTTGATCTCGGCGTACTTGCGCTCCCGCACTTCAAGAAGGACACCACAGACCGCAACAGGACCTCTCCCTTTGCATTCACCGGCAACAAGTTCGAGTTCAGAATGGTGGGTTCGTCACAGAATGTTGCGACTGCAAACATCATTCTCAACACTATCGTTGCCGAAGAGCTGAAGCAGTTCGCAGATGAGCTTGAATTTGCTTCCAGCGAGGGCAGCGAAGCCTTTAACCGCGATGCATTCGAGAAGGCTCTGCATGAGCTTCTTGCACGCACATTCAGAGAGCACAGGCGCATAATCTTCAACGGCAATGCTTACGACGAAGCATGGCTCAGAGAAGCGGAGAGACGCGGACTTCCGAACCTGGTTTCTTCCGTTGACGCTATCCCTCACTTTGAGGACGAAAAGAGCATGAAGGTGTTCACCGCTCACAAGGTCTTCTCCGAGCGCGAGATACACGCAAGAACCGAGATACTGCTCGAAAACTACTACAAGACGATAAACATAGAAGCTCACACCGTTACCGACATGGTCAAGCATCAGTATGCACCGGCGGTAATGGCATTCATCAAGTTCCTGTGCGATACCGCGGCTTCAAAGAAGAACATCGGTATCGATGCGGCCGTTGAGACAGAGACTGCGGAAAGAGCGACCGCGCTTGAAAAGGCAATGGTAAGCAGCTGCGGTGAGCTCTGTGATCTTCTTGGTCAGGCTTCTTCATTTTCCGACGCGAAGGAGACTGCCGTATTCTTCCACGACAAGGTGCTTGCGAAGATGAACGAGATCCGCGCGGTTGTAGATGAGCTTGAAACGTTTGTCGGCGACGACTTCTGGCCTGTACCGACATACGGCGACATACTTTTCAGCGTAAAGTAACGGAGGTGCTGTAAATGCCATTCTTTTGCGGAAAATGCGGAACACAGCTTGACGACGGCACAAAGTTCTGCACAAAATGCGGCGCACCTGCGGACACGCCTGCAGCCGCTCAGATGCCGGTACAGCAGCCGGTTTACCGGCAGCAGTATTATCAGCCGGAACCCCCGAAAAGTCCAGCGCTTGCGATCTGCGCATTCATCTTTTCATTCATTCTCGCGCCGGTGGGTCTTATCCTCGGAATTGTAGGGCTTGCAAAGCGAAATGCCGGCTTAAAGGGAATGTCGGTCGCGGCGGTGATAATAGGAGCGATAGGAACGCTGCTGACATTGGTACTGACGGCGATACTTGTTCCGTCAATGCTCGGATATGTGAACCGGAGCAAACAGACGAGCGCGAATACCGTTGCTGCGACGATAGTGCGCACTGTGAGTCTTTCTCTCGTTGATGCCGAAAACGCCGGCTTCGGCATGAAGCCGGGACGGCTCCAGGAGTTCGATATCAAAGCCGTGAATGGGAAGTGGACTGTAAGTGCCGCAGACCCGGACAATTTCTTCTCCAACGGGACTTCTTCATGGGGGCAGAGTGCTTCCGGCATCTATGACGATGTTGTGAAGATGGCTCCGTCCGGCGAAAACGAACTGCTTCTCGCTCTTGCGGATAAGCTTCCCGATATAAACAAGGCTTCGATACATATTGCAGTTTATGACGGGAGATGCACGGCATGTGCGTTCTCGCAGGAGACGTATAACACGCTTGCCGAAAGCGTTGACTATCCGAAGATCAACGAAAACGGCGAATTCAGCGATTATTCGCGGTGGAAAGATAATAATAAATCCCGTATAATCGGTTTATTTCCCATTGTTACATATTAATCAGTCTGTCGGCCAGTCATTGCGTAACCGTCAGGTGACAGAAGGGGCGCTGCATCTTGCAGCGCCCCTTCTCTTAAATCACTCATACTACATTAGTATCTATCCGCAGACAAAATCAAGTATTTCGTCACGATTCAGATATGCGCGCAGAGCGCGCTCCACAATTGTGCATTATGCATTGTGAATTGTGCATTTGTCTATATTTCGATAGAAATATAGTATCAGATCTTTCAATTCATATACTCGCCGTTATACTCAAGGAGGGTAACGGACGTTACGCCCTCGATGCCTTTGAAGCGGGAGAGTCCGGAGGTGTCGTTGTTCTTCACCTTTATCTCTATCGTGATCTCGTTGCTGTCGCCGGTCTTTGATTTGTTCTTGAGGCGGTATTTCATTGCTCCGAGGACTGCGTTCACGTTATCTTCCGCAGCGTCGGTGTAATGCACGATAAGCAGGTAGTTGCGCTTCGTCTTTTTCAGCAGAGAGAACACTATGTATATCACCGCTATCAGCACCGTGCCGAGTATTGCCACAAAGTACAGCCCCGCGCCCGCAGTAATGCCGGAAGCGATAGACCAGAACAGGAATCCGATATCCAGCGGATCCTTTATCGCCGAACGAAAACGAACGATAGAAAGCGCACCCACCATACCGAGCGACAGTACAACGTTCGAGCTTATGGTCATTATGATAAATCCCGTTATAGATGTTATCATCACCAGCAGTATGTTGAAATTGTCGCTGTACACTACTCCGCGGTAGCAAAAGCGGTACACAAGATATATTATCACTCCGCACAGGAGCGATGAAAGCATCGCCGCGATTATCGACGCGGGAGTAAGCGCCGTAAAGTTCAGATCGTCGCCGAACAGCGCTATCGTATCACTTATTATGCTCATTGCCTTTGGTGCCATTATTTTATCCTCCGTTGAGAATGATATCAGTATTTCGCGTGCAGACGGTCACTGCACATTATATATTTCGAGACGGACTCCTGCGCCGCGGATATCCCGGTAAGCATCTGAAGTATATAATCCGGGATATAGCTGTCGTACTTCACTTCAAGCACTATGTCGTTGTTTTCCATGACCGACTCGTAAATGTTGTCCGGGCTGAAAATATCGAACCCGTTCACGCAGGCGGATATCTTCATATCAAACGTTATGCGCACATTGCCTGCCCTGCATATATACGGCTCGCGGATATAATCCACTATCACTGCCGGTGAGAGCCGGGCAGCGGAATGAGAAGCGAACATATCACCGCCGGAAGTGTCGGCGTACTTTTCGTCCGCAAGAAAGCCGTAGTCTCCCGAAAGCAGGCTTCTGTACTGCTCAGCTGTGATCGCTGTGCTCTTTTTGTAGCCGACATTGTCGTTCTTTATCTTCTCTTCAAGATGTATCACGTCCGGCGAAAGATCATAGGCGCGAATGCGGTATTTCTTCCGGTTAAGCGTACCGTTCACCTTGTCATTGTACGCCGTGCCGTAAATGTCATCGAAATAAAGGCTTGTAACGCGGTACATTCCGTTTTTTGCATGCCCGTCCGGCTGCATTACCGACTTCAGACGCTGACGGAGTATGTGGTATGTCCCGCCGTTTATGCGGTACTTTATCTCGTGCCGGTATCTTATCTTATCCATTAAGGTCACCCGCTCCGGAAGCTATTATCTCCGTTATCTCCTCAATATTCCGGTCAAGGCAGTCTATCCGGAGATCGGCATACTTCTCATAATACGGACTTCTCTCCGCAAATATATCTTCAATCGTCATGCCCTTTGCCGCCGCAATTCCGCGGGTCTTTATGTTGTTAAGCCGCCTTTTCAGCTCGTCACACGGTACTTCGAGATATACGCAGATGCCGGTCTGCTTTAAGAACTTCATTCCCCGTTCGCAGAAAACGGCGCTGCCGCCGGTAGCTATCACGGTATCTTCGGTCTCGGTCACGGACAGTAGCGCTTCCTCCTCCATTTCCTCAAACCGTTTGATTCCGTACCTGTCTATCAGATGCCACAGTACGTCGTGATTCTGGCGCTGTATTATTAAATCGGTATCAACGAACTGCATACCGAGCGTTTTGGCGAGAACTACGCCGACTGTGCTTTTTCCGCAGCCGGGCATTCCCGTAAGTATGATATTCTTCACGTTTCGTTATCTCCTCAGAGATATAGTATTATAATCGTATTTATCCTCTTCAAATCTCATAAGCTCCGCCGCACTCAGTACGGAGAGCGTATAGTCCGGAGTGTAGATATTGTCCTGGATATTGCCTTCCCGATCGGTATATACGTCTCTTACCGAGATATCCCCGACAAAGGTATATTCGCCCTCGGAGGAATAGTCTTCTTCGCTGTACGGCACTGCCGTTTCAGTGTAGGGATCTTTCAGACGCAGCTTTATATACTTTTCGTAAGCAAACGCGGGCTCGATACCGCCGTACATATCGTTTACGGTGGATTCGCTGTTAAGAAGATACAGATATCCGTTTTCATCTATGCTCTCGTTTGCAAACTCAAGCAGCCTTTCCACCACATAGAACCCGCTGTGCAGCTCCGAATTTTTTGTATCTATCATTATATACGGAACGTCCGGAATAGCCTGACAGCGCAGCACTATTATCCGTTCCCCGTCACTGCCCGTTTCGTCCCCGAGATACTCCAGAGTAAAGCTGCTCTTGTGAATAGTTACCGGAGCATATTCCGTAACGCTTTCCTCATACCCGGCAAGCTTTTCCTCAAGCGAGGTTATCCTGTCACGAAGCAGATCGTTCTCTGCTGTGATAGTCCTTATGTACTCCGATTCTCTGTTGTTTTCGCCTTCAAGCTCACCGTAGTCCGCGAGAAGATCCTGATAATGCTGAGAGAGCGATTCGTTTTCCTCGACCAGCTTGCTGTATTCTTCCGCGCCGACCGTATTTTCCGAAGAGCACCCGCCGATCAGCATTACCGCGGCAAGTGCGGAAGCGGCAATTTTCCTGTGTTTCATTTCTTCTTCCTCCGGGTCAGTACCATGACGGTATCATTCCCTCAAATCCGTTATACTCGCGGACGGTCTTTTCAGCGGCGGATATCGCCTGTTCGAGCGCGTCCCTGCCGTACCGGTAAGCCTCACATATACGCCGTATCGTATCTGCTGCTGTGTAAAGACCTGCAAGCGAGAAGAAGTCGCCGGGTATATCGCCGCCGAAGTAGCCGTTTATCTGACCTCGCGCAAAGGGTGTTGTGCAGGAACGGCTCACGCACTGGAAATCCATATACGGGTCTCCCCAGCACCAGCGCCCGAAGTCGATTATCCCATATTCGCCGTCGTTTCCGATAACCAGGTTTCCGGAACGGAAATCTCCGTGCAGGGCTGTCTGTGGTCTGTCCTTTACAAGATGCCTGTTGCGCTCGATGAAATCCAGCGTTTCACGGCGTCCTTTGAAATTAACGCCTATGATGCGGAATTTGCCGAGCAGTTCGTCAAGATGCTTCTGGTAGTATTCGTCCCACGGCAGGATATCGTCCGGGGCTTTGACCTCGTGTATGCGGCGGAGAAGTGCGCCTGCCTTTTCTCCGAAGCGAGCCTGTTCCGGGGTGTGGAGATTCCGTATCTTTGTATCTGCGTCCTCACCTTCCACCCATGTGTAGAGCGTGTATGCAAGAGTATCGCCGCCGCATGCGGCAACCTCGATAGGGAGATTCATATTCAGTCCGAGACTGTCATGAATGTACTGCGAGAACTTTGCGCTTTCGCAGTGGCGCTTGTAGTTTTCGATGCCGGACGTGCGCAGGATAAGCTCTACGCCGTTGCAGCGTGTTATATGGTACTTGTTCTCGCCGGAAAGCCCGATATCTATCGGTTCTATCTCGATCCAGTTCCTGCTGTCCTCGATGTCCGAAAGCTTTGCTTCAAGCTCCATTTTCTCCCTCCTCTCATTTTATTTTTTACCTGTTTTATCTTTCCGACAAGGGTTTGTATTCCGTTCTCGGCTGCACGTTAAGATACGCGGGACGGATTATCTTCTTTCCGTTCACAAGTTCTTCTATGCGGTGAGCCGACCAGCCGGATATTCTTGCCGCCGCAAAGAGCGGGGTATAAAGCTCGAGCGGCAATCCGAGCATAGAGTAGCAGAATCCGCTGTAAAAGTCGATGTTTGCGCTTACGCCCTTGTATATGCGGCGCTTTCGGGATATGAGTTCTGCGGCAAGCCTTTCAACGGAGGAGTAGAGCTCATACTCTTTCTCCATCTGTTTTTCGGCAGCCAGCTTTTCGACATATTTCTTGAATATCTGCGCTCTCGGGTCGGATATTGAATATACCGCGTGACCCATACCGTAGATAAGACCGCTTTTGTCGAAAGCCTGTTTCTCGAGAAGCTTATCGAGGTAGGCGGTGATCTCGTCGTCGTCGTTCCAGTCCCTGACTTCGCGTTTCAGCTCATCGAACATACCCATTACTTTCAGATTCGCGCCGCCGTGCTTCGGACCTTTCAGAGAGCAGAGCGCGGCTGTGACAGCGGAGTATGTGTCGGTGCCGGAAGAGGTAACGACATGGGTGGTGAATGTGGAGTTGTTTCCGCCGCCGTGCTCGGCATGGAGCACCAGCGCCACGTCGAGGACTTTGGCTTCAAGCTTTGTATATTTGCAGTCGTCGCGCAGCATATAGAGAATGTTCTCCGCAGCGGAGAGGTTCTTTTTGGGGCGGTGGATTATAAGTCCGTCGCCGTCGATATAGTAGCGCTTAGCGTTGTAGCTGTAAACCATAAGCAGGGGGAACAGCGCAATCAGTTCAAGTGACTGGCGCAGCACGTTCGGAACGCTGGTGTCGTTCGGGAAGTCATCATAAGCATACAGCGAGAGCACGCATTTGGAAATTGTGTTCATAAGGTCATTGCTCGGGGATTTAAGCACGATATCCCGCACGAAGGAAGAGGGGAGTCTTCTGAAAGAGCCGAGCATATTAGTGAATTCGGCGAGCTGGTCTGCATTCGGCAGGTTACCGAAAAGCAGGAGATATGTGATCTCCTCGAAGCCGAATCTGTCATCATTCACAAATCCCCGTATCAGATCGTCAACATTTATGCCGCGGTAGTAGAGTTCTCCCTCGCACGGAACGAGCTTTCCGTCTGTCACTTTCTTTGATACTATTTCGGAAATCTCTGTCAGCCCCGTGAGAACGCCCTTGCCATCAAGATCGCGCAGTCCGCAGTAAACATTGTGTTCAAGGTAAAGTTCGGGGGAGATATTGCCGTTGCCCGTGCAGAGAGCGGCGAGCTCTTCGATCTGCGGGGTAACTTTTGAAAATGGGTAATGCGAAGCCATATCTTACCTCCTTATACTGTTTCGTGTACTTGAATGACCCAATTGTCAATATACTTTAATATTATACCATATTCCGCGCCGAATTGCAACCCTTTTCGAGTTTTACGAGAGATTTGAGAGAGGGGGGGCTGCACCGTTAAGAAGTTTTCCTGAACGCTATCAACAGACAAGTTGCGGCAACATGGGTTTGTAACACTATGATAACGGAGGAAAACTAAAATGACATCAATACTTGAAAAGCTCTACTACGGCGAGATAAGCCCATGCTCACAGCCAACCCCCACCACGGAGCGCTACCTGAAAGTCAGAAGAAGAAATTCTCGCAAAGTACCCCGACTGCAAGGATCTTCTCGGAAACTACGCTGACGCGATACACATTACAGCAGCATGCGAGGGTTTGCAGGATTTTGAGGAAGGTTTCAAGCTCGGAGCATTGATAATGCTTAATGTAATGACAATCGAATAACAAACTACCGACTGCATATCAGTACAGTATGCAGTCGGTTTTGTCTATTTTCTATGATGCATCTTCACAATCAGCTATGTTTTCAAGTATCTCACGAAGTTCTTTTACTATAATCTCGTCAGACGGAAGATGTATGGGTTTGCGCTTGGAAACCTGTTGTTCAATAATATCTGCCAAAATAGTATCGGCAAACTGAGTTTTATCTTCAGAAGCGTACATCTCCTTGAGTGTATTACCATCCAGCTTATCTTTCAGTCGATCGGCAACTTTTTCTGCTTCCTTTCTTGAAAGCAAATAGTCTTGTGCCAAAGTGGAAAAGCGTTCTTCAAATATCTTCACAAGAGTGTCTGCATCATCCTTGACAAAGTTGTCAAGGAGAGTATTGCTGGCTTTTCCTGCAAGTCCTCCGGCTGCAAATGATCCTGCTATACCGCCTATTACAGTACCGACTCCCGGAAGAATAGCACTGCCGAGTGCTGCCCCTCCTACCCAACCAGCCGCTCCGCCCGCAACCGAAGCAGTAGTATTGGTTATGTTCTTAAACAGCTGGGCTCCGGATATTCTTCCGCGGAATATATCGACAATATCAAATGTCGAAAGAACAATTACAGTCACACCGGATGTTATTATGTTATCGAAACATCTTTGTAGCTTATCCGGTACATCAGATCGCGCTCGTCGATGTAGTATTTATCGGACAGTCGCTTCCATTTCCGGAACAGTTTTTCGTTCCCGTCAAAATCCTCGGCATTGTCCCCAAATCGGGATAACTGCAAAAAATGTTGGTTCGCAGCTGACGCTTTCTATGTTCAGGTGAATAAGCATCGCAACCGTATCATCTCGGTGACGGTAATCGCCGAAACCAATGCAGTTTACTGCACGTTTTTTGAGTGTTTATGCTTGTTTAGGATAAGGCTTTTCTTTTAATATATCTTGACATTACAGACAGAATTTTGATATAATAAATTGGATATTTTACGCAAATATTCAAGAAATTACAAGAAATATGTGATATAGTGAATTCATATAACATTCGACGTTGGAGATCACACAAATGCACACGATACCCGATGAACTTAAAATATATGAGCTTTCAAAGCTCTGGAAGGAAGCCGAGTACAATTTCGCGTTCTGGGACAAGGTGGATATCGACTGGGACGAAGAATATAAAAAAGCACTCCCGCGGGTGCTTGCGGCAAAAGATGCCTATGAGTATTACCGCGAACTGAGGAGGTTTGCAGCCCTGCTCTGCGACGGGCATACAGATGTGTCGTTCCCGGAGTATGTGTGGCAGGACGCACAGTATTTTTCGGCTTTTCCTGTATTTTTATTCAGGTTTGGAAAAGATATTGCGGTCATCTGCGTTTCGGAGAAATTTAAGGACAGGATCCCTCTTTACAGCATACTCAAAAAGATAGACGGCAAAGATGCTGCGGAGTATGTAAGCGAGAACTGCTATCCCTATATCTGGCACGCCAATGAGGACGCATGCGGAATGAATGCAATGAACGAGCTGATTTACGGAAGGGCAGGAAGCAGCGCATTATTCACCTTTGAAAAGGACGGCATGGATTTTGATATCACGCTCACAAGAGAAGATGCCGCAAAAATAAAATGGGCTCATTCAGCTTCTCCAGCCGCAGATGAAACCGGCAGGTGGCTCATAGTAAGCGGGGATTCGTATAAATGCGAGATGACCGATGACGGCATTGCGATCATGAAATTCACTTCCTTTGATGACGGCTCAATGCCCGAAACTGTCTATGGGCATTTTGAAGAGCTCAGTAAGGCAAAGGCTTTTATCATAGATGTCAGAGGAAACACGGGCGGAAACAGCAACAATGCGGACGCTGTTGCAGCAATGTTTACAGACGGGGATTTTGAAAGCTGCGGAGCAGAAACGCAGATCTATGAACCGACCTACAAGGCATGGAGCATGTTCAGAGATGATCTGAAAAATATAACACCGTCCGAACTTACTGAAAGATACGCGGACGAGGAAAGCAAAAAGATATATAAAATGAGCAGGCATATCTTCTATAAGAGGGAGGCAGACAAGGCGGAAAACAAAGCGCCGGGAAGGCTGAACGGTCCTGTGGCTGTACTGATGAACGGGTTCACATTTTCTGCCGCCGAGGACTTTGTTGATGTTATGAAGGCACACACCGATGCTGTATTTATCGGAACAAACACCGCAGGCTCGTCCGGTCAGCCATTACAGATGAAACTCGAAAGCGGCGGCTGGTTCCGTATCTGCACAAGGCGGTGCATCGCGCAGAACGCTGAGGATATCTACAATAAGGGATTTTCACCCGATATAAGGGTGGAACGCGGTCTTGCGGATCATATCGAAGGACGTGACCCGGCTATGGAGAAAGCTGTTGAGATATTGAAGGAAAAAGCCGGACTGTAAAATAGCGTCAGCGATTCTGAGGAGTGATAAAAATGTGCCTGATATGCGACAGAATAAAAATGATAAAGGACGGAACAAATCCCTATTTCGTCAAGGAGCTTGAAACAGGATATGTGGTGATAGGCGATAATCAGCATTTTCACGGCTATACGCTGTTTCTCTATAAGCACCACGGAGACAAGACCGAGCTGTTCCACCTTGAGCCGGCAGAGCGAACGAAATTCCTTGAAGAAATGACGATTGTTGCCGAGGCTGTGTCAAAGGCATTCGGCGCAGAGAAAATAAACTATGAGCTTCTCGGAATGGGTGATGCACACCTGCACTGGCATTTATTCCCAAGGGTGAGCGGAGATATTGAGAACTATGGTAACAACGGCAGAGGTCCTGTCTGGTGGTATCCTATGGAGAAGATGTATTCCGATGATAACAGACCAAGCGAGGAACAGCTTGAAGACATGAGGCGCAAGCTGCTTGACGAATTGGAGAAGCTGATATGAAAGAGCAAGAATACATTTGCGAGGACTATGACGGCAATATCTTTTTATCTTTCGATAATATTGCAGAGGATACGTTATCTCAAATGCTGGAGCTTACACATTGTCTTGCAGTCGTTAAGATCGGCGACGAGTACATATTGGGTTGGAATAAGTGGCGAAACAGATATGAGATATTCGGCGGTTGTCTCGAAAAGGGCGAGAGCGCAAGGGAGTGTATACTCAGAGAACTTGAAGAAGAGCTTGGTATTGATACAAGCGGTATTCGCTATCTTGGTGCTATGAAATTCCTGATGAAGCCCGATTATTTTTCTCCAAATGAGCGCATAGAGTTTGGCGGACTTTATGGAATCACTCTGCCAGAAGCATCGTCAGATGTGCTGTATAGTCAGGTCAAGGACAAAGAAGAGATAACAAAGTTGGCGTTTTACAGTCAGATCAAGGGAAAAGAGCCGATAGCGGTTATTGACGAAAAACTGCTTGATTATTTTTAATAGTTGAGTGTGAGTATATGATACAGAAAAGGATACTGATATGATAAAACAGATAGACATACAAGATATTCCAAAATGTGTCAAAGTAATAAAAGACAGCTTTATGACTGTTGCAAATGAACTCGGATTTACTGCTGAAAATGCCCCGCGCTTTACGGCTTTTGCTATCTCGGAAGAAAGATTACAATATCAATTTTCCAACGAACATAGACTGATGATCGCTTATTATCATGATACCGTTAAAATAATCGGATATTATTCTCTGTTGTTGCAGGATAACGATGAGTGTGAGCTGAATAATCTGTGTGTTGTTCCCGAACAAAGACATAACGGTATCGGCGGAGCGTTGCTGAAAGACGCCTTCGAGCGTGCGAAAAAGGCGGACTGCATTAAAATGAATATCGGAATTGTAGAGGAAAACAAGGTATTGCGAAAATGGTATGAGGATAACGGTTTCATTCATATCGGTACAAAGAAATTTGATTTTTTTCCTTTTACCTGTGGATATATGGAAAAGAATTTGGGAGGTGAAACCATTGACTTATACTGCAAAAATAGAACAGACCCACGCATACAAAAGGCGTATGCACTATATGCCAGACACGGACACCTTTGAGGAAAAGAACTGCGACAGCTTGTCATATCTCAGAAATGTGCCTTTCCCCTCAGGCTGGATAAAGGAGTCGGGAACACCGCCTTGCGAGCATCTTGATGTGATAGTTGTAACTGACGAGCCCTGTGAGCTTGGTGACGAGCTACCCGTTCGTGTGATAGGCGTGTTCTGTCGTGCGGACGGTGACAACAAGCTGGCGGCTGTTCCCGTAAGCTGCCCTGAGAACGATATTTCAGAGCTTTCAGACAGCGAGAGTGACACTTTGCACCGGCTGTACCCGAAGCTGGGAAAGGGCGAAGGCTGGTTCGGCAAGGAGCGTGCCGAGGAAGTCATATCAGATTTTTTTAGTCGTAAGAAACGCAAGATAATAATTACAGTTCAGCACACCGAGTCGGAGCATCACATAAACGGACACATCGGTGCTTGGGGAGAATGGAGCCTGACCGAGAGAGGCAGACAGCAAGCCTTTGAGGTCGGCAAGTGGCTTCTTTGGGAGGATTGTCACAGAGGGTTTAAGATGTACTGCTCCGACCAGCCCCGTGCTGTGCAGACCGCTGAGGAAATGAACAGATCGCTTAACATCACGCCTGTTTATTCTAAGCTGATAAGAGAGGTCAATGCAGGCGAGGGCAACGGCAAGCCGAGAGACTGGTACCGTGAGCATGAAGCCCCGAAGAACGGCTATGACCCCGACTATAAGCCCTTCCCCGATGCAGAATCCGACAGGGAGCTATGGGACAGGCTCACGCCGTTTTATAAGCAGCTAATGGAGAATGACGAGGAGCGAATACTTATCGTATCTCACGGAACGACGCTGAGCTTTTTGCAGTCGATGATAATGGGGTACAGCTTTGAGGATATAAAAAAAGTCCGCTTTAGCGGCAGCGGCGGGTCAATGTCGAAATTCGTGATAGAGCCGAGCGGTAAGGTGACAGCCTGCTATATCAATCATAGGATATTTTGACGGCAGATATATGAGTGACAGATGTTTATGATACGAAGTCAGAATACAAAGACTGTATCTGCACCGATGTGGAATTTGCTATCGGCTCCGAACGGCTCTCTATCGCTTTTTGCAGGACTTCCGAGAACTTCTCCGCCGATAACGGCTTCACGAGAAAGTTGAATGCTCCGATGTCGAATGCGTCAAATACTCGGTCCTCAAATGCGGTCACAAAGATTATCGCGGAACTGCACCCTCTCTTCCGCAGTTCCCGTGCAGTCTGCATACCGTCGATGCCGTCCATTCCTATATCAAGAAAATTATGTCGAAGCTGTCCGGGCTTGTAAGAAGCTCCGCACCGGAAGAAAACCCGGTTATCACCGCACCCGGGCTGAACAGCTTTATGTTATCCGAAATGCTCCTGTGAAGCTCGGCTTCATCATCACATACTGCAAATCTCATGGTATCACCCCTTACATTGTTATATCGGACAGCATGACATAAATCTTTAATGTATGGTGTGAAATGCACTTTTTGTTATGTGAAATGTGATGACCTAATGCGGAAAGAAAAAGAAAGGCTAAAATCACGAAAAAAGTGATTTTAGCCTTTTTAGTATTATTCAGTCTGAATAAGCCGAAGTCTGTTTGTCAGCGTTATGTGGGTACTTCTTTATGGGCAACCGACAGACTCAGCGCCCCTTCTCGAACTCTCTCACTTCTTCTCCTGCAGACCCCTGTTTACGGCGCTGACGAGGGCATACACAGACGACATGATGATATCGGAGTGAACGCCGACGCCCCAGGAGACGGTGCCGTTAATGCCGATCTCAAGGTATGACATAGCGTTCGATTTTGAGCCCTGTTCAAGAGCCTGCTCGGAGTAGTCGAGTATCGAGAACTCTGTTCCGAGAAGTTCCATGAGCGCCGCGGAAACCGAGTCAAGACGGCCGTTTCCGTGTCCCTCGGTCACGGACTTCTTTCCGTGCATAAGCGTGGTCACGGACGCGGAGATCTCGCCGTCCTTCTGTGTATAATGCGTTTCAAGCACTCTGAGGGGCGAGAAGATATTCACGAACGATCCGTTGAATATGCCGTAAACATCGTCCGGCGTAAGCTCGCGGTGCTGCTTGTCCGAAACGTCCTTGACCGCGTAGCCAACGATCTCGCGCAGTTTCGGCGGGAGAGAGATGCCGAACTTCTTCTCGAGCAGGAAGCCTATGCCGCCCTTTCCGCTCTGGCTGTTGATGCGGATAATATCGCCGTCGTACTCGCGCCCGATGTCCTTCGGGTCAATGGGCAGATACGGCACATTCCAGCGCGCCGTGCCGTTTTCGCGGTACTTCATTCCCTTTGCTATCGCGTCCTGATGCGATCCGCTGAATGCAGCGAATACAAGCTCTCCGCTGTACGGCTGGCGCTCATATACGCGCATACAGGTCACCTTTTCGTATGTCCTTACTATCGACGGTATGTCGGTAAGATCAAGCTTAGGATCAACGCCGTGGCTGTACATATTCAGCGCAAGCGTCACGATATCGACATTTCCCGTCCTCTCACCGTTGCCGAACAGTGTTCCTTCCACTCTGTCCGCTCCGGCAAGCAGACCGAATTCCGTGTCCGCTACCGCGCAGCCGCGGTCATTGTGCGTATGAAGCGATACTATAACATTCTCCCGCTTGTAAAGTCCGCGGCACATATATTCCACCTGCTCGGCGTAAATGTGCGGCATCGAAAGCTCAACAGTAACCGGAAGATTGATTATCACCTTGTTATCCGGCGACGGCTCCCAGACTTTAAGCACCGCGTTGCATACTTCAAGCGCATAATCCGGCTCTGTGCCTGTGAAGCTTTCCGGGGAATACTCAAAGCTGAAATTGCCCTCGGTTTTTTCGGCATACTGCTTTATGAGCTCTGCGCCGGATACCGCGATCTCCTTTATCTCGTCCTTTGATTTGCGGAACACCTGTTCGCGCTGTGCTTCCGATGTGGAATTGTAGAGATGCACTATCGCGTTCTTTGCGCCGGACAGAGCTTCAAAAGTCTTGCGGATTATATGCTCCCTCGACTGGGTGAGCACCTGTATCTTTACGTCGTCCGGTATCAGCCCGTCCTCTATAAGACGGCGGCAGAACTCATATTCTGTCTCACTTGCCGCGGGGAAGCCTATCTCGATCTCCTTGAATCCGAGCCTTACGAGAAGCTTGAAAAACTCAAGCTTCTCTCCGAGATTCATAGGCACCACAAGCGCCTGATTTCCGTCACGAAGATCAACGCTGCACCAGATCGGCGCTTTATCCACATATTCTTTCGTTACCCAGCTGTGATCCGTTTCCGGCGGCATAAAGTAATTCCGGCTGTACTTTCCTTTTATTTCCATAGGTTCTCCAGTTTTTACCTGTTGCACTCAACGAAATGCCATGCGTCACGGCACATCTGCTCAAGTCCGCGCTCCGCTTTCCAGCCGAGTTCCCTGAATGCCTTATCCGGTACGGAGTAGCATTCCGCTGCATCGCCGGGTCTGCGGTCACCTATGACGTACGGGAGCTTGATGTTGTTCACACGCTCGAATGTGTTGATTATGTCGAGTACGGAGTATCCGTTGCCGGTACCGAGGTTGAACGGCTCTGCGCCTGTCTTTGTGCGGACGTATTTCAGCGCGGCAAGATGACCGAGCGCAAGGTCAACGACATGGATATAGTCGCGGACGCAGGTGCCGTCGGGAGTAGGGTAGTCATTTCCGAAAACGGTGAGCTTTTCCTGCTTTCCGGTGCATACGTTGATGATGATCGGCATGAGATTGTTCGGAATGCCGTTGGGGTCCTCGCCGATCTTGCCGCATTCGTTCGCGCCGATAGGGTTGAAGTAGCGCAGTAGCGCTGCGGAGAAATCCTTGTCCGCCTTGCAGATCGCGCGGAGCATATCCTCGATAGTCAGCTTTGTCTCGCCGTAGGGGTTGATAGCCGAGAGCGGGAACGTCTCGTCAACCGGCACTTTCTCCGGCATTCCGTAAACCGTTGCCGAAGAACTGAAAATTATCTTCCTGCAGCCGTGTCTCTTCATTGCTTCAAGCAGGGTGAATGTGCCGCCGAGGTTGTTCTTATAGTACATAAGCGGTTCCCGTACGCTTTCGGCAACAGCCTTGTATCCCGCAAAGTGGATAACCGCTTCTATATCGTTTTCCGCGAATATCTTCTCCATATCCGCTTCATTGCACATATCTGCCTCATAGAACTTGAAATCCTTGCCGCTTATCTCCTTTATCAGATCCACCGCCTTGGGCTTCGAGTTGTAGAAGTTATCCATAACCACGATCTCTTCTCCCGCCTTGAGCAGCTCAATACATGTATGCGAGCCGATGTAGCCTGTTCCGCCTGTTACTAAAATTGCCATTGTTCTTCTTTCCTTTCGTTTTATGAATTATATTGATCTTTCATCAGACTTGTTAATTCTCATATTCGCTGCGGGGCATTCCCCGCCGAGGGACAGGGGGCGAGCAGCCCCAGCGCTCTCCGCGAGGACGTCAGCAAATAAAGTTCCTTTATTGGCTGACAGCGGCGTTTTCTCAGATCTCTGCCTCTTTATGCCGGGTAACGTGGCAGCCCACATTCACGGCTACCGGGAGACCGGCGATATGAGTCGGGGCTGTCTCGATATTCACATACAGCGCTGTGACAGTACCGCCGAAGCCCTGTGAGCCGATGCCGGTCTTGTTGGCTTCTTCCAGCATACGCTGTTCGAGATCGGCATAGTACGGGTCAGCATTGCGGATCCGCAAATCGCGGCACAGCGCTTTCTTCGCAAGAAACGCGCACTGCTCGAAGTCGCCGCCTATACCCACGCCGAGAACGATCGGGGGGCAGGGATTGCTGCCTGCCGCACTTACCGTCTCCGTTACGAATGCCACGATATCATCTACCGATGCGGAAGGGGTGAACATCTTCATTCTGCTCATGTTCTCGCTTCCGAAGCCTTTCGGCGCAACCGTGATCTTCACCTTGTCGCCGTCCGTAATAAACGTATGTATCACTGCAGGGGTGTTGTCATTCGTGTTCCCGCGTCTTATCGGGTCTTTTACAACCGAAAGCCGCAGCTTTCCTTCGACATACCCCTTTGCAACGCCCCTGTTCACTGCTTCATACAGGTTCCCGCCGGTGAAATGGACGTCCTGTCCTATCTCCAGGAATATTACTGCCATGCCGGTGTCCTGGCATATCGGCACGTCAAGTTCCGCGGCGCAGTCGATGTTGCTTACTATATCGCCCAGCACCTCGCGGCATACCGGGCTTTCTTCACGCTTTGCCGCGTCCTCTATCGTCTCGCGCATCATGCACGGAAGGTGCAGGTTCGCGTCCTCGCACAGCTTCGCCACCGTCTCGGCAACGAGCGATACGTCAATCTCCCTCATTTTCGCCGTCCTCCTCCGTACTGTCATTAACGGTTTCTGCCGCTGCCGGATCATCGCCGGGTCTGTGCCGTATCACCGAATACAGCTCCTCGCGTATCAGCCGTACCTTTTCGCGGTTAAGCTCAAGCAGCGCCATGCAGATATATACGCGTACAAGGCATATCGCGCCGGAGACCATAAGTCCGCCTTCAAGGCTGAAATTCTCGCTGAAAAGCAGCATCCACGACAATACCATGAAGTCGATCAGCACTGAGGCTATCACTCCCCAGAAGCACGCCCATATCGCGGCGGGCTTGTGTATGAAGCCGTGAATGCTGCACCGTTCCATGCCCTTTTCTATGTCTATCGTCATCATCGTGTCGCACATGTCCTCGCGGTACGAATGGTAGAATTTCAGACGATAGCTGTCTTCCGCCGCCTTTGACCACAGGCAAAGCTCGTTTCCGCGCAGCTTGTTGAGATTGCGGCGGTACTGGGTGTCGATTATCCCGTCGAGCTTTTCAACAAGCTCGTCCCGGCTCATCGCGCACTCTTCCTCAACGCGCATCTTTATGAACTTTTTCTTTTGATTTGCCATATATCCTTATTCTTTCACTTCGTCGAAGATCCGGTAGTTTCCCGCCCGCATGACTTCTATAAAATGCTGTATGTCCCGTATCGTCTCTTCCGTTTCTATGCCGGAGAGACGCGCCTGGTTCGCGTGGTGATTGTCACTTCCGGCAGTGTAGGGAAGCCCGTAGCTGTCAGCATAGACTTTAGCCATTTCATTCTCGAACGGCTTTCTGCATGAGTTTATTATCTCCACCGCGTCACACTTGCGGGGAAGGAGCCTTATCATGTCTATGTACCAGTCCTCCCGGAACGGGTGAGCGTGGCTCACATAAGCGCCTGCGGAGCGTACAAGATCGAAGTATTCGTTGGGAGGTATTGTCACCGTTTCCGGGTGAGCGAGGAGCCATTCCTTGTCAAGCCCGTATGTGAGGAAGTCCGAGCCTTCTATGGTGTACTCCCAGCCGAAGAATACATCGAGTCCGATCTCCTCTCCGCGCTTTTTCGCGTTCTCGTAGCCGAGGAACATTATATCCACCTGCTGTTCCCAGGGTGTATGCCGGTCAGCACGGGTGTTGCCGTTGAGAAAGTGATCGGTTACGATTATCCCCTTGAACCCTCTCGATTTGTAGAAATCCGCCTGCACAGCTCCGGGAGCCGATGCGCAGGCGCTCGACTCCGCGGTGTGGCAGTGAGTTTCGTACCTGTTCATATATAGTTTATGACCTCCGTTATTTTTCCGTTTCTTACCGAGACTCTCGGTACGCGCTTGCTTACAAGGCAAAGCAGCTCGTAACCTATCGTTCCGAGCATATCCGCTACATTATCGGCTTTTATCTCATCTATGGTGTCCGAGTAAAGTTCGGCGATATCCCCGACTCTGACATCAAGTCCGGTAACATCTGCCATCATCTGATCCATGCACACGCGTCCGGTTATGGGCGCGCGCTGACCGTTTATGTACACCGCGCCCTTGTTTGACAGCCCGCGGGAGTAGCCGTCGGCATAGCCTGCCGGTATCACGGCAAGCACCGTCTCCTTTTCGGTGACATAAGTCCTGCCGTAGCTTACCGCCGTTCCTGCAGGCACGGTCTTGAGCTGGCATACCGCCGCCCGGAGCCGCATGACCGGCTTTATATCGAGCGGTACCGCAAGCGCGGTGTTCGGCATACAGCCGTAGGTGATGATACCGCTTCTTACCATATCTCCGCCGAATTCCGGGTGATAGAGGATACCGCCGCTGTTGCGGGAATATACCGGGATCCCTTTTTCCTTCGCTTCGGCAGCCACAGCATTCAGCTTTTTCTGCTGTTCGTTGGTGTAGGCAATGTCGGAGGGATCGGAGCTGTCCGCAACGGCGAAATGAGTATAAACACCCTTTGCTTCAAGTCCGCCGAGAGAAAGTATCTCGTGCAGTTCCTCCGGCGTATCTATCCCGACGCGGTTCATGCCGGTGTTGACCTTTATATGCACCTTTATCTTCGTGCCGTGAGCGGAGGCATAATCCGACAGCATCTTCGCGTGTTCGAGGCTTGCCGCCGTCTGTTCAAAGTCTCCCTCTGCGATCTCGGGCTGCCATTCCTCGTCACAGTAGCCGAAGATGACTATCTGGGCATCGGGAACGGTCTTCCGCAGGTCAATAGCTTCCAAAACGTTTGATACCGCGTAGCTCTTTATGCCCTGTTTCCACAGTTCCTTCGCGATTATATCCGCGCTGTGTCCGTAGGCGTCCGCCTTTACGACTGCCATTATCGGCTTTCCGCCGGCAGCCTTCTTTATTTCCGCAATGTTGCTGTCGAGAGTGTCGAGATCGATCTCCGCCCACACTCTGCGCAAAAGCTTATCCATTGAGCAATGCACCTTCCGTTTTATGATTGATACAGGTTTTATAAAAGAAGTTCGCTTATGATATGAATTTTTGTCACATCAAATCGAAAATTACTATTGTATTTTATGTTGATTTGTGTTAAAATAATATAGTTACAGCAAAAATTACATTATTATTATATACTTTTTGCGCGCCGATTTCAACAGTTTTTTGAAATTTCGCAAAAAAACCTTGCAATAAGCTTCGGAGGGGTGAGAACGAATGCGCGTCAGAAGGAAAAGCAACTGGTATATTTATCTTATAGCTCTCGTGGTATCGTTCGTTGTCCTCGGACTTTTTGTGCAGAGCATCTGGGGCTCTATCTTCCCGGAGGACGGCGAGGGAGCCGGAAAATACTCGATCTCGCGTTCCGACTACCGTCCGAGCGCGGATATAAACATCACTTCGCTGATAATGCTCTCGGATATGAAGGCGGCAACGCCTATGTACTATATGCTGATGAACTATCAGCCGAGGAATGAGATCATTGTTTTCGTACCGCTTCGCGAGAATATGCGGGTGAACTACGGCGGAAATACCGGAAGCCTGTACGAGATGTATGACAACTACGGCGCAAAAGCCGTTGCCGAGGGAATAGAAGATCTTCTCGGCATAAAGTGCGAGCACTATATCAAGTTTGACCGCCTGTCATTTATCGACTTTATCGACATGGGCGGTGCCGTGTATGTAAATATCCCGTCAGATGTGGTCGAGAAGAAGACTGTCCCCGTGCTGAAGAAAGAGATAATCGAGGTTGACGGGGAAGAGCAGGAAGTTACCCGCCAGGTACCCGAGACCACGGAGACTGTGATCTTCGAGGAAGGCACCGTATATATGAGCGGGGAGAAGCTTTACGACTACCTCACCTACGATTTCAAGCGCGGCGCCGATTACACTCTCGCGGTGCAGGGTTCTGCCGCTATGAATATGATAAACCGCAATTTCAGAGGTATGTCATCGACACAGATGCAGAGCCTTGCGGAAGCGATAATAAAGACCACCGAGACGGATATCGTGTTCGACGACTATACCGCCATACAGGCGGTGTTCAACTATACCCTTGAAAACAGCATAAACCCGTGCGAATACTACATACCCTACGGTGAGACCGACGGCGGGTATTTCGTACTCTCTGAAGGCGCGAGATCAACGCTGCTGGACAGAATGGGAATAAAGATGTCGGAAAAGCGGACGCAGGGGTGACGGCGTGAAGTACAGGACACGATACCGTATCTATAACTTTGCCGGGCGCATCGGCTCGGTGCTTTTGTTCGTGATCGCCGCGTGCTATGTGTTCACGGCGCTGGGGCTTTTCTCGCTCGGCATCGTCGCATTCCCCTCCGTGCTTCTCGGAAGGCTCGGCATTCTCGCCGTGACCTCGGACATCTCCGGCGGAGCGCTGATGATGATAAGCGGAGGCGTACTGCTGCTCGGAACGGGTATGTGCTTCGGAGTTGTGCCGGTCTGCGCATCTTTCTATGGCATTTTCAGACGGTTTCTGAAATCCTCCGCCGTGCGCAGGGAAAGAGCTTACAATGAAGAGGATCAGACTTCTTAAAATATTCAGCGTCGTTTTCTGCATTGCGGGAGCGGCACTTACAGCCGCGGGTGCGGCAAGACATTTCCGGGCTGCGGAAAGCGGCTACGCCGGAAGCGTTATCGCCGAGACAGCCGAGTTTGAAGCGCCGCGGGAACTTGTGGCAATAACCACCTCCATGCCGATAACGGCGGAGTACGGCGATACCGACAAGGTCATCGTGTCCTATACCGGGAGCCTGCCGCTGATATTCACCGAGGAAAAGGGAATGCTGCGCATAACGCAGAACGATACCTTCACAATGACGCTTTTCTCGCCGGAGGCTGCAAAGTCGTCGGTGCATATCACCCTGCCTCACAAGGTGTATGAGCGGATAAGCCTGTCAAGCTCAAGCGGTTCGGTGACCGCGGACTGCCTTATGGCAGGAACGCTTGAATTCGGCACAAAGAGCGGCGATATGCGGCTGCTCGGCATAGATGAGCGGGCTTCGGTGCGTACCGACAGCGGCAGTGTTTACGCGGAATTCTCGTCGTTTGCGTCGGATATGACGATATACGGCGGTGCAGGCGATGTTACGCTGCTGATGCCGCAGGAATTGTCTCTTTATCTCGAATTTTTCACCGAGAGCGGGACATTCACCTCCGAGCGCTTTGATGAAACATATTATCACGAGTACGGCGATGCAGCCGTGATCTATAACGGCGCAAAGCACAAGCTGCGCGTCAATACGTCCTCCGGGGACTTATATATTTACTGAATCGGGACGGGAAGTCAAATGCTATCAGTTATAATACCTGCCTACAATGAGCAGGAGAATATCGAAAACACCGAAAAGGTGATATCGGGAATACTGGAAAAAGCCGGTATAGAATATGAGATGATGTTCGTTGACGACGGCTCTTCCGACAGCACATGGGAGATAATCGACAGGCTTACGGACAAGAACCCGTCGGTGCGCGGACTGCATTTTTCGCGCAATTTCGGCAAGGAAGGTGCGATCTTTGCGGGGCTTAGGCGCTGCACGGGCGACTGCGCGGTGGTCATAGACTGCGATCTTCAGCACCCGCCGGAGCTTATACCGGAAATGGTGAAGCTGCACAAGCAGGGCTTCGAGGTGGTGGAAGCGGTAAAGGCTTCACGCGGCAAGGAAGGCTTCGTATATAAAATGTTTGCGAAGTGGTTTTACGGTATAATGAAGAAGTCGTCGAATGTCGATCTCGACAGGGCAAGCGACTTTAAGCTGATGGACAGAAAGGTGATAAATGCGCTCAACGATCTTCCCGAGCGTATCACATTCTTCCGCGCGCTGTCGAGCTGGGTAGGCTTCAGATCCACAAAGATCGAGTTCGAGGTAGCTCCGAGAAATGCCGGCACTACAAAATGGAAATTCGGCAAGCTCGTCTCGTTTGCCCTCAACAATATCACCAGCTTCACGAACTTCCCGATGCAGCTTGTGACGGGAATGGGCATAATCTTCCTGATATTCGCGGTGATACTCGGCATACAGAGCCTTGTGCGCTTTTTCAGCGGGACCGCGCAGGAGGGCTTCACCACCGTATATCTTGTGATACTGCTGGCGGCTTCGATGATATTGATAGGTCTCGGCGTCATAGGCTATTATATGTCCAAGATCTATGAGGAGATAAAGTTCAGACCAAGATATATAATTTCGATAGATACAAAGGACAAAGAAAGAAAGGAAAATAACGCAGCAAATGGAGAGAACGGCTGATTACGGCAGAACAACGTTCGGCGATTACATCGGATATGCGAGAGCGGGCATAAAGCGGTTCTTCAAAGAGGACCGCCAGCTCTGGATATCCTTTGCCGCGCCCTGCCTCATACTGCTGATATCCTATTTTATTTTCGGGGTTTTCCCGTTCGGCGACAACTCTGTATTGTCGCTGGACCTTAACGGGCAGTATGTTTATTATTACGACTATATGTATGACGTGTTCGCCGGAAAGGAGAGCATTTTCTACTCCTGGAGCAGAAATCTCTCCGGCGAGTTCATGGGCATCATAGGCTATTACCTCGGAAGCCCGTTCAACCTGCTGGTATGGATATGGCCGCGTGAGTGCATCACCGAGGGACTTCTGACCATGATGGTCACGAAGGTGGGCGCAATAGGGCTCTGCGCGGCGATATATCTCAGCCGCGGAAAGGGAATGGGCAGGCTTACAACGGTGATATTCGCCTCCTGCTATGCGCTGAGCGCATACACCCTCGAACAGACCATGAACCCGATGTGGCTGGACGGAGTAATGATACTTCCGATAGTTGTTTACGGTGTCGAGAAGCTGATAGACAACGGAAAGTTCATTATGCTGACAGTCTCGCTTGCCTACGCGTTCATTACCTGCTTCTATATCGGGTATATGATCGGCATATTCTCTGCGATATACTTCTTCTACTACGCCTGCGTTTCTCACCGCAAGAAGCTGTACCGCGTGTTTATCCAGCGCGGACTGATGTTCACGGGCGTGGCGGTAGTGTCGGTGATGATGTCGGCATTCATGCTGCTGCCGGTGTACCACTCGCTTTCCTACGGCAAGTTCGACTTCGCGGACAACGTTACCGAAGCCAAAGCGATAACCACAAACTTCCACTTTATAGAGATACTCGACAAGATGTTCCCCGGGACATACGATACCTGCCGTATGAGCGGGCTTCCGTTCGTGTACTGCGGTACGATCGTGCTGATAATGCTCCCGCTCTACTTCTTCTCGAAGAAGATACGCGGACGCGACAGGATAGCCGGAGCGGTGCTTATCTCGATCCTCTGCGTGTCAATGTATGTGCAGCAGATCGATATGCTCTGGCACGGCGGTCAGCTCCCTAACTGGCTCCCTTACCGTTACAGCTTCATGCTCTCATTCATTATGGTGTCGTTTGCGGCAAAAGCGTTCGACAGCATTGCCGAGATACCGAAGAAACGCATAGCCGCGGTATCGCTGGTACTTTTTGCGGTACTGCTGATGATAGAGAATGCCGACAACTACCTTGAAGATATCAGCAGAGACACCATGGACGGACTTACCGTGGTGCTGCCTGCAATGTTCGTTCTTCTGCTTGTTTCGGCGGCGCTGGTACAGCTCAAGGATAAGCTCGTCGTTAAGAAGGGCTGGACGGTGCTTTTCTGCTTCATTATTGCTGCGGAGGGCTTCTACAACACCATTTCTCAGCTGTTCCGCCAGGACGCGGATATCGTGTATTCCACGCGTCCTTCCTACAACGATGTAATACAGCCGGCGCGTGAAGTGGTACGCGGCATAAAGGAAGAGGACGACGGCTTCTACCGCATAGAAAAGACTTTCTTCCGTACAGTCAACGATCCGCTGGCACTCAATATGTACGCTATTTCGCACAGTTCAAGCATGCTGAACGCGAAGCCGATAAAGCTTCTCGAAGATCTTGGTTTCAGCGCACGCAGCCACTATACGCGCTATTCCGGAGCCACCGAGATCACAAAGAGCCTGTTCGGCGTGAAGTATGAGCTTTCCTGCCCCGACAACAGCACTGCCAACATTAAGTCGGCGGAGGACATCACCGTTACAAAGAACGAGTATGCTCTGCCTATGGCGTATCTTGTGGATCCTGCTTATTTCAGCCTGGAACTGCCGGAATCCGATCCCTTTGAGGCGCAGAACAAGCTGCTCTCCGCTATGGCGGGAAGCAACCGCGACTCCGGATACTACAAGCGGCTTATAAACAGCGACCGCACTCCCGTGACGCTTGAAAAGACGAATGTCACACAGGGCAAGACTACTGACGGACACCACAGCTTCAAAGTCAAGGAAAAGGGCAAGAACGCGGAGCTTGTCTATACTTTGAGCATGCCGATAGATTCGTCGCTGTACATGTACCTGCCGACAAAGTACGAGAGAAAGGTAAATGTCTGGCTGAACCGCAAGACGTTCCTCGGCACCTACTTTGAGGGTGACAACAACAGCATAATGAAGATAGGCGATTTCAAGCGCGGCGAAGAAGTTGTGATCGGGCTTACACTCACCAAGGACGATCTCTATTTCCGCGAGGCGCAGTTCGTCTATATCAACGACAAGAACATCAATACTGATCTGCAGAAGCTTCTTGACAAGAACAAGGATACTGTCGCGGAACGCCCCACACCCACGTCAATGAAGGTGACGGTGAATGCCGAGGAGGATTCCTTCCTGTTCACTTCTATACCCGATGAAAAGGGCTGGGAGGTATTCATCGACGGCAAAAAGGCGGAACTTAAGGATCTTTCGGACAGCAGCAAGACTGTCAACTACTACACGGCTCTGGAGGACACGCTGATAACTGTTCCGGTGGAAGCCGGCAAGCATACGATAGAGTTCAGGTTCACGACTGCGGGATATCCGCTCGCGGTATTTGTGAGCCTTGCGGGAGTCCTGCTGTTTGCGGCTTCGATATTCATATATGTGAAGTTCCTGCGTCCGAACGCAAACGACGAGTTTGACGATGACGGCGAAGCGGACGAAGATAACGGAAGTGATACCGGCGGCGATGATACCGACGGCGGCAGCGGCGGCGAGCCGGAAGCCGATGAGGAAGAAGATGACTATGAGGTAGATGACTACGACAGTGATCTTCTCGGAATATTTGAGCCTAAGGGAAGCGGCAGTGAATGGATCTGACCCGGACGGGCAGATACCGACAGAATGAGGTGACTTACAATGCTGATGACGATCGATGTAGGCAATACGAACACGGTGATAGGCGCGTTCGACGAGAACTCGGAGCTTGTTTTCTGCATGAGGATAGAGACGAGCGTTTCGAGAATGGCGGACGAATATACCGTTCTGATATCAAACTATCTTGCGATAAACGAGATTTCCGTAAAGGACATAACCGCGGCTATAATATCTTCGGTAGTGCCGCCGGTTACCGAGCAGATACGCACATCTCTGCGGCGGCTTTTCGGCATAGACTGCATGGTAGTGGGTCCCGGCGTAAAGACGGGGCTGAACATCAGGATAGACGATCCGGCAACTCTTGGCGCGGATATGTGCTGTGTGGGAGTTGCGGCGAAGATACACTACGATCTGCCCTGTATAATAGTTGATCTCGGCACCGCGAGCAAGGTGTTTGCGGTGAACGAAAAGGGTGAGTTTCTCGGCGGCATAATCTCTGTCGGCGTGGAAATGGCGTTCCGTGCGCTTTCCTCCGGTACAGCATCTCTCCCGCTGATAAGCGGAGGAAATGTTCCCCACGCTATCGGCACCAACACGGTTGACAGCATGCGCTCCGGCGTGATCATAGGTATGGCGTCAATGATCGACGGCTTTGTTGAGCGCTTCACAAAGGAAATGGGCTCGGTGAAGTCGGTAGTCGCTACCGGCGGATATTCTCCCCTTGTCCTCCCGTATTGCAAGAGCAGCATAGTCTATGACGCCGATCTGCTCCTGAAAGGCATGCTCGCTATCTATAAGAAGAATAAGTGAGAGATTTTGGAAAGACTTGAGAGAGACTTGAGAGAGATTTGAGAGAGGGGGCTCTGCCCCCCAACCCCCCGCAATCCCCCTTTAAAAAAGGGGTCTTGACCCCCTAAACCGATCCCGTTACACGGAGATCCGATGCTCGGTGCTTTTGAACCGATACTCTGCGTTTCGATAGAATTTTGAAATAATGCTGTACTTTGAAATACAGCAATGGGGGCGCAGGCTCTGCGCCCGAAAGGTTGTGATAAAAGTGATATCGCCCGACGATCTCATTTCCTATGGAGTGTTGCCGGTATGACAAGACTGGCTGTAATGAATGATCTCGCAGGAATAAATGTGCTGCACGCACAGCTCCATATCCAGCATATAGGCTACCGCCCGGACATTTTCGCACCGATTGAACAGCCCGTTTTCGATAAGCTGATGATACCTTACATCGAGAACGACGGAAAGGATATCATAGTTTCCGAGAATGACGGCATTATCGACGGTTACGCGGCAATATCCGTCTGCGATACCTCAAAGGGCGCAGGTGAGATACTCCCGTTCGTGTTCGTGGAAGTAAATGAGTTGTGCGTTGCCGAAAATGCCCACAGAAAGGGAATAGGAACCGCTCTTCTCGATGCCGTGAAAGCCTATGCAAAAGAAAAAGGCGCAAAGTTCGTGGAGCTCGGCGTGAATGCACAGAATACATCTGCACAGGAATTTTACAAGGCAAACGGTATGTTTGTAAAGAACCTTAAAATGCAGTATAAGATACAATAAACAAAAAGAAAGGAACAGCAAAATGACAGTATTTGAAGAACTCAAGCGCCGCGGACTTCTCGCGCAGCTTACAGATGAAAAGGAGATAGCCGATCTCATCAATAACGGTAAGGCGACATTCTATATCGGTTTTGACCCCACCGCGGACAGCCTGCATGTAGGTCATTTCATGGCTCTCTGCCTTATGAAGCGCATGCAGCTCGCAGGAAACAAGCCTATCGCGCTCCTCGGCGGCGGTACAGGTCTTATCGGTGACCCCTCCGGCAAGACAGATATGCGCAAGGTGCTCACAAAAGAGACTGTTGACCACAACATCGCCTGCTTCAAGAAGCAGATGAGCAAGTTCATCGAGTTCGGTGACGACAAGGCAATTATGGTAAACAACGCGGACTGGATACTCGGACTCAATTACATGGAGCTCCTCCGTGAAGTCGGTGCATGCTTCTCCGTAAACAATATGCTGAGAGCGGAATGCTATAAGCAGCGTATGGAGAGAGGTCTTACATTCCTTGAGTTCAACTACATGATAATGCAGAGCTACGATTTCTATATGCTCTACCAGAAATACGGCTGCAATATGCAG
>DEWH01000003.1:0-27662 GCA_002363155.1 Ruminococcaceae bacterium UBA3215 | reverse complement strand
AGTGGAGCAATATGCTCGGCGGTACAGAGCTTATCAGAAAGAAGCTCGGCAAGGACGCTTACGCTATGACGATAACCCTCCTCCTCAACTCCGAGGGTAAGAAAATGGGCAAGACCGAAAAGGGTGCAGTTTGGCTCGACGCGGAAAAGACAAGCCCGTACGAGTTCTTCCAGTATTGGAGAAATGTGGCTGATGCAGATGTTATCAAGTGCCTGAAGCTGCTCACATTCGTCCCGATCGAGGAGATCGAGGAAATGGAGAAGCACATGGAGGGCGCCGAGTTCAACAAGGCAAAGGAACTTCTCGCATTCGAGCTTACCAAGATGATCCACGGCGAGGAAGAGGCAAACAAGGCTCTTACAGCAGCAAAGAGTATGTTCGGCGGCGGAAGCGGTGACGCGGAGAATATGCCGACAACGATAGTTCCCGATGACGCGTTCACAGACGGAAAGATCGGCGTTCTTGACCTTCTTATGCTCACAAAGCTCGTTGCTTCCAAGCGTGACGCAAGAGACATCATCAAGGGCGGCGGACTTGCAATAGACGATGTGAAGATCGACGATCCGACAGCTATGATCGAGATAAAGGATCAGATCATCATCAAGAAGGGCAAGAAAGTTTTCCACAAGGCAAAGAGAGGCTGATCTGAAATATAAAAAGGCTGATGAAAATTATAGTTTTCATCAGCCTTTTTTCACTAATGGAGTCTTTGCCAGCCCCACTGCGTTTCAGTCTGTACTCGTCCATAGCACTGTGCTCTGAAATACTGCATCTGTTTAGGGGGTCAAGCCCCCTTTTCCAAAGGGGGCTTGCGGGGTGGTGAGTGGTGGAGCCCCTTCTTGAGAGGCTTGAAAAATCTCAAGCGGAGCGGCTCCCTTGACACTCCCCACCTTTTTACATCTTGTAAGCTTTGATCACGCTTCTGCCGTCAAGTTCTATCGACAGTATAAGCTCGCTGCCGATATACTCCGCCGCAAGCACTTTCGCGCCGCGCAGCTTCATCATATCGGCAAGCATCTTCTGCTGGTTCTCGCCGTATTCGTTCATATCGTCCGAGTTGAACAGCACTCCGCCGCACAGTGCATTCACTTCCGCAAGGCACTTTCGCTGTTCCGCGGTCATTGTGGTATCGGTGTCACGCAGCATGAACACGTCCGGGTCATTCACGAAAGCTCTGCCGTTCAGCTGGCGCCGGAATACCGAGTTGAGAATGCTGTTTCTTGTGCTCGGGCGCTCACGGTGCATCAGCTGCATATATGTCTTGTCATTCCATTCGGGAGTGACGTCCGTTCCTATGCGGCAGTAATCGACCTTACCGAACGCGGAGGCTATCGGCACGCCGCAGCCGAGTATCTTCGCTGTACCCGAAAGCTCCCGGAGCAGATCCATTCCGTCTGCCATTATCATACCGCGTGTCTTGTCGGGGCGGGGGAGAATGCACGCCGCGTAGAGAAAGTCGAGTTTGAGCAGACCGAATCCCCATTCCTCGGTCACGGTGCGGAACACTTCTTTGAGATAGGCGCGGAATTCCTCATTGTAGATATCGAGTGCATAAGCGCCGCTCCAGTTGCTTCCTGCTCTTACCGGCTCGCCGTTCCCGTCCCGAAGCAGCCATTCCGGGTGACCGGAGAACATCTCCGATTTTTCCTCGCATACGAAAGGCGCAAGCCAGAGCCCGGGAGTGAATCCGTCCTCCTTTATCCTGCTTATGACAGGCTTGATGCCGTTCGGGAACTTCGACATATCTATGCTGAGCCAGTCTCCTACGGCGGTCTGGTATCCGTCATCTATCTGGAAGATATCCGCTTTTACTTCGCAGTTCTTCAGTCCTTCAAGATCGTTCAGCAGACAGCGCTCGTTGATATCCTGGTAATGCCTGTACCAGCTGGTATAGCCGAATACCGGCTCTTCTTCGGCAGGTGCGATGCCCAGCCACGCAAAGTAAGCGTCGAACACCTCGTCTTCGGAACCGCTTCCGATGTATAGTGAAAGCCCCTCGTAAATGCCGTCGGTATAAAGTCCGCGGCAGTCCTTATCAACAGTGACTGTGTTCTTTTCGGTATTTGCCTTGATGCAGGTGAAGCCCCTGTTCTCGCCGAGAGAGCCGATGAAGTCGAAGTTACCGTCGCTGTGCTTCACATAGCCGTAGGAGAAGCCGTGCATCTGACCTTTCTTGCGGCTGTACTTTGTGAAACCGTAGTCACCGTACGCCCGGAAGGAATACCTGTCGGTAACTGCGGCAGGGATATGGTCAATACCGCGCACCTTGCCGTCAACAGGCAGCTCTGTGCTGTCCGTCCAGGATTGGTAGCCGTTGAGGAAGATACGGTCATCGGGACTGAAAACGTACTCAAACTCCGCCGATATCTTCATTATCTCTATTCTGCTCTTTGTGCGCACGGTAACACCGAAAGTCTCGGTGTTTTCTTTTATTTCAAGGGAAACGCGGTTGTTGCGGACGCTCTCGGCAGAGGTTACGGTATAGCCTTTGCCGTCAACGCGGTATGCGAATCTGACATTTACAAATCTGAACATATCCGTCCCTCCGTTTTACTTTTCAGAGCCGTTTATCTTGTCGATGACCTTCTTTTCGTTATAGCGGAAGAATACAATTCCTCCCAGCAGGCAAAGGACCGTAGCAATGATCGCGGTGATGCGGTAGCCGAGACCGTATCCGGGATCCGCTCTGTCGGTTATATCCGAGTTTATAAGCGCTACGCTGGTGAAGATGAGCATTGCGAGGGACTGACCGAGTTTGAACGCGAAGGTTCTTGCCGCATAGAACATACCCTGTCTGCTCTCGCCGGTGTCGATCTTGTCAGCTTCGGAGATATCCGCGACAACAGCCTGCGGAAGAATACCGAGTATCGCCATGGGGATAGATGCGAGAACGGCTACGATAATGCCGTATGCAACGCCGGGTATCGGAATGATCCCGGCGAATGCGGTCACAAGGAACGTTACCGCGAAAAACATGAATGCGAACGATATCAGCTTTTTCTTGCCGAGCTTCTTTGCGAAAATGTTGACCGGCGCATAGCATACCAGCGACATTACCGTCATTATTGCGAAAAGCGGGAATGTCCATGTAGAGTCAAGACCCATGAGGACTGTGATGTAGAAGGAAAGACCTGTCTGGAAGAGGGTAAGCCCTATCCAGTAAAGGATATCGGAAGCGACAAACAGACGGAAATCCTTGTTCTTGAATGTTGCGGCGAGGGATTTGAACGCGGGTGTCTCGGTGGGAGTTGTGTCTGCATACTTGTTCTCGTCGATAGCGAAAGCGGGGATAAACATACAGATAACTGCTATTCCCGCGAGTATTCCGACAGTGATGCGGTATGCTTCGGGGTAGTTGGAGTATATCACTGTTCCCGACTCTATGACAGCGTCAACGGTCATGCCGGTCTTTGCAGCAACTTCCTCGTTGCTCAGCGCGTTAAGGAAGAATCCTGCGATATTCGGAACGAGGTATGCCATAGCAGTTCCGACGAAGTAGGTAACGGAAATGAATGTCGAGAGGTTGATGCGGGCATTCTGTGTGCGTCCGAGCTCCGGGATAAGCGCGTTGTAGGGTGTGCAGTAGGCGGTCATGCAGAGGTAGAACAGCATTGCGCAGATAAACAGCGCGATTACATTAATCGGGCTTTCGGAGCCTACCGGCGAAATGAACATAAGCACTGTAACAACGCCGAAAGGAAGTGCCGCCACACGCATAAAGGGAATGCGCCTGCCGAGCTTGTGCTTGAGCCTGTCGGACTTGCCGGCAATAAGCGGGTCGGTAACTGCGTCAAAGATACGTCCGAACGCGGTTATAAGGCCGATAGCGGTAAGACCGATGAATGTTGCCTGCGGGAGGAATACTGTCTGTCCCTTTGCTATCTCCTCCGCGCTCGGCTGGAAAAAGAATACCAGCCAGTTTGAAACGATTCCGGACAGCATAGACCAGCCGAGCTGACCTATCGCGAAAATCCATAGTACCTTGTTAGTTGCGATCTTTTTCTCCATGACCAAAACCCCTTTCATGCCTTAAGATAGTTTACCGCGCAGTCAATGAGCATCGCCAGCTCTTTTTCCGCGTCGGAAAAATCGTCAGACGGCAGTATCTCGCCGTCTATGAATTTTTTGCTCATCTCCGTCAGAGCGTGAGCGAATGTCAGATAATAGATCCGGAATTCCGGTATTTCCCTTACCGTGCCGTCCTCGACACCTTTATTATAAGCGCGCTCGATCACAGGGTAGAAGTTTATGACCGATCTCTCGTAAACTTCGAGCTGGTCGGGCGGCACATTCTCGTGTATCACGAACCTGTCGAACTCGCCGAGCAGTCTCATAAAGTCCTTATGCGCGGTAAACAGGACGATGAACATTTTCAGCATATCCTGCAGCTGTTTTATGCCGGGCTGGGACACAAACGTTTCCGAGTCGAACACCCCGCTGAAAAGGTTTTTTAAGTCGTCCCACAGAAAGGTCATAGCGCCGATCGCTATACCTATCTTTGTGCCGAAGTACCGGTAAAGCGTTGCGACACCTATACCGCTCACATCGGCTATGTCAGTCATCTTCACATTTTCGATGCCGTTTGCGAGGAAAAGCTCTGCACAGACGGCTACTGCACGCTCGACACGTTTGTCTTTCAGTTTTTTTGGTGAAAGATCGGAAGAAATTTCATTTACCACTTGACAAACCTCCTAAAATGTGATAGACTTACTATCAGCTGATAGTAAGTCTATCACATTTTCTCAATTTTGTCAATAGGTTTTGCAAAAATAAAACAAAATGCTCCCCCAAAAACGGGAAGCGCCGCACTATTATAATGCAGGAGGAATTATTATGGACAGAGCAAAAGTGATCTTCGGGAACGAAATGTCTGACAAAGCTTACAGAAAGGCTGTCGCAAACAAGAACAAGTTTATACGCAAGTACGGCGACGACTCCGCAAAGAACTATCACCTAACCGCAGTGCCGGCTCCGGCGATCGGGGATATCCTCGGCACCGAACAGCTTCTTATCTCCGATCACAAGGACGTGGAATTTGACCGGAAGAGCTTAATAATAGGGAACATCAGAATGGGATTCGGTCATTACCGCATTTCAATGGCGATAGCGTCCGCGGCAAAGGCAATGGGATATGACCCGTACTGGTTAGATCTCCATTCGTTCAAAAGCACCACCTGCGGAAAGATCATAGCGGAGCAGAACGAGCTGTATTCTCTCGGCTCCCGCCTTTCACAGACGATACCGCTTTTCAACAAGCTTGTCTGGGAGCCGATCAACAGCGAAGGTTTCCGCAAGCTCACATACAACTGCTCCGATCAGAAGGTTGCCGAGCTTATGGCACCTGTTCTGCGGGATCTTCCGAAAGATATACCTTATGTAGCGACTCATGTATGGCCTGCGCAGGCGGCGGTACATGCGGGACTTACCAGCGTAGTAAACGCTATCCCGGACAACTGGCCTATGGCTCTGCATCTCGCGGAAGGCTCAATACACACGGTGCAGACCCCGTCTGCGTATCTCGGCTACCGTGCGCTGCGCGGAATGGACAAGAAGCGTCAGCTCAAGCCCATGCCCAAGACATCTATTGCGTACACCGGTCACTATGTTGACCATGAGCTTGTGAGCAACATCGAAGCTGACTGCGCAAGACGCAAGGCGCGTTCTCACGGCGGCACAAAGCGCTGGCTCATGTCTGTGGGCGGTGCGGGCGCACAGAAGGAGATATTCGTCTCGATAATCAGAAAGCTTCTCCCCGACATAGCTAAGGGGAATGCTGCGCTGTTTATAAATGTGGGCGATCACAGGAATGTTTGGGAAGCGCTTATCAACGAGATACCGCAGATGCGCGGTTATCTTACCGAGCATTTCGACGATTTTGCGGAGACGAAGGCATTTGCAGAAGCTGCGCTTGACAGCGAAGCTGTGGGCATTCACGCATTCTGCCACTCCGACATATTTGCGGCGGTTTACTCAACGAATCTGCTGATGCGCTGCTCCGACGTGCTTATCACGAAGCCGAGCGAGCTGTCATTCTATCCGATACCGAAGCTGATGATAAAGCGTGTCGGCGGTCACGAGGCATGGGGCGCGATACGCGCGGCGGAACTTGGAGACGGCACTTATGAGGTCACCACACCTGCCGAGACCTGTGCTATGATAGACCTGATACAGAACCACGGCGATATTATTGATATGATGTGCGACAACATTCTCACTGCGCACAAAGCCGGCATCTATAAGGGAGCCTACCGCGTCGTCAAGCTCGCTACGCACAAGATGCGCAAGAGAGGCTGAGAGATGTTTGAGAGATTTTGAGAGATTTTGAGAGGGGGCGCCGCCCCCCAACCCCCGCCAACCCCCTTTAAAAAAGGGTGCGGCGGACGCGCCGCGGCGAAATGCGTAGCGACATTCTTCAATGGGCGGGTGCGCCACCTCGGTTAGCTATATTCATCTGAATACAAAAAAGACTGCTGAAACTAATGAATTTCAGCAGTCTTTCATTTTGTTGTGATAACCTTCTTCATTAACTGCGAAGCGATTAAAAGTCTTTGGAAAGGGGTTTGGGGAATAACCTTTCTTCAGAAAGGTTTTCCCCAAGTCTTAAAAATCTCTTAAAAATCTCTCTTACTTCGCGTACTCTACGGCGCGGCTTTCGCGGATAAGGTTGACTTTGATCTGACCCGGATATTCCATCTCGGCTTCGATCTTCTTAGCGATCTCGCGTGCGAGTACTGTCATCTTGTCGTCGCCCATAGACTCGGGCTTGATCATTACGCGTACCTCACGGCCTGCCTGGATAGCATACGTCTTTTCAACGCCGTTGTAGGAGGAGCATATCTCTTCAAGCTTCTGGAGACGCTTGATGTAGTTCTCAAAGTTCTCGCTTCTTGCCGCAGGTCTTGCTGCGCTGATAGCATCGGCTGCCTTGACGAGATTTGCGATAACTGTTCTCGCTTCAACGTCACCGTGGTGAGCTTCGATAGCGTGGATAACTTCGGGACTCTCCTTGTACTTGCGGCAAACATCAACACCGATCTGTACATGCGAGCCTTCGATCTCTTCGCTGAGCGCCTTTCCGACGTCATGCAGAAGACCTGCACGGCGGGCAAGAGCTGCATCTACTCCAAGCTCGTCCGCCATCATTCCGGCGAGATGCGCTACCTCGATCGAGTGATCGAGCACGTTCTGGCTGTAGGAAGAACGATAGTAAAGCCTTCCGACAAGCTTCACAAGCTCGGGGTTCATATTGTTAACGTTCGTTGCAAGCAGAGCGCGTTCGCCCTCATGCTTGATCTTCTGCTCAACTTCGCGCTTTGCACGCTCCACTGTCTCCTCAATGCGTGTCGGGTGGATTCTGCCGTCCTGAATAAGACGTTCAAGCGCTATCCTTGCGATCTCGCGGCGAACCTTGTCGTGGCTTGAAAGCGTGATAGCCTCGGGAGTATCATCAATTATAAGATCAACGCCCGTGAGCTGTTCGAGGGTACGGATATTTCTTCCTTCGCGTCCGATGATCCTTCCCTTCATCTCGTCATTCGGCAGCGATACGACAGATACCGTCATCTCGGATACCGTCTCGGCGGCAAGTCTCGAAATAGCAAGCGCTATGCAGTTGCGCGCCTTGTCGTCGCATTCGTCCTTGAGCTTCTGTTCGTAGTTGTTTATGCGGACTGCCTTTTCTCTGTCGAGTTCGCTGTCCAGCATTCTGAGCAGATGGTCCTTTGCCTGCTCCATTGTGAATCCCGAAATCCTTTCGAGGATCCCCATCTGGTCTTCCTTGAGCTTCTCAGCCTCGGCAAGCTTCTCCTCAGCCTTCTTGTTCTTTGCGGCAAGGCTTTCTTCGAGTTTTTCGATCTTGTCGTTCTTCTTGTCAAGGTTCTCTTCTTTTTGCTGTAATCTTCGTTCTGATCTTGAAACCTCCGCGCGGCGTTCCTTCAGTTCGCGCTCGGCTTCCGATTTCATTTTCTGGATATCCTTTTCCGCCTGTCCTCTCATGCGGTATATCTCGTCTTTTGCTTCCACGAGCCGTGATTTCTTTGTAGTCTCGGCCTTTTCTTTCGCTTCCGCAACTATACGCTCCGCTTCCTTTTCGGCAGACTCAATCTGTGCTTCAGCCTCTTTCTTGCGGTGCTCAACGCCTTTTTTGAATGAGCTTTTGCTTACGAAAAAACCGACCACAAAAGCTGCAGCAACGGCACCAACTAAAAAAGCAATGGCTATAGGCAGTATATCCCCCATGAAACCTTCCCTCCTTTTCGCGATATCCGGTAATGCCGATTTCCATAGAACGGCGGTGCAGGAAACGCAAAACAAACGGCAGGCAAGGACATAAAGAGCCCGTGCTTAACCACTGCTGACGCTGTACAATATAAAATAACTTCTATCATGCGCCGGCAAACTTGTCCGGAGCATTCCGCAAAATACCGTCTGTGCGTGGTCCCGCACCACGGCTGTGTAGAATAAAAATTAAATTAAAACTGCATCGTAACGTAATATGTAAACCGAAAACCGGTAAAAATGATAAATAGCTGTATATGATCGTATTTTCATACAGACTTATTCACAATATTAATTTTAATACATTTTCGCCCTCTTGTCAAGTTATTTTCCGATATTTCATAAAAATATTTCATCTTTGCTTGACGTTTTGGCTGATATATGATATACTATTATAGTTAAGTGGCTTATGCCGGCGTGATGGAATTGGCAGACGTGCCGGACTCAAAATCCGGTGGTAGCGATACCGTGCGGGTTCGACCCCCGCCGCCGGCACCAGAAACGGCGCTTTACAGCGCCTCAATGAAGAATGAATAGTGAATAATGAATAAATTATAGTACCTGAGCACAAAAGCTTCTGCGCCGTTTCTGTACTATTCACTATTCATTATTCACTATTCACTTAATGTCATTCATCAGATCGTGAATAGATCACATCGGCGAAACTGGCTGAATTCTGTCAGACGCTATCAATTCGCTAAAGCAAAATATCCGGACCTGCCATAATCGCATACGCGGTCATGGCTTTTATTGAAAGCAATGGGAAATGAACTTACCGTTGTCCTCTGCGACAACCAGAAAAACGATATATCCGGGACAGAGACCGTAATCCGGGAATGGCTTGCTCAGTCCGGGCATGAGAACATCGTCCTTGAAGTCTTCGGCGATCCCCGTGAGCTGAACAGGCACGTTCTCTCCGGAAAGCTTTCCGATATTTACGTCCTCGGCATCTCTTCCCACGGCGTAAACGGCATCGCTATCGGCAAGTCTGTCCGCTCCTACGGTACCCCGGCACAGCTTATCTACGTCACCCGTTCCGGCACTCATGCCCTCGAAGCTTACGGACTACATGCCCTGCGCTACATCGTAAAGCCGGATATAAGGGAGGAGCTTTTTTCTGCGCTTGACCTTGCGCTTCTCGTAAGAAGAGCGGCTGCGGCAGAGAAGATAACGGTGCGAATGAACGGAGAGGTGCGTTCGATATCTGCGGACAGTGTGGTTTACATAGAAAATAATGTGCGGAATATGAAGTATGTGCTGAGCGACGGAACGACGATCTCCGGAAAGCGCCGCAACATCTCATTCGAGGACTTCTTTGCGCCGTATCTTGCATCTGGGCGGTTCGTCCAGACCCACAAGTCTTTCATTGTGAATACAAAGTACATACGGGCGCTGCGCCAGACGAGCCTTTTGCTTGCCGGCGGTGTGCAGGTGCCGATAAGCCGGCGCCACGCGGAGGAAGTCAGCAAGGCTTATGCCCATACGTTTATATAGAGTAAGGCTACCGAAGAAAATCGGGCGAAATTGTAAGATGTGACATAATGCGACCGGAAAATCGGTTGAAAATACAAATCCTGCAACGCCGGTAGTTACAGTTTGGTTTCAGATTGCCGGTTTTGTGTAATTGGTTACAGTTTTGGTGAGGCTGTGAAAACGATTTTGTAACCGCCGGTTAGTAAAATGCTAAAAAACATCTCCCGGTATTTATTAAATGTATATAAAATTACGGTAAAACGCGGATTTTTTGAAAAAAACGCTTGCAATTTTTTCCGAGATGCGATATACTGTAAGTACAGAAAGGGAAAACGCCCTTTCTCAACGTATATAACCCTGCGGGGTTATAAATAAAAATTTTTTACAAAGGAGGAAAATACCATGATAAAGTATTTTCAGAAGCTCCGTGCTAAGAAGGGCTTCACACTCGTTGAGCTGATCGTTGTTATCGCTATCATCGGCGTACTCGCAGCGATCCTTATCCCGACCATGCTTGGTTACGTTACACAGTCCAAGGTTACATCCGCTAACTCGACTGCTGCTTCTATCAAGAATGAGATCGACGCATTCCTCACACAGCTCGACACTGTAAACAAGGGAATGAAGAAGGGTAGTGTTACTTCCAAGATTACTATCACAGTTGGCGGCTCAGCTGCTGGCGACTGGACTTGTGCAGTTTCCGCACCTGCAAGCTTCAACGATGCAAGCAACTGGAAGGAAACCGCAGAAGCAGCTACTACGAAGGGCGATGCAGTTCACAATAAGGCTCTTGCTGCTGACCTGAAGGATCTTTTCCCCGAGATCAAGACAGCTCAGATCATAGCTTACCTCAAGGGCGGCAAGACATTCGGTGTTCTCTATGTTAACGGTGTTGCAGCAGTTCCCGGAGGCATCACAAGCAAGATCACTTGGTCTGATACAAGTTCTGTATGGCCGGATGGCGCTAAGTGGGCTAATGATACAGCAGGTATTGCAGGCTCCGGCGATATCATAGGTACTGCTCCTGTTATTCCTCATGACACAACAGACGGTAAGCCTGATTTCTCTACCACAGCCGCAGCGTAATAATAATGGTTGAGAGCTTCTGACAAAAAGAACTAAACAAATTCTCCCTGACGGGAAACTTTCTCGTCAGGGAATTTGTTGTAAGTAACGTTTTTATGACAAAGAAGAAAATCATTACTGTAATAATTCTTGTTGCGGTAATTGTTGCTGTGATTACAGGACTTATTATTGAGCTTGACTATTTTGACGTTATTGACCTCGATTATAAGCCGAAGTATCCGGGTGTAGCTTACGAAGATCTCGGATCTGCAAAAAAGCTTGAAGGGAAAACGGCTCTTGTGACCGTTTTTGCTTCTGACGGCTATGATAAATGGGATTTCACACAGCCGGAAGATAAGAGGAAGCGTGAAGAGCTTCTCCGGTATCTGTCCGTTGGAACAGACTGGCTCATAGAACAGGGAAAAAAGTACAGGGTAGAGTTGGAATTTGTTCAGCCTTTCGACGAAAATGACAATGTTCTCTATTATGAGCACGACTTCGGAGACATAATAGTAAATGATGACTATATGTCTCGTTTTATGAACAAGGAAGCCGATTATGAATGGGATTTTATCGACAGCTATGTAAATAATGATGCAATATACAAAGAACTCGGCTGTCAGAATGTTGTATATTATTTCTTTTATGACGGAGGAACTTTACCAAATACCTTTATATATGAGCTGAATGTGTACAATAAGCCATTTGAGCGTCCGTACGAGCTTGTGGTAAGTCCGTACTGGTATTCAGGAAAGAATCAGCCGATATCGCCGGATATGCTTATACACGAACTCCTTCATGACTTCGGTGCTCCTGATCTTTATGCTCCGGATAACCATGATTTTCTGTACCATACCACAAGTGATTTTGTTGATTTTTGCAGCGTCTTTCACACCACCGATATTATGTACACCACGGGCGGAAATGTAAATCGCCAATTTTATTGGGATCGTGTTGATGCTGAGATCACAGATATTACAGCGTATTATCTCGGCTGGATAAATCATCCGCCGCTTGAAGTAGATTTTTTCCGGCTTGTAAGAAGCCAGCATGAAAAGCATTGAAATCGCCGCAGGGCGATATCTGCGCCCGTACTTCGGACGCGGATATGACTTTACGACACATACACAAATCCGATAAAATGAAGCAGCGAATCTTTCTCCGCCGAGGCGGAACCGGGAAACCGTTTAATTTTTCTTTAACACCGCTGCTCCTTTTATAAAATCCTTTAGAAGGAGGAATCTTTTATGGTTCACAAAATCGCCCGTCTGCGGGCAAAAAAAGGATTCACGCTGATCGAGATGATCGTCGTGATTATTATCATAGGTGTTCTCACAGCTATGATAGTTCCTTCTCTCACCTATGACCAGAAGCCGGCGCTCGGAAAGGCTCTCGCAAAGGACGTTTACTACAATGCACAGGACGTTCTTTCAACAATCGAGATAACCAATCCTACGGCGATCCCGTCAACCGGCGGAAAATCCTTCGTTGTTTTCTATGCTACGCTTGACAATCAGGGTCAGGTCATCAAGGGCGGTTCGGGAGTTGCTAACCCGGTAATAGGCTCGGCAGGAAAGGTTCATACCGCCGCAGTATCAACGACCAGCTTTGATACTCTCATTGCCGATGCTTCAAAAACCGACGCTCAGAAGAAGATGTATTCAAAGATGCAGACCGCACTTGAGAAGTACACCACGCAGAAGGAAGGCATGGAAGGTACTATTTATATAGTTACCGATGAAACATACCGTGTACTTGCTACATACTGGCTGAACGTTGATGCAAATGGTCTTGACGTTACACTGCAGGATAACTGCATTCTCGCAAGCGGCGATTACTGCTGTTCTTACCCTGTTATGTTCTGTGATGCGGGACAGATATTCATTAATTCCGCAGAGAATTCGGTGGTTGAAAAACCAGAAGAATCGTCCGAGTCTTCTGAGCCATCTGGAACTTAACTATTTGCGGTGTTGGAGAAAAATATGAAAAAATTGAATAAAAAGGGTTTCACGCTTGTGGAGCTTATTGTTGTTATTGCAATAATAGCTATACTTGCGGCGATACTTATTCCTACGATGATAGGTTATGTTACGCGTTCCCATGTTGCGGGTGCAAACTCAACAGCGGGCAAGATGCGTGATAATATATCTTATTTTATGACCCAGGCAGGCGCCGACGGATACGGTATGTTTCTTTCGCGGACAGCAGTATGCGACGTGGATATATCTATTGTGAACGGGAAATGGTCTTTGGATACTTCCGATAAGACTGTTTTCCTGCAGAAGTACAATACAAAGTGGACCGGTCACGGTGAATCCACTTCCACGGAGCAGAAAATGGGCAGTGCAAATGCCGAAGAACGTCTTGCATGCCAGCTTGCAAATGCTTTCCCGGAACTTCAGAACGGATATGTGCGTTTCAGGCTTGTGGGCGGTGTATGCTTTGCGCTCTATTTCGTGAACGGTCAGACTACTCCCGTCCGTAATTTTCCGGCATTTAGCAATACTGCCGGCTGGGATGTGGAAACCTATGAATGGGACGGCAAAGATCAAGGTGTTACAAGCGACGGACTGATCGTCGGAACATCGCCAATACTTCCAATTGGAGCTTAACAAAAACCGCTGAATGCGTAAGCATTCAGCGGTTTTTTTAAAATTAACGCAGAATCTGATAAAGTTCCGTTTTACGGGACTTGTTTAGGGGGTCCAGCCCCCTTTTTCAAAGGGAGCTGGCGGGTCCGGGCAGCGCCCGGGTCTCAAGCGAAGCGTCTTCTCAGAGCATCATTCTTACAGCGACAGCACTCACCGCTGCGCAGACAAAATCTCCCACAAGCGCACAGAGCAGTGCGTAACGGGTCTTTTTCGCCTTTACGGCTGCGAAATACACAGACAGCGTGTAGAACGTAGTCTCGCTGCTTCCGAGTATCACCGATGCAGTACGTCCGGCGATGCTGTCGGGACCGCAGGCTGTCAGAACCCGCTCAAATACCGCGATCGCACCGCTCCCGGAAAATGGGCGGAGCAGGATCAGCTCGGCGCACTCCGGCGGGAATCCAACGGCATTCAGCGCCGGTGACAGCAGTTCTGTGAGCAGCTCCGCACCGCCGGACGCGCGGAATGCGGCTACCGAGATGACAAGGCAGAACAGCGACGGGAAGATGTCATATACCGTCTTTAATCCGTCCTTTACGCCCTCCGTGAATTCCGCGAAAACGTCCGTTTTCGTGCATACTCCATATATCAGCACCCCCGCAAATATCAGCGGGATAACAAGATCGGATATGTTCAAAGCCGTTTCCTCCTGCTTAAAGCGCGGCAGACAGCAGCTGCGGTCAGAGCCGCGGAAAGCGCACAGACCGATGTTACCCATACGCAGGGCAGTATCTCCATAGGATCGGCAGAGCCGTGCGCAAGCCGGAGTGCGGCGGCGGTAGTCGGGATAAGCTGCAGGCTCGCAGTATTCATCACCGTCAGCACGATCATGTTATGTGAGGCTTTTTCCGGCTCGGGATTATGCTCCTCGCGCTCTATTTCCCGCATTGCCGCGATACCGAAAGGCGTTGATGCGTTTCCGAGACCGAGTATGTTCGCGGTGATGTTCAGCGTTATGTACTGCATCGCCTTTCCGCCGCGTTCCAGACCTCCGAACAGTTTCGACAACACCGGTTCAGCAAGCTTTGCCAGCTTTCCGGTCAGCCCGGAGCTTTGCGCCACACGCATGATCCCGCTCCAAAGCGCGATTATCCCGGTCAGCGATATAGCGAGCTGTACCGCGCCGCCGCATTCCTCCAGAAACGCAGTCGTAAGGCTGCCCATGTTCCCGGTGAGTGCCGCAAACACAGCCGACAGCACTATCAGCCCCGTCATTATCCACTTCATCATAGCGCAGTCCCCCTCCTGCAATTATATGCGGGCGGGGAACCGGTCATTCATTATATATCCTCTTCGCTGAACGTTACATTCGTTTCGCCGGCAAGCACCTTTTCCGCGAGAGGGTCCTCGATATGCTTTATGATCGTCCTCTGCATCTCGCGCGCGCCGTATTTCTCGCTGAATCCGAGTTTTGCAAGCTTTTTTACCGCCTCGTCAGTTAATGTTAATGTAATACCCCTTTCGGCTGCTCGCTCGGTCAGCCCGGATATCATTTTTCGGCAGATAAGCTCGGCTGAATCCTCTGAAAGCCGCGAAAATACCGCTATCTCGTCCACGCGGTTGATGAATTCCGGACGGAAAGTTCTGGCAAGCTCGGCTTTAATAATGTCATCGTATTTTTCGCTTTCCCCGGAAATAAATCCGACAGCCGGCTTTTTTTCCTCGGAAGCTCTCGCTCCGACATTTGTCGTCATTATAATTATGCAGTTTTTTAGGCTTACCCGTGTACCGTCCGCGGCAGTCAGATGCCCGTCATCAAGCACCTGAAGGAGCAGATCCAGCACGTCCGGGTGCGCTTTTTCGATCTCATCGAAGAGCAGAACACTGTACGGTCTGCGCTTTACCGCTTCTATGAGGCGTCCGCCGTCCTCATAGCCCACATATCCGGCGGGAGATCCGATAAGTCCCGAAACGCTGTGCTTTTCCATATATTCTGACATGTCGAATCTTATCAAAGCGTCATCTTTCCCGAACATTGCCCGGGAAAGTGCTTTCGACAATCCCGTTTTTCCGACACCGGTGGGTCCCGCGAAAATGAAGCTGCCTATCGGTCTGTCACGGCGGGAGATGCCGGAACGGCTGCGCCTTACCGCCGCGGCAACGGCTCGCACTGCGCTGTCCTGTCCGATTATCTCCCGGCGCAGTTCATCTTCGAGCCCCATTACCCGTCCCGTGTCATCTTTAAGCACTTCTGCCGCCGATATGCCCGTTATCCGTTCAAGGGAAGCGGCGATATCTCGCGATGTGATGACCGGCTTTTCGTTCCGGCATTTCCTTTCTGAAAGCAGCTCCTCGTACTGCGCATTCACTGTCTTTTCACGGTCGCGTATTTCTGCCGCAAGCTCGAAATCCTGCATTATCACAGCTTTTTCCTTTTCGCTTGCAAGCTCGTCGATGCGCTGTTTTATCCCCAAAAGCATCGCACCGCTGCCGTCTGCCGCGCCGAGCCGGACCGCCGCACAGCTCTCGTCTATCAGATCTATCGCCTTGTCCGGCAGTTTCCTGTCCTCCATATACCGCACCGAAAGCTTTACAGCGGCTTCAAGAGCTGTGTCGTCAAGCCGTACTCCGTGATGCTCCTCATACTTTTTCCGGATACCTTCAAGAATAGCGATCGCGGAAGCTTCGTCCGGCTCCTCGGTATATACGGGGCGGAAACGTCTTGCAAGAGCCGCGTCCTTTTCGATGAAGCGCCTGTATTCGTCAGCTGTCGTCGCGCCGATAACGCGTATCTCACCTCTCGCAAGCACCGGTTTCAGTATATTTGCCGCGTCTATTGCTCCCTCTGCTGCACCGGCACCTGCAATTGTGTGTATCTCATCTATAAAAAGTATAGTATTCCCGCTGTTTCTGACCTCATCGGTTATCGCCTTTATCCGCTCCTCAAAGTCTCCGCGGTATTTCGCGCCCGCAACCACCGCCGAAAGATCGAGACTGAAAATGCGCACGTTTTCAAGCCCCTCCGGCACATCTCCTGCCGCGGTTCGCAGGGCGATCCCTTCGGCTATGGCGGTCTTGCCGACACCGCTTGCCCCGATAAGGCAGGGATTGTTCTTGCGGCGGCATATAAGTATGCGCAGAGCCTCGTTTATCTCCCTGTCGCGCGCTATCACAGGGTCGAGCCTGCCTTCTGCTGCAAGACGGGTAAGGTCTGTCCCGAACCGGTCAAGCACGCTGCTGCGGTATTCCTTATCCGGTGCATTTGCGATCCCGCCGTTATGGGGAGCCGCGGAGCAGTCACGGGATATCTGCCGTATATCCGCGCCCAGCTCTTTGAGCATCATTGCTCCGCTGCAGCTCTCGTCCCGGAGCAATGCGAGCAGGATATGCTCGGTGCCGACGAAGGATCCGCCCTCGTTTCTCGAACCGCTCAGTGCGCTTTCAAGTATCTTTCTGCTTCTTGGGGTGATATCTGCGGAGGTGAGCCGTGTTGCCACACCTTTTCCGACAGTGCTTTCGATCCTGCGCAGTATCTCACTGCCGCAGATGCCGTACTTTGTGAGCGCTGCAAAGGCGGCGCTGTTTTCTTCACAGAGCAGCCCATAGAGGATATGCTCGCTCCCTATATAGGTATGCCCCATTTCCATTGCCGCGTTTACGCCCTTGTTGAGCGCGGAGTTTGCTTTTTCGGTAAAGCCTCTGAATTCGATCATTCTGTCCCTCCGGAAATTTACCTGTACCGCATATTTTTTTCGCCGACAGGTAACATTTTTCGATGTCTGTCATATATTATATTATGAAACGTTTCATAAATAATTAATCAACCGGAGGAAACATATTATGTGCGGAAATAACAACTGTACACTCGCTATCATCATCATTCTCCTGTTCCTTTGCTGCGGCAACGGCAACATTCTCGGCTGCGGCAACAACTGCGGAAACAACTGCGGCTGTGACAACAACTGCGGCTGCTGAGCGGCGCTGACGCGCGCCTTCACAGGCGGTGCCGGGGCGCGGGGTGCGCCCCGCCGCGCTGTGACCGTAAAACGGAGCATTGCAAGTCTGTGAAAAGATGATACGAAAAAGAAACAAACCTCTCTGCCGAAAAATGCAGAGAGGCTGTTCTTTTATTCAGATGTATTTTTATTCTGTCCGGGATCCGTGAATATCCGTATAACGGGACAAGGGTCCAGCGTCACGCTGGTGCGGTCCAGCCGCATAGGCTGGCGCTGTCCGCGCAGGACAAAGCGCGTGAGCGCAGCAGGAATAGCAGGCAGTCGCCCCTTATAACAGCTTACCGCCGAGTTTTTCGATCATGAGGTAGCCGACTTTATATACGTCACCGCAGCCGAAAGTCAGCACAAGATCACCGCTCTCCGCGTTCTTTACGACGTAGTCCGCGACTTCGTCGAATGTCGGGAACCACACGGCTCCTTCTATCTTCTCGGCAAGGTCTTTGGAATAGATGTTGTAGGTGTTCTTTTCGCGGCTTCCCATTATCTCGGTCAGCACTACCTTATCCGCGATCTTCAGCGCGTCTGCGAACTCGTTCAGAAGTGTGGCTGTACGGGAGTAGGTGAAAGGCTGGTGGACAGCCCAGACACGCTTGAAATTCATAGCTTTTGCCGTTTCAAGCAGAGACTTTACCTCGGTTGGGTGGTGGGCGTAGTCGTCAACAAACGTGATGCCGTTCACTTCCGAGAGCTTCTCAAATCTGCGCACTGCTCCGTGAAACTCAGAGAGTCCCTTTACCGCGCTTTCAAATCTGCAGCCGTTCTCAAGTGCAGCAGCAATAGCTGCTACGGCATTCAGCACGTTATGCTCGCCGGGAACGTGTATTGCAGCTTTTCCCACAAGCTCACCGGAATGATACAGCTCAAACTCTGTATTGAAATCAGAGATGTGGCTGATGTTCATGGGGTAGTAGTCGTTCTTGCTGCCGCGCCCGAATGTCACGAGCCGGGCTTTCGTATCCGCGGCAGAGACCGCTTCGACTGTATTCGCATCATCGCCGTTATAAACGATTGTCTTTGTTGTCATCTCGCAGAACTTTGTGAAAGAGCGCTTCATATTCTCCATCGTCTTGAAGTAGTCGAGGTGATCGCAGTCGATATTCAGTACCACAGCCGTGTCGGGGTACAGCTTTAAAAAAGTGTCAACGAACTCGCATGCTTCGCAGACCATGGTATCGCTTGTGCCGCAGATGCCGCTTCCGCCTATGGCTTTCAGCTTTCCGCCGATGACTGCGGTAAGGTCATTTCCGTCTGCAAGGAAGATATGTGTGAGCATGGAGGTAGTCGTAGTCTTGCCGTGGGTGCCGCATACGCACACAGCGTTATCGTACATGCTCGTTACAAGTCCGAGCAGTATAGAACGCTCGATAACGGTCACTCCGCTTGCTTTTGCTGCAATAAGCTCCGGGTTGTCAGCCATTATCGCCGCGGTATGGACGATGAGGTCTGCGCCTTCGATATTCTCGGCTCTCTGCCCCATATAGACCGGTATCCCCATAGCGCGTACAGCTTTCAGCGTCTCGGTCTCGTTGTTGTCCGAGCCGGTAAGGTAATACCCCTGCTTGTGAAGTATCTGTGCCAGCGGGTACATTCCGCTCCCGCCTATGCCGATAAAGTGTATGTGCTTCTTGCCTTTAAGAAAGTTTTCCATATGCTGTCTCCTCATGTGTCCCGGTTTCGACTCCGCGCGAAAGCGGAAGTGTGTTATTTATATAAATTATTCACTGTCTGTAAAACATTATACATCTTTCAGATTTCCGTGTTACGGATCCGGGTCCAGCGTCACGCTGGCGCGATCCAGCCGCGTAGGCTGGCGCTGTCCGCGTAGGACAAAGCGCGCAAGCGCAGTCTCGCAGGCTGGCGCCGTCCGCGTAGGACAAGCGCGTAAGCGCAGACTTTCCCGAAACTTGCATAAAATGTATCATTCTGCTTAAAATAAGAATGACAAAATCGAAAGGAAGGTCGCTCTTATGAACATAAGCGATATAAGGATAAGAAAAGTGATGCAGGACGGAAGGCTCAAAGCCGTTGTCTCGATGACAGTCGATAACGCTATCGCGGTGCATGACATCAAGATCGTGCAGGGGGACGAGCGTGTTTTTGTGGCAATGCCGAGCCGCCGTGATGAAGCGGGAGTATTCCGCGATATAATCCACCCCATAAGCCCGGAAGCAAGAGGTGAGATAGAAGCCCGCATAATGAGTGCTTACGAAAAGTACGTCTCAGCCCAGCAGTCTGGCAGCCTTTAAGAGCGCAAGCTGGGTCTTTGCGTCCTCGATCTCGTTGTTCATTACCATTTCCACTGCCTTATCCAGCGGAATGGTATAAACTTCGAGGAACTCGTCATCGTCAAGCTTCTGCTTATCCTGATGCAGACCCTTGGCGAGATACATGTGTATTACTTCGCTGTCGTAAGCCGGGGTAGGGTAGAGACAGCCGAGATATGTGAATTCGTCCGCCGTGCAGCCCGTTTCCTCGTGCAGCTCCCGCTTTCCGCATTCAAGGTGGCTCTCGCCCCATTCAAGCTTGCCGGCAGGGATCTCAAGCAGTACCTTCGCGTGGGGATATCTGAACTGCTTCACGAAGTAAACATCGTTGTTTTCGGTAAGTGCGACAATGCACACTCCGCCGGGGTGGCGCACTACGTCGCGCTTTGCTTCTTTGCCGTTTTCAAGCAGGGCGGTATCGCTGTAAACGTCTATCACGCTGCCCTTGTATTTAAGCTCGCTGTTTATCGTTTTTTCGGTAAGTTCCATTGTCTTTTCTCCTGTTTTTTCGGTATGCTAATTCTGTATTATGTAGCAGATGTTGCTGTATATCCGCTTTTCGGGGATCAGCGCGGTAAACTCGTCGAGAGTAAGCACCCCGCACACATCGTTCCGCTCGTTGTCCTGGAGTCTCGCAAGAAAAATCAGTGTCTTTGACGGGGACATATTACGGAGCTGTCGCATAACGAGCCGGAAATCCGAGAAAAGCTCCTCCGAGCGGAACACAAGGCTGTAATGCCCCTCCGCCGCTTTTCCTGTGCGCCATGACGGCTCATGTTCTCCGCCGTCGAAATCAAAATCGCACACGTCAAATGAACCGAGTATCTTCGGAGAGCCTTCTTTTACCAGCTCGAACCATTCCCCGGTTATCTTCGATGCATAGATGTATGTCTCCCGGAACGCTTTGCCGAATCCGTCGGTCCGCTCCGCGATTATACTTCCGCAGGTCATATTCAGCTTGCAGGACGCACCTGCGGACAGGACTTTAATGTCGTATGACAAATTTTCCTCCGATATTGTATCAGTAGATCACCGCGCCGTACTTGCGTGCGGTGTTTTTGAGTTCCTCCAGGTCGATGAGACTTGTTCCGTCTATGAGCGCCCGCCCCTGATAGAGCATTACCGCCAGCTTCATAGCTATCTCGTCATCTCCGCTGAACATCACCGGCAGAGTAGCCATGTGTGCATTGTCGGCAAAGTCCAGCGCATCGTCCGGGGAGTTTATCTGTATATTGAGAACGTCGTAACCGCCCTCGCCGCACACCGCGACAAGGTCTTCGCCCATTCCCGCATTGCATTCGATAGGTTCGGATATCTCGGTGGTGTCATGCTCGAGGAAGAATGCGGAACGCTCGTTCGCAAGCATCACCGAGTCTATGTATTCTATCTCCGGTGGAGCATAGTTCTCCGAGGAGATGATGTTCTGGAATCTTGTAGCGCATTCGTCGGTAAGACCGATAAACACGTCTGTTCCCGCTTTCAGCAGTTCTGACAGCTCTTCATCGGTGAGCGTGCCGTTCTTCGGGCGTATCGCAACGGGTATCTGCGAGCAGGGCTTTATGCGGTGAATACCGTCTATGAGAGTTTCGGTGTCGTCGGCAGTTATGCCGAAGCATATCGCGCCGAGGCTCTGTGCGACGATGAGCGCCGCATCGGCGGGAAGCTCGTTCTCTGTGAGAAGCTCATCGTCAACGCTCAGCATAACATATACCGGCTTGCCGGTCTTCCTGCATTCAAGCACCGCGGCGCGCAGGTCGGACAGAAGCGTGATGCCGTCAAGCATAAAAGCTGCTTTGTTCTCCGCCTCCGAAGCGGCAATCTTATTCTTGTATATCGTTTTCAGCTCGGTGAACGATGTCTCACCGTACGGTATGGTCATCTCACCGCTGGACCCTATAATTGTGAATATTTCATTTTTGATCGCTATCGGGCGTAAACAGTCGTCGGTCATTTCTTGTCCTTTCATTTGGTTAAGAGACTTTGAGAGATATTTGAGAGTTTTTCAGACGGGGCGTTCTCCGTTACATCTTTTCGGGAGCCTCGACTTTGAGCAGGTCGAGCAGATTCTTGATAACAGTCTTTACCGCGGTGCAAAGCGCCAGTCTTGACATTACCACTTCCTCCGATTCGCCCTTTATCTTGCAGGAATCGTAGAATTTGTGGAAGAGCTGTGCAAGCTCATAAACGTATCTCGTTATGCGGGACGGATTGTATGAAGACGCAGCTTCGTTTATCGTGTCGGGCAGTGCCGCGATCTGTCTGATAACGGCAAGTTCCGCTTCTTCGGTGTATCTGAGAGCGGAGGGCTGTATTTTTTCGACTGTTACGCCCTCCTCCGCAAACTTCTCAAGCAGTCTGCATATTCTCGCGTGTGCGTACTGCACATAGAATACGGGGTTCTTGGAGCTTTCCTCTATTGCGAGATCGAGATCGAATTCAAGGTGTGTGTCGGGGTCACGGAGATTGAAGAAGAATCTTGCCGCGTCCATAGGAATCTCGTCAAGCAGAGTAGCGAGGGTGATCGCCTTTCCGGAGCGCTTTGAGAGCTTTACGGTCTCGCCGCCGCGCACAAGCCTTACCATCTGCATTATCACGATATCAAGCTTTGATGCGTCCACTCCGAGGGCTGTAAGAGCCGCTTTCATACGGGCGATGTAGCCGTGGTGATCGGCGCCGAGAATATCTATCGCCTTGTCGAATCCGCGGGTAACGAGCTTATTGTAATGATATGCGATATCCGGTACGAAATATGTGGGAACTCCGTTGGCGCGGACAAGAACTCTGTCCTGATCGTCGCCGAAATCGGAAGCCTTGAACCATACAGCGCCTTCCTTTTCGTATGTGACACCCTTTTCTTTAAGCATCTCAACGATCTCTTTTACCTTGCCGCTCTCATGCAGTGAACTTTCCTTGAACCATGTGTCGTACTTGATGCGGTATTTGAGCAGGTCTGTTTCAAGCCCCTGTATGTTGATCGGAAGCGCGTATTCAACAAGCGCTTTTCTGCGCTCCTCCTCGGAAACGCTCATGTATTTGTCGCCGTACTTGTCGGCAAAAGCCTTTGCATGGTCGATGATGTCCTGTCCGTGGTAGCTGTCCTCCGGCATTTCCTCCGTGCTGCCGAAGAGCTGCTTATAGCGTATGTCAAGACTCAGACCGAACTTGTTCACTTGGTTGCCGGCGTCGTTTACATAGAACTCGCGCTCTACATTATATCCCGCGTATTCAAGGAGCGATGCAAGGCAGTCTCCTATCGCGCCGCCGCGTGCGTTGCCTATGTGCATTGGACCTGTGGGATTTGCGGAAACAAATTCTACCAGAACGCGCTTGCCGCCGCCGAGATCTGTCTTTCCGTAATCCGCACCCTCGTTTATTGCTGCGGTAACGGTCTCGCCGAACCACAGCGGCTTTAAGAAGAAGTTGATGAATCCGGGTCCCGCGACCTCGATGCGGTCAAAAAGCGTTCCGTCAAGCACCGCGGTCTCAGCTATAAGTCCGGCAGTCTCACGCGGGTTCTTTCTGAATGTCTTTGCGGAAGCGAGCGCCGCGTTGCAGGAGAAATCGCCGTGGGAGCTGTCGGCGGGCTGTTCTGCCGTGAATGCCGGCAGCGGCTCGGCAGGGAGCTTTCCGTCGGCGATGAGCTGTCCCAGCGCATTCATAACTATCTCTTTTACTTCCGATTTTGCTTTTTCTGTCATGTTGATGTTCATTATTTGTATTCCCTTTCCGGTGTCTTTAAAATTAAACTGACCTATCCGCTTCGTCACGATTCGGATATGCCGCCGCAGACGGCACCACAATTATTCATTATTCACTGTTCATTATTCATTCTTCGTTTCTTCCTCTCCGGAGGGTGTGACGAGAATTTCCATTTCGTTCTCGGATACGAAGTCCGAGTTGATATCTATGCTGTATTTGAACCACAGCCTTCCGCCGGCTTCGCTCAGCGTATTCTGTATGTCGTAGGTGTTTATACCCATGGTGAAATCTCCGAACGGAGTGCCATAGATGCTGTGATGCTTCACGTTCTTTTCCACGCACATCGTGGAAGCGGCAGGCCCGGTGCGCTCTATGGTGATGCAGCTGCCTTCGACCGTCACGCTTACCCGGCACTGCTCGTAGCCTATGCCGTCGGTCTCTTCGTAGGAAAGCACTGCGGTCTGCTTTTTGAAGTCGTATTCCCCGACGGTGAAGAATTCGATCTTCTCCTCGTCGTCATCGCTTTTGATGATGCTCGTTATATTCAGATCAACCGGTATCATAAATGCTGGTTTCCTCTCCTTATCAGGTGTCAGTTTCTATCGCAAGGCTTATGAGCTTGTCAACAGCGCCGGCATAGCTGAATCCGCTTTCCCGCATAAGTATCATAAGCGAGCTTTCCGGCGTAAATCCGGGAATAGGGGTTATGCGGCGCAGCAGGACTCTTCCTTCGTCCGCAAGCCGGAACGACATCTTCGCGCAGCCCTTGAAGCTTAAACAGCTGAACACTTTCTTCGCGGTACTTACTATCTTTTCGCGCTGTTCGTCCGTAAGAACAGGATTTGCTACAAATTCCGCGGTATATGCCGCAGCGGAGTTTATTCTGTGCTTCTTCACGATCTCGCCGAGAACTGTAGTCTCCACATCGTAGGAACTTCCCATTACCGCGATCTCTATTGTCCTTCCGGTAAGGTCTTCTTCCACGATCGCAGTGTGGTGATGCGAGAACGCGATCTTTGCAGCCGCTTTCATTTCCTCTGCGTTATGCACCTTGTTCGCGCCGATAGATGAGGAACAGCTCGATGCCGATACATACAGCGGGTATCTGAGCCTGCTCTCGATCTCCTTTATACGCTCGTTGATGATGTTCATATCTCCGCGTTCGAGGATAGCATAGTTCGGCACGTCAACGCCGAAAGACGACAGTATCAGATGCGTCATTATCTTGTCCATACAGAACACCGCGGTTTCCGGGCTGCAATCAACATACGGTATCTTTGAAAGCTTCAGCAGAGCCTGTATTCTTCCGCCTTCGCCGTACTTCCCGTGAAGTGCGGACATTACCGCGTCAACGCGCTTTATGGCTGTGGAGCCGTCGGACATTATGGTTATAATGCCGGCATGGAGCGGATCGGGGCTGATTATCGCCGAGCAGCAGTCGCTGGACATTTCCCATGTTCCGTCCTTTATATCCTCGTAGCTTCCGGGAAAATAGAGCCACCTGCCCGCCCGGGTAATGCCGATCGGGGTGACATCGTATTTGTCCGGCGAAAGTCCGTTGAGAAGCGAGTAAGCGGATATCAGCGAGACCTTGTGATCTTTTGTTGCGCCGCCAAAAAGAACGGCAATCCTGATTTTTGCCATGGTGCGTGTCCTTTCAGAAATACATTATTATACTATTATAACACATTTGACATCGTTTTTCAATACCAAACCGTAATTTTACCGCGAAAACAAAAAATATAAAAACTATTTACAAATCCCGGCAGCCTGTGTTATAATCTTGGATAAGGAGCGTGAGCGTATGGGGCTTTTCGGCTGGCTGAAAGATGAGGACGGTCCGGATATCTATGATGAGGACGAATATGATGAACTTCTGACCGACAGTGCGCTTTATTTTGAGGCGCAGAAGCTTGAAAGCGTATGCTTTTCGGTCTCGCCGAAAGATGTCTTCCGTCTGGATACGGACGCCGTGCTTGAAAGCGCAGAGCTGCTGCCATACGAATTCAGATACTATCTTGATACAAGACGCGCTTTTGCGAATGCGCTGAAAAACTGCCGCGATGAGATCGGCGGGTATGTCAGCTATGAGGGCGGGCGCAGCGCAGTATATACGGCTTCTTACGAATATGACGGACACAGCGTAGTTATTGATTTCACGCTTGAAAAACCGGACGACTGCTCGCCGTTCACTTTCACGGCGGATATAAAAGTTGATGAATGATACGGAGAAAGGACAGACTTATGATAAGGATTTCACCTATGTTCAGTGATAATATGGTTCTCCAGAGAGGAAAAAACATCAGCGTTTTCGGCTCCGGAGATGAGGGCGAAAAGGTAACGGTGACCCTCGGCGCCAATACCGCGCATGCCTTTGTGCGGAACGGAAAGTGGACTGCCGTCCTTCCGGCGATGAAAGCGGCAGATGATCTTGTTATGACAGTCGCGGCGGAGGGCGTCTCCCGTACTTTCACCGGGGTTGCAATAGGCGAGGTGTGGCTTGCCGGCGGTCAGTCCAATATGGAGTATGAGCTGCAGAACTGCACCACCGGAAAAGAACATCTCGAAAACGATACAGGCGTAAACGTCAGGTTCTATTACACCCAGAAGATCAACAGCCTTGAACCGGGCTACGAGGAGAAGATAACGAACAACGGCTGGCAGACGTTCAGCGCGGAGAGCGCGAAATGCTGGTCGGCTGTGGGATATATCTTCGCAAAGCGGCTTTCGGAAAAGCTCGGCTGCACCGTCGGAGTCATCGGCTGCAACTGGGGAGGGACTAAAGCGAGCCACTGGATGAGCGCGGAGAGCCTTGAAAAGGACGTGGATATGCGCTTTGATTACGATAAATACCTTGCGGCAATCGAAGGTAAGACGGACGAGGAGCTTGTCCGGGAATACCGCGAATATGAGACTTACAACAACGAGTGGAACAAAAAGAGCGCAGACTATTATAACAACACCCCGGATCCAAGCTGGGACGGCTGTCTTGAAGTCTGCGGAGAGTGCAGATATCCCGGTCCGCCCGTCCCGCTGAACCCGTTCTGTCCGACCGCCCTTTACAGGAGCATGATAAATGTGGTCTGCCCCTATACGCTGGCGGGATTCCTCTATTATCAAGGCGAGAGCGATGATGACAACCCGCAGAATTACTATAAGCTGCTGCGCGGACTGATCGATCTATGGAGGTCTGACTGGGGTGACAGTGAACTGCCGTTTCTTATCGTGCAGCTGCCGATGCACCGCTATGAAGGCGATACTGACCGTAAGCACTGGTGCATTATCCGTGAAGCGCAGGAAAAGGCTTTCCGGACTGTTAAGAATACCGGACTTGCGGTGGCGATAGACTGCGGCGAGTTCAACGAGATACACCCGAAGAATAAGGAAACTGTGGCAGAAAGGCTTTATTTGCAGGCTATGTCTGTCGCTTACGGTGAGGAGCACAGACCGGTCCTCTGCAAGTCTGTGATAAGCAGAAACGGGGCAATTGAAGTCGCTGTTGACACTGAAAGTCCGCTTGAAATACGCGGTGAGGGCGGATTTGAGGTAGCAGGCGCAGACGGAGCGTTCAAGCCGGCGAAAGCATTTGCCGAGAACTGTAATATAAGGGTATCGAGTCCCGATGTCCCGGAGCCTGTATATATAAGGTATCTCTGGACGAACTACACCGATGTAATCCCTGTCTATAACGAGGAATGCCAGCCGCTTGCGCCGTTCAGAATGTCTGTGATTCCGGGCGTGGCTGCGCTGTGATAAAAGTTCATAGTATGACCGCTTTAATGCGGTATGAGTGAATAATTACTAATGAAGACGGCATAATAATGTTGTAAAATGGCGTAAATGTAGAAAACGGAAAAAGCTATTGACAAAAAATGACAGCTGTGCTATAATAACACCATTCCACCACTTCCGGGGACAAGCCGGAAAGCCGGTCAAAAAATTTTTTGAAAAAAATGAAAAAAGGTATTGACAAAGCGAAGAGATTGTGGTAGAATATTAAAGCTGTCGAGAAGAAGAGGTTTTTCGGAGACAGCGGCACATGAGCGAAAGCGAATGTGAGTATTTACGAGAACGCGGAGCGCTGGAGCAAATACGAGGCACCTTGAAAATTGAACAGCAGACAAGAACGAATTAACGAACCCTTGATATTCAAGGAAAAAGATAATTTCGGATAAACAATAATGTTTTAAGTAATGTTAGTGTTTGGACGGAGCTAAATCAAACGATATTGACCGAAAGGTGAATATACAAATTACTAAAGAGTTTGATCCTGGCTC
>DEWH01000011.1 GCA_002363155.1 Ruminococcaceae bacterium UBA3215 | reverse complement strand
AACGATGCCCACAGCTCCGACAGGCAAAGCAGGGCAGCAGCAGGGAACAATGCCCACGGCTCCGACAGGTCAGAGCATACAGCGGAACGATCCTGCTCAGTCATACATCGGAACAGACCGCTATTCAATAGCTGAAACGTATGCTTCGGTATCCGGCTACGGTACTGTGTACATCGGTGATTCTGCGCCCGTGATCACATCGGTTTCCGAATCTTACGCAGCTGCAGCTCTTCTCGATCACCTCGCCAAGAACGGCGGAATGGCTACTTTTGCCGAGATCGAGGCTCTGTTCGACAAGATCGGGTACATCTACCGCGGCGAGTGCTATATTGCAGCAGGGGACAATCTCGTAACGTGGTACGGTTGGTCGGAAAGCGCAGTCAATATGCTGAACAGGCTGATCGTCAGCGAAAAAGTTCGCATCGCAGCTGACGAAAGCGGAGAAGCAGCCGTCACGGAAGAACTTTCGGGAATACCGGAAGCGGACGGATTCGGTGACTACACCGAGCTTCACCGCATATCGGCAGTGATCGAACTTTGCAGCAGATAAATAACAGCTGCCGCCAAAATGTATTCCCGCAGACGAAAAGTCTGCGGGAGTCTTTTCGTTATAAGAAAAAATTTCAAAAAGGTATTTACAAATCGGCGGAACTGTGATATAATAAATGCACTGTCGTATTTTAACGGCGGAAAAGCACCCGTCACGGCTTTGCGGTGTAAGCTCCTGCGGAGAAAATACCTGCCCTTGGCTGTGCCGGAGCGCGTAAATACTTTATAAAGGGGTGTATTTATCATGATGCTCAAGGAAGAAAAGACAGCTATAATCGAGGCTAACCGTCTCAGCGAAAACGACACAGGTTCTCCTGAAGTCCAGATAGCTATCCTTACCAAGAGAATTGCGGATCTTACCGAACATCTGAAGAACCACAAGCAGGATCATCATTCCAGACGTGGTCTTTTCAAAATGGTCGGCAGAAGACGTAACCTTCTCAACTACCTTCAGAAGAAGGACATCGAGCGTTACCGTGCTATCATAGCGAAGCTCGGCATTCGTAAGTAAGACCAGTGCGTATGGGCGGGGCATTTATGCTCTGCCCGTTTGCAAATCACAGAAAACAAGAGCGTACAGTATAGCATTAAAATTGAGCGCAGATGTTGTCCGCGCTGAATTTTATTGCTAAATCTGTACCTCTTTAAAATAACGATGAAAAGGAGAAATACAGATGTTTGAAAACTACAGAACGTTCAAGACCACATTTGCCGGCAGAGAGCTTATGGTCGAGACCGGAAAGGTATGCGGGCTCGCGAACGGTTCCTGCTGGATCCGCTACGGCGAGACAGTCGTAATGGTAAACGTTGCGGCAAGCCCCAAGCCCAGAGAGGGTGTTGACTTCTTCCCGCTTTCCGTTGACTACGAGGAGAAGCTCTACGCGGTAGGAAAGATCCCCGGAGGCTATCTCAAGAGAGAGGGCAGACCCAGCGAAAAGGCTATACTCACTTCCCGTGTTGTTGACCGTCCTATGCGTCCGCTCTTCCCGAAGGATATGAGAAACGACGTTGCGATCACAATGACGGTTCTTGCAGTTGATCCCGATACACAGCCCGAGATCCTTTCGATGATCGGCGCTTCTATCGCAGTTTCCATTTCCGATATCCCGTGGAACGGACCTATCGGCGGTATCTCCGTTGGTCTCGTTGACGGCGAGATCGTACTGATGCCCGATGCGGATCAGCGCGCAAAGTCCGATCTCCAGCTTACCGTTGCTTCCAGCGAGAAGAAGGTCGTAATGATCGAAGCAGGCGCAAACGAAGTTGACGATGATACGATGCTCAAGGCTATAATGGCAGGTCATGAGGAGATCAACAAGTCCCTCATTCCCTTCATCAAGGATATCCAGGCACAGATCGGCAAGCCGAAGTTCAGCTTCCCGTCCATGGAAATAGACCACGACTTCCTCGACAAGCTCCTCGAAGAGTATGGCGATAAGGTTAAGTTTGCTCTTGACACAGATGACAAGAATATCCGTGAAGCTCGCCTCCAGCCGATCAAGGACGCGATCCATGAGGAATTCGATCCCGTTTACCCCGATCAGGCTTCCATGATCGACGAGGCTATATACAAGCTTCAGAAGGTTATCGTTCGCCGCTGGCTCCTCGACGAGCAGAAGCGTGTTGACGGCAGAAAGATGGATCAGATGCGTCCTCTTGCCGCAGAAGTAAACCTTCTCCCTCGTGTACACGGTTCAGGTCTCTTCACAAGAGGTCAGACACAGGTTCTCACAGTAGCTACACTCGGTCCCGTAAGCGACTCCCAGAAGCTTGAGGGTCTTGACGACGAGGACACAAAGAGATATATGCACCACTACAACTTCCCCGCTTACTCCGTAGGTGAGACAAAGGCAAGCAGAGGTCCCGGAAGACGTGAGATCGGTCACGGCGCACTTGCACAGAGAGCGCTTGAGCCTGTTCTTCCGAGCGTTGACGAGTTCCCGTATGCTATAAGACTTGTATCCGAGGTCCTTTCTTCCAACGGTTCCACATCGCAGGCTTCTATCTGCGGTTCCACACTTGCACTTATGGACGCCGGTGTTCCGATCAAGGCGCCTGTTGCAGGTATCTCCTGCGGACTTATCACCGAGGGCGACCGCTGGATGACAATGGTAGATATCCAGGGTCTTGAGGACTTCTACGGCGATATGGACTTCAAGGTAGGCGGTACTCACAAGGGTATTACAGCGATCCAGATGGATCTTAAGATCGACGGACTTACTCCCGAGATCATCAAGGACGCATTTGCAAAGACGCACAAGGCTCGTGACTATATAATTGACGAGATCATTCTCAAGGCTATACCTGCTCCGAGAGAGACTGTAAACAAGTATGCACCGAAGATGATGGGCATGAAGATACCCACCGACAAGATCAGAGAAGTTATCGGTACAGGCGGAAAGGTTATCCAGAAGCTCTGCGCTGACTTTGAAGTCAAGGTTGACATCGACGATGACGGCAACGTATTTATCTGCGGCAGTGATCTTGACAAGGCTAATGCGTGCATGGATACGATCAGGTCGATCGTTACCGATCCCGAGATCGGCGCTATCTACAAGGGCAAGGTTGTCCGTGTGAAGGAATTCGGAGCATTCGTTGAATTCGCACCCGGCAAGGAGGGCATGGTCCACATCTCCGAGCTTGAGAACAGACGCGTTGAGAAGGTTGAGGACGTATGCAACGTAGGCGATCAGATCATCGTAAAGATCATCAAGATCGACAACCAGGGCAAGATCGGTCTTTCAAGAAAGGCTGCTCTCGCAGATATCGAAGCTGCTAAGAACAAGCAGAACTGAGAGACTGTCCAGAGTTTTTCAGAGACTTGGGGAAAACCTTTCTGAAGAAAGGTTCTTCCCCAAACCCCTTTCCAAAGACTTTTAATCGCTTCGCAGTTAATGGAGAGGTTTTTCGGAACAAAACGAAAGACTGCTGAAACTGATAAATTTCAGCAGTCTTTTCTTGTATTCAGATGAGAATGACAACTGTCGATAGAAGAGTGTCTCTGCGCCCCGCTCAGCGATTAAGAGCGCCTTCGATTGCCCACTTTCCTATGATGTTTCCGTCATAGAGCGTCTGGAACAGAATGATGATGAAAGCAATGATCGAGATGACTATTCCGGCAGCTGCAAGTCCTTTGAAACGTCCGCCCTTGAAGAAGCCGACAACAGATGCAAGAACAGCAAGCGGTTCCAGCACTACCCAGATGCTGAAAAGTCCGACAAGCGACGATACAAAGCCGAGTATCGTCAGTACGTCGAAGATGCCGAAGGGCTTCTTTACCGGCTGTGGTCTTATGTAAGGCGGAGGCGGTACGGGCGGAACAGATGTCTGAACCGGTGCATTTGGAACGGGGTGTACAGGCGGTACGGCTCCGGGCTCCTGAGCGGTGATATCCGCAAATGCGGAACCTCCGCAGGTGCTGCAGAATGTGTTTTCATCTTTATTCTCAGCGCCGCAGTTTAAACATTTTTTCATATTCTTTTCCTTTCTTGTCTGTCATAAAGTTTCTCCCTGCCTTGAATTATAACAGAAAAAGAGTTGTATGTCAATACAAAATGAGACGATGTGCATAATGTTTGAAAAAATTTTAATTTCGTATTGCAAAATGATAACTTTTGTGGTAAAATAATTACATTAAAAATTTACATTATATCGAGGTGATCGTAATGACAGCAGACCCTTGCGGGCGAAAACGGAATAATACTGCCGCGGGGAGCGTCCGCGTGTCATTATGATGCGCTGCGGTCTCCGCACTAAGGAGAGATCGCAATGATAAACACCTACAAGTCCTCGGGAACCGCTATGACCGAGGTAGAGGAATTGGATCCCGGCTGCTGGATTTCCGCCGTTGCGCCCACCGAAGCTGAGATCTCGAAGCTCGAATCCGAGCTTTCTGTTGACCGCGACTTCATACGCTCGGCGCTTGACGAAGAGGAGTCTTCCCGTATTGAAAGCGGCGAGGGTCAGACGCTGATAGTCCTCGACTATCCGGTAGCGGAGAAGAATGACGACGAGACGTTCTCGTACTCCACGCTGCCAATGGGCATCATACTTACCGATAAGAACGTGATCTCGGTAAGCCTGTCCCAGAACGCGATAATCGACGACTTCGCAAAAGGCGTGGTTAAGAATGTAAACACCGGCTTCAAGACACAGTTCGTGTTCTGCATTTTGCTTCGCATCGCAGCGAAGTACCTGCAATACCTGAAACAGATCGAAAAGATCTTCAACTACGTTCAGAAGCAGCTTCACACGTCTATGAAGGACGAACACCTTATCCAGCTGCTCGGACTGCAGAAATCACTTATTTACTTCTCCACATCGCTGAAATCTACGGAAACAGTGCTGGAAAAGCTGCTCCGCGGACGTGTCATAAAGCTCTATGACGAAGACCAGGAACTGCTGGAGGACGTACTCGTCGAGATCAAGCAGGCTATCGAGATGTCGAATATCTACTCGAATATCCTGTCCAACACGATGGACGCGTATTCCAACATCATTTCCAACAATATGAACCGCGTTATGAAAGCGCTGACTATCATAACGATCGTGCTTGAGATACCGAACATCATCTTTGCTTTTTACGGCATCAATACCGTTGATCTGCCCTTTGCTTACACATGGGTAGCGATAGCGCTGGCAATTGTGCTTGCCGGTCTTGCAACATTCATACTGATGAAGAGCAAATTCCTCAAGTAGAAATGCTTGTTCCGGTATAATACCTTAATAACAAAACACCCGCTTGCCATTCCGTGGCGAGCGGGTGTTTTTCTTGCTGCGATCGTTATTTTATTCTGAAGCGGGCAACCTGATCCTTGAGCAGTTTGGACTGACCGGAAAGCTCCTCGCAGGAAGCGGCGGTCTCCTCGGCTGTCGCGGAGTTCATCTGTATTACTTGTGAGATCTGATCTATACCGGTGGTTATCTGACGGACAGAATCATTCTGCTCTGCACTAGCCGCTGCGATCTCGGTGATGAGAGCGGCAGTCTGACCGGACATATCCTTGACTTCCTTCATCGAATCCGCGGTAGCGAATGCGATCTTTGAACCCTTGTCAACCGCGCTGATAGAAGCGGTGATGAGGGAAGATGTGCTCTTTGCGGCTTCGGCGGATTTTGTCGCAAGATTGCGGACTTCATCGGCAACTACCGCGAATCCCTTGCCGGCATCACCGGCTCTTGCCGCTTCGACGGCGGCATTGAGGGCGAGGATATTTGTCTGGAATGAGATATCTTCGATAGTCTTGATGATCTTTCCGATCTCCTTTGAAGTTTCGCTGATCTCATTCATAGCGGCAACCATGTTCTGGATCTCGGTATCCTGCATATTGACCTTGTCCTGTGTCTGCCTTGAAAGCTCGCCGGCTTCCGCTGCATTCCGGGCGGTATTTGCGATCTGCGTGGAAACTTCCGCGACGGTTGCCGAGATCTCTTCGATAGCGGAAGCCTGTTTCGTGGTACCGTCGGCAAGGGACTGTGAGCCTTCTGCCATCTGCGAGGAGCCGTTCATGACCTCGTCGGAGGAAATGTTCATATTGTTAAGCGTTACGCCGAGATCGTCCTCGATCTTGAGCAGGCTTCTCTTTATTGAGTCGAAGTCTCCGGGGTATTCAACATTAGGAGTCTCGGTGAAATCGCCGTCTGCCATGGAGTTGAGGATAACGGACGCGTCATTGACTACATGGTGCAGCTCGTTCTTCGTCTGCTTGAGTACCTTTGCGAATTCACCGATCTCGTTGTCGGAGAAGCTGTAGGTAACCTGTGTCGTACCGAGGCAGCCCGCCTGCATCTCATGGGCAAGGGCAGTTACCTGCTTGATCGGCTCGACGATCTTTCTGCGGGAGTAGATGAAGAATATTATGCCGCTCACAAGGGCAATGCCGGCAGTGGTTAAAACGGCGATCATAACGACTGCGGAGAACTCGCTGTCGGCTTCAGTCGCTTCCGAGCCGGCAAAATATGCGCCTACGATATTACCTTCCCAGTCAGTCATCGGCTCGTATGAAACGTAATACTGTCTGCCGTTTATGGTCTGCCTGTTGGAGTAGTTTTTGCCCTGCTTTACAACAGTGTTTTCGATATCGGCGGGGATAGTGGTGCCGATTATGCTGCTGTCAAGGGTGGTAGTATATCTCACGTTTCCGTGGATTATGGTCACTTCGCAGTCAACAAGGCTCTTAACTGTCTGCATCCAGTCTGTGGCTTCCATAGAGAAACCGATCATTGCGCCGTAAGAAGTACCGCCGTATTTGAACTGTGTCGCGTACATTGCGACAAGCTCGCCGTCACGTTCGAGAATGCCGTCGATAGTCTTGCCGTTTGCGATTGCGGCGAGGTCAACGGTTGTGATAGGGCAGTTATCGCTCTTGAAGAGAATATTGTTGGAGGTATCTCCGACGATCATGAACATATTGGGGTCACTGCCGAATCTGCTGTTGTAGGACGCGGACGCTGTCTCGGTATCGCCGAGGGCGGCAGCGCTTACGAATCCGAAATCTCCCTCGAAGATAGCGAAATCATCTTCGAGTCTCTTTATCTCATCTTTCAGTGTGTCCTCCAGCACCTCCATGCCGACATGGGCACGGTTGAGCAGGATATTGTCGGTGAAGCCGTGGAGCAGCCTCAGCGTTATTATGTTTACCGCGGAAAGGGATACAGCAAGAATGACGATAACGATGACGATTATCTGTACGCCGAGCTTTCTGAAAGCCTGTTTCATTTTGAATTCCTCCGTGAATATATAAGACTCCGGACATTTTCAGCCGTAAATGCAGATATATATAATTTATTATATCATGTAAGGGTATATTTGTAAATGGAAAATAACGCAAAATCAGCAATTTCATATATGCTGTGCCGAATGTGTCTAATTTGATATATATTTGTCAAAGTCTGCTCCGTGACAGGCTTGAAAGGCGTAATATACGATTATAAACGGGTTTGAATGGCTTTTTAGCACGCTTTAATTGCCCGGATATGATTAATTTTTAACAAAAATCATATCCGGAATGTACATAAATTTTGCGATATTGTACTTTACAAATATGAGCTTTAGCGATAAAATATAAGTATAAAATAGCAGTACAGCAAAAATCAATCCACAGCGGGTGATCGTATGAAAACAGTAAATGTAACACAGGATACGGATCTTGATGAACTTCTCCGGACAGCTGAACCCGGGACGCGCTTCATGCTGTCTCCCGGAACATACCGCGGGAAAACGGAGATACACGTTCCGGACGTCGAACTTGTTGGAAGCGGCGCGGATAATACCCGCATAGTCTGGGACGACTACGCGCAGAAGATACATGCCGACGGCAAGGAATTCAATACATTCCGCACTTACACAGTTGCCGTCCTCGCCCCGAATGTGACATTCCGGGATCTTACAGTCGAAAACGATGCACTTTCCCCGGAAATAAAAGGTCAGGAAGTAGCGCTAAGCGTGTGCGCGGACGGTTTTATTGCCGAGAACTGCAGCTTCATTTCCACACAGGACACGGTTTTCTGCGGGCCTCTCCCGCCCGACCTTATCGAACGATATGACGGATTTCTCAAGGACGAGCTCCGCAAAGGCGGGAAAATGCGGCAGATCTTCCGGAACTGCATGATAGCAGGGAACGTGGATTTCATCTTCGGCTGCGGAGACGCGCTGTTTGAAGACTGCGAGATACGTTCGGTTTACGATGTCCGCGGTCACGGTTACACTGCCGCTCCGGCTCATACCGCCGAACAGGATACAGGGTTCGTTTTCAGCAGATGCAGCTTCACCTGTGAGGACAGGGTTGCGGACGGCTCGATATATCTTGCCCGCCCGTGGCGCGACCACGGAAAGTGCAGCTTCATTGACTGTGCCTACGGCAGACATATCTCCGCGGAAGGCTTCGATAAATGGAACGATACCGAACGGGACAAGACCGCGCGCTTCTATGAGTACGGCGATAACATTCCGGAGGGCAGGGTGCCGTGGAGCCGGAGACTCACCGGAGAAGATAAAGAAAAGTTGCTCGTGGCTTTCAAGTAAAACTATATGACATTCTACATGAGGTGAACCCATGAACAGTATCGTATATGTAGGCAGACATCTGATAACATTCACAACAAAACAGCACTATCATGACGATTGGGAGCTTGTTTACTGCACCGGCGGACAGGGTCAGTTTGAGTTTGAGAATATGACGCTCAGCTACGGCGCAGGGGATATCGTTATAATCCCGCCTAAAGTTCTGCATACGAACAACAGTGAAGAGGGCTTCACCAACATACACATGAACATAATCGATGCCACATTTCCGTTCAAAGAGCCGCTCATACTTTCGGACGACAGTGACGGGCATATCCTGAACGCATTCCGTGATGCTTTCTACTTCTTCAACAGCGAGATAGACAGCAAGCAGCTTGTGACGGACGCTTTCGGCAACCTTATCGTGAATTATGTGATAGCCTTCCGTGACAAAAAGCCGCTTCGGAGTATCGTGGACGAGATCAAGAGCGATATAATGCAGAACTTTACCGACTGTGACTATGAGCTGGACAAGTACCTGCACTCGATCCCGTTCAGCTACGATTATCTGCGTAAGCTGTTCAAGAGCGAAATGGGCATGACTCCGCACAACTACCTCACTAATCTTCGTGTGCAGATGGCAGAAAAGCTATTGTGTTCATACGGCAGCGACGAGCTGAACATTTCCGAGATAGCATTCACCTGCGGCTATTCTGATTCTCTCTACTTTTCAAGGGTGTTCAAGAAGAATTTTGGCTGCTCGCCGAAGAAATATGCGGCAACACGCGGGAAAGGGGACGCTTAAATGGCATTCAATATTATCAATGAGGCAAGACGCTGTCTGAACTGCAAGAATCCTCAGTGCAGGAAAGGCTGCCCGATAAGCACGCCTATCCCGGAGGTCATCAGCACATTTCTTGCCGGCGATATAGACAAGGCAGGGGATATGCTCTTTGAGAACAACCCTCTGAGCATGATTTGCTCGCTTATCTGCAACCACGAAAACCAGTGCGAGGGTCACTGCGTTCTCGGCCACAAGGGCGCTCCGGTGCATTTCAGCAATATCGAACATTACATAAGCGACAGCTATTTCGACAAGCTTGATCTCGGCGACGTTAAAAAGACCGGCAAGCGTGTGGGGGTTATCGGCGGAGGTCCTGCCGGAATCACCATTGCAATCCTGCTTGCCCGCCGCGGCTATGATATAACGATATTTGAATCCCGCGAAAAGATCGGCGGCGTACTGCGCTACGGAATACCGGAGTTCAGACTGCCTAAGGAGAACATCGAGCGCTATAAGAAGCTTATGATCTCCCTCGGCATCAAGATACGCCCCAATACCTCGATTGGCACGACAATAACTGTTGACGATATGTTCCGTGACGGTTACAGGGCAATATTCATCGGAACCGGCGTCTGGAAGCCGAATACCCTCGGCATAAAGGGCGAGAGCCTCGGAAATGTGCATTTCGCGATCAATTATCTGACAAATCCCGACGTGTTCACACTTGGAGAAAGCCTGAACATTATAGGCGCAGGCAACTCCGCTATGGACGTTGCGCGTACTGCGCTCCGTCACGGCTGCAGAAAGGTAACGGTATTTGCCCGCTCTGACCGCCTGGCTGCGAGTGTTACCGAAGTCGAGTATGCTAAATACGACGGCGTTGAGTTCGTCACCGGAGTCGAGCCGGTGGAGATCACAGATGAAGGAACTATATTTATAAAGGTAGAGCGCGACAGCGACGGAGTAAAGCACCGCATAGAGGGCTCGGAGAAGCTGTATCCTGCCACATCGACGATAATTGCGGTATCGCAGGGTCCCCGCGACAGGATCGTTTCCACAACGACGGGAATCGATGTTACGGAACGCGGACTACTGGTTACGAACACGTTCGGAAAGACTACACGCGACGGCATATTTGCCGCGGGAGATGTTGTTCTCGGAGCGCGGACGGTGGTTGAAGCTGTCAACTATTCCAAACAGGTTGCCGAGACTATGGACGAGTACCTCCGCGGTCTTGATGACTGATGGCGTTTCAGATGGGGGGAGAATCCGTTTCGCCTGAGACTCGGGCGCTGCCCGGATCCGAAAGCCCCTAAATAGATCCGAACTTTAAAAGTTGCTTCATGGAATCAAAATAAAATCCCGCTGAGATTATTAGTTTCAGCGGGAGCTTTTGTATAGAAAAGCTTAACGGTCTGTGCAGAGATTTGACAGGTTCCGTTTTACGGTTATCGGGTCCAGCGTCACGCTGGCGCAATCCAGCCGCGTAGGCTGGCGCTGTCCGCGGAGGACAGCGCGCGTAAGCGCAGACCAAAGTGCTCTGTCAGAAATCCGTTTTGGTCAGAACAGGGTTAAAAGTGTACAAGCGGCGAATGTCATTTTTGTGCATATTGCAGAAATCGGGTAATATGACCTCGAAACTGGTATTTTCGCAGAAAGATTGATTATTTTTTGACAAATCAGACAAAAGAAAAACGCGATTATTTATGTATTTGTGTATTTATGTTAAGTGCGTTTTTGTGCTGTTTTTTACTAAAATGTCCGGATTGTACATAAACAGTCTGTTATTAGCCTTGTAACACAAGTACGTTTTAGGTTAAAATTAATAAAAGAAATATACCGGGTTGATTATTTTTATTGCATTTTGAACGCGTATCCGGGCAGAAACTTCGGTAAATTGCCGGAACAGCGATACACATATAAGAGAAATGGGTTGAGTGGATTGTCATTGAAGCAGTACAGGAACATAGACCTCGCAATAATGCTGGCTATGCTGGTCACGGCTGAAGTGGTGATAAATATCGCCGCAAGGGTATGGTTCCCGCTGGAGGCTTATGTGCTGTCGCCGATGACCGCGATAGTATGCATCGTGATGATGCGCTGGGGACCTTACGCCGCAGTTCATGCGGTGGGCGGCGGTCTTGCGCTGTGCATCGTGTCCGGTGCTGAGATCGGACAGTACGCTGTGTACTGCATAGGAAACTGCTTCGCACTCACAGCCCTGCTCCTCTTTAAAAAGTGGGACAAGAAAACAGTACGGACGAAGATCCCGCTTACAATACTGTTCGCTGTGACAGCTTTCTGCGGAGTGCAGATCGGACGCTGGCTTGTGGGACTGGTACTCGGCGGAAGCATCTCGGATATCGTGAGACTTGTGACCACAGACTCCCTTTCGCTGATATTTGCGGTGCTGACAGTGCTGATCGCACGGAGGATAGACGGTCTCTTCGAAGACCAGGTAGCTTACCTCCTCCGCACACAGGCAGAGCGCATGAAGGAACAGACAGAGGATTACGGTGATACCGAATACGGCGACGAACCGTGAAACGAATACAGCAATACTAATATAAACCACTGATCAAGGAGGGTGTATAAGATGAAAGTCAACGCTGCCGACTATCTTATCTTTGACAAGGAAAGCGGCACATACATCGAAAATCCCGAACAGGCAGTGCGCGACGACGTTGAAAAGCATTACTGGCTTAACGTACTGCGCACGGTGCTCAAGGACTGGAGACTGTATCTGATGCTTGTCCCGATGATCCTTGTATTCCTGCTCTGGCGCTACTTCCCGATGTACGAACTGCTGGGAAGCTTCAAGCTCACCGAGGATGCAAAGACTGTCGCGGAGCAGTACTACTCCGGATTCTCGTATTTCAGAACGCTTCTTACGGGACTTGGGAATACGGAGCTTTCGATCCAGTTCTGGAGAGCCTTCCGCAACACATTTCTGCTGAGCTTCTACGGCCTTGTGTTCGGATTCCCGGTTCCGATCATCATCGCGCTGTTCTTCAACGAGATCCGTTCCAACATCGCACGCAGCATCTACCAGGTGCTTACATACCTCCCGAAGTTCATGTCCACCGTTGTTATGACGTCGCTGGTGATAATGCTTGTAAAGCAGGGCTCTGATACTTCCGGAATGCAGCCGGGCGTTATATCCCAGCTGCTTGAGCACATGGGGCTGATATCAAGCGAAACGGCGTACTCCGGTATGCTTAACAATCCGACATTCTTCCGCGCGATCTACCAGATAAGCGGTATCTGGGAGAGCGCCGGCTACGACAGCATCGTATTCTTCGCGGCGATTATCGCAATTTCGCCTACGAGCTATGAAGCGGCGCAGATTGACGGCGCGGGCAAGATGGCGCAGATGAGATATGTCGTTCTTCCGTTTATCCTGTCCACCATAGTCATCATGCTCATAACGAGAATAGGCTCACTGCTCAACATCGGATACGAAAAGGTGCTGCTGCTCTATAATCCCAACACCTATGTCACCGCGGACGTTGTTTCCACCTTCGCACAAAGAAACGGTATTGCCGGATCGCTGAAGGGTCTCGTCTCGGCGGCGGAAATGATGAACAATGTAATAGGGATGCTGCTGGTCATCGGTGCGAATACGATCGCGAAAAAGGCGTCCGATACATCACTATATTAAAGAGGTTGCCGCATGAAAAGAAAACTTGAAATATCAGAGCTTATTTTCAAGGTGATAAGCTATCTGCTGCTTACAATGTTCGCTGTCGGCTGTCTTTATCCGTTCATCTACACGATATCGTCAGCGATAAGCGGATATGTGGAAGTAAGGGATTCCACGATAATCCTCTTCCCTAAGAACGTACAGTTCGACGCGTTCAAGGACGTGTTCAATGACAACGTATTCTGGAACGCATACACAAACACCTTGTTTCTTACCTTCTATGGCACGATCTGGGAAATGATGCTGTCGGTATTCGGTGCATACGCGCTTTCAAAGAAGCGCCTGCTGTTCCGCAAGGGCTTCAACTTCTTCCTCGTTTTCACAATGTGGTTCAGCGCAGGTATGGTACCTCAGTACCTCAACTACCTTGCTACAAAGCGCGTGTTCCAGGACGTCGGCATCATGGACGACAAGTGGCTGGTAGTTATCGCAATGGGTATGCAGGCTATGAACATAATCCTGCTTCGTAACTCATTCGAGGGTGTTCCCTCCGAGATAGAGGAAGCTGCGATAGTTGACGGCGCTACCGAGATGCAGGTACTGTGGAGAGTGTATCTCCCGATGAGCAAATCCATAATCGCTACCGTTGCGCTGTTCTTCGGAATATCGCGCTGGAACGGATACTTCTGGGCAAGACAGATGATCTCCAGCACAAACGAACAGCCGCTCCAGGTTTATCTGCGACTGCGATTGGAGGAATACTCCGACCCCGAACTTACGACCAACTGGCAATTGAGTCACAGCTATGCGCCGGATTCGGTCATCTACGCACTGATCGTATGCTCGATCATTCCGCTCCTTGTTATCTATCCGTTCATACAGAAATATTTCGCAAAGGGCGTGAACATGGGCGGCGTAAAGGAATAATGTCCGGCTTCAACAGATATCTGCCGCAATATGCGGTGATATATAGTTTCAGAGGAAAAGCAAACTGAAAACATATCCTAAAAGGAGGATAAAAATGAAGAATTCAAAACTCACGGCATTACTGCTCACAGCGGCTCTCGCAGCTACTTCCGTACTCTCGGGCTGCGGCGGAAGCACAACTACCAACACAGGTTCCGACAGTAATGCAGGCACGACTGCTGCAAACAACACACCTGCTGCCACAACAGCTGCAAACAACGGCGGAAGCAATGATACAGCAGCTCCCGCAGAAACCACAGCTGCACCCGCTGCAGAGCTTACATACGCTGACGGTACAGTTCTCCGTATGGCTTGCGGCTACAACAGCGACAAGACCGGTATGAGCTTCACAGCAGACCTCGCCGGCGAAGGCATTACCCTCGCAGACGGCAAGACCTACAACTCCGGTGACTTAAAGCCTACATGGCAGGCAGTTCAGGAGCTCCTCAAGATCAAGATCGAGGATAAGTACCAGGGCAACTCCGCAACAGATGAGTATCAGTACTGGGACGCACAGCTTGACCAGGTAGATATGCTCAGCGGTACGGCTACGCTCCTTTCCGAGAACGGACAGAAGGGCAAGCTTGTAAACCTCGCAGAACACCTCAACGAAATGCCTAACTTCAAGGCTTACCTCGAAGAGAACCCCATCGTTCGCCTCTCTATCACAGGTGCGGCTGCCGGCCCTAACTCCGGTGCTATCTACTTCTCGCCTTACTTCGACGGTGTCAATGATATCGAGCGTATGCCTCTTATGAGAACCGACTGGGTAGAGAAGCTTCTCAACGGCTCCGGCGAATTTACAGCAGACAAGAGCAACAATACCGCTGCTCCCGTTTACACACCTTATATGCCCACTTCCGGCAAGGTTGACGTTGATGTTGTAAAGAAGGACGGCTCCGCTGTCGAGACAATAAGCAAGGACTACGGCGCATACGGCAACATCGTTGACAAGATGAACGCTGCCGGCTCTATCGACGGTGTTACAGCAGTCAACATGCTCCGTGAATACATCGACAAGACATACAACGGATACTACGGCGAAAACCGTGCAGACCTCTTCATCGGTCAGAATGCAGCTTGGGACGTTGACGAACTCGTTGCTCTCCTCCGCTGCGTAGTAGCTAACCCTCAGACACTCAACGGCACTGACAGCGTTCAGGGTCTCCACACCCGTGAAGATTCCAACAACCAGAGACGTGTTGATATGTTCCGTTTCGCAGGTACTCTCTTCGGTATCCGCGGTATGGAATCCAGACTTGACTACCTCTATGTAGGTACAGACGGCGAACTCCATGACTCCCGTGAAGATGTAGCTACATACGAAGCTCTCTCCAAGATGCATGACATGGTAACAGAGGGTCTCATCTCCAGCGCATTTGTAAACGAAGAAGATGTAAACACCGAAAAGTACCTCTCCGATGACAGCGGTTTCATGCACTACGACTACAACCAGACACAGACAGCTTACAACGCAACTGCACTTGACAATGCTTCCGGCGAGAAGTACATGGCAGTTATGGTTCCTGTTGCAAGATGGAATGACGGTTCCGAAAAGTACATGAGATTCACAGAGTCCTGGCGTTCTGTAAAGACAGACGGTTGGGGAATCTCCGCTGCAGGTGTTGCAGGCAATACCGACAAGCTCAACGCTTGCCTCAAGCTCATCGACTACGCATACAGCCCCGAGGGTCAGGTAATGATGTCCTACGGTCCCGATGCTTTTGTAAAGCATGACGGTGACAAGGTCGTAACATTCACATTCAACGGCAAGGAATGGCCGGTTATTTCCGACGCTTCCTACGCTGACCTCTGGAAGCTCCAGAACGGTAACTACACCAACTATGCCCGTTACTACATCGGTTCCACACTCAGCTTCGTAAAGAGCCAGGCATTTGAATACCAGTGCACACACGAAGTAGGTAAGGAAGGCGCAGGCTACATCTCCAAGGCTATCGCACTCGGCACTATTAAGCACCCCGAGCTTGCTCTTGCAGAGAACTCTTGGTACACATCAGTTCCTACAGTTCTTCCTCAGGAAGTTGCTGAAACAAACGCTATCAACGAACTCACAAACCTCAGTGCTTCCGGCAACTTCGGTTCCGGCAAGAAGCAGGTAAACCTCTTCGTTGACATCATCGCAAAGGGCTTCACAGGTGAGACGGGTGCTGACGCTGCGACAACAGCCGATACAGTATCCAAGTCCGTTGCAGACGGCGGCTGGGGCTGCTCCACATACCTCTCCAGAAGAAACGAAGCATGGCACAGACTCATCACATTCTACAACTCTATCAACGGCTAATTGATATCACTTAACGAGTGATATGATCCGCTGCACCGCTGTCCCCGGCATCAGCCGGGGAGAAGGCGGTGCGGAAAGCGGATATTATTGCTCCACCAATTAACTCCTGATGTTCTTTCTCCAAGACCTCTGAACGATACCGGTCAACGCAAAGTCACGCCTCGGCGGGGCTTTGCACCGACAGGTGTCGGCGCAGGCGCAGGAGCCTGAATTATAACAAAATCTGTTGGATCAGATCAGCATTACAGGAATTAATCGGTGGGGTAATAATAAATGATTTCCTGCTCCGGCACAGCGCCGCGGAGGTTTCCGACCGGGACCCATTCCACTATAAAGGAAGGTTATTATGTACAAGAAACAAATGATATTTCAGAAGATCGTATGTATGTCTGCCCTGATAGCGGCGGTGCTTGTATTCGTCGGCTCTCTGGGTATCTCGACCGATCTGTATGATTCTCTTTCGAGAACGATACTTTATCCCGACTACGATCTTGATTACACAAGCGTTGCCGGTTCGAGAGTGTATTATGATATGTTCGGATTCAATTCCGATTTCACAAAGATAAGCATTGTGCTGATACTTGTTACGCTTGTACTTTTCATAACGAATTCACACTCGCGCAGGAAATACTACATCGGCAACTACGTTGCGACCGGACTTGCGGTTGCGGCTCAGATAGCTATGTCGATATGGTGCATACCGCAGATAGCAAACTACAAATCACAGTTTCAGAACAACGTTGATTTCGAGGCTCTTGAAGCCTTCTCGAAGGACTGGGGAACTCTCTACATAGGACCCGGTGATACATTCTGGTTTGACATCTGCTATGTGATATTCGGCATACTTCTGCTGACATCGTGCCTGCTGATAGTGAATCTTATCCTTAAAATGACAGTGATGAAGGGCGAGCAGGAAGCTCTCGCAAACGGAAAGGGTGAGGCAAATGGCTGAAAACAAAGAAGCTCTTATTAAAAAGGATCGTCTGAGGTTCACCAAAAACAAGATGTCCTCGACTTTGATAATCCTTGCGATCGTTGTAAATGCGCTGTACTTTGTGAGCATCTACCGCACTGACGTCGGAACCTATTACTACAATATAACAATAGGTGCGTCGGTACTGTATAATCTCATTTTCATGCTTGTCGCGTTCCTTACATCGGAAGGCGTCAAGAACTACAAGATGAGCTATGCGTATGTTTCGATCGTGCTGGGTATCCTGCAGATCGCGCGTATCTTCTACCTGCCGTCGGAAGCGCATAATACCCCGAATCCCATGGTAGGATTTGAGTATGAAATGGTGATGTCGGGCGAGCAGTTCACGTACGTCACGATCTGCCTGTGCGTATCGGCTGTGCTTCTTGTATGCGCCGGTATCGTCGGCATAATGAAGACCACCACCCTTAACAACTACAAGGCGGAACTCGAGAAAAAGCAATAAGAGGAAACTGAAGATGAGTGATCTTAAATTACAGCATCTTGAAAAGGTCTATGACAACAATGTAAAGGCTGTCTATGACTTCAACCTTGATGTACACGACGGAGAGCTTATAGTGCTCGTAGGTCCGTCGGGCTGCGGAAAGTCCACTACTCTGCGAATGGTTGCCGGACTTGAGGATATCTCAAGCGGCAAGCTTATAATCGACGGCAGAGATGTCACACAGATGCCGCCTAAAGACCGCGATATAGCGATGGTTTTCCAGAACTATGCTCTGTACGGTCACATGACGGTGTATGAGAATATGGCATTCTCGCTTATGCTCCGCAAGGAGAACAAGAACGAGATACACCAGAAGGTACTTGCCGCAGCAGAGATACTTGACCTTACAACACAGCTCAACAAAAAGCCCGCGCAGCTTTCCGGCGGTCAGAGACAGAGAGTCGCAATGGGACGCGCTATCGTGCGTACTCCGAAAGTATTCTTGTTTGACGAGCCTCTGTCAAACCTTGACGCTAAGCTGAGAAGTTCAACGCGCCGTGAGATACTGCTTCTGCACAAGAGACTGAATGCTACGATGCTCTACGTTACACACGATCAGACCGAGGCACTCACCCTTGCGGACAGGATAGTGTGTATGTCAATGGGTCATGTGCAGCAGATAGGAACTCCGCTGGAGCTTTACGATACGCCGGCAAATCTGTTCGTTGCGGGATTTATCGGACTGCCGCCCATGAACCTGTTCGATGTTGAGATAAGAGACGGCAAGGCGGTATGCGCCGAGTTCACGGCAGAGCTTACCGCGCATGAGAAGGATATGCTTGCCGGATACGAGGGCAGGACCGTTACAATGGGAGTTCGTCCGGAGAATGCGGTTCCCGGCGGAGATATCACGGTGCAGGTAATATCAAATGAAAACCTCGGACAGAATACGCTGGTCAACGGTACTGTGGGCAAGCACAAGATAACCTGCAAGTTCCGCGACTGGTGCTCGTATAAATACGGCGATACGGTGAAGGTATCCTTCAACAAGAAGCATTTCTTCGACAAGGAAACCACCAATGCTATCAGAGCGTAAAGGAGGATAACGGCAGATGGCAAATCAGAAAACCGCGAAAAAACAGGGACGCGGTATCAAAGAGGTCATTCGTAAATCACTGGTCTCGCTCAAGCGTTCGCCGCAGTCTATCCCTATGGTGTTCCTTATAGTGGGATTCCTCATCTTCTCGCTTAATCTTTCGTCGATAGCGAACACTACAGCAAGGATCAACGGAGCGAATATGGGTCAGTGCGAATTTGTCGCGATGCTTTTCTCGATACTTGCATTCGTTGTATTCCTCAGAACATTCCCGAAGCGCAAGCCCGCCAATAAGATAATGCTCGGACTTCTGTTCGGAATGCTGGCGCTGCTGATATTTGTTGATTATGTATATATCACGCGTATAGTGACCGCATTGACACGTGCGGATAATCCGATAGTTGTTGATGCACAGTCAACCTTCATAACCACGGCACAGACAGTTGTAACGCTTCATATCGTGTTTGTCTGCATAACAGTTGTACTGCTTGCACTTCTTCCTGTTTATTCTAAGCTTATACGGAAGATCAACACATCTATCGAGGTTGAAGGCAACGAGAATATGGACGTTATCGATGTCTCTGATGATGAGGACTGATGCAGATATTCTGTGAATATGTGTTACGGATCTGTGCAGGGCAGTGTGCGAAAGTGCATTGCCGCTGACTTTCCCGATGCGCAGAGCGGCAGGAGACCCCTGCCGCTTTCAATAAAAAGGGTAGATTGATTTATGGCTGAAAAGAAGCAAAAAAATGAAGACAGATCGGCTGCAAGCTACTATAACCTCAAAACCGACGCGGTAGAACGACTTGTAAACGCAAAGGACGCTCCCGAAGTCTCCGATAAGGAGATAAGGGAATATACGGCGAAGCGCAAGTTCCGGCTGCCGATGTGGCTGAAGATTGTGTTGGTGAAGTTCTGGTTTGCGGGTGCGGTCTGCTATTTTTTTCTGTGGGGACTCGGAATTTACCTGCATGGACTTGACCTTATGCTGGTACTTGCGATAGGGCTCGGACTTGTCACCGATCTTATGGTCAACAGGTTCCTCCGCAATTTCGAGACGGAAAAAGGCGAGAATGACAAGTGGATGATGGTGACGGTACGGAAGTTCTGGTCGGTATTTCTGAATGTGCTGTATGCGGCAGTCCTGCTGTACTGCGTGTTCCAGACTTACTACACCGCGAACGTGCTTATGGGCGTGAATCCTAACGTGGACTCAACGCAGGAGGAAGGAATGCTCGGAGTCGAGCCGATACTGTTCGGACTGCTGTACTTAGGATTTGACATTCTCTTCATATTCGTGAAGAGAACGCTGATAAATATATTCCGCGATGCCCGCGAAAAGGCTGCGGGAAGCCGGAAATGAAAACAGGAGAAAAGATGATAAAAGCATTATATACAGGAACGGTAAGTGCGTGCTTCGAGCTTGAAAACACGCTCGCATATTACAGCAAAGAGAAGTACACGGTAAAACTCAACGGAAAAGAAATGTTCACAGCCGATACAAATGTGTTTTCGCTGTTTGACCTTAAACCCGATACTGCATACACAGTAGAAGCGGAAGGGCAGGGAACACTTGAATTCACAACGGCAAAAGAGACCTGTGCAGTCAGCGTAAAGGATTTCGGAGCGGTCGGAGACGGCGTGACAGACGATACTCTCAGCATACAGACCGCTGTGAACTGCCTTCCCGCAGGCGGACGGCTTTATTTCCCGGAAGGCGTATATTACACCGCTCCTGTCAATCTGAAGAGCCACATCACCATAGAGCTTTCGGAAAAGGCAGTGCTGCTCGGAAATACCGATACAGCGCGCTATCCGCTGATACCGGGCGAGATTGCCGATATTAACACAGGTGAGTCCGTTCATTTCGGAACATGGGAAGGAAACGCCGTTCCCATGCACCAGTCACTTCTGTTTGCGGAATATGCCGAGGATATAAGGATCGTCGGCAGAGGCACGGTTGACGGCAACGCCCAGAACAGCGAATGGTGGGTGAATGTCAAGGAGCAGAAGGTTCCGCGTCCGAGACTGCTGTTCTTCAACAGATGCAGGGATATCACGGTCCACGGCATAACGGCACAGAATGCCGCGTCATGGCAGCTCCACCCATACTTCTCGGAAAAGCTGGATTTCCTTGATCTCGCAGTAAACGCTCCTAAGGACAGCCCCAATACCGATGCGCTTGACCCGGAAGCCTGCGATATCGTGAATATAATCGGCTGCCGGTTCAGCGTCGGAGACGACTGTATCGCAATAAAATCCGGCAAGATCGAGATCGGCAGAAAATTCAAGAGACCTGCGAGCAGGCATACGATAAGGAACTGCATAATGCAGTTCGGTCACGGCGCTATAACGCTCGGAAGCGAAATGGCAGGCGGAGTAAAAGACCTTACGGTGGAGCGGTGTGTATTCTTCCGCACTGACCGCGGTATCCGCATTAAGACCCGCCGCGGCAGAGGAAAAGACGCGATCATTGACGGCGTTGTGTTTGAAAATGTGAAAATGGACGGTGTTCTCACACCTATCGTTATGAATATGTGGTATAACTGCTGCGATCCCGACAGGTATTCGGAGTACAATACCACCCGTGAGAAGCTGCCGGTTGACGACAGAACCCCTTACCTCGGAAAGTTCACGTTCCGGAATATGGAATGCGTAAACTGCCACGTTGCGGCGTGCTACTGCGACGGTCTGCCGGAAATGCCTATAAGCGAGATCACGGCGGAGAACCTCGTATTTACTTATGATCCCGATGCAAAAGAGGGATTCCCGGCTATGAGAAACAACAACGTGCTGATGCGCAAAGCGGGAATGTATTTTGACAACGTAGGAAAACTCACAGTCAGAAATGTCCGTGTTGAAGGCTGCGACGGCGACGAACTGATCGTTCACAATGTCGGTGAGCTGATAAGGGAGTAACTATGTACGAAAAGATAGAAAGCTTTATTGAGCGTCTGATTGACGGTTCCTCACCGGACAGACCGCTCTGGAATATTGAGAAGATAAAACTCGGAAAACCTCCGGCATGGAACTACATCGACGGCTGTATGATAACCGCGCTGCTCAGTGCTGCGGAAATAACCGGCGATAAGAAATATTCCGATTTTGCCGAAAAGTTCATAAATTATTACATAAGCGATGACGGTTCGATACGCGGATATACGATAGACAATTTCAACCTTGACGATATAAACGAGGGGCGTGTGCTCTTCGATCTTTACAGTGCGACCGGCAAGGAAAAGTACAAGAACGCGATCCTCCTGCTCCGTGAGCAGCTCGAAAAACAGCCCCGCACCATTACGGGAAGCTTCTGGCACAAGAAGATATACCCGCATCAGGTATGGCTCGACGGCATCTATATGGCGCAGGTGTTCTATGTGCGGTTCCAGCAGGAATTCGGCGGCGGAAGCATCACCGATACCATGCATCAGATACGAAACGTAAGGCAGTATATGTTCGACGAGGACAAGAAGCTTCTGTATCACGGTCTTGACTGCTCAAAGAGCATCTTCTGGGCTGATAAGAAGACCGGTCTTTCGTCAAGCTTCTGGCTCCGTGCGATAGGCTGGTTCACGGTGGCTCTTGCGGATATCATCGGGTATCTCGATGACGGTGCTGACCGTGATGAGATCAGCGGTATTTTCCGCGAAGTTATCGCCGGTATCGAGCAGTATGCCGATCCGGAAACGGGAATGTACTGGCAGGTAGTGGATCAGGGCGGCAGAGAGGGAAATTACCTCGAAACGAGCGGAAGCAGCATGATCGCCTACGCAATGATGAAAGGTGCAAGACTCGGCGTGCTGGATAAGAAGTATGCGGAGCAGGGCAGAAAGACCTTTGACGGCATCTGCGAAAAATACCTTAAATTCGGCGAAAACGGGGAGCTGAACCTCGGCGGCATCTGCCTGATGGCAGGTCTCGGACCCGACGGGGACAGAAGGCGCGACGGAAGTTTTGAATACTATATCTCCGAACCGGTGGTGGAGAATGACGCGAAGGGTGTTGCACCGTTCGTGCTGTGCTATACCGAAGTAAAGAGAATGATCGTTTCCGGACAGTCCTGACCGAAAGGGGACATCAGGTTTTGAAGAATATAAAAATAGCGTATATCGGCGGCGGCTCGAAGATGTGGGCGAGGGTATTCATGAATGACCTTGCATTTGCGGACGGGCTTGCCGGAGAGATCGCGCTTTATGATATCGACACTGCCGCCGCGGATATAAACCGCAGGATCGGCGGATATATCAACAATGATCCGGTCACTGTGTCGAAATGGGATTACAGAGTTTACGACAATATCGGAAGCGCGCTTGACGGAGCGGATTTCGTTATATTCTCCATACTTCCCGGCACCTTTGACGAAATGGCTGGAGACGTTCATCTTCCGGAGCAGTACGGAATTTACCAGTCGGTAGGCGATACGGTAGGACCCGGCGGTGTGCTTCGTGCAATGAGGACTGTGCCGATATATGAGGGATTTGCCCGTGAAATAAAAGCGCACTGCCCGGACGCATGGGTGCTGAATCTCACAAATCCGATGACAGCCTGCACAAAGACGCTGTACGATGTGTTCCCGGAGATAAAGGCATTCGGCTGCTGCCACGAGGTATTCCATGCGCAGGAATTCCTGTGCTGTGTGGCGCAAGAGGAGCTCGGTATCGAACGCCCGACACGGCATGACATACTGACAGATGCCTGCGGAGTGAACCATTTCACATGGATCACCGAAGCAAGCTACAATGGTACAGACCTGCTGAAGCTGCTGCCCTCATTCATCGACAAATTCTACGAGAGAGGCTACTGCGAGCAGACAGCCGATCCGGACGGATTTCACGACAATCCGTTCCTGTACGGCAACAAGGTCAAGATGGATCTTTTCCGGCGGTTCGGAGTGCTTGCCGCTGCCGGTGACAGGCATCTCGTTGAGTTCATGAACAACAGCTGGTACATCAGGGATAAGGCGGATGCCGAACGCTGGCTGTATCATCTTACCACCGTCGATTACCGCAGAAAAGATCAGACTGAGAAGATAAATCTATCCCGCCGAATTGCCGAAGGCAGCGAGAAGATAACGCCGACGCGCAGCGACGAGGAAGTTGTGGAGCTTATGAAAGCTCTGCTCGGAATGATACCCGCAAAGGTGTCAAACGCGAACGTGGTGAACGTGGGTCAGATGCCGGATATGCCGCTGGGATCGGTGGTGGAGACGAACTGTGTGTTTGCCCAGAACAGCCTTAAACCGATAACCGCGAAAAGACTGCCGGGCGACGTGAATGCATTGGTACTGCGAAACGCAATAAACATTGAAAATACATACTACGGCATAAAGGAACGCGATTTTGACCGTATTTTCGAGGCGTTTATAAACCAGCCGCTCTGCAGCACACTCTCGCTTGCCGATGCGAGAGATCTGTTCAGGAAAATGGCGGCTGCTACCGAAAAATATCTGAAAGACTATTACCCTATGGAGAGGCTTTTCTGAGTGGGAAACGCATTCTTATTCGCAGCGAATTCCGTCCTGCCGATAATCATTCTCATCGCGCTGGGATATGTGCTGAAACGGGCAAAGCTGCTGACAAAGGAGTTCCTCGATGTGGGCAACAAGCTCACGTTCCGGGTGCTGCTTCCGGTGATGCTGTTCTGCAACGTTTACACCATAGACCGTATAACGGACATAAATCTTGTTTTCGTATTATACGGCGTTGTCGGAGTTTTTGCGGTATTTCTTATCGCGGCTGCTGTATGCTGCGCGTTCACAAAGGACGGCGCAAAACGTGGAACGCTGATACAGGCAGTGTTCCGCTCGAACTACGCTATTATCGGCATTCCGCTGGCTGCTTCGCTGTTCGGTGAAAAGGGCGGAGCGGCGGCAGGAGTTATGTCGGCATTCTGTGTGCCGCTGTTCAACATGCTCGCGGTGATCACGCTCACGATCTTCAACGGAAGCTCCGAAAAGCGCAGTATTGACGTGAAGAAGGTGCTGCTCGGAGTAGTTAAGAACCCGCTTATTATCGGCACTTTCGCCGGGCTTGTATGTCTTGTCCTGCGCGAGCTGTTTGTAGCGGGAAATATCGGATTCCGGCTGAGCGACATAACTATCCTGTATAAATCACTGGAGAATGTGAAGTCGATATGCACGCCGTTTGCGCTGATCGTGCTGGGCGGGAAGTTCGAGTTCTCCGCTGTCCCGAAGCTAAAAAATGAGATCATTTTCGGTACGGTCATGCGGACTGTTGCGGTTCCGGTATTCGGACTTTCGATAGCATATCTGCTGAAAGATGTATTCGCACTTTCGGGTGAGCATTTTGCCGCTTATGTCGGAGTTTTTGCAACACCTGTGGCGGTATCTTCTGCGATCATGGCGAAGGAAATGGGAGCTGATGATGAACTCGCCGGACAGCTTGTGGTCTGGACCAGCCTTGTCAGTACCGTAACGATCTTCGTTATTGTAACGGCTCTTGTTATGCTCGGAATTTTCTGATAAGAATATCCGTTTTGTCCATAAAATCCGACGGTCAGGTTATCGCTTTTAAACGCTGTCGGGTTTACAATAAATACAGGTGGTGCGAAAGATTTGCGGCACTGCCGGAATAATATTTCAATGATTACGGAGGTAACATTTATGATCCTGGATATGTTCAGTCTCAGCGGTAAGACCGCGATAGTGACCGGAAGCGATACCGGACTCGGTCAGGGTATCTCAAAGGCTCTGGTTGAAGCAGGCGCAAAGGTGCTAGGAGTTTCAAGATCTGCAAGCACGGCGACACAGGAGATGCTCGGCAAAGAGAATTTCAGCTACATCACTGCCGATCTGTCCTCTATCGAACCTGTTGATACGATAATAAACACAGCGCTCGAAAAGTTCGGCAGACTGGATATCCTTGTGAACAATGCCGGAATAATCAAGCGCGAGGACAGCATCGATTTCTCGGTTGAGAACTGGGATTTGGTAATGAATGTCAACCTGCGCACTCTCTTCTTCCTTTCACAGGCTGCAGCAAGACAGTTCGTTAAGCAGAACAGCGGCGGCAAGATCATATCCGTTGCAAGTATGCTCTCATACCAGGGCGGCATAAGAGTTCCGAGCTACACGGCGAGCAAGTCTGCTGTCAAGGGTCTTACAATGACGCTTGCGAATGAGTGGGCAAAGTACGGAATCAACGTAAATGCCATCGCTCCCGGATACATGGCTACAAACAACACCGCTGCGCTGCGTGCCGATGCAGACAGAAGCGAAGCGATACTTGAGAGGATCCCGGCAGGAAGATGGGGAACACCGCACGATCTTATGGGCGCTGCGGTATTTCTTGCTTCTTCCGCAAGTGATTATGTAAACGGATTCACACTCGCTGTTGACGGCGGCTGGCTTGCACGCTGAAGAGCGGATTTGTTAATAACTCAGGAGGATCAAATAGACAATGGACAACAAAAAATTTCTCGAACAGCTTGAATGCACCGGTATTGTTCCGGTCATAAAGCTTGAAAACACAGCAGATGCCGTAAATCTTGCCAAGGCACTTTACGACGGCGGTATTCACTGTGCGGAGGTAACATTCCGCGCCGAGGGAGCCGACAAGGTCATCTCGGATATGGTCAAGGCTTATCCGGATATGCTGGTAGGCGCAGGTACCGTTCTTACCACAGAGCAGTGTGACAGAGCTATCGAAGCAGGCGCAAAGTTCTGTGTTGCTCCGGGTCTCAATCCGAAAGTCGTAGAGCACTGTTTAAAGAAAGGTGTCCCGTTTACACCCGGCGTTGCCAACGGTTCCCAGATCGAGCAGGCTATGGAGCTGGGACTTGATTTCGTCAAGTTCTTCCCGGCGGAGCAGGCAGGCGGACTGCCCTATATCAAGGCGATCTCCGCTCCCTATGCTTCAATGAAATTCATGCCAACCGGCGGTGTCAACGAGAACAATCTCAATACATACCTCGCGTTCAGGAAGATAGTATGCTGCGGAGGAAGCTGGATAGTTCCCGATAAGCTTGTAAAGGCAGGCAAATGGGAAGAGATCACCGCGCTCTGCCGTTCGGCTGTGAACAAGATGCTGGGCTTTGATATCGCGCACATCGGTCTCAACTGCGAGAACGAGGCGGAGGCTTCAGATGTTGCATCAAAGTTCTTCAATATGTTCGGCTGGGAGCAGAAAGTCGGCAACAGCAGCATTTTCTCCGGCTCGCAGATCGAATGCATGAAATCGCCGTTCAAGGGAAAGAACGGTCATATCGCAGTCGCTACAAACAGCGTGCGCAGAGCGGTATATCAGCTTAAACACCAGGGCATCGAAGTGGATATGTCCAGCGCAAAGTACGATGCGGACGGAAGAATGACAGTAGTTTATCTGAAAGACGAATTCGGCGGATTCGCAGTTCATCTTACAGAGAGAAAGTGACCGTGAAATAGCGGTATCGGAATAACGACAAGGAGAATATGACATTATGGCAAAGATAGTAACAATGGGCGAGATCATGCTCAGACTTTCCACACCCAACAACGAGAAGTTCATTCAGGCAGACGAATTTGACATCAACTACGGCGGCGGCGAAGCGAATGTCGCAGTATCGCTTGCAAACTACGGTCACGACGCTGAATTTATCACCGCAGTTCCGGACAACCCGATCGGAAAGTGCGCGATCGCTGCACTTCGCAAGTACGGCGTTGAGACAAAGCACATTGCAAAGTGCGGCGAGAGACTCGGAATCTACTTCCTCGAAACAGGCGCTTCGATGAGAGCATCGAACGTTGTATATGACAGAGCGCATTCTTCGATATCCACAGCAGACGCTTCAAAGTTCGACTTTGACGAGATATTCGCAGACGCTGACTGGTTCCATTTCACCGGAATCACTCCCGCTGTATCGGATCTTGCTGCGGAAGTTACCGAAGTTGCGCTGAAAGCTGCAAAGAAGCACAATGTTACAGTTTCCTGTGACCTTAACTTCCGCAAGAAGCTCTGGTCATCGGAGAAGGCTCAGAAGGTAATGACAAACCTTATGAAGTACGTTGATGTCTGCATCGGAAACGAGGAGGACGCAGAAAAGGTTCTCGGCTTCAAACCCGGCAACACCGACGTTACAAAGGGCGATCTCGAACTTGCCGGATATGTTGATATCTTCGGAAGAATGATTGACCAGTTCGGCTTCAAGTACGTTGTATCCTCTCTCCGTGAGAGCCACTCCGCTTCCAACAACGACTGGTCCGCGTGCATCATGGACGGCGCTACAAGGGAATTCTACCACTCCAGAAAGTACAACATCAATCCTATCGTTGACCGTGTAGGCGGCGGAGATTCTTTTGCAGGCGGACTTATCTGCGGTCTCAACGACGGCAAGGATTTCAAGGCTGCTCTTGAATTTGCGGTTGCGGCTTCCGCTCTGAAGCATACTATCCCCGGCGACTTCAACCTCGTTACCCGTGAAGAAGTTGAGACTCTTGCAGGCGGCGACGCTTCCGGACGCGTACAGAGATGATGAAGCTTTTTATACGCGCTCATGACCTCGGCGTCAAGGGCGAAGAGAACATTGCGGCGCGGCTTGACGAGCTGGGTCTGGACGGTGTTCAGCTTGTTGCGTACAAGTGCCTCGATGATGTTCCGTATGTCCCCGGAGCCGTTACGAGAGAACGTGCCGAAAAGTTCCGGACAGTGTTTGAGAAAGCAGGAAAAACTATCCCGCTTATCGGTGCCTACTTCAACCCGGTTCACCCGGACGGTGAAAAGATCGCCAAAGGTATCGCGGTATTCAGGGACTACCTTTCCCTCGCCAAGGAATTCGGCGGTAATATCGTCGGTTCGGAGACCGGCTCATACAACGGTGACAAGTGGACGTACAATCCTCAGAACCGTACAGAAGAAGCACTGGAACGGGTGATACGCACATTCGCCGGTCTGTGTGAATATGCACAGGACTGCGGAGTGAGTGTGGGAATGGAAGGTGCGTTCGGGCATGTCTGCTGGAACGTAAAGACCCTCGAACGGGCGGTAAAGACTATCGGTGCGGGGAATATCAGAATAATATTTGACCTGTACAACTATCTCGACGGGTCGAATGTCGGGCAGATGTACGATATTCTCGAAGAAGGTCTCCAGACTTTCGGAGACAGGATATGCGTTTTCCATATCAAGGACTGCACGGTAAACGAGGACGGTACACTGAAACAGTGCGGTGTCGGAAAGGGCATTTTCGACTACGGACGGATACTCGGGGAGATAAAGATAGTCTGCCCGGACGCTAACCTTGTGTTTGAAGGCACGACAGGCGAGGATATCGTTCCCGCGGTACAGCACCTCAAAGAACGAATATAAGATCAAGGAGTTTAATGCAATATGAAACTGGACATAAGATACAGCAACCACCCGGAGGATTCAAAGTACTACGATACCGAGAAACTCCGCAGAAATTACCTTATTGACAACGTGTTTGAAGCGGACGAGATCTCGCTCACATACTCTCATCAGGACAGAATGATCGCAGGCGGCGCTATGCCTGTGAACACCGAACTCAAGCTCGGAAGTACAAAGGAACTTGGCACCGACTACTTCCTTGAAAGACGCGAAATGGGCATCATCAATGTCGGCGGCAAGGGTACGGTAGTGCTTGACGGCAAAGAATACGCACTTGATTTCAAGGACGGACTTTACATCGGAATGGGTACGAAGGAGATAGCATTCCGTTCGGAAAACCCTGCTTCTCCCGCAAAGTTCTACATCAACTCCAGCCCGGCTCACAAGACATACCCCACCGTTTATATCACCAAGGACACGGCTAACCACCGTCCTCTCGGAAGCGGGGAGAACATGAACAAGCGCGTTGTCAACCAGTACATTCACCCGGCAGTATGCGAATCCTGCTCACTTCAGATGGGAATGACCGAGCTTGACAAGTGCAATTCGTGGAACACGATGCCGGCTCATACTCACGAGAGAAGAATGGAAGTTTACTTCTATTTCGAGCTGGAAGGCGACAACGTTGTATTCCACATGATGGGACAGCCCCAGGAGACACGCCACATCATCATGCACAACGAGCAGGCGGTCATCAGCCCGAGCTGGTCTATCCACTGCGGCACCGCTACCAGCAACTACACATTTATCTGGGGAATGTGCGGTGAGAACCAGACATACGACGACATGGACAACATCAACAATCTTGATCTTAGATAACAGGCTTTATCGCCTCAAATAAGAATGAAAGTGTGGGTAACGCTATGGCATATCTGACATTACGAGGGATCAACAAGATCTACCCGAACGGCTTCCACGCCGTGCATGACTTCAACCTTGAGATAGAAAAGGGCGAATTCATAGTTTTCGTAGGTTCGTCGGGCTGCGGAAAGTCCACGACGCTCCGAATGATCGCGGGACTTGAGAATATCAGCAAGGGCGAGTTCTACATCGACGGCGTTAGAGCGAATGAGATGGGACCCCGCGAGCGCGGTGTTGCAATGGTATTCCAGAGCTACGCGCTTTATCCGCACATGACGGTCTATGATAATCTCGCATTCGGACTTACGCTCCAGGGCGTTGACGATGACGTTATCGAGGAGAGGGTGAACAATACCGCCCGGATCCTCGGACTTACCGATTATCTCGAAAGACTTCCGAGAGAGCTTTCCGGCGGTCAGAGACAGAGAGTTGCGGTAGGACGCGCGATAATCCGCAAGGTTGACATCTTCCTTATGGACGAACCGCTCTCCAACCTCGACGCAAAGCAGAGAGTAACGATGCGCTCGGAGATCACCCAGCTCCACCGCGAGACAGGTGCGACCACTATCTATGTAACTCATGATCAGACCGAAGCTATGACAATGGCAGACAGGATCGTTGTTATGAAGGACGGCTATATCCAGCAGGTCGGCACTCCCTACGACCTTTATTTCAACCCTGTCAATATGTTCGTCGCGGGATTTATAGGCGAGCCTCCGATGAACTTTGTAGTCTGCAAGGTTAAGAACGGAAACCTTGTGCTCAGCGACAATCAGATCGAACTCCGCGCAGTCGCGGAGCAGGACGTGCTCGACAAGTATGAGGGCAGGGAGATAGTTTTCGGCTTCCGTCCGGAATGCATACGCCCTGTGATCGGCGAACGCGTAAAGAGCGGATACAGGGTTAAGTGCTTCGTGAACCTTGTTGAGCTTCTCGGCGACAACACCAACGTCTATGTAAACTTTGACGGCTTCAACAGCATTCTGAAAGTCGATCCCCATAGTTCTCCGAGTGTTGGTTCAAGCTTTGAATTTGCAATACCGTATGAGAGCGTTTATCTTTTCGACAAAGAGACCGAAAAGCGCATAAAGACAAAATCATTTGAATAATAAAATGGCAATACCGCACAATGTCCCGACGGGCTTTGTACGGTATTTCCGCAGTAATTCAGAACAGGTGGCAGTATTATGAAAGAACTGAACAGAACAAATTTTCCTTCCGCCGGGAGACCGATAAAGGTGCTCCAGTTCGGAGAGGGCAATTTTTTAAGGGCATTTGTTGACTGGATAATCTGGAATCTCGACAAGAGCGGCGTGATGAACGCAGATGTCGTCGTTGTTCAGCCCACGCCTCACGGTCGTGTGAAGGAGCTTGCGAAGCAGGACGGTCTGTACACTGTATGCCTTGAGGGAATAGAAGGCGGCGAGAAAGTACAGAGCCGTGATGTAATAGATGTGCTTCGTGATTTCATCGATCCCTACACCGAGTACGGCAAATACCTCGGATATGCGGGAAGCGATGATCTTGATGTCATCGTCTCCAATACGACAGAAGCCGGCATCGCCCTCGATACAACGGATACCGATTTTTCCGTATGCCCGAAGAGCTTTCCGGGAAAGCTGCTTGCATTTCTGAAAGCAAGATTCGATCATTTCGGCGGAGATCTGTCAAAAGGACTTGCGATCGTTCCCTGTGAGCTTATCGACCACAACGGCGAAGAGCTGAAGCGGGTGCTGAACGAGCTTGCAAAGATCAACGGAATGAGCGCGGAGTTCATTGACTGGCTCAATACTGCCAACCACTTCACCGACACCCTCGTTGACCGCATTGTTCCCGGCTATCCGAAGGACAAGGCTGAACAGATCTGCGAGGAGCAGGGCTACACCGATACAAGCATAGTCAAGGGTGAAGTCTTCCACCTTTGGGTCCTCCGGAAAGAACCCTTTGTGCAGGAGCGTCTTCCTGCTGACAAGGCTGGTCTTAACGTGATCTATGCCGATGACATCACTCCCTACAAACAGCGCAAGGTCAAGATCCTCAACGGCTCGCATACCGCGATGATGCCGGTTGCATATTTAAGCGGCATAGACACTGTCCGTGAAGCTGTTACCGATGAGTATGTCGGACGTTTCGTGAGAGAGCTTGCGAACGAGGAAATAAAGCCGACAATTGATCTGCCGGAGGACGAGCTGAACGCGTTTGCTTCCGCAGTCATGGAACGGTTTATGAACCCGTTTATCCGTCACGAGCTTATCTCGATATCGCTGAACTCCGTGTCTAAATTCAAGGCTCGTCTGCTGCCCACATACAATGACTACCGCGCAAAGTTCGGCAGGTCTCCGAAACATATCCTGTTTGCATTCGCATCGCTTGCGGTGTTCTATCGCGGAAAACGCGGAGATGAGGATATCCCGGTTAAGGACGATGCAGCGTATCTCGATTTCTGGAAAGAGGTCTGGAAGCTCACCGATATCCGGGAGACAGCAAAGAAAGCTATGTCGGCAGCCGAACTCTGGGGACAGGATCTCGACGTGGACGATGACCTCAGTCTCGTTGCCGGGTATATAAAGAACATCACCGAAAACGGCGAAATGGCTGCATTAAAGGAATTTCTGGGTGAATGAGATGAAAAAGACTATTGTTATCTCACCGTCGGATTCGGTGGGAGTAGCTCTGACCGCGCTGAAAAAGGGCGAGTCAGCCGAGGGCGTGACACTTGCGGAAGATATCGTAAAGGGGCATAAATTCGCGCTGCGCCCGATAAAAAAAGGCGAAAGAGTTATAAAGTACGGCGAGGTCATCGGACAGGCAACTGCCGATATAGCGCCCGGCGAGCATGTCCACAGCCATAATATGGCGACATGTCTTGACGGCACTCTCGAATACACATACAACCGCAAGGGACCTGCTCCTGCAAAGAAAGCTGAGCCGCGGACTGTAAATGTCTATGAGCGTAAGAACGGCGAAGTCGGCATACGCAACGAATTGTGGGTAATACCCACGGTAGGCTGTGTCAACGCACAGGCGAGAGCTGTCGCTGCCGCATTCACAAAGAAGCACGGCGACCTGCCCGGCATCGACGGCTGCTATACTTTCACGCACCCCTACGGCTGTTCACAGATAGGCGAGGATCACGAGCGCACAAAGCTGCTTCTCCAGAGAATGGTGAAGCACCCGAACTGCGGGGGAGTGCTGGTGCTGGGACTCGGCTGTGAGAACAACAGAATGGACGTTTTCCGGGAGACTCTCGGTGATTACGACACGGAGCGCACTGAATTTCTTGTTGCGCAGGAAGTACAGGATGAGATCGCGGAAGGCGTGAAACTGCTTGAAAAGCTGTACGAACGTGCAAAGGACGACAAGCGTGTACCGAAGGACATCTCCTGCCTTAAAGTCGGGCTGAAATGCGGAGGTTCCGACGGTCTTTCCGGGATTACCGCAAACCCGCTTGTGGGGCGGTTCTCCGATTATATTGCGGCGGCAGGCGGTACTACGGTGCTTACCGAGGTGCCGGAAATGTTCGGCGCGGAGCAGCTGCTTATGGACAGAGCGAAGGACGAAGCCACATTCGGTAAGATCGTGAAGCTTGTCAACGGATTCAAGGAATACTATCAGAAGCATGACCAACCTGTGTATGAAAACCCCTCGCCCGGAAACAAGGCAGGCGGCATCACCACTCTTGAGGACAAATCCCTCGGCTGTACGCAGAAATCCGGTTCCGGCGAAGTATGCGATGTGCTGTTCGACGGCGATACGCTGATTTCGCACGGGCTTAACCTGCTGAACGGACCCGGAAATGATATGGTGGCGGTAACGAATCTCGGCTGTGCAGGCTGTCATCTGGTGCTGTTCACAACCGGGCGGGGAACGCCGTTCGGCGGATTTGTGCCGACGGTAAAGATCTCCACAAATTCCGATCTTGCCGGAAGAAAGCCGAACTGGATAGATTTCGACGCCGGCGGTATTGCCGCGGGTGCGTCATTTGAAAGCAAGCTTGAAGAGCTGACCGACCTGGTTGTCGCAGTCGCAAACGGACAGCAGACGGTCAACGAACGTTATAACTCGCGTGATATCGCCCTTTTCAAGACGGGCGTAACATTATAAAAACAAGGAGCATATAATATGAAGAAATTTCTTGATAAGGACTTTGTCCTGAGCAATGAGACAGCGGTAACTCTTTACGAGAATTACGCAAAGGATATGCCGATATTCGACTTTCACTGCCACCTTCCGGTTGAGGAGATCTACAATGACAGAAAGTTCGGTTCGATAACCGAATGCTGGCTGGGCGGCGACCATTACAAGTGGCGTCTTATGCGCGAAATGGGCGTTGACGAAAGCTATATAACCGGCGACAAGGGCGACTTTGAAAAGTTTATGAAGTATGCGGAAGTAATGCCCTACGCTATCGGAAACCCGATATTCCACTGGACGCATCTTGAACTCCAGCGCTACTTCGATATCTACGATATCCTTTCTCCCGCGACTGCGAAGGACATTTTTGACAAATGCAACAAGAAGCTCGAAACACTTACCGCGAGAAAGCTCATTGCTATGAGCAACGTAAAGAAGCTGTTCACTACCGACGATCCTATTGATGATCTGCATTTTCACAAGCTTCTCAAAGAGGACAGGACATTTGATGTGGAAGTATATCCCGCATTCCGTCCCGACAAGGCGATCAATATCGAGCTTCCGACTTACGTTCCGTATATCGCGAAGCTTGCCGATGCAGCTGACGTTCGTATCGACGGTATCGACAGTCTCTGCGAAGCGCTCACCAAGCGTATCGAGTATTTCGACAGCGTAGGCTGCGTATGCTCCGATCACGCTCTCGACGTGGTAATGTTCAAGCCTGCCGACAGGGACAAGGTTGACAAGATCGTAAAGAAGGCTCTCGCCGGCGATGACCTCACTCCCGACGAGATCAGACAGTACAAGGGCTATATCCTTGTACATCTCGGAAAGCAGTATTCCCGTCTTCACTGGGTACAGCAGTACCATATAGGTGCGCTGCGCAACAACTCCCGCAGATATATGGGTCTGCTGGGACCGGACACAGGTTTCGACGCTATCGAAGATCAGACATTCGCAAAAGAGCTTTCCATGTTGCTTGATACTCTTGACAGCACCGACGAGCTTCCCAAGACTATTCTCTACTGTCTCAATCCCCGTGACAATGAGGTCATAGCTACAATAATGAACTGCTTCCAGCAGGGCGGCATCGTAGGAAAGATGCAGTTCGGCTCCGCATGGTGGTTCAACGATCAGAAGGACGGTATGCAGAAACAGCTCACTGCTCTTTCACAGCTCGGTCTTGTATCTAAGTTCGTGGGTATGCTTACCGACAGCCGAAGCTTCCTTTCCTACACACGCCACGAGTATTTCAGAAGAATACTCTGCGATATGTTCGGAACTCTGATCGAGAACGGCGAATATCCCAACGATATCGAGACTGTGGGACAGATAGTGAAGGATATCAGCTACAACAACGCTGTAAAATATTTTACAAAGTGATCTGAGCCCAATTTACAGCGGATCCGGAGCAGAAAAGGAATAACTGATATTTAATATCTGAAAAACACTTGATATTTTCATCGGAATGATGTATAATCAAATTTAGGGTATGAAAATATGATGCCTGTGACAGTATGCAGAAAGGTCAACTACAATGTATAAGATCGAACAGCTCATAAAATATCATTATTTTGCCGATGTGCTCCGGACCACCGGACTCGAGCATATCACCGATCCGCTAACCGGGCTTATTTCGAGAGCGTATATCCTCGGATTTGCGAGATCGCTGATTGCGGATAATATTCCTTTCAGCTTCGTGATGCTTGATCTTGATAATTTCAAGTTCGTGAACGATACATACGGACACAGCACCGGAGACGATGTTCTCCGGAATGTGTCGGCATCGCTTTCGGAATATATCGACGGGTTCGGTGTCGGCGGACGTTTCGGCGGTGATGAGCTCCTTTTTATTGATCTCGTGCATCTTAAATATGATGACAAAAAAGCGTTTTTCACCGCACTGTACAACGACGGCGCGGTACTTCGCAGAAGCTATCATTTCACATCGTGCAGTCCGTTCATTACCGGAACGATAGGCTGTGCCACATTCCCGGACGACAGCACCGATTATGACGAGCTGTTTTCGATGATAGACAAGACACTGTACCGCGGCAAGAGCAAGGGCAGAAACTGCTATATAATCTACGTCGAGGAAAAGCACAGAAACATAGAGATCAAGAAGCTTGCAGGTCACGGTATATGCACCATAATGCAGGCGATAGCAAGGAACTGTGAACATGTCCGTGGTATGGACAGCAAGTTCCGTTCGGTACTTCCTATGCTTATGGACGAGATCGGAATAACCGATCTTTACTATATGGACGGCAATTATATAATGCGTTCTGTCCTGAAAAGCAATTTCAGCGAGGATGTGCATGATATCAAGAAGCTGATGAAAGATGATATCTACCGCACAAATGATATCGAAGAATTGAAAGACATGGCTCCGGTTTTCTATGATGTGATGAAAAAGCATAATATGGAGACGGTAATGGTCTCGCGCATAGGAATGAAAGACGATACAGACGGATATCTGATATGCGCGGAACCGAGAAGCCACCGTATCTGGCAGGAAGATGAGTGCGCGATGATGTACTTCCTTTCAAAGATCATTGCCACAGGAATACGGCTTGAAGGTGACACATTCCCGGAGCATTGAGCCGGCAAATCGTTTGTTGTATTTTTGGCTTAACAGAAATAAAATGCCCTCTGATTTTCAGAAGGCATTTTTCTTTGGCAATACAGGACAGCAGGCTTTATAATAATATGAAAATTATTCTTAAAAATGGTAAAAATCTATTTTATTATTGCATTTTGATTGAAATAATAATAGCTATATGATAAAATGTTCTGGCAGTAAAATTGTCTGACGGAGGCATTCTGATTTGGATAACGACAATAAAAATTCCGGCGGCAAAGTTCTTTCCGGAAGAGACAGAAAATTCCGTGAATTTGTTCTCAGCAGCAATATGTGGACAGTCATTTTCACGGTCTGCATACCTCTTGCGGCATATTCGGGACTTCTTCACATATTCAAGATAATAGATACTATGATAGCGGCGCATATCGGAACGGACGCCGTTTCTTCAATCGCGTACATTTCGCAGATAAGCTTCGTAATATCCGCAATAGGCGGCGGACTTGCGATAGGCGCGGGAATGAAGATAAGCGAAGCATACGGCGCCGGAGACTATGACCTTGTGAAAAAGCGGGTGAGCAGTGTTTGCTTTCTCTGTTTTATGATCAGCATTCCCGTTCTGCTGGTGATACCGTTTACGCCGGAATTTCTGCGGCTCAACGGCACACCGGAGGAGCTGATAGAAGCCAGCGGGCAGTATTTTTCCGTGGAGCTTGTCAATATCGCAGTTAATTTTTTCAATACTGTTTACATAGCGATAGAGCGCGCAAGAGGAAACACGAAGCTTATAATGTGGATAAACCTTATCTATCTTGCTGTAAAATCTCTGCTTACGGCATTGTTTGTGTATGTAATGAACGGTACAGTTGTTATGATCGCGGCGGCAACTCTTGTCGCAAATCTCTCAATGCTTATCATAGCGGCGGTGAATATGCTTAAAAAGAACAGCATATTCGGGTTTTCCGCAAAGCATATTTCCATGCGCAAGGCGGTGATCTTTCCTGTCATAAACACATCATATCCCGCTGTCACGGAGAAGGCGGCATTTGCATACGGTAAGCTTATAGTCAACAAGATGAGCACTGATTACGGGACTTCCGTAGTGGGCGCTCTCGGAGTATCAAACAATCTCGGCGGAATAACTACCCAGCTCCAGAACGGCTTCCAGGAAGGCGGCGCGTCTGTGATAGCCCAGAATATAGGCGGGGGAAAAACGGGGCGTGCGCTGGACGCGTTCAGAAAAATACTCATAATAAACACAGTCCTCGGCGCGGTTTTTATGGCATTGACGCTTGTATTTCTTGACCCGCTGAGCAGTCTGTTTTCCGGACAGGACGAGGAATTCCGGCTGCTGATAAAGGACGTTTACGGCTATGAAGCGCTGGGTGCGGTCACACTCGGCATTAATGCAGCGGTAATGGCGCTGCTTTACGGGTTCGGATATACGAAGCTGACACTTCTGCTGAATGTGATGCGTGTATTTGTATTCCGCATACCGGTGCTGTGGTTTTTGCAGAACTACACCGATATCGGCAGTGCAAGTGTCGGCATAGTAATGATGGTAAGCAATGTATCCGTGGGTATATGCAGCGGGATCGCAGCGGTCTTTGTGATAAGGCACATAAAAAAGAAATATGATCTCTGAGATGTCGCTTGCGCTCGAGACTGGTCGCGCACAGCGCTCGAGATCGGGGGCAGACCCTTTTTGAAAAAAGGGTCATTCCCCCGAACCCCCTTTCCTAAAAACTTTGATCGCTCCGCAATTAATGGAGAGGGTTATCACAACAGAATGAAAGACTGCTGAAATTCATTAGTTTCAGCAGTCTTTTTTTGTATTCAGATGAATATAACTAACCGAGGTGGCGCACCCGCCCATTGAAGAATGTCGCTGCGCATCAGTTTAGGGGGTCCAGCCCCCTTTTTTAAAGGGGGCTGGCGGGTCTGGGCGGAGCCCGGGTCTCAAGCGAAGCGCTCCATTTACAGCCTTGCGGTGATAGTAAGGCTGTTGCCGTCCTTGCTGAGTGCTTCGATGCGTCCGCCGTGGGCATTCACGATCGACTGCGCCATAGAAAGACCAATGCCGTAGCCGGGAGTCTCGCTGCTGTGGGACGAATCGCCTCGTCTGAAACGATCGAAAAGTTCCGGGTGAGCGCCTTTCTCAATGTCCTCTGCGGTGTTCTCGGAGGACAGTATTATATGCCTGCCCTTTGCGGACAGTGTAAACAGAATAGTACCGCCCTCCGGGGTGTACTTGACCGCGTTGTCAGCCAGTATCGAGCATAGTTTCGCGATCATGCTCTTGTCGCCCTTGAATATAATGCCGTCTTTTATATCTGCGGTGAAACCGAGACCTTTCTGCTCCGCCATGAGGGAGAACGGATCAAGTATCTCCGAGACGGTTTCCGAAAGGGAGAAGCTTTCAAATGTCAGCTGAGCCGAACCCTCGTCCATTCTCGCAAGTGCGACAAGTTCTCCGGTAAGCGTCGCAAGCCGTTCTGTCTGGCTGGTGATGCCCTTTGTCCACTTGCTTTCGCCCTGCTCCATTTCGATAACTTCGGTGCAGGAATTGATTACCGCAAGCGGAGTTTTCAGTTCGTGACCTGCATTTGTTATGAATTTCTTCTGCTTTTCGTAGCTTTCGGCAACAGGTTTTGTAACTATACCGGAAAAAATTACGATAAGCACGAATACGGCAGCAGCGGCTCCAAGCGCAACAAGCAGACTTATTATCATGAAATCGCGCACGGATTTCAGTGCTCTTCCGCGGTCTATGAATATGCATAGACTGCCTGTGTCGGTTTTCTTTATGAGGTACTTGTAGTTGCTTTCGTAACCTCTTGTTTTGCCGGCGGCAATAAGCCTCTGCGCCATTTCGAGCGCGTCTTCCGTTGATACCGCAGCGATCTTGCCGGTGTCTATGCTTTCGGGAGTGCCGTTGTCCTTTATTGTAACTGTGAAGTATCTTGTTTCGTAAGGGGTTTCGGCAGTTATCAGCTCTTTCCTTTTCAGATCGTCATACTTTCTTCTCGGATCCGGCTGGAAGTCTCTTTGCGGACGTTCGGTCGCGGCAGGAGTGGTAACTGCGGCGTATGAGATGTTTTCGTCCTCATCGTGATCATCATCATCGTCCAAGTCGTCATCGTAGTCGTAATCGTCATCATCGGAGGACGAAGCAGGAGGAGGCACATCTTCTCCTGCCGGCTTTTCCGGTGGCTGCTCGGCTTCCTGCGGGGCAGGGGGAGGCTGATCCGTACCGGCGGGTGCGGAAATATCCGGTTCATGTGGGAAAGGAGCAAAGCTGCCGCCGTTCTCGGCAAGCAGATCCAGCAGTACATCGGCTTCCGAATCGGAGTTCAGATAGTTTGCGATATTCATTGCCGCGACAATGACCGCCAGTACTGCAAGCACCGAGATCATGGCAGTAATAATGAAGCTTTTCCGTAGTTTCTTTATCATAGGACTATCTCCGCAGATACGCACTCAAAGCCAAGCGCCCTGCTCTTTTCGTCCGGCTGAGAAGTGCCGGCATAAAGTGTGAACCGGCTGCCGAATATCTTTCTTTCGCCGCTTTCGCTGACGGCAGTGAAAGCACGTTCCGGTACAGGTATTTCTATCTCTTTCCGTTCTCCGGCATTGAGATGAATGCGTCTGAATCCGCACAGACTGACATTTGGTACGGCGAATTCCGATGTGTCTTTGATATAGAGCTGTATAACGTCCTCGGTGGGACGTTTTCCGGTATTCTCGGCGGTGATGTATGCAATTCCGTCACGGCAGGCAAGGGAAGTGCATTTCACATTTCCGTATGTCTGTCCGTAGCCGAACGGATACAGCACATTATCTTCCGTAAAGCGGTAAGTCCTGTTCTTCATGGAGTAGTCCTTGAAATCCGGGAGTTTATCGGCGCTTTCATAGAATGTTACGGGCAGTTTGCCGGAAGGAGAGACTTTTCCGAAAATGATCTCCGCAAGTGCCTTTCCGCCTTCCGAGCCGGGATACCATGCGTGGAGCAGGGCATTGGCACCGTCCGCGTGAACGTTCACGGAGCTCCCTGCGGCAGTCACGATAACTGTCGGCTTTCCTGCGGCGAGTATCTTCTGTATCAGTATGCGCTGCGGTTCCGGGAGTTCAAGATCCCGCTTGTCGCCGGAGGAGAATTCGTTGCCGGTATCGCCCTCTTCGCCCTCGATAGTGGCGTCAAGTCCCACACACAGCACAACCGCGTCCGCGCATTTAGCTGCGGCAACGGCTTCCGCGTATCTGTCGCCCGCCTGTGCAAGACCGGAGACTCTGTCCTTGTATAGGTGGCAGCCCTCCGCGAATATAACGCGTCCGGGGAATTCGCTCATTATGCCGTCGAGGAAGGTAACGTACCTGTCCGCACGCCCGTTGTAGTTTCCTTCGAGTGCGGCTCTGCTGTCGGCATTCGGACCTATGACAGCAATGGTTTTCAGTTTGGCGCTGTCAAGGGGCAGAGTTCCGTCGTTTTTGAGCATAACTATCGAGCGTCTTGCGCAGTCCAGCGATACTGCACGGCTTTCCTCTGTGCAGACGGCGGTGTAGGGGATATCATCGTACTCAGTCTTTTCATCGAACATACCGAGCCTTATTCTCGTGCGTAGAACATGAACGCAGGCGCGGCGGATATCATCTTTTGTGATGAGACCTTCATCAAGCGCGGTGAGCAGGTTCATATAGGTGCAGCCGCAGTTCACATCACAGCCTGCTTTCAGCGCCATTGCCGCGGATTCGGCGGGAGTGGAGGTCACATGATGATGCATATGGAAATCCTGGACTGCCCAGCAGTCGGAAACGAAGTAACCGTCAAATCCCCATTCTTTCAGCTTGTCCATGAGGAAACTGCTGGCGCAGGCGGGCTCACCGTTCACGCGGTTATAGGCTCCCATTACGCCCTCGACTTTCGCATCGCGCACAAGAGCCTCGAATGCCGGAAGGTAGGTCTCTTCCATTTCCTTTGCGGAGATCTTCGCATCGAAGCAGTGACGGTCAGCTTCCGGACCGCTGTGTACTGCGAAATGCTTTGCGCAGGCTGCCGCTTTCAGCACTTTGCCGTCTCCCTGTATGCCGCGGACAAACGCCTTTCCGCACTCGGAGGTGAGATACGGGTCCTCACCGTATGTTTCGTGTCCGCGTCCCCAGCGCGGATCACGGAAGATGTTGATATTCGGCGCCCAGAGCGTGAGCCCCTTGTAAATATCGGTGTCGCCCTCGGCGCGGTACGCGTTGAATTTCGCACGGGTCTCTTCTGAGATGATCCCGGCAGCCTTTCCGACAAGCTCCGTATCGAACATTGCAGCGAGACCGATTGCCTGCGGGAACATGGTGGCTGTCCCGGAGCGGGCGAGTCCGTGAAGTCCCTCGTTCCACCAGTTGTACGCGGGGATCCCGAGCCGTTCGACTGCCGGGGCATCATAGCGGAGCTGCGCCGCCTGTTCCTCTGTTGTAAGCTCATCGGCAAGTGCTTCTGCGCGCTCCTGCGCGGTGAGAGATGTATCAAGATATCTTTTTTTGTTTTCGTCAGCCATTTCCAACACTCCTTTTGAACATTATAACATATTTCTTCGTATAAGGTCAACATAAATATGTAAGTTGCGCATAAAAATGTTGAATGTGAATATGCCATAATATCGGCGCTGATAATTGTGCAGATTTTATAAATATGTTAGTAAAAAATGATGATTTTTTATAAATCTCTTGAATTTTTCCAAAAATGTGGTAGAATTATAATTGAGCAGTTATAGAATTGCTTAAAATGGTTATGTCACGGGGCTTCCGTTGACGGACAGGAGGAGCTTATCATGAAGATTTTATATGCCGCAAGCGAAGCACAGCCGTTTGCAGCATCAGGCGGACTTGCCGATGTTGCGGGATCTCTCCCTAAGGCGCTCGTAGAGGCTGGTCACGAGTGTATGGTAGTTATGCCGTACTATGTGAATACAATTAAGCCGGAAGTTCGTGAGACCTTAGAATATATAACGAATTTCTATGTACCGGTAGGCTGGCGCTCGCAGTACTGCGGTATTTTCACCACCACCCTCAATGGGGTTAAGTACTATTTCATCGATAATGAGTATTACTTCAAGCGTGACTTCGGTCTGTACGGATACTACGACGATGCCGAAAGATACGCGTTCTTCTCGAGAGCCGTTCTTGAGATGCTCGAACACCTCGAAATAAAGCCGGATATCATCAATTCCAACGACTGGCAGACAGCACTTATCCCGATCTACTACAACATATACTATAAGTACCACCACAATATGTGGGGCATACGCAATGTGTTCACGATCCACAATATCGGCTACCAGGGTCAGTACGGACTTGAGCTTACCGAGGAGATATTCTCTATCCCGAGACATCTGAGCTCTATCATCGAATATGACGGCGACGCGAACCTCATGAAGGGCGCGATCGAAATGGCGGACAAGGTAACTACCGTTTCACCTACTTACGCTAAAGAGATACTCAATCCGTGGTTCTCTCACGGTCTTGACCGCTGCCTCAACACGAAGCAGTACAAGACCTGCGGATTCCTCAACGGTATCGACACCGATATGTACAACAGCAAGACCGACAAGGATATCCCTGCGAACTTCAGCGTCGGCAAAATGGCAGGCAAGAAGATCTGTAAGGAAAAGCTGCTTGAAGAAGCGGGACTTCCCGGCGGCGATTCCCCGGTTCTCGGTATCATTTCGAGACTTGTTGAACACAAGGGCTTTGACCTTATCAAGTGCGTTCTCGACAATATCGTATGCTCCGGCATAAAGGTGATCGTTCTCGGATCCGGCGATAAGCAGTACGAAGACTATTTCTACTATATGCAGAGCAAGTATCCGGAAGCAGTAAGCTTCAAGTGCGGATATATTCCCGCTTACGCTAAGCGCATCTACGCAGGCGCGGATATGTTCCTCATGCCCAGCAAGAGCGAGCCATGCGGACTTGCGCAGATGATAGCTCTCCGCTACGGTACAGTACCGATCGTTCGCGCGACCGGCGGTCTTAAGGATTCTATACTTGACTACGGCGATCCCAGCGGCAAGGGCGTAGGATTCACATTCCAGTCCTACAACGCTATGGATATGCTCGGTGCAGTCAACAGAGCAAAGGAAGTCTATGACGATCAGCCCAGGTGGAAGAAGCTTGTCGAAACAGGCATGAAGGCGGATTTCAGCTGGAAGCAGTCGGCTAAGCTTTATATCGGACTCTACGAGGAGCTTTGCAGCTGGGAGAACTGATACCATACCGAAAGTCAGGAACCTGTGTGCCGCACATCTTGACATAAAATAAGATGTGCGGCATTAAGCTTGCAATGAACCCCGGGAGAAAAACAGACAATATGAAGATAACGATACTCGGCTGCGGATTCGGAACCGCACTTTCCGTACTCTGGAACAAAGCCGGTCACGAAGTAACCGCATGGTCGAGAAACCAGGAAGAGATCGACAGCATACTCCGTTTCGGAGAGCATAAGAGACTCCTGCCGGGAGTTGCCGTTTCAAACAGGATCACGTTCACAACGGACATATCCTGCGTCAAGGGGGCGGACGTGCTTGTTTTTGCGATACCGTCGCCCGGTGTGCGGAGCGTAGCAAAGCTGGCTGCGCCTTATGTTGACCGGAATACGGTGGTGCTGAATGTCGGAAAGGGATTTGAGGAAGAAACCGCAAAGAGACTTTCACAGGTGATCGGCGAGGAGCTGCCGGATAACCGCATCGCGGTCATGGCGGGTCCCTGTCATGCTGAGGAAGTCGCAAGGAATATCCCCACCACGGTCGTTATGTCCTCCGAGGATATGGCGGCGGCGGAATTCCTGCAGGAGAACCTTCAGACGCATACGTTCCGTATTTACGAAAACAGCGATACGGCAGGCTGTGAGATCGCGGCGGCGCTCAAAAATCCGATAGCCCTCAGCTGCGGCATAATCGAGGGCATGAAGCTCGGCGACAATACAATAGCTTCGCTTATGACCCGCGGGCTTGCGGAGATCACAAGACTCGGTGCGGCAATGGGAGCAAAATGGGAGACATTCACGGGACTTGCCGGAGTAGGTGATCTTATCGTTACCTGCACTTCGCGCCATTCCCGCAACCACAGAGCCGGTATTCTTATCGGTGAGGGCATGAGCGCGGCGGAAGCTGTTGAGAATGTCGGGACTGTTGAAGGCTACAATAACTGCGGTATCGTGTACAGGACGGCTGCAGCGCTCGATGTCAAGGCTCCGATCATCAACGAGCTTTATAAAGTCTGCTATGAGAACAAGGCTCCGTCCGAGTCCGTGCATGATCTTATGGGCAGACCCCAGACGCATGAAAGAGAACAGTACTGGAATAATTAAGCCGGATCGCCGCAGTGCGGCACACTTTGTTTTGTAAACGATTAACCGGCACAGAATTAAAATGATCACGGCAAAGCCGTGCATTAATAAACAGGAGGAAAACCACAATGATAACAAATATCCCTCAGGTCAAGCTCGGTATAATAGCGGTTTCAAGAGACTGCTTCCCGATAGCTTTGTCCGAGAAGAGACGCGCTGCCATAAAGGCGGCATACAAGGGCGAGCTTTACGAATGTCCCGTTACGGTAGAGAACGAAAAGGATATGCTCAAAGCCGTTGAGGACGTAAACAAGCAGGAGTGCAACGCTCTTGTCGTATTCCTCGGAAACTTCGGTCCCGAAACGCCTGAGACTCTTATCGCAAAGGAATTTGACGGTCCCTGCATGTTCGTTGCCGCAGCGGAAGGCGACGGCGATATGATAAACGGCAGAGGCGACGCTTACTGCGGTATGCTCAACTGCTCCTACAACTTGGGAATGAGACATCTCAAGGGATATATCCCGTCTTATCCGGTTGGCACAGCAGATGATATCGCGAAGATGATCGCTGACTTCGTTCCGATCGCACGCGCTTACATAGGCGTAAAGAACCTCAAGATCATCACTTTCGGTCCCCGTCCGCAGGACTTCTTTGCCTGCAACGC
>DEWH01000030.1 GCA_002363155.1 Ruminococcaceae bacterium UBA3215 | reverse complement strand
GTCATCGGCAAAGTTGATCGTTGCCATATAGCCGGTCTCTCTTGTGAGGGTAACGGTATCGCCGTCTTTTTCCACCTTAAGATCGTAGGTCCCGTGATATTTCATTTGCATTAGTGCTTTCAGGTACTGTACCATGTCATCGATCTCAATATAAGGAACATCGTTGACTCCGTTCATGAAGTAGAGCTTCGTTTTCATTACAGCGTCCTTGTCATACTGAAACAGATATGTGGGGACTGACTTGCTCATGACCTTGTAGGTCTTTTCGGCTGTCGCAGTTGCGGTAACAGATGTGCCGTCAGCCGAGGCGAATACCTGTGTGCCTGTCATTGACGTGAGCATTACCGCGCTTGCAAGTACTGCGCTGATCGTTCTTTTGAGGCTTTTGTTCATGTTATAATACTCCTTTGATAAAAATTTTTTATACCAGTGTATCCGGACTATATCTGATATATATCCGGGATACACTCATAGACTATAAAAAACCGCGGCCGCAGTTTATCTGCAGTTACGGTTGTTTTAAAATATATTGATTTTGTGTATGACAAAAGAGCAGAGTTATTTCTGCTTGCTTGCTTTGAACAAAGCACACCATAGCCATTTTGTCAAGACCTTTCCGCGAAATTCCACACATTTTTCAGATTGTGCGGTTACATATAGTATATTATAGCATATTTTGTGGAGTTTGTAAAGTATTTTAAAAGAATCGAGAAAAGACGAAAAACGCCTGCCACAAATTGTACATAATATGCAAAACAACAGGCGGTGATTTGTTGGATATTACCCAATAAATTGTATATCCTTGACAAACTGCGCCAAAAGGCACGGTGCTGATCGAAACGGGAAAAGCTTTGCTGGACGGCGGCTAGAAATTCATAAAAATACCCCGTTTATTCGGAGAGGCTGTATTGTTCCATTTCTTCTATTGTTACATCATAACAGTTGTAATAGCTTCATCTTCTGACTCGCTTTTGATCCGGTCAACGCTCGCACATAAGAAAGTCAGCTGACATTTCAACAGATCGCGTTTTTGCATCACGCTCCGCTGATGCTTTTCAGTATATCCATGATCTCCCGGTTGTACGGGTTGGCGTTCAGCAGCTTTTCCGGTATGATCGGATCACCTTTTGAACCGTTTTTATAAAAAGAAATTATACGGCGAGTTCAGAAAGGCTCTGCCCGAGATCACGGGCAGTATGCTTTCCACTGCGCTAAAAGAGCTTGAAGCAGACGGCTTTATCCACCGTGAGCAGTTCAATGAGATACCACCCCATGTGGAGTATTCTTTCACGGAAAAGGGACGTGATCTTCAACCTATATTTTATGCTATTATGGTTTGGGGCTTCAAGCATGAGGACGATGTGTAATGCACGATATCTGGAATCCCTGGCACGGGTGTATCAAGAAAAGCGAGGGCTGTGACCATTGCTATATGTATTTTCTCGACAAGATGAGAGATCAGGACGGCTCGCATATATACCGCACGAAGGCAGGCTTCAACTATCCGATACAGAAAGACCGCAAAGGTAATTACAAGATAAAAAGCGGAGAGCAGATCAGAGTTTGCATGACCTCGGATTTCTTTCTTGCCGAGGCAGATGAGTGGCGTGAGGAAGCGTGGGAGCTGATGAAGATACGCAGTGATGTGATATTCTTTCTGCTGACAAAACGCCCAGAACGTGTGGCTGAGCATCTTCCCAAAGACTGGGGCGACGGCTGGGATAACATCTTTTTTAATGTGACAGCCGAAAACCAGCGGCGTGCAGACGAACGTATTCCCATTCTGCTTGACCTCCCTTTCAAGCACAAGGGCGTGATGTGCGCTCCTTTCATCGATCAGGTCAGTATCAGAAAATTTCTTGAGACCGGGCAGATAGAGCAAGTCCTATGTGACGGCGAGAATTACGACGGTGCAAGACCTTGTCATTATGATTGGGTGAAGCTCCTGCGACAGGAATGCGTGGATAATAATGTGACATTTGTATTCTGCGGAACAGGTCGGCGCTTTGTCAAGGACGGAAGGCTCTACAAACTGGAGGGGAATATCCAGTCGCAGCAGGCAAAAAAGTCGGGTATATGTATCGGTCTCTCTATTCGTCGATTTTCCCGCCGGAACTGGAAGAAATCTCAGAGACAAGTCTGAAATATTACATTTTCTATCTTAATGAGCTGAAACGGGAGATGCGCAATCGCCTGAAATTTGTTTTTGATGATGCGTTCTATCCGGAAGAATTATCGGGATTGCGAGCACACGAACGTTTTGCAATATATGCACAGAAATTCGGAGTTCCGAGAACGTTCTATCGTCAGGAAACATTCCGGATAACATCGCGAATGGATATGACAGCTTTGGAGTGCAGCCGCCTGCCTATGGACGTAATTCTGAAAAAGCTGCATAGCAATGTTACGAGCAAAGAACAGAGTCCTGCAGAACATATGCTACCAGCGCAAAATACCCGTGATCGTTGCATATGAAGGCTGGGACGCAGGCGGAAAGGGCGGCAATATCAAACGCGTCGCTTCAGCACTCGACCCGCGCGGATATGAAGTCAAGCCGATAGCTGCACCCGAACCTTCGGAACTTGCGCGCCATTACCTCTGGCGCTTCTGGACGCGTCTTGAAAATGACGGCCACTTCACGATATTCGACCGTACATGGTACGGCAGGGTAATGGTAGAGCCCATAGAGAAGATAACCCCACAGGAGCGGGCGGATATGGCTTACCGGGAGATCAACGAGTTCGAGCGCTGGCTCACGGACTGGGGCGCGGTGGTCATAAAGTTCTGGATAAACATAGACAAGGAAGAACAGTACCGCCGATTCAAGCAGCGCGAGAACACACCGTCCAAGCAGTGGAAGATAACCGATGAGGACTGGCGCAACCGCGAAAAGTGGGACGAGTACGAAAAGGCGGTCGATCGAATGATAAAGCTCACATCTACGGATATCGCGCCGTGGACTGTAATTGAGGGAAATGACAAGAAATAAGCGAGAATAAAGGCTTTGAAAACGATCTGTGACAGGATCGAGGAACGACTCGGGCTATAATTTGTGCAGGATCTCCGTTCTGAATAAGGATGGAGATTTTTGTTGCGCAAATTTCGGATCTTTGTTGCGCAAATCAGCTTTCAGATGCGCGTATAATGCAATGTATTGTCTGAACGCACAAAAATTATCCACTTTATTTATAAAAAATGTCGATTGACACACTTGACTATTTGTGGTATCATTGATTTCAAGAAAAGGTGCGCAACCGATTGCACAACCCGCCGGGCGGGTCAGGAGAAAGGTTCTGTATGAAGCATTTCAGAAAGGTATTTGCGGCATTTGCGGCAGCTGCGCTGGTTCTTTCGTCGGCTTGTTCCGGAGAACAGCCGGTCGCGGACGGCACAGTATCTGCGCAACAGCAGACCGCAGATGCGGACAAAACATCAGTGACAAGCGATACCCTTTATGTAAAGAAAGTAAACGGCATTCCCGATGACTTCCTTATGGGCTGCGATATATCAAGCGTGATCGCGCTTGAGAAGGCGGGAACGAAGTTTTATAACAGCAGCGGCGAGGAGGCAGATCTGTTCGCTGTTCTTGCGGAAAACGGCGTGAACTGCATCAGAGTCCGCGTGTGGAACGATCCTTTCGACAAGGAAGGAAACGGTTACGGCGGCGGAAACTGCGACACGGAAACGGCCTGCATAATAGGAAAGCGGGCTGCGGACGCGGGAATGAAGCTCCTCGTTGACTTCCATTACTCGGATTTCTGGGCTGATCCGTCCAAACAGATGTGCCCGAAAGCCTGGGAAGGTATGGAGATAGAAGAGAAAAAAGAAGCACTCTATGAGTTCACTAAGGACAGCCTTTCAAAGCTGAAAGCCGCGGGCGCAGACATCGCTATGGTCCAGCTCGGGAACGAGACTAACGGCAAAATGAGCGGTGAAAAGATATGGATGAACATTTACTACCTTATGGACGCCGGTTCCCGTGCAGTCCGCGAGGTGCTGCCGGACGCACTTGTGGCGGTGCATTTCACCAATCCCGAATCTGTTGATAATATGCTGAATTACGCATCAAAACTTGCGTATTACGAGCTCGATTACGACGTATTTGCAACATCATACTACCCTTACTGGCACGGAACTCTCGACAACCTCACCTTGGTGCTGAAACAGGTGAACGAGAAGTACGGCAAGAAAGTCATGGTAGCCGAAACGTCCTACGCATACACTCTCGACGACGGCGACGGAAGCGGCAACAGCATCGGAGAAGTCGTGAACTACGAGAAGCCATATCCTTTCACCGTGCAGGGTCAGTCTCGGGAGCTCCGCGATATAATCGAAGCTGTTGTGAACACAGGAGACTGCGGTATCGGAGTGTTCTGGTGGGAGCCTGCGTGGCTTCCGGTCCCGGGCGAAAGCTGGGAAGAACGCTCGGCGCTCTGGGAGCAGTACGGTGCAGGCTGGGCATCAAGCTACGCGGCGGAGTACGACCCCGATGATGCGGGCAAGTACTACGGCGGAAGCTCGTGGGAAAATCAGGCTATGTTCGGTTTCGACGGCAAGCCCCTCGAATCCCTCAAAACCTGGGCTCTTGTGAGAACGGGGAATGAGATCGAAGCAGTCCCCGATGCCATAAAGGACAGTGAGCTTTCCGTAAAGCTCGGAGAACCGGTAACACTGCCGGATAAGGTTTACGCGATATATACCGACGGAAGCGAGCAGGCTATCGATGTGACGTGGGAAGCGGCAGACCTTGAAGCTATGACGAACGGCGAACCTCAGACCTACACGATAAAGGGAACTGCGGGCGGCATGGATACGGTATGCAGAGTGGCGATGGTCGATGCGAACTATACGGTCAACTACAGCTTCGAGGAAGAAGACCGTTCGATGTGGACGATAGAGAACATCAGCGATAAGACCACTCAGATAGATTATCAGAAGAAAGCTCTCGATGCAGTTACCGGCGACTACGCGCTCCACTTCTGGGGCGAGAAAGGAACCGAGTTCCGCGCTTTCCAGAATGTCACCGGCATACCGGCAGGAACTTACACCCTGACTGCTTCAATACAGGGCGGTGACGGCGGCGACGATCAGGATATCTATATCTACGCTGTCGTGAACGACGTCTGGCTCGCAGACTCCGCCGAGCTTTCCGGCTACGCGGTATGGCAGCACCCGAAAGTATGGGATATCAGAGTGAATGAGGGTGACAGCGTCACGATCGGCGTTTACGTCAAGGCAGGAAACGGCTCGTGGGGAACTATAGATGACTTCCTGCTCAACCCGCAGAAAGGAGATGCACCGCCCGCGGACGACGCCCCCTCGATATGAGCAATAACGGTTATTAAGCGGTAAAATTCCGTTTGATATAAAGGGCGCAGATAAGCCCTGAGATAAACACACGCAGTTTATACTGCACAAAAAAACAGGAGGACAAACAAATGACCACAAAGAGAAAAGCACTTCCGATAATGCTCGCATTATCAATGCTCGTCACAGCCGGCGCAGGCTGTGGAAACAACAGCTCCGCAAGCACCACGACAGCGGCTGCGACAGAAGCAAAGGCTGACGATGCTGCAGCTCCCGCTGATACCGCGGCACCCGCCCCCGCTGCTTCCGACAACGCTTCCGGCGACAAGAAGAACATCACAGTATGGGCTCCCGAGGAAGTCGTAGAGCTCACACAGTCCAAGCTCAACGACTGGCTCGCAGGTCAGGCGGACTGGAACAGCAAGTACGCTATAACAGTTTCGGCAATGGGCGAAGGTGATGCTGCAACACAGATGCTCACAGACGTTGAAGCCGGCGCGGACGTATTCGGCTTTGCACAGGATCAGCTTGCAAGACTTGTTGCCGCAGGCGCTCTCTCCAAGCCCGGCGGAACATTCCTCGACAACGTAAAGAACAACAACGATGCGGGTTCCGTAGGCGCTGTAACACTTAACGGCGACGTTTACGCTTACCCCGAGACTTCCGATAACGGTTACTTCCTCTACTACGACAAGTCCGTCGTTACAGATCCCTCCACTCTTGAGGGTATTATCGAACAGTGCGGCGCGGCAGGCAAGAACTTCTATATGGATATCCAGTCCGGCTGGTACGATGTTGCGTTCTTCTTCGGTACAGGCGCAGAGTGCTACTATGAGTATGACACAGACGGAAACGTTACCGGTGCAGTCTGCGATTACAGCGGCGAAAAGGGTCTTGCTGCAATGAAGGCTATGGTAAACATGGCAAAGAGCAAGGGCAAGGGCTATGAGCAGTCTCCCGACGGCGCAGCTTCTCTCTTCAATCCCGAAGGCGGCACAGCAGGCGCTCTCGTTTCCGGAACATGGGATTACGCAACAGTCAAGGATTTCCTCGGCGACAACTTCGGCGCAGCAAAGATGCCTACCTTCACAGTTGATGGTCAGACATACCAGATGAGCGGTTTCGGCGGCTTCAAGCTCGTAGGCGTAAAGCCCCAGACAGATTCCGACAAGCTCACATTCTGCCATATCGTAGCCGACTATATCACCTCCGAGGAGATGCAGATGGCAAGATTTGAGGCTAAGGGCTGGGGTCCCTCCAACCTGAACGCCCAGAAGTCCGATGCGGTACAGGCTAACGAAGCTCTCGCAGCTCTTGCCGAGCAGCTCGCATTCTGCCCCGGCCAGGGTCAGTACCCCGGCGCTTACTGGGATCTCACACAGGCTTTCGGTACAGATATCAACGGCGGTAAGTACGCTGATGCCGATGATGCTGCACTTACGGCTGCACTCAAGGATCTTGAGGACTCTATAAAGGCTGCAAAGTAAGCTTTTGCGGCAGGACTTCCGGGGCGGTCTCCGCTCCGGCCGGTCCGCCGTTTTCGGAACGCTTCGCTGCACATCATTACCTTGCGTGACCGTGCCCTCCAAAGCGGTCACGAAGGCAGTGCGGCATAATACCGGATCAGGTCTGGGAATAAATCGGTCACGATGCCGAGTTCGGTATTAAAATCGAAATAAGCGCTGCGAAAACGGCAGACTGTTCAACGACAACTCAAAAATGAAAGGAAGGCTGAAAATGAGCAAATTAACGGAGCTTGAGTATCTGGGACTGCCGCCGGCGAAGAAGAAACTGTACGATATCGGTCAGTTTTTTGTCCGGCTCCCCGGGAACATTCTTAACTTCCTGAAAAAAATCCCCCTCGGGATATGGAAAGGGCTGTGCGCGGTCGGGAGATTTTTTGCCGGCATAGGGCATATCTTCGCCGACGGCGACTGGAAAACGCGCATCTCGTTCTTTGTAATGGGATTCGGCCAGTTTTTCCGTTATCAGATCGGCCGCGGCGTCATCTTCCTCGGAATGGAAGCTCTGTTCATATGGTTCATGGTTATGTTCGGCGGCGGGTATCTTGCCGGAATGGGCGATCTCGGTGAACAGGCTACGATCAAGACGCTCAACGATTACGGCCTTGAAGTAGTCCAGTACAAGGACAACAGCCTGAAGATACTGCTTTACGGCGTCCTTACCATATTCATAATCCTCGGTTTCATATGTACATGGGTCATGAACGTAAAACAGAACTATACTGCGCAGAAGCTTATTGAAAAGGGGATACGTCCCCGTTCGTTCAAGAACGATGTCAAGTCCCTTGCCGATGAGCAGTACTACAAGACCCTGCTTGCAGTCCCGCTGCTCGGAATAACGGTATTCACGATAATACCGATATTCTTCATGATACTTATTGCATTCACGAACTACGACTATTCTCATCTTCCGCCCGACAAGCTCTTTGACTGGGTGGGACTTGACAACTTCCGGACCATGCTTGCGACGGACGCTTCCGGAAACGACAAGTTCGCGTACACTTTCCGTGAGATACTTATCTGGACGATGATCTGGGCTCTTGTTGCGACATTCTCCAACTACTTCCTCGGAATGTTCGTTGCGATATGCATAAACCGCAAGGGTATCAGGTTCAAGAAGTTCTTCAGAACGATCCTTGTAATGACTATCGCGGTGCCGCAGTTCGTATCGCTGCTGCTGGTATCAAAGATGTTCTCGGACGAGGGAATAGTGAACAACATACTGCTGAACCTCGGGTGGATAACGGAGAAGATCGGCTTCTGGACAACTCAGGATATGGCGCGGATAATGGTGCTCGTGGTGAACCTCTGGGTCGGCATACCGTACCTTATGCTCATAGCCACCGGCGTACTCATGAACATACCGGCGGATCTCTACGAGAGCGCGAAGATAGACGGCGCTTCCGGGATAAAGCAGTTCACGAAGATCACGCTCCCGTATATGCTGTTCGTAACGGGACCGTACCTGCTCACAAGTTTTACGGCGAATATAAACAACTTCAACGTCATTTATCTGCTTACCGGAGGAGCGCCGAAGACTATGGCGTATGAGGGAGGCGCGGGAGGCACCGACCTGCTCATAACATGGCTATACTCCCTGACGATCACCAACAACAACTACAAGATCGCTGCAGTTATCGGTATTCTTGTGTTCATAGTCGTCGCGGTCATCTCGCTTATTGTTTACAATGTATCGCCCGCGATGAAGAATGAGGAGGATTTCCAGTGAGCGAAAATAAAAAATTCAGGAGCAAGTCAGGGAAGGAACGCTTCACGCGGATACTTATCTACATCTTCCTTTCCGTGCTCTGCATAATATGGCTTATACCTTTCATCTACCTTGTGTTCCAGGCTTTCCGCGGAGAGTCGAGATCAATGGTAACTTACATAATCCCGAAAGAGTGGTCTTTCGATAACTTCATCTTCCTCTCCACCAAGACGGATTTCTGGCACTGGTACCTGAACACGCTCATAATAGCGCTGTTCAATGCGGTGCTGCAGAGTGTGATAGTGCTTTGCGTGGCATATGCGCTTTCGAGAATGAGATTCAAGGGCAGAAAATTCCTCATGAACCTCATGCTGGTACTGGGAATGTTCCCGGGATTCCTCTCGATGATCGCGACGTACTTCATACTCAAGCTTTTCGGTCTTACGAGCGAGAACTCCGTGCCGGGACTTATACTTATCTATGCTGCAAGCTCGGGCATGGGCTACTATATAGCCAAGGGTTTTTTCGACACGATCCCGAAATCGCTTGACGAAGCTGCAAGAATAGACGGCGCTTCCCGTGCGAGGGTATTCTTCCGCATCATAATGCCGATGGCGAAACCGATAATAATTTACACGATAATGATGGCGTTCATAGCACCCTGGGGCGACTTCATGTATGCGTCCCTCATCACATTCGGTCACGAGGAAGCGTATAACGTCGCAGTCGGACTTTACAAGTGGCTCGACAAGGAGCATATAAGCAACTACTTCACCATATTCTGCGCGGGCGGACTGCTCGTATCGGTGCCGATAACCGCGCTGTTCATGGCACTTCAGAAGTATTATGTTGAGGGCGTTACAGGCGGAGCCGTAAAGGGATAAGGAGAACAGATCATGGCAGAAGTCAAGCTTAAAAACGTTAAGAAACAGTATGAGAACGGTTTCGTTGCCGTTCATGATTTCAATCTTGAGATAAAGGACAAGGAGTTCATAGTTCTCGTAGGACCCTCTGGCTGTGGCAAGTCCACGACTCTGCGTATGATCGCGGGTCTTGAGGACATAAGCGGCGGCGAGATCTCCATAGGCGAGAACGTGGTGAATGACATGGAGCCGAAGGACAGGGATATCGCAATGGTATTCCAGAACTACGCTCTTTATCCGCATATGAGCGTGTATGAGAATATAGCTTTCGGACTCAGGCTCCGCAGACTTCCCAACGACGAGATACATAAGAAGGTCTGCGAGGCGGCGGAGATACTCGGTATAACCGAGCTCCTCGGACGCAAGCCCAAGCAGCTCTCCGGCGGCCAGCGCCAGCGTGTCGCGATAGGCCGTGCCATCGTTCGTGTGCCCAAGGTCTTCCTCATGGACGAACCGCTCTCGAACCTGGACGCGAAACTGCGCAACCAGATGCGCGCTGAGATAATCCTGCTCCGTAAGAAGATCCAGACCACATTCGTCTATGTCACCCACGATCAGACCGAGGCCATGACTCTCGGCGACCGTATCGTCATAATGAAGGACGGTTTTGTGATGCAGGTCGGAACGCCCCAGGAGCTCTTCAATCACCCCGCGAACCTCTTTGTAGCGGGATTTATCGGAACGCCCCAGATGAACTTCTTCGACGCGAAGCTCACCAAAGAGGGGAACGGATACATTGCCGAAGTCTGCGGCGCAAAGATAGAAGTCCCCGACTATATATGTGAGAAGCTTGACGCACGTTCGTCCGTTCCAGAAAAGGTCATTCTCGGAGCGCGTCCGGAGAACCTGCTCATTCGTCCCAAGGGCAGTCAGAACACCATAAAGGCGCGTATGAAAGTTACCGAGATGATGGGAAGCGAAATGCATATCCACGCAGATTACGGCGGAGATAAGGACGTTATCCTCCGTGTCCAGACCGCCGATATGGACGAGGAAGCACAGGTCGAGCTCATGGCGCGCAGCGAATTTGAGTTCGGTATCCGTCAGCGTACCATCAATCTCTTCGATCCCGAGGACGGAAGAAATCTTGCAGTCGAGAACGCCGTTGCAGTCCCTAAGAAAGCGGAAAACGCACCGGTCGCGGAGGATATCGGTAAAAAGAAGAAGGATAAGAAGACCAAGAAGTGATCTGTACTGCATGGATAGGATAAAATGAACAATACTACTTCAGAGACCCGTACTGTGCAGCTCGACGATATCGCGCGTGAACTCGGCATATCCAAGACCACCGTATCCCGCGCTATCTCGGGTAAGGGCAGAGTGAGCGAAAAGACACGGGAACGTGTGCTTGACTGCATCAGGGTCATGAACTATTCTCCGAATATGATCGCGAAGAGCTTTTCGGAGAAGAAGACTTACAATATCGGCGTAGTGATACCTATGGACAATATGGAGACCGAAGCCCCGTTCTTCCAGACCTGTCTTATGGGGATAACCAAGTGCTGTGCGCTCAGAAACTACGATACCCTCGTGATAAGCACCGAGCGGGATGATGTTTCACAGCTCAGACGCGTGCTTGAGAGCCGCAAGACCGACGGTATCATCATAACCCGCCCCCTTCAGAGCGGAAGTATGGAGCAGCTCCTCGTCAGCATGGGCGTGCCCTATGTGACCGTCGGGCAGAGTTCCGACCTTGACGCGGTCACCATAGACAGCGCTCACAAGGAAGGCAGCTACGAGCTCACTTCATACCTGCTCATGAACAACAAGCCCCAGAAGCTCGGGCTGATACTTGGCAGTATGGAACAGACCGTGAACCGGAGCCGCTACGAAGGCTTTGTAAGAGCGGTGGAAAGCTCGGGTGTCTTTGTGCCCAACAAGACCGTTTTCCTCGGTGTGAACAGCGAAATGCAGCTCCGCAGGGTCATAGACGACCTTCTCCAGCGTGAGTGCAGCTGCATAATATGCGGCGACGATATGATCTGTATGTATGCGGTGAATATGCTTTCGTCGATAGGTAAAGTGATACCGCGTGACATAAGGGTAGCTTCGCTATATAACAGTATTTACCTCGATATGTATTCGCCCCCGATAACAGCCCTAAGCTTCCGTGCGGGCGACCTTGGCGCGACAGCCGCGAACCTGCTGCTGGATATGCTTGAGGGAAAGGATACTTCCCGGGAGACCATGCTCGGATTTGAAATGCTCATAAGAAAATCAACGATGTGATGATCTGACGGCTGCTGAACACGGCATTGACCGTACCGGCAGCCGTCGGTCTGTTTAAGGCTGAAACGGAGATAAGATGACACGAAAACTGTTCTGCGATAAATGGGAGTTCTCACTTTGTCCGATAGATACGGAGTACGACAGCGCTTCCGGCTGGAAACGGGTCGATCTCCCGCACGACTGGCTCATATATGACACGAAGGATCTGTATAAGACATCTACGGGCTGGTACAGGAGAACATATGTGCATAAGAACGACGGGCTGCGCACAGCGCTCCGCTTTGAGGGCGTTTATATGGACAGCCGCGTGTATGTGAACGGCGTGCAGGCTTTCGAGTGGAAGAACGGCTACACCACCTTTGACGCGGACATCACGGACTGTCTGCATGAGGGAGAGAATGTTATCGCTGTACGCGTAGATCACCGCGCTCCCAATTCCCGCTGGTATTCCGGCGCCGGCATTTACCGCAATGTATGGCTCTGCCGGTATCCGGATATCCACATTATGCCGGACGGAGTTTACATTTCCGCCGACAGGAACGTGACAGTGACCGTCGAAACGGAGCGTCCCGGAGATGTCACGGTTGATGGGCTTGCTGTACGCACTGCCGTTCTTGAAGGCGGGAAAGTGCTTGCCGAGACCGAAAGCCCGCTCACAGCAGCCGACAGCAGCCTTCTTGCACCGCTTGCAAGGGAAGGCTGTAAATATGCGGTCAATACGCAGACGCTGACCGTTGACGGGGCGTTGAGGTGGGACATAGACTGTCCGAAGCTGTATGAATGCCTTACCGAGCTGAAAAAGGACGGCGAGGTGATAGATTCGCAGATCACGAAATTCGGATTCCGTGACATACTTTTTACCGAGAACAGCGGATTCTTCCTCAACGGCAGACAGGTGAAGATACACGGCGTCTGCGAGCATCACGACCTCGGAGCGCTCGGAGCGGCGGTGAACAAAAACGCGCTGCGCCGCAAGCTCAAAAAGCTTCGCACAATGGGAGTGAACGCGATACGCACCTCCCATAATCCCGCTGCCGTCGAGCTGTTCGAGCTTGCGGACGAAATGGGATTCCTCGTCCTCTCGGAATTTACGGACGTGTGGGAGATACCTAAGACAGAGTACGATTATGTCCGTTTCGCGAAAGAATGGCGGGAGCGTGATATAGCGTCATGGGTACGCCGTGACCGTTCTCACCCCTGTGTTTTCGCATGGAGCATCGGCAACGAGATCCCCGATACCGGAGCCGATGAACATGGTCAGGAGCTTACAACGCTTATGAAGAGGCTCGTGCGTCTCCACGATCCGCGCCGCAACGGCTATGTGACGATCGGCTCAAACCAGATGCGCACGGAGAACGGTCAGAAATGCGCGGATATACTGAAGATCGCAGGCTACAACTATGCCGAAGAGCTTTACAAAAAAGACCACGAAAAATACCCCGACCGCTGCATTTACGGAAGCGAGACTTCCTCGGTAGTCACAAGCCGCGGCATCTATCATTTCCCGCTTGAACAGTCCGACCTCGGCAACGACGACGGCCAGTGCTCGGCGCTCGGAAACGGGTCGCCCATATGGGCGGCGAAAAGCTGGGAAGCCTGCATAATACCCGACCGTGACGCGGAATACTGCGCCGGTCAGTTTATCTGGACAGGCTTTGACTACATCGGCGAGCCTACCCCCTACGACAGCAAAAACAGCTTCTTCGGTCAGTTCGACACTGCCGGTTTCGAGAAGGACGGCGCGTATGTTTTCCGAGGCGCGTGGACGGATAGCTGCACAGAGCCGTTTGTGCATATCTTCCCGCACTGGGATTTCAGCGAGGGCGAAGTGATAGATATACGGGTAGCTTCAAATCTTGCGAAAGTCGGGCTGTACCTTAACGAAAAGCTTATAAAGGAGCAGGAATTTGACCGCGCTCACGGCAAAGAGCTGCTTATGAATGTGAAACTGCCGTATGAGAAGGGTCGGCTTCTTGCTAAGGGCTGCGATGAGACCGGCAAGGAGCGCGCCCGTGATCACAGACAAAGCTTCGGCGATACTCACCACATCATAGGTGAGCCGGACAAGTCGGAACTGAGAGCCGACGGGCGCGACCTGATATTCGTGGAGATCTCCGCGTATGACGAGGACAACGAGTTTGTGGCGAACGCCTCCGACCGCGTTAATGTGGAAGTTACCGGCGCAGGCAGGCTCATAGGTCTCGACAATGGCGACTCACAGGACTTCGAGCAGTACAAGGGCATATCCCGCAGACTTTTCTCCGGAAAGCTGCTGGCGATAATTGCAGCAAAGGACAAGCCGGGAGATATTAATGTGAGCATATCATCACCGTCGGCGATAGGTATGGAATTAACGCTTAAAGCAGTTCCAGCCGAGGTGCCGGAGGGCGTGAGCTGCATCGAGGAGAACAGCGGCTCGTTTATCACAGACGACATTCCCGTGCGTAAGATTGAGCTTATAAGCGAGAGCCGGACATTCACTCCGGAGCGGAGAACGATGCGGTTCAGCACCGTTCTGCACCCCGCCAACGCCTCGTACAGCGACATGACATACCGCCTTACGAGCGCTAACGGTATAGACACGAAACTTGCGAAGATAACCGATGCCGACAGCAGCGGAGTGACTGTGGAATGCATAAGCGACGGCGAGTTCTACCTGCGTGCTCTGTGCAGGAACGGCACAGACCGTGTGAAGCTTATGTCGGCGGTGAAGCTCACGGGCAAGGGGCTCGGAAGCGCTTTCCACGACCCTTACAGCCTCATAGAAAGCGGATTGTGCAGTCTAACCGGCGGAGATGTCAAAAACGGCATAGACCACGGTATGAGAACAGGCATCGGCGGAGGCTGGTTCGGTATCGAGAACATTGACTTCGGTGATGTCGGTACGGACACTGTAACTATACCGGTATTTACGGAGCGCGAAGATGAGATAAGGATACGGCTTTACGACGGAACGCCGGAAAAGGGTGAGCTTATCGGAGACTTCGGATACTGCAGACCCTCAAAGTGGCTCGAATATCAGGCGGAAACCTACAGACTCACGAAAACCCTTCGCGGTGTGCATACAATAAGCGCTGCGGCAGATGTGAAAGCGGATATAAAAGGATTTCTGTTTGAGAAGCGGTATAAAGAAACGTCCGAGATACCCGCCGTGAGCCGTGAGAGCATCTACGGGGACAAATACACCGTTGAACAGGACGCGGTCACCGGCATAGGCAACAATGTTATACTCGGTTTCGGCGAGTTCGATTTTACTGCCCATAAACCGGATAAGATCATAATCACCGGCAGGACAAGGCTTGCCGTGAACAGCATACAGGTGATCCTTGACGGAGAGCACGGCGGGCGCTTTGTGTGTGAATTTGCGGGTTCGGAGGGATATGTCCCGCGTGAGTTCCCGATGACCGGCATTTCCGGCAGGGTAAAGGTGTCGTTCGTGTTCCTGCCGGGGTGCGACTTCGATTTCAGATCGTTCATGTTCGTTTGAAAGGATAACGTTATGAGTATCAGTGAATTAAAGGCAAAGATCAATGCCGGAGAACTTGACGGCAAGCTTACCGGACTCTACGGAGAAGAAGCTCTTGATATCCAGCGTGCGCGTTATTCCGCAGCCTGTGACGGGTTTGCAGCTTCATTCCCGGACAGCGGAGAAGTGCATCTTTTCTCCGCCCCCGGACGCACCGAGATATGCGGAAACCATACCGATCATCAGCATGGCTGCGTGCTTGCTGCGGCAGTCGATCTTGATGTCATCGGCATAGTTTCGTTCAATGACAGCACCGTTATCCGGATAAAATCCGAGGGTCACGATCAGGACAATGTGGATATTGCCGACACTGCGCCGGTACCCGGTGAAAACGGCAGTTCCGCTGCGCTCATACGCGGTGTTGCTGCAGGTTTTGTAAAGCGCGGACTGAAAACAGGCGGATTTGACGCATACACCACCTCAAACGTTCTGAGCGGCAGCGGTCTTTCTTCTTCCGCAGCTTTCGAGGTGCTTATCGGAACTATGACAGACTGCTATTACAACGGCGGTAAGGCAGGAGCGATAGAGATAGCGAAAATGGGTCAGTATGCCGAGAACGAGTATTTCGGCAAGAAGAGCGGGCTTATGGATCAGACTGTATGCTCTGTGGGAAGCGCGGTGTTCATGGATTTCGAGGATACTTCCGCGCCGAAGGTAACTGCAGCGGAATGCGACCTCGACAGATATGGCTATACCCTGTTCATCACCGATACGAAGGGCAGCCACGCCGATCTCTCGGACGACTATTCCGCAGTCCCCTCCGAGATGTTCAGCGTTGCGAAACAGCTCGGCAAGGAGTATCTGCGCGCCTGCGATGAGAACGAGTTCTTTGATAAGCTCCCCGAACTCCGCAAGACCTGCAGCGACCGTGCTCTTCTCAGAGCCGGCCACTTCTTCGCAGAGAACAAGCGGGCTGCGATAGCTGCAAAAGCCATAGAAAGCGGCGCTATAGCGCACTTTCTCGATATCGTCAAGAAGTCCGGAAGATCTTCGGCTATGTGGCTCCAGAATCTCTATTCCACAAAGGATCCTTTCTCTCAGGGCATAACCCTTGCTCTTGCAGTAAGCGAAAGAACGCTTCACGGTGCAGGTGCATGCCGCGTTCATGGCGGCGGGTTTGCGGGAACGATACAGGCATTCGTGCCCAACGAGCTTGCGGATAAGTACCGGAGCAGCATGGACGCGCTGTTCGGCGAGGGAAGCTGTCATAAACTCCGCATAAGGAACGCGGGCGGCATACAGCTTGTATGATAAAAAAGCACCTTGAAGAAATTTTAATAGAAGAGGGCTCCGCCGACAGAGTGAACTTCTCCGGAGGATATGTCTGCGGCAATGCAAGGCTGAACGATGATCTCAGGCTGATGATGAGTCAGGCTGACGCCAATCTTTACAAGGCCAAAAACACGGGCAAGAACAGATATATTGGTACGGACTATTCGCGTCTGGCTGCTGAAAGAACGGACAGGAACACAGTCGATATACTGAAATGATCTGCAATTCCGAAAAGCTATGAATTTCAAAAATTTATAGCTTTTTTATTTTTCTTAATTTGATTTTAGGTTCGGCTGCTATAATACAGATAAATCAAACGGAAACGTTTGAAAAGATACAGAAGGAGAGATCAATATGAAAAAGTATTTATCATCAATAATAGCGATAATGCTTGTTGCTTCTCTTGCAGCCTGCGGCACAAGTACCTCAAATACCGGCTCTGAGCAGTCCGCGACAGCGGCTGAGCAGACAAATGTTTCCGAAACAGAACAAACTGCTGCTGTTACGGACGAGCAGAGCGATACCTCCAATGAAAACAAAAAGCCCGAGGGCGCTCCTCCGGAAATGCCCGAAGGCGGGACTCCTCCCGACAAGCCCGACGGTGAAGGCGGCGGCACTCCGCCCGACAAGCCGGACGGAACGGCGCTCCCGGCGGTGGATTCGGCGGCAGCAACTCCGAGCTTACGCTGAACCTTTCCGATAATTCTTCTTTCACAGGTTACATCAACGGCAATATCACGAACGCCGCGGGCGATACAGTTTCCACAGAAGTCGGCAAAGTTTCCGTAACTCTCGGTTCCGGCTGCACATGGAATCTCACGGGTGACAGCTATGTCACAAGCTTTGACGGCGACGCGTCGGGCATCATTTCCAACGGCTATACGCTTTATGTGAACGGCGTTGCACTTACGGGAACGAATTGACTATAAATCAAGAAAAGCATAAAACGAGGTGCTTTATGAAAATCCTGATAGTCGAGGACGAGAAACGCCTTGCCGACGCACTCGTTCAGATATTTACAAAAAACAAAATGACCGCCGACACTTCATACAACGGCATCGACGGGCTTGACAACGCGCTTTCGGGAATATACGATGTGATAGTGCTGGATATCATGCTCCCGGGAATGAACGGGATAGATGTTCTCCGTAATCTCCGGAAGGACGGCATAAAAACTCCGGTAATACTTCTCACGGCAAAGGACGAGATATCCGACAAGGTAAAGGGTCTCGACAGCGGCGCGGATGACTACCTCACAAAGCCGTTCGCGACAGAGGAACTCCTCGCGAGGGTACGTGCACTCGGTCGGCGCAGCACCTCGGAGCTTGTCTGCGACGACACGCTTTCGTACAGTGATCTGTCGCTGGAGCTTTCGACTTACACACTCTCCTGCAAGTCAAATTCCGTGAAGCTCGGACTGAAAGAGTTCTCGATAATGGAGATGCTCCTTCGCAACCGCGAACGGGTGCTGACAAAGGAAAACCTGCTCGAGAAGATATGGGGATATGACTCCGACGCAGAATATAACAACGTCGAAGTCTATATCTCATTCCTGCGCAAAAAGCTCGGGTATATCAAGTCGAATGTGTCGATAAAAACGCTGCGCGGCGTGGGCTACAGCCTTGAAGCGAGGTGACGGGAATGATAAAGAAACTTCGTATCCGCATAACCGCTGTCATCATGGCAGGTCTTACTCTGCTGATAGCAGCGGTCGTTGTCGGTATTTATATATTTATGCAGCACTCCGAAACAGAGGAAACGGACAAATCCGTCGATTCGGCGCTGACCGCCGTGACCCGCGAGGACTCCGACAAGCGCAGCGATGATAAAAAGCCGGAGCCGCCGGAAGCTTCCGATCCGTCAAAGCGCAGTCCCTCCGGCAACAACCGCCAGCCCGCAAAAAGGCAATCTTCGCGAAGCTGGATATCTGTTCTGATGTCATCGGAGGGGACTGTAAAAGAGATAGCTTACAGCAGCTCCTATAATAAGCCCGACAACGAGGACGAGATAGGCGAAGCTGCCGAAAGCATAGCCGCGCAGAACAGCGAAAACGGATATATCCGTCTATCCGATGTGTCATACCGATACTTTGTAAAACAGTCGGGCGGCAGGACACGGGTCATCTTCATCGACCGCACCAATCAGATTGAGACAATGGGGCGGCTTCTCATCGTGCTGATCGCGGTCGGGATAGGCGCGCTTATCTTGCTGTTCCCGATAAGCGTGCTTGTTTCCGGCTGGATAGTGAAGCCCATTTCCCGAGCGTGGAGCAGTCAGAAGGAGTTTTTTGCGAACGCGTCTCACGAGCTGAAAACCCCGCTGACTGTCATTTCCGCAAACATCGACGTCATAACGTCGGAGCCCGAAAAGACTGTTTCGGAGCAGGATAAATGGTTTGAATACATCAAATCCGAGACCGGTAAAATGTCGAAGCTGATAAACCAGATGCTTTACCTGTCGAAAGATGACAGGGAGGAAACAAAGCTGCTGATGTCCGAGTTCAACGCTTCCGAAGCGATAGAGGGCGTGTGCCTCGCGACAGAGGCGCTGGCGTTCGAGAACGGTCACACGCTTGTGACGGAGATCGAACCTGATATTTCCTGCAAAGGCGACAGGGAGATGATCGAGCGGCTCGCGAATATTCTGATCGACAACGCGATACGCCATTCCGTCGGAAGCGAGGAAGTAAAGGTGGCGCTGCACCACAAAAAGAACCGCAATATCCTTACCGTGTCGAACAAGGGCGAGTATATCCCGCCGGAGGAGCTTTCACGGCTGTTCGACCGCTTCTACCGAACCGACAAATCGCGGACATCATCAACGGGCGGGTTCGGACTGGGGCTGTCAATTGCGAAAGCCATAGCCGACAAGCATAAGGGAATGCTTACCGCCGCATCCTCGCCGGACAGACTGACGACATTCACATTCACTTGGCGCGAATAAAATTCTTCTGCATTAAAGATTATTTTAAGGAAACCGTGTTATTATGTGTATATCAAAGCAAAACCCCTACAAAACAACAACGAAAGGAACGTGATCACTATGAGAAGATCAGTAAAAACCGCAGCTATTCTTTGTGCTTTGATCATGGCTGCAACATCGGTCTCCGCTGTCACCGCGTATGCCGATAACACCGCACAGCCTGCCGTAACTGCACAGGCTGACACACAGAAGCCGAAGGCGAAAAACATCAAGGTCGGCAAAGTCACCGCTGTGAACGGAAGCGAGATAACTCTCGCTCTCGGCGAGTTTGCGAAGCCGGAAAAGCCCGCTCAGACCGCCGATAACGCGGCAGCAAGCGACGGTACAACGACCGTAAAAAAGGAAAAGCCCGAAAAGAAGCAGAAGTTGAAGCCTTCCGACAGCACGGCAAACACCACAGACGCGACTGCCGATAGCGCTTCCGATACCGCAAAGACAAAGCCCGAGAGCAAGCGCGGCAAGCACAAGGGCGGCAAGCAGGGCGAGTTTACCGAGAATGGCAAAACTCTGACAGTCACACTTACCGACAGAATTTCGCTCAAGAAGGGCGGCAAGACCGTGACGGCGGCTGATATAGCGGTCGGTGATATTCTCGAACTCAAGTACAACGACAGCGACGAGCTTGTCGGGATAAAAGTGTCGGGCGAGAAGACCGAAAAGAGCAAGCCCGCAAACGGTACAAAAACAAAGGGTGCGCGCAAGGATAAGAAAACTGCCGCGGAGCAGACTGCGTAATTCGGATTTTGACCTTTGACTGATAAACCCCATTAAAATGAACCTTCGGAGCTTTGAAATCTCGGTACCGAAGGTTCATTTTTCGTGTAAACATTATCAATAAATAAAAAAAATTTACGTTATCTTCTTAAGTTCTCAAAAGTCGTTACGGTCAAGGCGTGATAGATTTATAAAAAATGTTTTATCCCCTGCCGAAAAGCAGGGGATAAACTATAACCGAACAATTCTTTACATTCCGGACTTTTGGTAGTATAATAATTTTACAAACTAATGTCAAAGGGAAGAAATACGGTGTGAAATGACAAAATAGCAGAAAATATTACGGACCATTATAACACTCTGTATACCATTCGTTATGACAGAGATAGTTCTGGGACTCCGTTCAGAGGAAAATGTTGCCGCCTCTGTTGCGCGTATAGAATATATGGGAATAGTATTCACTTTTACGGAACTGTTTGTTATTCTCACAGCAGGTATATGCAGATATAAGTACGGCCTTATAGTATTTATTGCAGCTATATTCACACAGTCTATACGCAGCGGCAAAATTCTCGATAGTCTTTTCTCGCTTCTGATATACTTTGTCATTTAAATAGTTACGGGTTAGCAACACATACGCCACATTTATATCTGATATAGCATAGTTTTGGAATTGAATATCAAAAATCGTGGAACAATACAGCTGCATTGTTCCACGATTTTTTACCCGCTGTGTTTTCTTAACGAAAATACTTCTATAGTAGTATTGACCTTAAGATCAGGGGTTATTTTTATTATCCTGTGTCCGGTAAAGCAACACACCTTCATAAAGTACCTTCCATATAACTTCTGCTTGTACGCATAATACATTTTATCATAAATGTATAAACATTACAAGTAGGCGGTACAAAATATTTACAGAAGGGCAGGTTGATTGTATGGACGTTAATGAAAAATTAAGGAAAATGCTTACTAATCGTGGCTGGACGGAATACAAGATGAGCAAATACAGCGGACTGTCGGAATCCACCATTGGGAATATATTCAGTCGAAATACTGTTCCGTCTATTGCTACGCTTGAATCTATATGCAAAGCCTTTGACATCACACTTTCGCAGTTCTTTTCCGATGATGACGGAGATCTTGTCGAGCTCAATGACGAACTCAAAGAATTATTTAATGACTGGATGACTTTATCTAAAGAACAAAAAGAAGCTGTCAGCCAGCTTCTCAAAACTATGAATAAATAAGTCAACGAATCTTTAAACGCCAAAAAGCCTCCGCTCTTTATAAGAACGGAGGCTTTCGCTTAGTCTATATTATTGTAACATGAAAAGAACATCCGAACCATGGTTCGGATGCTCTTTAATATCAACCGCTATGCCAAATCCTAAAACTTCTCTAATTGTACCTCACGACCGTGGACTTGTTTTAAAGCGACGATTGCTTTTTTTGGCGTATAATCCCGCTCGCACTGCGAGTCTGTGCCGCTTCCCAGCTAAATGTTAAATTTTCAATAATAACCCTGAATCGAGTGTTTCCTCTGATATATGTTATACTAACATAAACAAGCTTTCCGAGATACACTTCATTATTGATTATGACGCGAACGCTCTCGCAGTGCCAGTCGAATTCCTGTCTCCAGTAATCGGATTTGTAGTAATCGGGATTGTTCTGATTGAAATATGTTATCGGTGTCAGCACCTTTTCTTCCCGCAGTATTTTAGCAATGCGGGTGAAGCCGTTGCCCTGTGACGCGAGTGTAAATATCCTGCGGACTATCTCCGCGGCAGGCTCATCAACGATCAGGTGATGCCGATCATTCGGGTCAAGTTTGTAACCGAACGGAGCTTTTGCCGCGATGAACTGCCCCGCCTTTGCTTTCGCATTCTTTGCGGATCTGGTTTTCTTTGAAGCCTCGCGGGCATACCTATCATTGTCGAAATAATGTTTTATGACATCACTTCGCAAGTGTTGATAATGATGTCATAGATTCCGATTGCCGGTGCTTTCTTTACTGTATAGACTACATTATAAGCGAATGGCACACCATTGAGATAAATCTGTAAAACCGGATACTCCGGAACGATGATTTTGTTTATCATCGAGCGATAGAGTTCCTTGTTGTCACCGTCCGTATCGGTGTCAGATAACTTTCCGATATACTCAATAGCCTTTTCGATTTCCGAAAGCTGATTGCGCTGGTTTTCAGCGACATTCTGTAACTTGGTGATCTCTTCCGCAAGTCTTACTATTTCACTGTCGTAGAATGTAGTCTGCTTTGTCAGATCGTCTTTTGATATAAGCCCGTCAAGCACAAGGTCAATTGCCTTGCGCTTTTTATTTTCGTAGCTTTCGATTTCAGCCCTCAACGGTGCAGGGTCAAAATCTTTCTTGCACTTTTCAAGCCGTCTGACTTCAGAAAGCATTTCCTGTTCAAGCAATAAACGAAGGTCGCTCATCTGAGAAACAATTGAATCCATTGCTTTAATGACTATGCGCTCATCTACGCCATGTGAATCACAGCCAACATCGTCACCGTTCATAGCAGTTCGTTTATCCTTGCCGTACATTATACGATTACGACACCTCATCTGTGTAAATGGGCTGTTCTGAAAACAGTGGCTCATTACCATGCTATAGCCGCATTTACCACACTTCATTTTTCCGCTTAACCAACAGCCGTTGGAATGCTTCTTGCCTTTACGGGACAAATAGCTGCGGCGTTTAAGTTCTGCCTGAACATTGTCCCACATCTCCCGTGAAACTATAGGCTCGTGATGATTTTTGACCGTTATCAGAGGTGCGTCCGGATTGTCACCGTGATTGGTAAGCGTCTTTTCCGCAAGTACATTGGGTTTATATACCTTCCACTGCGTCAGATCACCGACATATTTATCGTTTTTCAGGATTTTCAGAACGTGCTGGGGACTCCATATTCTTTTCTTCAAAGTCGGAATGCCTCTTGCTTCCAGTTCGTGAGCGATAGTATCTGAGCCCTTGCCTTCGTAAAGATACATATTGAATATATCTTTGACGATCTCGGCTTCTTCGGGAACTATTTCAAGTTTTCCGTCAATGACCTTGAATCCGTAGATACGACCGCAGCCAAGAACTTCACCTTTTTCCATACGCCGCTTCATTCCCCACTTGATACGTTCTGACATTTTGCGGCTTTCCTCCTGCGCAATAGATGCCATAATGGAAAGTCTCAACTCTCCGTCTTTATCGTTGGTGTCGATACCGTCATTCATGAAAATAATGCGGATATGCAGGTCGGTGAGCTTGCGGGTGTAGGTAAGGGTATCAACAGTATTTCTTGCAAAGCGCGATACCTCTTTTGTAAGAATAAGCTGTATCCTTCCGGCTTCGCAGTCAGCAATCATGCGGTTGAAACCGTCGCGCTTTTTTGTGGAAGTACCTGTGATACCTTCGTCGTAATATACCTCGATAAGCTCCCAATCTTCCTGATTGCTGATGTACTCGGTGAAATATCCGATCTGAACGGACAACGAATTGAGCTGATCTTCGCCATCCGTGCTGACGCGGCAGTATGCCGCAACCTTTACTTTGTTCATTTTCCTCCTTCCCCCATATATTGGGGATAAACAAATCCCCCTGCAAGTACATTTTACTCCTTTAAAGCGCGTCTGTCAAGTAGTATTTTACTTGCAGGGGATAATTTCATTGTCTGATTATGCAGCGTTATCTGTCTGTGAAGTCGGAGCGCTCGGCTGCATTGCAAGCAACTGCTCCAACTGGTCGGCGGTGATGATACCGCGTCTGTAAAAATCCTTGTAATAGGCAATCTTCATTGCGGTGACGATAGACTGCTTCTGCTCGTCCGTGAGCGTAGGTGTTGCTGTGTTATTAACATCAGCATTATTATCTACGGCGGAATTCGTGAGTTCATTTCTTCTCATTTAACCTCCATTCTTTACAGATGCAGCTTATTTCTTGTCTTATGCTGCACCTGTTTTGTTGTTTCCTCTTCCTTCTTCTTTTTCTGTTCTTCCTCCCGCTGGCGTTCCTCAGCTTCGGTACGTTCCTGCTCCTCACGGGCGAGTTCTTCCTGACGGTCACGCTCTTTCTCAGCACGGGACTTCGTAAAAGTCTTTAATACGCTGTAACCCTGTTTATTTACACGGTAGGCAAGGTCGCCAATAGCAATAAGATCACCGATACGAAGGTTATAATAGCGGTATGTCGCTTCAAGCCTGTCAGTCAGGTCCTTACTCTCGCTGCCTTTTTCCTTGACATCGTACATATTACCGTCCACAAGAAGCTCGCAGTCATCGACATTGGGTGCGGGACCGCCTTCCTCGAATGTGTCATCATAATCGGCGGTGGGTCGGTATATCCTGAACCTATCCGCTTTCATGGCTTCAATACGGTCACTCTCCTGCTCGGTTAGCCTTCTATCGACCTCTTTCCTTATCTTGGTGATTACATCATCTCGGTCACGGGTACAAGTCTCAATTATGCCGCGATACAACTCGGTCTTGTCTGTAAGCTCCGCGAGCCGAGCCCGTACTTCCACAAGTTCTGTACTGTAAGCGTCGATGTCCGACTGATACCCCGCAACGCCCATAAGACTTGTGATACCGTTCTTCTGAAGCAGCTGCTTATCCTGCTTTTTCTGCTCTGACGAGTATTCGCCGAGCTTGTGCTTTCCCCAATAACGGTTCGCGGCTTCAAAGATAAGCTGCTTGTGCCGAATGTCAGCTTCGAGATCGGTGATCTTTGCGTTGAGCTTGGCTATCTCGTTCTCGGTTTCATGCAAGTGGCTCTCAGCTTCTTCAACAGAACAAATATGCTCGCTGTTGATGATGGCAAGCTGTCTGCTGAGCCGCCTGATGTTATCAATGACGCTATCCGCAAAGCCGATATTGCAGGTCTCGTCCATTACCTGACTTGTGACCTGTTCGATTATCTCGCGCGGCGACAGGTTCTTCGGGCGGTTAGCAACAAGGCTCGCTATGCGCTCTTCAAGCGATTTTTCATCAAAGCCCTCACCGAGAGATTTCAGACGTACCGCACGCTGCTGACCCGGGGCAAGTACGGAAATGTACTTGCCCTCTTTGATCGTGTACCCGTGGGCTTCCATAATTTTCAGCAAATGCCTGAGATCATCGGCGACGGGCAGCAGGGTCAGTATATAATCGCTGATCTTTGCTTTCCATGACGTACCCCGTTTCCGGTGCATCCATTCGCAGTAAGTCATACGCTGCCCTTTTCGGCGAGCCTTTGTCTGCATGACATTCCGCACTCCGTACAGTTTGCACAGCAGGTCGGAAATGTCACGCGCATGTTCAACTTCCGAAATAGTGTTGTACAGCTTCTTTCCATCGATCGTGTAACTGCACACTGCAATGTGATTATGGATATGTTCCTTATCAACGTGTGTAGTCACAACTGCTTGAACCTTATCGCCGTACATCTTTTTCACAAGCTCCATTCCTATCCGGTGTACCTCTTCAGGCAAAACACCATCTTCCGCCGAAAATGACTGTATAAGGTGTATCGCCTTGACTGGGCAGTTCCCGTTTTCAGGCTTGGGCTCGGTAAAGCTGCGTCCGCTGTAATGCTCGTAAACCGCTTTCATATTCATGTAAGCAAGGCGTGCATCGGTGAAACAATTCAGGGAGTCTGCATACAGAAGCTCTGCGGTCTTATCGGGGTTAAGGATATATCTCAGAGTTTTGTCAACCGTGGTGTGAACAGGTTTTGACTTAATATATGGCATAAATGGTCGTGTTCTCCCTCCAGTTTCTCAATATCCGCGGCATAGATACTGTTCAGCTCGTGAGCTTTTTTCACAAGTTGGTTGATATTGTTTCCGATAATCTTGATCTCCTTTATGAGCGAAGCCAGCATGGGTATGTCGCAAAATGTGATAGTTCCGTCCGTTGAGATACGCTTGATATACGTTCCGGTCTTCATATTCAGTTTTGCAGCACGGTACTCGACTTCTCTCCATTCATCGAGGTCATAAGTGACCTTCTTCTCTTTGACCTGTTTGTACTTTCTCATTTGTTTTTTCTCCTCTCATGTTTTCATTGCTGTGGGTGCAGTTAAACATTCTTGTTTCACAACGATAAGGGCGAAGGGGTCCCTTATCGAAAAGCGGGTCAGGCGAAGCTGCCCGCGTCAGCAAAGCAAGTGCAAAAATCGGTCGCCCCGAGCCGGGAATGCACTTCTTTGCCTGCTTGCTAAGACAAGAAAATTCAATAAAATGCACCACTTTTTATGACACTGTTTTTTCGATTGACCGATTTTCCGCGAGCAACTGCACGCGGCATTCGATGTTACCCCTCGACATTCCGGCGGCGAGGTGCTGTTCTGATATCTGGCAGGTCGGCGGGTCTGCCGGACTTCTGAACGCGGATAACCGGATCAGTGGGTAACGGGGTTTAGACAACCTTATGAGTGTAGCAGCGGGGTGGACTGTGGCATCTCTTACGCGGCGATGTTATTGATAAGCTGAACCATACGGAGCTGCTCCTGCTCGTCAAGCTCAAAACGCAAAACCTGCATCAAGACCTTCTCTGTCAAGCCCAGCGCTTTTGCCAGTTTTGCAGGTGAAACATTTCTGAACCTGAGTTCCGAAAACACAATTTCGTTAGCTATGGCTTTTCCTCCTTTCCACATTCCGGACTGTTTTTATTGGGATAAATGCTTTTATCCCTGAGCTCAATTTCTATTATAGCTAAGGCTTGACAAATGTCAACAAATCAAATAGTAACAAATATCCAAGGCATCCATATTCGATAATAAAACAGCTCTGGAGTGATCAATAAAATCAGTTCGGAGCTGTTTTTGTTTAGGATACTTTTCGGTCCGATCTATGGACAAGAAATGCATCTGAAAACTTCGGTTAATGTTTTTCAGACAGAGATAACATCTAAAGTTCAAGAAGAAAATAGTATGAGCACACTTCTTGACGAGACATAAAGCAATACCATATTTTTCTTCTAATAAATCACTGGTCAACTATCCTTCACTTAATAATTACCTTCTTATCTGCATTCTTTTACCATTTTTTCTATTTTGTCAGCACCGGCACTGAGCGTATGCGCTTTTTGTTTTATCAGGCAAATACGATAAACGGGCAGTTTTTCCTTCAGATGTATGGTTCTGATGCTGTCATCTGTCGGAAATTCTTCGGGTATGAAGCCGACACCCAGTCCGCTCTTCACCATAGGTATTATCTGTCCGGCTGTCGCCGCTTCGACGTCGGGTGAGAATGTGATCCCGTGACTTCGGAACCATTCTTCATAAAGCGCGTAGGTCTCGGTATTCCGGCTGAGGGAAATGAGCGGATATTCCAATAGCTCCGTCAGTGAAACAGTCTTTTTCTTAAAATCGTATAATTCACTGTTAATGACAGCTTTTTCGTTGACCTCCTTTATCGGGATGCACGATAATTCTTTTGAAATATAGCTGCTTTCCGACAAAGTAACCACTGCGAGATCTGCGGCTTTATTCTGCATAACAGAAAGTGCTTCACGGGTATTGCTGTTGGTGATACGGAGCTTTACCTTCGGGAATTGCCTGTGAAACTCACCGAGCACAGGCAGCAGGCAGCAGCCCAGCGCAACTTCTGTAGCTGCAATGGTCACAATTCCGCTTTGCAATCCCTTTTCAGCCGCTATCTCCTCCTCGCCGAGCTTCAACTGTTCAAAAGCGACCTCAACATGAGCGTACAGCTTCTCCCCTTCCGGTGTGAGCTCAACACCTTTGTTTGTGCGTACAAAAAGCGTGCACCCGAGTTCGTTTTCGAGATTTTTAACGGCTCTCGTTACATTCGGTTGGTTGCTGTACATCATCTTTGCGGCGCGCGTGATGTTTCCGTATCTTGCAACATAGTAGAAAAATTTGTAGTGATCGTAGCTTATCTCCATATTTCTCACCATATTATTTCGGTATATATGATATGCCAAATATACATTTTACATATTCAGGCATTTATATTATAATGTATCAGGTGAAAAAAGTCAATACCAAAGGAGATAACGCTATGATACAGAATAAAGACCTTACGGTCGGTGAGCCGTCAAAGGTGCTGCGTAACTTCTGCCTGCCGATGTTCGGGAGCATAATCTTTCAGCAGCTCTATAACATTGCTGACAGTTTCGTTGCGGGAAAGCTTATCGGCGAGGAGGCACTTGCGGCAGTCGGCAACAGTTATGAGATAACGCTTATATTCATTGCGTTCGCGTTCGGCTGCAATATGGGCTGTTCGGTCATCGTCTCGCAGCTTTTCGGGGCAAAAAAAACAGCCGATATGAAAACAGCCGTTAACACCTCTCTTATTACAACCGCGGCAGTCTGCACATTGCTTATGGCAGCAGGATTTGCGGCAAGCGGTGGATTGCTCGCGCTGATACAGACACCCGATAATATTTTTGCAGACTCACTCCTGTATCTTAACATATATATCCTCAGCCTGCCGTTCGTGTTCTTTTACAATGTCGCAACGGGTATTTTTTCTGCGCTCGGTGATTCTAAAACGCCGTTTGTGTTCCTTGCTGTCTCTTCGACCGCGAATGTCGGAGTGGACATACTTTTTGTTGCAGGCTTCGGAATGGGAGTTGACGGCGTTGCCTGGGCGACTTTCATTTGTCAGGGTGTTAGCTGCGTTCTTGCTGTGGTGTTTGTGTTCCGGAGGCTTGCAGAATTTAAGACAGAGAAAAAAGCACGGTTGTTCTCGTCAGAGCTGTTCAGAAAAATATCGGCTGTCGCAGTACCGAGCATCTTGCAGCAGGGTTTTATCTCAGCAGGGAATATTATGATACAGGGTGTTATAAACGGCTTCGGTTCGGGGGTTATAGCCGGATATTCGGCAGCTGTAAAGCTCAATAATCTCGTTATAACTTCACTTACGACGCTTGGCAACGGTGTATCTAATTACACGGCACAGAATATCGGTGCCGGCAGGAAGGAGCGCATAAATGCAGGCTTCAAAGCTGCATTAAAGCTTGTGTGGATAATTTCGATACCGCTCTCAATGATGTATTTCTTTGCGGGCAAGCCGCTTGTTATGCTGTTTATGGAAGAATCGACCGATACGGCTGTTCAGACAGGCGTGATGTTTTTGAAGGTGGTCGCACCGTTTTATATGGTGATCGCGGCAAAGCTCACTTCTGACGGGATACTTCGCGGAGCAGGACTTATGGGCAGATTTATGGCAGCTACCTTTACAGACCTTATACTGCGCGTAGCACTCGCGTTTATCCTGTCACGATCCTTCGGTGCAACGGGAATATGGGCTGCATGGCCTATCGGCTGGTTTATCTCAACTGTATTGTCCGTTTCATTCTACATCAGCGCTTTCGCAAAAGACACAAAACACAGAGCCTGCACCAAATTTCGGAAACGGACTGTAAAATAACAAAAGCATACAGGAAGCTAATTTATACAGGGCTTGCTCTTGCTTGACATTCTCCTTTACAAGCTCTCATAATTCGTTAAGTTCTGTATTATAGAGATTTTGCGTCCATTATAAAAATCAATAATTATCACAAATGATATATAAATTTTACATACCGGTATTACAAAACAAGTATTTGACTTTTTGGTAAAATGATGTTAAAATAAATATGTAGCATTTATTCGTGCTACACTTTACTTTGCATACAGGCGGCGGTCAACTGTAACTGCGGTAAGTTTTCCAAGTTTCTTGACGCAGCAAGGTCCCGCCGCATGTATTTTAATATAGATCATTCTGGGAACACTGTGCCCACAAGAGTCAATTTTGCTCTGATTGTGTCAATTTACATATATTTTTTTATTTATTTCAGCATATAAAGTGTAATAACCCTTTATATATCGTATTGGTTGAAACAACTCGACTGATACTAAATAATGAACTCACGGAGGAAATAGTAATGTTTAAAAAGCTTGGCACACAGATCGTATTTATCACGATCGTTGCAATTGTAGTGGTCATCGCAGTGATGCTTACCGTGACGCTCGTTTCGTTCCACAACTACAATGACAGTATTCTAATGGAACGTGCGGAGGTCGGAATGGAAGTCCTTGAGGACACCGTAAACGATGAGATCATCAGCCTTGATGACGATTTCTACATACTTACCGAGGACGATGCGTTCGTCAGTGCGATTGAAGGAAAAAACAATGAGGCTTTACACGAAGCCTTCATCGAGGAATTTGGCGGCAGCCAGGATAATTTTATGGTAGTTGCCGATCAGAGCGGCGCGATTCTCTATAACACACAGTCATATCCTCTCAAATCATACGATTACGGTCCCGTTGCAAGAGGAACTAAAGTCAGCGGAATAGTACAAAGTGACGGAGAGCTCGTTGCAATGGTCGCGGACAGAATTGATGTAAACGGCATGAGTTATGTTGTGTGCTGTGGATTTTCCATGGAAGCTACCGAATGGATGAATAATGTCAAGAAGCTTGTCGGCTGCGATGTTACCGTATTCAACAACAATATAAGATATTCCTCTACCTTTGGTTCAACTGTTATCGGCACACCAATGGGTGATGATATCAAGAAGATCGTAATAGACGGTAAGTCTGCTTATAACGGTCAGGCTACGATCAACGGCGCTCCGTTCTATGTTGCCTACGAGCCGATGTATGATGTGAACAAGAACCTTGTGGGAGCATGGTTCGCTGGCTCCGACGCTTCCGAAGCCAACAATGAGTTCACCTCGGTAACGATGATAGCAATTCTTATAGGCGTTATCGGTGCGGTGGGTATCGCTGTTTTCATCTTCCTCTTCTGTCAGACGAGAGTTACCACACCTCTAAAGCACGCAGAGGAATATGCGCATGAAATGCTTGCGGGACAGCTTGCAACTACAAATGTTACATACAAGTTCCATGAAGATGAAGTAGGTAATTTCGTTGAAGTTCTGCGAAGTGCAAAGCACGGTATGAACGATGTTGTCGGCGATTCTTCAAGAATACTTGCGGCAATGGCAAGCGGCGATTTCACAGAAACTCCGAACGTAAAATATCCCGGCGTATTTGAAGATATCGAGAAAAATATCCTGAAAATCGAGGATGACCTCGGCGTAACTCTCAGCAATATGAACACCTCGTCAGATGAAGTCCTCACAGGCTCCAATCAGATGGCGGAAGGGTCACAGTCCCTCGCTGACGGTACCACCCGTCAGGCTTCCGCTATCGAGGAAATTTCCGCTACTATCGCAGAAGTCTCCACGCAGATCGCCAATACTGCGCAGAACGCGGCGGAAGCAGGCAACCTCTCCAAGCAGACTCAGGACAGAGTAAACGAGCAGGACACCGAGATACAGAACATGGTGCAGGCGATGAACGAGATAAGCTCCACATCGCAGGAGATAGAAAAGATCATCAAGACTATCGAGGATATCGCGTTCCAGACCAATATTCTCGCCCTCAACGCGGCTGTTGAAGCTGCTCGCGCTGGTGATGCCGGCAAGGGCTTCGCAGTCGTTGCAGATGAAGTCCGCAACCTCGCAAGCAAATCCGCAGAAGCCGCAAGCTCCACTACATCGCTTATTACAGCTTCTATCGAGGCTGTCGGCAAGGGAAGCAAGATAGCACTTGCAACAGCCGAGTCGATGAAGGAAGTCAAGGATATGTCCTCGCAGACTGCCGAGCTTATCACAGAGATCGCAGCTGCAAGCGCGGAACAGACCGAATCTATCCGTCAGATAACTACCGGCGTAGAGCAGATCTCTCAGGTAATTCAGACCAACTCCGCCACTGCGGAAGAAACTGCTGCTTCCTGCGAGGAGCTTTCCGGACAGTCGAAGCTGCTCAAGGATCAGGTCGCAAGATTTAAGATCAACCAGTGATCTTTCCCCCGATTTGTGCATACTAAGCGGAACATCACCGGACGCTCTGACACAGCACCCGGTGATGTTTTGCAATATATGAACTTGACAGATCCGATAAGATAAGATATACTGATATTATAAATTTAAGAAGGGACAGGTAATGCAGATGATCGAACAGATAAAATGGCTGATAGCATCGGATATACACGGTTCGGCATTTTACTGCCGTAAGCTGCTGGAGGCTTATAAACAGGAGCGCGCAGACCGGCTTTTGCTGCTTGGTGACCTCCTGTATCATGGTCCCCGCAACGATCTTCCGGAGGAATATATGCCCAAAGCTGTAATTGAGATGCTTAATTCTCATAAAAATGACATATTATGTGTACGCGGCAACTGCGAGGCAGAGGTCGATCAGATGGTCCTCGGATTTCCGGTCATGGCGGACTATGCAATACTTACATACGGAAAGAGAATGATATTTGCCACACACGGTCATATTTATAACAACAATAATCTGCCGCCGCTCCGCAAACAGGATATCCTGCTCCACGGACACACGCATATTCCCGCCTGCGAAGAATATGAGGATCATATTTACATCAATCCCGGATCAGTCTCGATACCAAAGGAAAATTCGCAGCACAGTTATATCATATTTGAAAACGGAACATTTTACTGGAAGTCCCTTGACGGCAGCTGCTATAAGAAATATTCAATATCCTGATACTCCTGACAGATATCAGAAGTAGCTTACTTTTATCCGTTTTCCCATTTCTCTGAGAGACTTTGAAAGCTCCTCAACAAGATTCATCTTAATGCTGAAATTAATAGGAAGATCGGGATTCTGATGTGCGGGATTAATTGCTCTGCCCACAAAAAAGTTGATATCCGTTGCCTCCTCAAAAAGAAGGCGGCTCATACGCGAAGCCCCATCCTTGCTCATGCTCCAGTGTTCGTATTTCTCATTACTTTTCAGATGATCTCTGGCATATTCAAGAACCTTGTTCACAGTAATGACCCCCTCTGTAACAAGATCAACACCTTCTATCTCAGCGATTGGAGGCACATCGCTTTTTTCAAACGCAAGACTCGCTTTAAGCGGCTTACCGAGCCATTTTGCGGCAATTGACGAGGTCGTTCCGCCGCAGATGATGTGCTTTCCGGACTTTGAGAAAAACAAACTCATCATTCGGTCGCAGTCATTACGATTTGCAGGCGGACCGAACAGAATATTCATTGGCTCGCGTTTTCTTATCTTAATGACACAGGCTGTCGCATCGTCGCCGGGCTTATTGTCATACAGCCTGTTGCATTCGTCAATAAGGATAGTTGACAGCGTTTTTGCTGTATAGCCCACAGGAGCAAGTGTTTCCATAAATTCAGCAATATCATCTGCCGCCCAGCCGAAATTGTATGCCATACCGATCCCTGCGTGAGGGCAGCCATCGCTCATAGCTACAAACAAGTCATCTTCACGAAGCTTTATCTCTGAAATAAATATTTTTTTCCCACCAATATTTATTTCATCTTTCCGGTAATTTTCTTTCTTGTTGTCCCGTATCAGTATTATCTGAGGATTGTCATATTGTATAAGTTCCGCGTAACGATTATCCTTTAACCGTATTATCGTGAATGTCGAATATGCTACGCCGCGAACCGAACAGATCGGCAATGTCGCGGCTATGGTGTAAACGCACTCTTCAAGAGACAATCCTGCGGCAAGCATAGTTGATATGATCTTAGATGTAAGCGTTGAAAGAATGCTTGCCTTGACTCCGCTGCCGAGACCATCGGCAAGAACTATAACGGTAGAATCTTCGTCCTGCTCTGCTATTTCTATATGGTCGCCGCATAGCTGTTCGCCGTAATGATTTATGGACTTGTAGCCTATCTCCGCGCAAAGATCATTCATCGGATATCGACTCCTTCAGCTTGGTAAGCGCTATCTTTGTTTCCGCGGCAGTCTCACCGAGAAGCGATGCGATCTCCTGCACTATACGCATCTGTTTATCCACGACCTTATCCGCAGTCTCAATGGTTTTTCTGCCTATCTCTTCCTTTTTCTGCTTCTCATGCTCTTCGTCTGTAACATCTCTCATTATACATATTAAAAGTCTGCTGTCCTTGTCATATACAACTGTTTGTTCGACAAACCGCTTGTATTCCGCAAGATATACTCTTTCGTTGTACACACCCCTGCCCGTATCCCGTACACGCATGAATACCGCCGGGTCAAGTACACGGACTGCCTGATCTCCGAGGATATCGGCTGCGTATCTTATGTTCATAATTCGCATTGCCGCAGAGTTAATCTGCTGTATTTCAAGGGCTTCGTTCAGAACAATAACGCCGTTTGTTGTATTCTTCACTATTGTATCCGAAAAGCTCTCGGCTTTCTCTTTCAGATACGGCAGACACATTGACATATCCGCCTTGCCCTGAAAAATAGCGATCGCTTTTGCGCGGCAGGTGTCATATCCGCAGGATCCGCAATTGAGTTCCTGCTCGGGACTTGCCTTTCCCATCTGTGCGAGAATACTGTTTATTTCCGGTTCGGACGGGGTAAGCTCATGCCTGTCGATGTAGGAAAAACGAAGTCTCATATCGTTTGCGGAGGGCTGAGGGACATCGAAATCCGATTTTCCTGCAAATGTTGTAACTGCCACATAATCCATGACCGGACTGCGGTGGTATTTCTCCATAACAGGTCCGCCTATACAACTTCCCGGACATATCGACATTTCAATAAAGCATTTGTGTATCTCTCCGCTTTCAATGTTGCGAAGCGCGGCTATACAGTTATCAGCCCCGTCGATAGTCATATATGTATAGTCCTTTTCTGTCTGCTCCATTGTTTTAAGTATCCCGCCTGTTGTGGGGAAAAGTCGTGCGCGGCTGTTCCCGATCCGATGAATTTCTTTCGGGAGCTGTATGTTTTCTGCGTCCAGCCACCCCGTCAATTCCTCAAATGTAAGGACTGCGTCAACGGTGCCCTCATATCTCTGCGCCTCATCTTTTTTGGAGACGCAAGGACCTATGAATACTGTTTTTGCACCCGGATATCTTCGTTTTATATCTGCACAGTGCGCCTGCATGGGAGATAAAACATCAGCGAGATATTGCAGCTCATCAGGGAAATATTTCTGTATGAGCAGGTTTACAGAATGGCAGCACGAGGAGATCACTATATCTCGTCTTTCCTCTCTGAGCAGTCTTTCGTATTCTTTTTTTACAAAGGTCGCTCCTATTGCAGTCTCCTCCGCATCAGCAAACCCAATCTGCTTTAACGCGGTACGCATAGCTTCAATACCAGAGCCTTTGTAATTGGCGATAAATGAAGGTGCAAGACTTGCTATTACCGGAGCATCGTCCATAAGCATTACCTTAACTTTTTCGATGTCACCGGATATTTCCTTTGCGTTCTGGGGACAGACAACAAAACACTGTCCGCACAGAATACAATCCTCCTCAATGATGTGTGCCTGATTGCCCGAAAAACGAATGGATTTGACGGGACAGTGCCTGATGCATTTATAGCAATTCTTACAATTGGATTTTTTTAGTGTTAAACAGCTCTTCATTTTATTTTTCCACGAGTTTTTTCATCACATTGTACTTAAAAAATTCATTAAATGTTTCTGCCGTCAGACCGGTAAATTCTTCATCGTCTATCTTTACAGTAACTCCTGTCCGTGAACATTTCCCCGCACAAAAGCATCCGGCAAGAACAACATCATTTTCAAGGAAATTCTCGGCAATTTTATCCCGGAATAAATTAACGATATTTTCAGAGCCTTTCAAATGACAGGAAGAACCTACACAAATTTCAATAATCATATTCCAGAAGTTTTTCCTTTACTGTATTGTTAAAAAAATCGTCAACGGAGCCGGGAGCAACGGAATATAATTCGTCATCGACCCGGACACATACACCTCTGATGCAGTTTTTCATGCAGAAGGAACCGCTGAGGGATATTTTTTTTGACAGGTCTTCTTTTGCGATCAGCACCTGAAGCTGTTCAACTATCTCTCTTGAACCCTTCAGGTGACACGATGAACCCACACATACTGTAATATTCATTTTTCTGCCTTCTTCACATTTATATCATTACCCAAATATCATTTTCAAAAAAATGACCGGCATAACGCAGTCGGCCATTTTCCTGTATTTATCTGCTTTTTATTCACTTCTTGAATAAAGCCTCATTATATGAAAAGATGTCCGGATAGTTATGTCATTTTCCATCAAGCCAATATTATTTCCGTCTGAGCATATTTGTGTGAGACTATCGGTCTTTCTGACAGTTATCGTATGCGCACTGTTTACAACAATGGATTTCACATCAGAAGAATGCGGACAGATAGGTGTTATTATTATTGCAAACAGCTCCGGTTCCAGTATTGCGCCTCCGGCTGAGCTGTTGTAGGAAGTAGAGCCTGTCGGGGTCGAGATGATGACACCGTCGCCACGAAAATTCATAACTTCCTTTTTATCCACAAACACCGATACAAATATCGTACCGCCAAAATTATTCTTTGCGGCAACCACATCGTTCAGCGCATATCTTGTCTCTCCACCATGCTCATACTCCAAAACCATACGCTCGGAACACACCAGAGTCCTGATAATATCATTAAATTCTGATATTTCATCAAATCTCAACGCACACAGATATCCGAGATGTCCGCTGTTGATACCGATGAGGGGTCTCTGCGCACGAATGGAAGTCTGTGCTGCACGAAGGACTGCACCGTCGCCGCCGAGAGAAACGATGATGTCGCTTTCTTCCGGCGGGAATAAAAATCTCATAGCATTCCCAAAGATGACAGAACTGTCCGCGGCAGACACCGAACACCTGTTTATATCGTTAGCTTCAAGCAGTGCGATACACTTTCTTGCATTATCGGTATGCTTTTCCGTAACAAGATTCGGGCATAAGAATATTTTCATATATTTATTTCTTTGAAAGATATTCGTCAATTGCCTTTGCTGCAACTTTTCCCGCGCCCATCGCAGAAATTACCGTTGCTGCTCCCGTTACTGCGTCACCGCCGGCATAGACAGCGTTCCTCGAAGTCAGACCTTCCTCGTTCACTATTATACCGCCATGGGAATTTACTTCAAGACCTTTTGTGGTATTCTTTATAAGCGGATTGGGGGAAGTGCCGATCGACATAATTACCGCGTCAACATCAAGAACAAATTCGCTGTCAGGTACGGGTATCGGTCTGCGTCTGCCTTTTTCATCGGGTTCGCCAAGCTCCATTCTTATGCACTTGATACCTGTTACAAATCCGTTCTTCGGATCGCGCTTGTCGTCCGCGTTCTCGTAGCCGAGTATCTCGACCGGATTGCACAGCAGCTTGAAATCTATGCCCTCTTCCTCCGCGTGTTCGACTTCCTCTTTACGAGCGGGAAGTTCTTCCATTGAACGGCGATAGACTATATAAACCTTATCGGCACCAAGTCTGAGAGCAGTTCTCGCAGCGTCCATTGCAACATTTCCGCCGCCTACGACTGCAACCTTGCCGCCTTTCATTATCGGGGTATCCGGGCTGTCGAGATAGGACTTCATAAGGTTGCTTCTTGTGAGGTATTCGTTAGCAGAATACACACCTTTAAGGCTCTCGCCGGGAATGCCCATAAAGTTAGGAAGACCGGCTCCTGAACCTACAAATACCGCTTCAAATCCCATTTCAAAAAGCTCATCTATGGTGAGAGTCTTACCGATAACGACGTTAGGCTCAACATCTACACCGAGAGCTTTCAGCGTTTCCACCTCTTTTGCGACTATCTTCTTCGGCAGACGAAACTCCGGTATTCCGTAGACAAGAACGCCGCCCGCGGTGTGGAGCGCTTCATATACCGTGACCTTATATCCTTTCTTTGCGAGATCTCCGGCGCAGGTAAGACCGGAGGGTCCGGAACCTACTATCGCTACCCTGTGACCGTTTGACTTAGCTGCTTCGGGAGCTTCTTTGCTGTTCTCGTTATGCCAGTCTGCAACAAATCTTTCCAGCCTGCCGATGCCGACAGGCTCAAACTTTATTCCGAGAGTACACTTGCTCTCGCACTGCGTTTCCTGAGGACATACTCTTCCGCAGACAGCGGGAAGTGACGAGGTCTGATTGATTATCCTGTACGCTTCCTCGAACTTTTCTTCCTTGACCTGCATTATGAATTCCGGAATATTGATATTAACCGGACAGCCGCCTACGCATGGACGATTTTTGCAATTAAGACAGCGCTTTGCTTCATCTATGGCTATTTCCTTAGTGTACCCGAGTGCAACTTCACTGAAATTGTGTGCGCGCACCTGCGGCTCCTGTGTAGGCATTGCGTGTTTTTCCTTTACTACCGCCATTTCAGCACACCCCCTTGAACAAATTGCAGGCTTCATCGTAAGCATGACGCTCAAAGTCGGAATACATTCTTCCGCGCGACATCGCTTCATCGAAATCTATCTCATAACCGTTGAAATCAGGACCATCAACACAGGCGAATTTCGTTACTTTCTTTCCGTCCTGATCGAGTGTCAAGCGGCAGCCGCCGCACATACCTGTTCCGTCTATCATTATCGGATTCATTGAAGCTGTCACAGGAATATTGTACGGACGTGCAGCTTCAACTACAAACTTCATCATTATCAGTGGACCGATAGTTATTATCTCATCGAACTTCTCACCCGCACCGAGCATTTCATTCAGCGGCACGCAGACATTTCCGTGTCTTCCGTAAGAACCGTCATCTGTCATTACGAACAGTCTCGACGAGCAGGCGTTGAACTCGTCCTCAAGAATAAGCAGATCTTTGCTGCGGAATCCGATGATGCTTGTCACTTCGGCGCCGAGAGCATGGAATTTCTGCGCTACGGGCATCGCTATTGCGCAGCCTACGCCGCCGCCTACGATACAGACTTTCTTTATCCCGTCCGTATGTGTCGCAACACCGAGCGGTCCGACGAAATCCTGAATGTACTCACCGGCTTCTTTGTGTTTCAGCTTTTCGGTAGTTGCACCTACCACTTGGAATATGATCTTGACAAGATCGTTTTCTTTATCCGTTCCCGCAACAGTCAGCGGAATGCGCTCTCCGTTTTCATCGACGCGCAGGATTATGAACTGACCCGGTTCAGCCTTTTTAGCGACCAGCGGAGATTCGATCTCCATCTGGATGACCGTCGGGTTCAGCACCTTTTTAGTTGCTATTTTATACATTTTATTCTCCGTTATCTGCACAAAAGCGGCTGCATTGTACGCAGCCGCCAAGTGCGTCTTTATTACATTGTTGTATATCCGCCGTCAACAGGAAGGACAGTGCCGTTTACATACGAACTGAGCTTGGAAGAGAAGAACAGTGCCGCAGTATCGAGCTCGCCTTCGTTGCCGTATCTTGCAAGCGGGATCATCTGCTTTGCGTAATTCTGGAAGAACTCCGAATTGAGGGTATCAACTGTAAGAGGGGTGTAGAAATATCCCGGGCAGATAGCGTTTACTGTTATTCCCTTATCGCCCCATTCAGCAGCGAGCGCGCGGGTCATATTAACAACGCCTCCCTTTGCGGCATGATACGGAGCGCAGGGAGCAATTTTATTGCCGACAAGACCGTACATCGAAGCGATATTGATGATACGACCGTATTTTGCTTTGAGCATAGCCTGTTTTGCTACTTCGCGTGCAACTTTAAAGGAACCGAGAAGGTCGATATTAAGCTCATTCGTAAACTGTTCATCGGTTATTTCCTCTGCGGGAGCAACCGCGCCTGTACCGGCATTGTTGATAAGGATATCAATTCTGCCGAACTTGTCCATGACCGACTTAATCGCAGATTCTACGCTCTCGGTGCTTGTTATATCGCAGGAAATGCCAACAGCTTCAACACCAAACTCCTTGGTAATATCGGCAGCAACTTCATCAAGCAGATTCTGTCTTCTTGCAAGAGCTGCTATCTTAGCACCCTGACTCGCAAGAGCCTTAGCCATCTGTACACCGAGTCCGGTTGAACAGCCTGTCACTACAGCGACTTGTCCGGTAAGATCGAAATAGTTCTTCATTTGTGGATACCTCCAATAAAATTTTTAATATCTTTATTATACCATACGCCAAGGCAATACGGAATTACCAAATTAATATATGTGTATTTTAAAAATTATATAGCCGCATTATTCCCTTATGGAACTATATTTCCGAAAACAGCACAAAATAACAGCGGTGCCCGGAAAAGGCTCCGCTGTTAATAAGGAAAATTCAAATAATCTTTCAACGCTGTGCGGCTGTTGTGAAGTTCTTTTGGTTCCCTTGACATAATTGTATCACAGTCTCATGAAAATGGGAATAACCAAATTGTTATAACAATGCTACGAAAAATATATAGGATAGACTGTGATCAATATCCGAAACCGTCGATATATTTTCTTTTTGAATCGCATAATTCGGTCACAAAGGCACTGTCAAGCTTGGTAAGATGATAGTCACTGCGATATATGAGCATATCCTTATACAGCTTAGTATTTCCGCTGCATTTTCTCTGCACAAGTCCGTACCGGTCAAGAGTAGCATCGGATATAGGAGATACCCACATAAATGTGTCCGGATTCTCGGCGAGTGCTTCGAGCTGACTCCCTCTTTCAAACACAAATATTCTTCTTTTGATCTCAGATGAAAGCTCATCGTGCATGACTACATCGGAAGGGAGTGAGGGAACATATAAGTCCGAATGCGCAATTTCAAAATAATTCTTTAAATGCTCCATTCTGATCTCCGGATATTTCAGCAATGGGCTGTTCTGACTCATTGCAAGAACATAGGTGAATTCAGAAATAAGCTCGCATCGAAGTCTTTTTTCACTTAAAAATTCTTTATAATATTTATCATAGTTGGCAGCATACCTTATTATGCCAAGATTATAATCCTGTGATAATATATTTTTCAGAGTTTGTGAGGAATTGGTTTCCTTGTAAAATATTTCCGCACTTACATCGCCTATGCGCTTTGTGAATTTGACAAAAGCAGTCGATATATACGACGCTCTCGGCGCACACAAGGAAAAGCGCAGAGTATGTTCTTTGCGGTCTTTGAACATTCGCTCAACATCATTCATCTGCTCAATAATTCTTTTAGCGTACCTGACGAACTCTTCTCCCTCCGGAGTAAGCGTCATACCTTTTGCAGAGCGTTTGAATATTTCCATTCCGAGATCCATTTCAAGCTCCTTTATCGCTCTGCTCAGGTTTGGCTGAGCCGTGTGCAGGATCTCGGCAGCCTTGTTGATAGAGCCGGAATTTGCGACCTCGACCGCATACCTCATATAAATATAATTCACGATCATCACCCGGTTCTGAAATATTGATAATATTTTAACATTCTCATATATATTATATCATTTTTATATATCGCTGTCAACGAAGAAAATTAAATTCTCCGTATTATAAATTTTATATATCACATATATAATAACGATATTTGTCGGGGTCGTAATTTCATTTTTGCTGTATATGCATAAAATATATAGCTCATATCCGATATTGGTAATTCCCAATTATTATATTGTATGTTATAATAGAATATCATTTCAGATCGGAATTATTACCGCATCGGAATCGGAGGAAAACCAATGGAAAAGAAAAAGTATGAGCCGGTCGAGAGCGTTGAACAGCTTGAAGCGGCTCTGGGTCGCGTAAGAGCCGCTCAGAAGATCTACGCAAGCTTTACACAGGAGCAGGTTGACAAAATATTTCTTGCTGCCGCGTCCGCAGCGAACAAAGCAAGAATACCGCTCGCACAACTTGCAGTGGAAGAGACCGGAATGGGTGTCGTCGAGGACAAAGTAATCAAGAACAACTACGCAGCCGAGCATATCTATAACGCATATCGTTATACAAAGACTTGTGGAGTGATCGAGGAGGATAAGGCATACGGAACAAAAAAGATAGCTGAGCCTATCGGTGTTGTCGCTGCTGTCATACCGACCACAAACCCTACCTCGACCGCGATATTCAAGGCTTTGATATGCCTAAAGACTCGTAACGGAATCATATTCAGTCCTCACCCACGCGCTAAGAAATGTACGGTAGAAGCTGCAAAAATAGTGCTTGAAGCGGCTGTCAAGGCTGGTGCTCCGGAAGACATAATCGCATGGATAGATACTCCGAGCCTCGATATGACAAATCTCGTTATGAAAGAAGCGGACATTATCCTTGCGACCGGAGGTCCCGGAATGGTAAGGGCGGCATATTCAAGCGGCAAGCCTGCTCTCGGTGTAGGTGCAGGAAACACTCCTGCAATAATAGATGAATCCGCTGACATCGTACTTGCAGTAAACTCGATAATCCATTCCAAAACATTCGATAACGGAATGATATGCGCTTCCGAGCAATCGGTCATTGTGCACGACAAAGTCTATGACGCTGTCAGAAACGAATTTACGGCAAGGGGCTGCTATTTACTCAAAGGCGATGAGATAGATAAAGTACGTCATACTATTATCATCAACGGTGCTCTGAACGCAAAGATAGTCGGTCAGTCTGCCGCAAAGATAGCCGAGCTGGCAGGAGTTACTGTTCCTGCCGGAACGAAGATACTTATAGGAGAGGTCGAAAGCGTTGACATTTCCGAAGAATTTGCTCACGAAAAGCTCTCGCCCGTACTTGCGATGTATCGTGCAAAGGACCTTGACGATGCATTTGGCAAGGCAGAGCAGCTTATAGCCGACGGCGGCTTCGGTCACACATCATCTATATACATAAATACAGCAACAGGCGGTGAAAAGCTCGATGAATTTGAAGCGAGAATGAAGACCTGCCGTATCCTTATAAATACGCCTTCCTCGCACGGTGGTATCGGTGACCTTTACAACTTTAAGCTCACTCCCTCGCTGACCCTCGGCTGCGGCTCATGGGGAGGAAACAGCGTGAGTGAGAATGTAGGCGTAAAGCATCTGCTCAATATCAAGACCGTTGCAGAGAGGAGAGAAAATATGCTGTGGTTCAGAGCGCCCGAAAAGGTGTACATAAAGAAGGGTTGTCTGCCTGTGGCTCTTGATGAGCTTAAGGCCGAAATGAATAAAAAACGCGCGTTTATCGTAACGGACAGCTTCCTGTACGGTGCAGGTTTCACTAAACCGATAACCGATAAGCTTGATGCAATGGGGATCGTACATACCACATTCTTTGATGTAGAGCCGGATCCAACTCTTGCAAGCGCTGAAGCGGGCGCAGCACAGATGAGATCATTCAAGCCCGATGTTATAATTGCGCTCGGCGGCGGTTCAGCCATGGATGCAGCGAAGATCATGTGGGTACTGTATGAACACCCCGAAGCTGATTTCAAGGATATGGCTATGCGCTTTATTGACATAAGAAAGCGCGTCTATAAGTTCCCGAAAATGGGAGAAAAAGCGTATTTCGTGGCTATACCGACATCTGCGGGTACAGGCTCTGAGGTCACTCCGTTCGCGGTCATTACCGATCAGGACGACGGCTGCAAATATCCGCTCGCCGATTATGAGCTGCTTCCAAATATGGCGATCATTGATACAGATATGCACATGACAGCTCCTAAAGGACTTACAGCGGCTTCCGGTATAGACGCGGTCACACACGCGCTCGAAGCGTATGCCTCGGTAATGGCAACAGGCTACACGGACGGACTTGCTATACAAGCGTTAAAGGCCATATTTGAATACCTCCCGCGTGCGTATGAAGACGGAAGTGACGTTGAAGCCCGTGAAAATATGGCAAACGCCGCCACAATGGCAGGTATGGCTTTCGCCAACGCATTCCTCGGAGTTTCCCACTCCCTTGCACATAAGCTCGGTGCGTTCCACCACATACCTCACGGTATCGCAAATGCGCTTGTTATCTGCGATGTGCTGCGTTTCAACGCAGCCGAGGCTCCCGTAAAAATGGGTACATTCTCACAGTACGATCACCCGCATACGCTTGCAAGATACGCACAGATCGCCGATGCTCTCGGGCTCGGCGGCAAGACCGATGAGGAAAAGCTCGAAAACCTCATTGCAGCGATAGAGGAACTGAAAGAGAAGATCGGTATAAAGAAAACAATAGCGGATTATGGCGTTTCCGAGGAGGATTTTCTTGCAACTCTCGATGAGATGAGCATTCAGGCATTTGATGACCAGTGTACCGGCGCAAATCCGAGATATCCGCTTGTTTCCGAATTGAAGCAGCTCTATATGAACGCATATTACGGGAAGACTTTCACTGATGTCGAAATGCCCAGAAATTAAAGGAGGGATTATTATGAACCTTGACAGGATAATTGCAGTAAGAAACACAAAAACAATATACCGCGACGGAGATCGCTGTATCAAGGTGTTCAACAGCGAACATTCAAAGGCTGATGTCCTGAACGAAGCACTCAACCTTGCCCGTATCGAAGAAACAGGTCTTAATATCCCGAAGGTGATCGAGGTAATGACCGTAGAGGGGAAATGGGCAATTGTTTATGAATTTATAAACGGCAGAACACTCTCACAGCTTATAGAGGAAAACCCAGATAAGAAAAGCGAATATATCTCACAGCTCGTTGATATCCAGCTTGAGATATTGTCAAAGACCTGTCCGATGCTCAATAAGCTGAAAGAGAAAATGCACAGGAAGATAAGCAGTTCTTCGCTTGACGCGACCACCAGATATGACCTTCACACAAGACTTGAAGGAATGCCGACGCACAACAAGGTATGTCACGGAGACTTCAATCCTTCAAATGTCGTCATTGCGGACAACGGCGAGCACTATATACTCGATTGGTCGCACGTCACACAGGGTAACGCTTCGGCTGATGCAGCAAGAACTTATCTGCTGTTCTGCCTTAACCACGATGAAGATACGGCAAAGGAATACCTGCACAAATTCTGTGAAAAGAGTGATACCGCTATACAATATGTTCAGTCGTGGATGCCGATAGTGGCTGCTTCTCAGAGTGTTAAGGGCAATGAGGAGGAACAGAAGCTGCTTCACTCCTGGATACACGTTGCCGATTATATGTGATACCTCCCATGTAAACTCTCATACATAATACAAATCCCCGCCGGTCAAACACTGATGACCGACGGGGATTTGCATATATATGTTTATTGGGGGTTGTCACTTTACATAGTTCACATGCAGCAGCTCATGCTCTCTGCCCTTTAACATACCGCTGTAAAGCTCTTTCATCAGCGGGTTTTCCTCAGAAAATTTCAGTGTGCAGAGCTTGTCGGCTTTGTACAGATTTTCTCCGCGTTTATGCTTCTCATGAGTTGACGCAAACGGTTGACCTGCACCGCCTATACAGCCGTTAGGACAAGCCATGACTTCTATTAGGTCGAAATGCTCGCCGGACTTTATACGCTCAACTATCTTTGCAACATTTCCAAGACCGTTTACCGCGGCAACTTTCAGCGTTCTGTCCTTTAATGGCAGTTCAAATTCTCTTATATCGCCAAATCCCCGTACTCCCTCAAATGCAAGATTACGCAGCGCAGATATAGACTTGTCGTCCGATACACGGCGTATAACAGCTTCCATTACGCCGCCTGTTACTCCGAATATAACTCCTGAGCCTGTCATCGTTCCGAAGGGAAGGTCTATGGCTTCGGGCTCGATATCCTCAAATACTATACCGGCTTGCTTTATCATTTTTATAAGCTCTTGCGTTGTGATAACAATGTCAACATACGGTTTCCCGTTTTCGTCCTTGAATTCGTCCCTTGCAGCCTCGAATTTCTTCGCCGTGCATGGCATAACAGCTACGCTGAGCACTTTCTTTCCACAATTTTTGTACTGCTCATGGATAACAGGCGCGAACATCTGCATAGGCGAGCGGCAAGTAGAAATATTGGGCAGCAGCTCGGGATATTCGTTCTCCGCATACTTCACCCATGCAGGACAGCAGCTTGTAAACATCGGAAACGGTCCGCCATTTTCAAGTCGTTCAAGAAACTCATTCGCTTCTTCCATAACTGTCATATCCGCGCCGGTCGCTGTATCAAATACAAGATCAAATCCGATGCGATGCAGACAGGCGGTTATCTTGCCCATCACATTCTCGCCCTTGTAGCCGAATTCCTTTGCGACTGCGACACGAACAGCCGGAGCCACCTGCGCTATTGCAAGCGTATCATTATCGTTAAGCTGCTGCCAGAGCAGATGCGCGTCGTCCTTGATAACAATAGCCGCTGTCGGACACACTGCCGCGCACTGACCGCAGCCTACGCAGTTGGATTCCGCGATCGGCTTGTTGAACGCACACGCGACCTTCATATTGCTTCCGCGGAAAGCAAAATCTATTGCTCCGACATTCTGTATCTCATTGCACATTCTGACACAGTCGCCGCAGAGAATACATTTATTTGCGTCTCTTGTTATCGAAAGGGAGCTGTCATCTATGAGGGGTTCGCTTTTCGGGTTGTCGAACCTTACTCTGTGAACATCAAATCGCGTTGCAAGCTCCTGAAGCTTGCATTTCCCGTTTTTGTCGCAGGTCGTGCAGTCGCGGCAGTGATTTGCAAGAAGCAATTCAAGTATCATCTTGCGGTATTTTCTCAGGCGGGGAGTATTTGTTTTTATCTCCATGCCTGCTTTCGGAGGGGTCGAACAAGCTGCTTCCATTCCGCCCCATTTATTTTCTACCATACACATTCTGCACGCACCGTAAACTGACAGCTCAGAGTAGTAACAGAATGTCGGCATTTCTATACCTGCCTTGCGTATGAGTTCAAGCAGGTTCTTCTCTCCCTCTATCGGTACGGGAGAGCCGTCTATTATCATAAAATTATTGTTCATATCAACACCTTCAGCCCTCCTTGACAGCCTTGAAATGGCACGATGTAAAGCACGCGCCGCATTTGATGCACTTTGACGAGTCTATCACGAACGGATTCCTTACTTCTCCGGAGATAGCTCCCACGGGACAAGCCTTTACGCATCTCGAACAGCCTTTGCATAATGCCGGATCGATGCTGTAAACGACCAGCTTTTTGCAATTGCCGGCAGGACATTTCTTGTCCTTGATGTGGGCTTCATATTCGCTGCGAAAATTCTTTATTGTAGATACGACCGGCGAAGCCGCACTCTTTCCGAGTCCGCAAAGTGCAGTAGAGGTTATCGTGTCCGCAAGCTCCAGCAAGAGCTCTATATCACCGTCTCTTCCGTTTCCTGCAACTATCCGTTCGAGTATTTCAAGCATTCGCTTTGTACCCTCACGGCAGGGAACGCACTTTCCGCAAGATTCGTTCTGGGTGAAGTTCATAAAGAAGCGCGCTACTTCTACCATACACGAGCTTTCGTCCATTACTACAAGTCCGCCAGAACCTATCATTGCACCAACCTTTTTAAGTGAATCAAAATCAAGCTTTATATCAAGATCATCAGTCACCAGACAGCCGCCCGAAGGTCCGCCTATCTGTACCGCCTTGAACTGTTTCCCGCCGCGTATGCCGCCGCCGACATCAAATATTATCTCACGCAGCGTTGTTCCCATAGGGACCTCGATAAGTCCGGTATTGTTGATGTTTCCGGTCAGCGCGAACGCCTTTGTTCCGGGGGAGTTTTCCGGTCCTATTGACTTATACCATTTTGCGCCTTTAAGGATTATCTGCGGCACATTTGCAAATGTCTCGACATTGTTAAGTACAGTAGGCTTCTCGAACAATCCTTTCTCGACAGTACGCGGCGGCTTTACTCTCGGCATCCCGCGCTTACCCTCGATAGAAGCCGTAAGCGCCGAACCCTCGCCGCATACAAACGCGCCCGCGCCCCGGTTTATATGCATTTTGAAGCAGAAATCCGTACCGAGGATATTATCACCCAACAGACCTGCTTCTTCCGCTTCTTTGATAGCATTTCTCAGTCTCGATACCGCAAGAGGATATTCCGCACGGACATAGATATAACCATCATGCGCACCTGTGGCGATACCGCCGATGATCATTCCTTCAAGCAGACGATGCGGGTCGCCCTCCATTATGGAACGATCCATGAACGCTCCCGGGTCACCCTCGTCGCCGTTACAGACAACATATTTGACAGGTTCGCTCTGACGTGCCACCTGAACCCATTTTTTTCCGAGAGGAAATCCGCCGCCGCCGCGTCCGCGAAGATTGGATTCTACCATTTCGTCAAGTATTTCCTGTGGCTTCATGTCAAACAGAGCTTTTTCGACTGCGCGGTATCCGCCAATTGCAAGATACTCCTTTATCGAGGTGGCGTCTATATGTCCACAGTGCTCCAACACCACACGCTGCTGCATCTTATAAAACGGGATCTCTTCCTGCTGCTTGTATATCACCCCGTTCTGCTTATATGCAAGACGGTCAATAAATTCATCGCCGAGAACAGTCTTTTCGACAATTTCCTCGCAGTCCTCAAGCTTTACTTTGGTGTAAAGAAATCCGCCGGGTTCTATGCGGACAAGAGGTCCCATTTCACAGAAACCGTGACAGCCGCTGCGCTTTACACCTATCGAGGCTTCATGCAGCTGCGAACCGTTCTTCTCATCCGCAAGCTCGACAACACAATCAACGCCCTTTTCCTTTACGAGTGAAATTATCCTGTCATATATCCCGAGGGAGCCGCCGGCAACGCAGCCTGTACCTGCACAGATGAGTACCTTCTTTTTCTGTGCATCGACTTCTTTGCTATATAGCCTGATATATTCATCAAGAGCATCTCTGCTTCTGAGCTGCATCATAAAGCCTCCTTCAGACTGCCGAGAAGCGCAGCTGCGCTCTCTGGTGTCATTCCGCTGTGTACTTCATCGTTTACTGTCATTACCGGTGCAAGTCCGCAGGCTCCGAGACATGAAACTGTCTCTACAGTGAACGAAAGGTCATCGGTAGTTTTTTTCTTTTCATCAAGTCCCAGTTCCTCCCTGAGGTAATTGAGTATAGGTACTGATTTTCTGACATGACAGGCTGTACCGTCACAGACCTTTATGACATATTTGCCTTTCGGGTCAAGCGAAAAATTCTCATAGAACGTAGCAATGCTGTATATCCTTGATTCGCTTGTATGCAGCTTTTCCGCGAGATATGGAAATATTTCCGGCGGAAGGTAGCGGTATATTTCCTGAATGTCCTGCAGGATAGCGATGACTGCAGTAGGCTCATGCTGCTCAATTATCTTGTCGAGCTGACCATAATCAAAATTTTCGTTTAGAACAGAGCTCATAATTTTCCTCCTTTTTGTTCAGTAGAATTCATTTATAATTATCAATTATAAATGAAAAAATTGACATCGTCAAATACTTATTTCGGATATGAGATATATGAAAATGTTATAGTGTAGAAACAGCGCTGCCCGATATCAAGCAGCGCTGTTCAGAAAATATTCTTGTTATTCCTTAGATCTGTATATAAATCTTTTTAACGCTTCGATCAATATCTCTCCGTGATCGAACGCCAGATCTGAACTGCCGTAGTTTACATGAAGGCTGATATCACCGTTCACAAGGCTGAGAGGCGCGTAGTCATTGTCGTTTTCATAAACGATGCGGAACCATCTTGCTTCTGCGGCATCGTCTCCTGCTTTCAGAACGACACGTTCTTTCATAGTCATTGCCATATATGCTTCGGAAACCACCCACCCTCGCGGATCTCTGCCGGGCTTTGAGAACAGTCCGACAGCCTCCAGTCCCATGTCTGCGGCATCATCTATACCTGTTTCTTCGTACAGTTCTCTTGAAGCAGTCTCCGATACTTTTTCATCAGACCTTGCAAAACCGCCCGGCAAAGCCCATTTTCCGATGTATGGATGACCTTTCCTTTTTACAAGAAGAACATGACTTTTATTTTCTGAAAACAGAATAATATCGGCAGTCAGGTATGGACGCGGATAGTCTTTTTTCGCATAAGCTTCGAGGAACTCGCGTTCTGTCAGTCCTTTTGCATCTCTTATTTCCATATAAGACCTTTCTTTTTAAAGAAAAGGCGGCTCGGAACATTCAAGCCGCCTTGATGTGATCGGTGTTTCTTTTAAAAATCTACTTCTGTATCGTAATAGCAGCACTTGAGCAGCTTCTCCATTTCCTCTACGGAAGGCTGACGCGGATTGGAGCCTGTGCAGGCATCTCCGATAGCATTTACAGCTATATCATGCAGTCTGTCAAGGAATACGTTCTCGGGAACAAATCCGGTTTCTGTGGGATAGCTGTCCGCACCGTAATTCTTGATGCAGTGAGGTATTTTCAGATCGTCGTTCATCTTGCGCAGATAACCGATAAGTGCGTTGACCTTTGTCGCATCGTCAGCCTGCTTATCAACGATTCCCATATAATCAACGAGAACACCGTAACGCTTGAGAGCTTCGGGATTTTTGGCGTTGAATGCAACTACCTTCGGCAGATACATGGCGTTCGCGGCACCATGTATAATATGTGCTCCATGATCTGCGAAAGCTGCGCCGGTCTTATGTGCCATAGAATGTACAATGCCGAGGAGAGCGTTGGAGAAAGCCATACCTGCAAGACACTGCGCGTTATGCATACTGTCTCTTGCCTTCATATCTCCGTTATACGACGGTACAAGATCGTTCATTATCATCTCTACAGCATGGATAGCAAGCGGGTCTGTGAAATCACAGTGCGCGGTAGAAACATACGCTTCCACCGCATGAGTTATTGCGTCCATACCTGTATGTGCAACAAGCTTCTGCGGCATTGTTTCTGCCAGCTCAGGGTCAACGATCGCTACATCGGGGGTTATCTCGAAATCAGCTATCGGGTACTTTATGCCCTTGCTGTAATCGGTTATGATCGAGAACGCAGTAACTTCTGTTGCGGTTCCGGATGTTGACGATACTGCACAGAAATGAGCCTTTTTACGAAGTTCGGGAATACCGAATACCTTGCACATATCCTCGAATGTACATTCCGGATATTCGTACTTTATCCACATAGCCTTTGCTGCATCAATAGGTGAACCGCCGCCAATGGCAACTATCCAGTCTGGCTGGAATTTAAGCATAGCGTCAGCACCGCGCATAACGGTTTCTACAGAAGGATCAGGCTCGATACCGTCAAATATCTCTACCTCCATTCCGGCTTCTTTCAGATAATTTTCGGCTTTGTCGAGAAATCCGAATTTTTTCATCGAACCTCCGCCCACACATATCATTGCTTTCTTGCCTTTGAATGACTTGAGGGCGTCAAGCGACCCCTTTCCGTGATAAATGTCGCGGGGTAATGTAAAACGTGCCATAACAGCCGCCTCCGAAATATAAGTAATAAGATACAAATAATAATATTTGTTCAAATATTATTTTATCACAAATTTACGAAAAATCAATTAAATATATTTTATAAGAGGTATATCAAAATAGTATATGTCGTGTGTAAGCCTTGCATTTATTTTTCAGAACTGTTAGGTATAAGAAGAATATGGGCGGCATGGTCGAGGGCTGAGTGACAGCAATCATATACGTTTCGTTTCATATAAAAGCTTTTACACTGAGGTATTTTGCATGAAAAGTCAAATCCCCACTTTTACAAATCGCAGATTTTGTTCAGAATAGCTTGAAACTGCCCTCCATATTTAAGAGTTTTAATTCTTATATATGAGGGCAGTCGTTTTTTATGTTCGTCCTTTGCAAGCACAAAATCTCATTAGTCTGTTAAATATATCTTTGACTACCTCTGGCATATCAGTTACCACTCGAATGATGCTTAATCTGATGTCACTTATACACAAGTTACGACAACCCCAGTTAGTAAAATCGGAGAATTAAAATGAAAATTGTGTGAAACTACCGCAAAAAACGCAGTTTTTTTTCCCTCTTTATGAGGATAGTAATATTTAGGAAGCACGAACACCGCAGAAAAAACTCCGTGACTGGGGTAAGCGATCACCAATCTTTACAGGCAAAAAAGCCTTGATCCTCTTTGGTCATAATGGAGATTTAAGATGAAAATTTTGTGAAACACCCGATAATTTGATAGATTTTTGTCCCCCATTATGAAGGGACGCGCATTTCAGCAGATTGAATGTCTCGCAACGAAAGCGCTGACACCGGTTGCGAGATATTTCATGTTACATCTGCACAAATGCTTGCTCCCCGCATTGTCGATAACGCTGATTTAAAATGAAAATTGTGTGAACCTACCGCAAAAATGCGTTTTTAATCTCCATTATAATGAGAGATCTTTTATCGGGAGGTCGATTTCTGATTTGTGAGAACTACAGGATAGGGGAAAAATGCACAAAGGAACGGCTTGCAAAAATCCTTTACTCAACACCTTGTACGAAATTTCAAAAAACTTGCAAAAAGCCTATGCTAACTGCCTTTAAAAATCGCAATTTATTTTCCCTGTTATGAGAGGTGTTTTTCGGGTGACATTAACTTAACCTCATAAGTGCTGGGTAGGGGAAAAATGAACAAGCGCATTCTTAACAGAAACGCTTAACCTGACATTTTTCACGAACATTTTAAAAATCTCAGAATGCCTTGCCATTTACCCTTTACATTCGGCGAAAAAATGTCCTTATTTATGAGAGGTGTTTTCTGATTGCATTCCTTTATCACAGAAATATCGGAAGTATGAGTAAAAATGCACAAGCGCGCTCTTAACAGAAACACTTAACCCGACATACTGCACGAACTTTCTGAAATCCATAAAATCCTTTACCTGTTACCCTTAATATTTCGCGGAAATTTATCCTTATTATTGAGAGATACTTTTTATAACGCAGATCATCTGCACCGAGAACCTTTTGCCGCATCTGCAAAATGCACAAGTCAGACCAACATTTATTTGGTGATAACAGAGAAATTTCAAAATTCGACGTAAAAGGTGTCCCGTTTTTGCCGTTTTTTGTAGGTATATATGGAGGGACTATTTTTCAGAACACGGAGGTGGATCCAATGACATGAAAAGCCCGCAGGGGCAAAAAGCACGAAACAGCCGGTATCCGTACACCGGCTTATAAAACTGCCTTACGCAAGCAGAGAAAGTGTACGTACACTTTCCGGATTTTGGGGCTTGCCCCCTCAAAAAATCCGCGGCAGTTTTGCTTATCAAAACTGCCTTACCCCACAGGCTAACGCTTACGCTTAACCTGTAATGCGCCGCTAACCGCGGCACATAAAACCAACATATAAACCTATTGACTAAACAAAAATGATAATGCAGAGGAGAGTTGAAAATGCCGATAGTAAAGTCAATTGCGATACACGATAATGTCAGAGCCACATTGAGGTACATACTTGACCCCGACAAGACCGAGGGCTTGTTTTTGTGCAATTCCCTGAACTGCTTCACGAATGCGGAGGACGCATATCTGAACATGAAGTACATTTACGAGAACTACACTCACCACAAATTTAACGAGCCCCTGCCAGCTGTCGGGAAGCGCCGCGTCAAGGCTATCCACTATATCCAGTCTTTCAAGCCCGACCCGAACCTTACGCCGGAACTTGTTCACCGCATGGGCTGTGCTTTTATCCGAAAAGCGTTCGGGGACAACGTGCAGGTTGTAATAGCAACCCACATCGACAAGGCTCACTATCACAATCACATTCTTATCAACACCTACGGAATCGACGGACACAAGTACAACGACAATTATGCGACCCGCCGGAAGATACGGGAACATTCGGACAGGGTGTGCCTTGCATTTGGAGTACCATACATCGAAACAAATCGCAAGCGCGGTATGTCTTACGGCGAATGGCTGCACCACAAGCAGGGTACGTCGTGGAAAGAAAAGATACGCCGCGAGATCGACACGCTGGTGCTGACATCAAAGAATTTCGACGAGCTTGCAGCTACTCTCGAAAAGCGTGGTTACACCATTCGATACGGCGAGCGTCCTGCAATCAAAGCACCGGGACAGCAGCGCTTTGTATGCTTCAAAACTCTTGGCGATGATTACACGATCACCAATATCGGTACACGCATAATTTGGAAAGACGATCTCGGCAACGCTTCACGCGAGGACGCATATAACAAGGGACAGGTGTTGACTATCTGCTTTGCGGGTATTATCGCACAACTTGCCAAACGTATAGTCGAAGGAAAAAAGCGCGAAGCAAAACACGATGAAGAATTGCCATACCTGCCGAATAATGACCGCGATGTATTTCAGCTCGGTGCTCAATTGGCGCTTATCAACAGGCTGAACATTCACTCCATAGGCGAGCTTGAAGCAAAAATGGAAGAAGCACAGTCAGCTTATGATTCCGCAGTCAAGCAAATTAACGCTATCACGCAGGATCAATGCAAGCTCAATGATCTGCTTATTCAGTATGAGAACTTCCGCACTCTCAATGATAAGCCGAACAAATCCTTAGCTGAGAAGATGAAGCTTCAGCTTGCCAAGCAGTCGCTGTCCCGGCATGGTATCAAATCTCCTGAAGATGCTCGGCAGCTCGAATTGCAGAAGCAGGAGTATGACGAGCATATCGCGGAACTCAAAGAAAAGTTGCAGACTAATACAAATCTGCTTAGTGCGTTCAAGGAGATTTCTGATACCTACAATGACATCTCGCAGGGTGACTATATCAGCAAATTGATGAAGTCAGAAAAGGAGCTTGAAGCCCAGCGCCGGGCTTCTGCACAAGAGAGGTCTGTACCCAAGAATGACAGCCCTGCACCTAAACCACCAGTGCAGGATATATCGCAAAAACAGGAGCAGCAGGAATCCGTACCTGAGAAGTCTGAACCCAAACCGGACGAGCCGACACAAACGCCGAGAACAAAGACTACTTCCCGTGGTCTCAAGCATTGATGAATGGGGGTGATGTTTATGATCTTCATATACGGGGGTGTTCCACCATAGCTTGGTTATAACCGGTCACAGAAAATATGGGATTACAGAAAATAGAATACAATGAAATGTTGACGGAAATATCAGACCTGAAATATCGGTCTGCACAGAGAGGAGTTTTTATTGAAGAGATTAGACATTTTTAAATTTGCCGATCAGCATAAGGACTGCCCGACACGGACAAGAGAATACGAGATCAAAGGTAAGAAGTATATCGTACACAGTCATTTTGTCGGTGACAAGGACGCACACAAGTTATTGTTCGACAACGTACTTAATTCAGCATTGTCCGAGACTTTCGGAGTTGAGAGTGTAGGATTCTGCAATATAGAGTTAGATGACAAAAACGATACCGACAAGGAAAAAATAACAGCATAATTTTTATGCTCCGGAGTATTGCCATATTCGATAAAATGTGATATAATGATTCACAACGAATATGGCTGCTTTGGAGCAGAAAGGAGTTAAAAATGCCAAAGCAGACAATATACAACGCAGGAATTTATGTAAGACTTTCGCAGGAAGATGAACGTGCAGGTGAATCCCTCTCGATTGAAAACCAGAAGATGATACTTACAAAGTACGTTGCGGAACAGGGCTGGAATTTATTCGACATCTATATCGACGACGGTTTTAGCGGAACCGATTTTAATCGTCCCGGGGTACAAAGGCTTCTCGATGATGCAAAAGCTGGTAATATCAATCTCATAATTGTTAAGGATCTGTCCCGTTTCGGCAGAAACTACATTGAGGTCGGTCAGTATGTGGATTATATTTTCCCAGCATACAACATTCGCTTCATTGCGCTTAATGATAATGTTGATACTGCAAACAAAGACAGCTCAGCCTTAGATATGATGCCTATTGTCAACCTGTTTAATGAATGGCACAGCGCCTCGACCTCAAAGAAAATACGCGCTGTTATGCAGGCTAACGCAAAGGCAGGAAAGTATAAAACGACATTTGCAGCTTACGGTTATGACAAGGGAGATGATGAAAAGCATACTCCGGTCATAGATCCGGAAGCTGCCGAAGTTGTAAGACGTATTTTCACGTTGCGCTCACAGGGAATGACTATCCGGCATATTGCCGACATTCTCAATGAGGATCATATTACTTGCCCTTCAGATTATAAGTTCGGGAAAATCGGAAAAGCGAATCCTTTGTTTACAAGACATCTGTGGGGATGCACGGCGGTCAGAAATATTCTGTCCAATCCGATATATATAGGAAATCTTGCGCAGCAGCGCTCAACGAATGTTTCTTATAAAAATCACAAAGTCGTTTACAGAGAGCCTTCCGAGTGGGTTGTTCTTGTAGGAAATCATCAGCCTATAATCTCGCAGGAGTTATGGGATAAGTGCAGAGAAGTCGATGCGTCGAGCAGCCGCGGTAAACGTACAAAAGAAGGCGAGACACGCACCTTTTCCGGAATACTGTATTGTTCAGATTGTGGTCACAAATTATGTGGCGCTATAAAGAGCTATACTCATGTAAACGGCGATGTTGACAAAGGGTTTTATTACAACTGTGTATCCTATAGAATGTTCGGGAAACGTGCTTGCACAAGTCATTATCTGTCCGAAGATGATATTGCATATATTGTATTATCAGACATAAGGGAAAAGGCTGCTTTAACTGTTGCTGATGAAAATCGGGCTCGCAACATATTCCTTAATCACAAGGATAAAACATCTTCAAAACTTATATCTTCAGACAATAAAAAAATGCGTGACTACCAGCGCCGAATTGCCGAACTTGATAATCTGATTCAGTCAGTCTATGAGGATAAAGTCAACGGAAAAATTCCTGAGAATATGTGCGTCAAACTTCTGAAAAAATATGAAGAAGAGCAGAACAACCTTGAAACAGAAATGTCAGCCCTTGAAGAAAAAATAGCAGCACGAAAAAAGACAGAACAAAATGTTGATGAGTTTATCGAAAGGATAAAAAAATACAGTGAGCTTGAAGTACTTACTCGTGAGATAATTCTGGAACTCATAGAATACATCACGATAGATGCATACGCCAGAGGAAAAACTCGCGAGATCCACATTTACTACAAGTATCTTGACGATGCATTAAAAGACAACAGATCACTGTACACATCTTGAATCAGCATTAAACAAATATGTTGCTATTTGAACGGTTTACAAAAGTCAATAGATTTGGTATTATATGTCTATAAAAAGATGAGTTGACTTCTATTTTTTGATACTTTCTACTTTTTTCTTAGTTGACTTCTATTTTTAATAATTTTTTGAAAATATTTTTTTGAGGGACAAGGAGAAACCGCATTATGACTGAGTTTGATGCGTTTTACTATGACGAAAAATTTTACATCAACGGTACAAAAGAGTACACTTTGGGGTCGATACTTGAAAAATATCTGCAAAAAAGCTTCAAGGGCGTGAAGGACAAGTTAGGCTTCTGCAAGGAGTACCTCCGCCTGCTGCACTACCCGGAAACGCGCACGCAAATGGCTGATTGCGAATACATTTTTACGGAAGCTGTCTCCTTCTTCGATCGCGCCGAGGAATATATTCACGCTCTACCGCCGTACAACAGCTTCCCACTCCGTGACAGTGGACTCTATGATATTATCAACCGACATTCTGTACTTTTCGAGATCGACGATAACGAAATCGAGCACGAATGGTTCGACTACGACAAATTCGACAGCTACGATGATTACAATGAAGACGATGATCGTGGAACGGTCTATCATGAGCCGATGTATGAGCATGACCGTATGCTGACTTCATTCAGCCCGGGGGATCCGCTTGATGAAATGGATGATCCCGATATGATAGACGAGGTGCTGAAGCTCAACACCGAACTCAAGGACTTCATTTATCACTACATCACACTTTTCGAGGACTTGCTGCGCGTGAAGCGGGTATATGAGCCGTTTCTTGAAAAGATACACAGCCGTGAGGAATTCCTGACCAATGAAGAAATCGCGGAAATGCTCGACGAGTTCAATAGCGAAGCTAACAAAAAGTTGAACAACTATGACAAGCTTATCCCGTCGGGGACGATGACACTTTCATACAAAGTCCTCAAGCGCAAGAAAACCTCCGTCCTGTGCGAGAATTATCACTTCTCGACGATCGGAGGTTTCCTGTACATAGAATTGTTCAAAGGTTTGCAGAACCGCTACCTGCCCCGCAAGTGCGATTACTGTGGACGGTACTTCGTGCTGGAGCGCGGCTTTTACTCAAACTACTGCAAGCGCCCGATCAAGGGGCAGCCCGATAAAACCTGCCGAGACCTCGGACACCGGAAAAAGTTTAATGACAAGTTAAAGACTGACCCGATATGGAGCGTATATCACAAGGCATACAAGGCGCACTATGCTCGTTATCTCAAAAAGAAGATGACGCAGGCGGAGTTTCAGAGGTGGGCGGATTATGCTATTGAGATGCGGACTAAGGCGCTCGACGGGGACGTAGAGTACGATGATTATGTTAAGGAAATGAAGAAGTGATATTTTATAAGCAATAACCTAAATCACTTATTTGAAATAAAACGCATTTATACAGCCGTGAATATGTCTATGCGTATCTGCGAGGAGTTCGGCTATGAGAGAATGTTCGGCAAGGATGGAAACGGTGCGGCACTGAACAGCGTGAGCGTGTCGTTCGACGATAAGGGCATTACTTCGACGTTCGCGGAGCTGGAAAGATCTACCGCTGACCGGAACGAACAGATGCAGAAACAGCTTGAAGAAAAGCGTGCCGAGGACAAGAAAGAAGCCGGAAAGACCGAGCGTCCGCGCCAGACTGTTGAAGAATACAAGGCTAAAATGCAGAAGGTCATTGATGAAAAGAAGAAGCGTCCGCCTTTAAGTGAGACCATAAAAACGAAAAATCTCGAAAAGATCGAGCCTACTATGGTTCTTCGGATTGGGACAAGCGCAAAGTCCATTGACGAGTTGTTCCGCAATATGAAGTATGTTGACTGGAACAAAGTTCCCGCCGAGGCAGCACAGGTCGGAGATAAGATAGGATATTCGGCGTAAGGGGATATAAAACAGCTCACATTTTAAACCGGGACAGAACATCATTATTCCAATAAAATCAACGGACAGCTTGCACGGCTGTCCGTTTTTTTCAGCTCTGATATTGTATTGTATTGACATCTCATATAAATGATGATATGCCGAAAACATATCGGGGATTTTTTTCAAAAACCTATTGACAAATGATAAAACTGTTGATATACTGTATATAGTTCGATATATACAGTATTACAGGAGTTATCATGAAGATCATTATAAAAAACAAATCCGAACTGCCGATCTATGAACAGATAGAGCAGCAGATAAAGGCGCAGATACTCGAAGGCGCGGTACCGGAAGACGAGCAGCTCCCGTCTGTCCGCCAGCTTGCAAAAGATCTCAGGATAAGCGTCATCACCACCACCCGCGCCTACAACGATCTTGCCGAGGAGGGATTTATCATCTCCGTTGCCGGCAAAGGCTATTTCGTTGCGCCGAGGAACAATGAGCTTATGCGGGAGCGTATGCTCTACGAAATGGAAGAAGGTCTTGAAAAGGCGGTCACCAATGGACGCAACGCGGGACTGTCCGACGAGGAGATCATCGAAGCACTGAAAAAGTTTATGAAAGGGGAGCAGGAATAATTATGGAGAATATTCTTGAAATTAAGGAACTTAACAAGTCGTATGGGGATTTCGCGCTGAAAGATGTATCTTTCGCACTTCCGAAAGGCTACATAATGGGGTTTGTCGGTCAGAACGGCTCCGGCAAGACAACCACTATCCGCTCCATTCTCAATATGGCGAAGATCGACAGCGGTAAGATCAGCGTTTTCGGGCTTGACAGCGTGACCGATACCATAGCTATAAAGGAACGCCTCGGCGTAGTATTCGACAGCCTTTACCTGGCGGAGAACCTTAACGCAAAGCTTATCGACAGACAGCTCAAGCCGTTTTACAAGAACTGGAGCAGCGAAGATTTCTTCCGTATGGTAAAGGAATTCGGGCTGCCGGACAACAAGCGCATCGGCGACTTCTCGAAGGGCATGAAGATGAAGTTCATGATCGCCTGTGCTCTTTCCCACAAACCGGAGCTTATGATACTCGACGAGCCTACCAGCGGACTTGATCCGGTGGCGCGCGACGAACTGCTCGATATCCTGTCGGATTATATCACCGACGAAAACTGCGGAGTTCTCTTCTCAACACACATCACTGCCGATGTGGAGCGGATCGCGGACTATGTTACCGTGCTGCACAACGGAAAGGTATGGTTCACCGGCGAAAAGGACGAGCTTTCGGAGAAGTATGCGGTGCTTAAAGGCGGAAATGACGATATCACGGACGCGCTCCGCAAAAAGTGCATAGGTTTCCACGCTTACCGAAACGGCTTTGAAGCGCTTATCCCGACCGATGATCTTGCCGGCATACCGTCTTCGCTCGAATACGAGAAAGCAAGCATTGACGAGATACTTGTGTATATCGCAAAGGAGGATAAGAATGAAAGACATTCTTAAAATGATGCAGTTCGACTTTATCAGTGCGCAGAGCGCCGCAGATAAAACGGCGCCGAATGCTTTTGCTGCGGTCGTGATAGTCGTTACGATCGCCGCAGCCGTACTGTTTCTCTTCCCGGGTTTCTCACTCGCGGCAACAGGTGCTGCCGGAGCACTCATAGTTCCCTTACAGTCCGCGAAAAAGGATGATCTCGGAAGACTATACGGCACTCTTCCCGTCGGAAGGAAAAACATCACCCGTGCTCGGTTTCTCTACATATTTGTGACACACGCCATAAGCACTGCGGCATCACTTGTGATCGCATTTGCAGCCGCGCTGCTCAATTTAAACCGTTTTCTGCCGAAGGACAATGATACGATAAAGAAACTTTCGGAATCATACAGCATGGAAGAATTCACGAAGCTTGTACCCGTCCTCGTCGGATTTGGGGTGTTTTCCTGCCTTGTATTCGCATTCATGGAAATGATGGGACAGATACACGGCAGAGAGAACGAGATGAAGATATTTATTATACTGCTGGCTTCGATAGTCGTTCTGGTAATGGGCGGCGTGTTTATCCTCGGACAGCTCGGCTATCCGGAGATAAAGCTGCCGGATATGCCGCTGTGGGCAGGGCTTACCGTCACAGCCCTCGCAGTTCTGGGAATATGCGTGCTGTTCGGTGAGATAACCGCGGCGAAGCTTGCGAAGCGGGAGCTTTAAGGGGTGAGATCATGCAGACTTATATTGATATTATCCGCGCTGACATCATTATGATGAACGGTGCCAAAAACAGTATGCGCCCGCTTATTATCCTCATGCTCGTATTCGGTGCCGCAGTCGGACTGTTTATTGACCCTATGGGGATATATCTGTGTATGTTAATTGCCGCCGCAGGCTTTGTGCCGATGATGTTTCAGGTGCAGGGCAAGAATAACTGTGAGAAGCTGTATTCCCTGCTTCCGATATCACGGAAACAGCTTGTGACTGCGCGGTTCATCTTCGCAATTGCTTCATACGCCGCGGTAAGCGCAGTTATGTTCGCAATAATGAAGATCTCATTTGCCGCAGGCGTTTATAAGAATGCCGGATTCTGGGACGCGTTTATTCAGAACTTCGGTATAAGCATTGATAAAATATACGATACACTGTTCTTCATCATTTTTGCGGCAGGAGCAGTAATTACCGGTGCTTCGCTGAAAAGCTGGTTCAGCAACAGCAATATGGATACCGCTGCGGGCAAAAAAATAAAGCCGAAGACCGCAATAGCAATACTGGTTTTTCTCTTTGCGTATATTTTCATCATGCTGTTCTTTTCCGGTATGATACCGCTGGACGCAGCGGCTGCGGTGGTGCTGCAGCTTATTATCCAGCTTGTGACCGCGGCGGACGGGCTGCTGTTCTGCGCCGTGATGACCGCGCTTGCCGGGTTCTCGGCAATGTACAATTACGTCTGCACCGTCCTTGAATACGACGACAAGGATATGTGAGGTGGCTTTCAATGAAACGAATAATTGCAAAAATAACTGCGGCTTTGTGCGCGTCGGCTTTATTTGCAGTCCCGGTCTGCGCCGAAGATGCAGGCTGTGTGCTCCCGTCAGGGATAACAGCCGGAGATCTCGGTAACGCTCTTGAAAAGCTGGGAAATGACAGCAATACCCCGTTTGCGTCCGCGGAAGTCGGTGTTTTCAGAGGCGGAGATGTGCTGTACACCGGTTACTTCGGAAATACCGACATAGAGAACGATATAGGTGCCGATGAGAACTGTGTATATGAATGGGGAAGTATCTCAAAAACTTTCGTCTGGGTTAGCGCAATGCAGCTCCGGGAACAGGGCATGCTCGATCTTGACGCTGATATCAGGACGTATCTGCCCGAGGGATTCTTTCAGCACCTTTCCTTTGACGAGCCGATAACATTCATGAATCTGATGAACCACAACGCCGGCTGGCAGGAGACTGTACGCCCGATAGAAACAAAGGACGATAATGCGGTGCTTCCGCTGAAAGAAGCGTTACAGGCATGTGAGCCGGCGCAGATACACCGTCCCGGTGAAGTGACCGCTTACTCGAATTACGGTGCGGCTCTGGCGGGATATGTTGTTGAGTGCGTAAGCGGAAAGGATTACTGCGATTATGTGCATGAGAATATCCTCGAACCGCTTGGAATGTCGCATACCTCGGTAAATCCGACTCATTCCGACAATCCATGGGTAAAGGAACAGCGCAGAAAGCTGAAATGCTACCGCGCTGACCCCATATCCGGTAAAATGACCGATCTCGGAAGCAGGCTGGATTACATTATGCCCTACCCCGCAGGTGCGGTCACAGGAACTCTCGCGGATATGATGACCTACGGACAGGCACTTGTGAACGACGAAGCGCCGCTGTTCCGCGATCCGGAAACGCAGAAGCTGCTGTTCACAGGGACTTCCTTCTGGGGAAGCTCCGACATTCCGAACAGCTGCCACGGCTTCTGGGCGGAGGAGTACGGTGTCCGCACCTACGGTCACAGCGGTGCTACCAATTCTTGCCAGGCAAACCTTATATTCGATCCGGTATCAAAGACAGGACTTGCTGTGATGATAAACGAGCCGAACGGGAACGCGTTTATGTATGCTGCGCCGGAGCTTGTTTTCGGCAAGCTGACGCCGGACAGATTTGCGGCAAGCGGCACAGCTGGTGCAAGGCTCACCGGATATTACACGATGTCGCGCTCGACATACCGGGGACTGTACCGTTTTATGCCGTATCTCACCGCTCTGTCGCTTGATGAGCCTGCATACGATATCGGGAACGGAGTGTATCTTATCGGTGACGAAAACGGAATGCAGATGCTTTCGGACAAGACATATCCGAACGGCGCAAAGGCTCTCGGCTACGGCTCAATGGAGCTGATCAGGGACGACGGATATATTATGGAGCTTCTGCTCCTGACGCTGTATGCAGTGCTGGCTGTCGCGGCGCTGTACTTTATCCGCATAAAACGAAAGCTGAAGAAGCACGGAAGGAAAGAGCCTTACTCCGGCTCGGCATCAATGACCGCGGGAAATATCGCGCTTGTGGGTTCTGTGGTCACATGGCTCGGTTCGTATGTTGTTTATTATTCCGGGAACGGCGGACTGCCGTTTGCCGCCGGAGCCGTTATAGGCGTGCTTCAGATGAAATGCGCCGCGGTGTGCTTATTCTCGGCGGTGCGCGGTATAGCGGCACTCGCTTCCGGGAAGGAAAAGACCCGTCCGTACAGGTACATACTGAACGCGGCGGCAAATGTGATCGCGGTATCGGCTGTCGCTTACTTCGAGATGTATATGTTCTGGAACTGCTGAAATACGTTCCCCCGTATCTGCACAGAAGTGCAGGTACGGGGGTTGTTTTTCGGTTCAGATGAGGGAGCGCCGTGTTATTTCAGCTTGCCGCAGTCCTCGTCAGAAACCGGCTCGCACCATTCGGCAGAAGCATTCTCACCCTGCACTTCAATCGCAAGGTGGCTGAACCATGAATCGGGTGCCGCGTCGTGCCAGTGCCTTACATTCGCGGGAATGTTGATGACCGTGCCGGGTACAAGTTCTTCCGCGGCCTTGCCTCATTCCTGATAATACCCTCTTCTGCCGACACATATCAGCATTTGTCCGCCTACATTGTCGGAATGGTGGATATGCCAGTTGTTGCGGCACGCAGGCTCGAATGTGACATTATACACCGGCACCTGCTTGTCCGACAGAGGCGCGAGATAGCTCTGACCGGTGAAGAACTGAACGTAAGGATTAGGCTCGCCTATGGGGAAGAATATGATATTTTGATACCTGTCCTTTTCGGTAGTTTCCGCAGTCTGCTCATTCCATACTTCCTTTGCAAGTCTGAACACCGCCTAGGCTACTTTACTATTCTGTTGTCATTACTTCAAGCATTATCAACGTTCCGAGGCTAAAGCCTCTTTCAAAATCCTGTAAGCCCTCGCAAGCTGCTGTGATATGGTTCGCATCTTCAAATCTCTCAATCAATTCATTGCTGTCAGGATATTTTGCCAGTATCTCTTTTTTGATCTGTTCAACCTCAAGGCTGGCTTCCTTATAGCGTTCAGTGGTTGGTGTCGGGCGTGAGCAGGGGCTGATCTCGCCGTAATAGAGTTTTTCCAGTATAGACTTCATTGCTTTTTCCTCCTAATGTGCAAATCTTGTTATTGCAGGGGGATTTGACATTTGGCTTAACAGCGGCGTTTGTGCCGCCTTTTTCATAAATGTTATTTCGGCAATGAATGGTAGTATTCGTTTATGACATTGCGCATCGGGAACATCATGTCATATTCCCCCTGTGACGAATCATAGCAATCATCGACTGCAATGAACCTGACACCTCTGTCCTTGAACTGCTCTACATACATACCGACATCAATGTAGCTGCGTCCGAACCTAGACTGGTCTTTCACGATCACCGTATCGATCAGACCTTTCTGAATATCATCGTACATACGGGTAAATCCGGGGCGGTCAAAGTTGGTACCGCTGAAACCGTCGTCATCATATATTTCGTAATTCTTTATTGCGTGATCCTTGCAATACTGCACCAACAGTATCTTCTGTGACTCGATGCTGACGCTCTCTCCGAGCCTGCCGTCATCGACGGATAATCTGCAATACGACAGGATGTCGTAAAGAAGGTTTCCAAAAGCGCGCACGACGCGCGCATTAAAGAAACCTTCGAGACAGTGCTGTTTTCTTTGGCTGTTTATTTTTTATTTTACTCCTTTCCCAGCCGGACCTTGCATAGACTTTACACCGCACAGTATATCACAACTGCCGGCGGAAGTCCAGCGAAATCCGGGATCTTGCCGAAATAAAATCAGCACTCCGTCTTAGGCAGAGTGCCGATCTTATTGTTCCGATATGATTTTTTCAATATTTCTGCCGCCGTAGAATATACGGGTAATGCTGACTTCCTTTTGTCCGTTATCGGTCAGATAAAGCACAACATAATTGCCTATCTGCAGCTTTCTCATACCCATGCTTTTCCATGGCTCCCATTCGACAGGAGCGTAGCGTTCGGGCTGCTCGTCGAGCTTTCGTATGTCGTTCCGTATTTTATCGACAAGTTTCTTTGCAATATCCGGCTCTTTGAGTTTGAATGCGATATAAGAATAAATTGAGCGAAGGTCGTCCATAGCTTCCGGAGAGTAGATAACTGTATACTTTTCCATTATATGCCAAACTCCCTGCGCAGCTGTGCATCGACCTCGTCGGCGGTCAGTCCTTTACCGTTTTTCAGAGAATCTACGCCCTTTTGCAGTTCAATATCAAGCTGCTCTCTGCTCAGACCTTCCATAGCTATCGGCGCAGTAGAAGGCAGTTTCAGTTCAAACGGCATACCGTTCCGAAGCACTATTTGACTGTAAAGCATCTGTATTGCACTTGCTGGAGTGATGCCGAGCTTGGACAGAATACTTTCCGCATTTTCTTTAAGATCAGTATCTATTCTTGCGTAAACAGCTGTTGTGTTTGCCATATTATCGCCTCCGCATATATTTTTTATCATTATATCACATTTTGCTTGCAATTGCAAGCATTTATGAAAATAATTTTAATAAACCTTAATTTCTAATGGAAATCCGTAGTCATCGGGCAGCCCATTCTCCCTGTTTTTGAGTATCTGCCTGGCTTCGAGGAACATCTTTCCGAACTCAACGAGCTGCCAGTCATACATCTCACCAATCTGTTCTCCCGACTCAACACTGCTCTGCATCAAGTCCGCAAGCCTGTCTGAAGGCTCTCCCTCGTTGGCGAACACAGACCATACGCGGTAGGTAATTCCATCCAGTTTTATGTCGTGGAACTCTGCTGAGCCGACCTCGGGATCCCCTATGAAAAGAGGATCCTTGAGACCTATTTCTTTGTTCGATTTGGTTTTCATAGTTTTGTAGTTTACTCCTTCCTACATACTTGTTTTGAGTTTTGACCCCACCGTGAATGGCTCAACTATGGGGTTTATTAGCTCTTATGCATCAATTTGACCCCTGTTTTTATGTCACTGCATCATTTTGACCCCTTTTTCAATATGCACAAAAGTGCGATTGCGGCGGGCTTTGCCCGACGCTGTGGACGGGCTGGGCGGCATTTTGACGCCTGCCCTTTTTCCTGCATAAAAATCATACCCCCGAATTTGCCTGTTTTTTGAACGCCCTGTGCATAATGCCGAAGCCCTGCAAATCCGAAACCTTGTCTTTTCACAGGCTTGCTTTTCCTGCTCCGAGCATTACTTGCCCACACGGGCGCAGAAACGGCTCAAATTTGCGCGAATGCCCCTCGGTGGTATCGTTACTCTACCCGCCCTGCAAATCGGCGGAAATGGCTCGAATTTGCTGTCACCCATGCTGTCACCCTGAGAGCCTCATGCCGTCACCCTGAAAAATGCTGTCACCCAGTGCGATTGGCTCTGTTAAAAGGTTTTCGGGACTTTTGGTGACAGCATCGTCCACGATTTCCACGAGGAGCAGAGCACCGTTCATGCTGTCACCCTGACTGTCGTATTTTAACTCGATCTCACGGTAGCCATGCACCCGGACGAGCCGGAACGATACTCCGTACCGCAACAGCTTATCGGTGTGCTGTATCAGATCTCTTGTCACCCAGCTTGGCTTGTACTCTTTTCGGAACCTGTCATTGAGCAGTTGGCACAGATGCGTCGCTGTACCACGGAACACACACTGCTCGGTCATGAAATCATGAACTGCAAAAGAAAAAGTATCTCGTCTGTGAGGAGCAACATCACTTTTCAGCGTCCACCGATTGTTTTTGAACTCAACCGACAGCTCCGTGCTCTCGATGTCACGTCCTGTGCAGTAAAGTGTTCCGGCATTCTCACTGCGCTTCTCACGAGTGAGAACAAAACTCCCGTCAGCACAACCGTTCAGTCCTGTTGTACCGGAGATCATGTTGAACGGATCGCTGTCATGTTCCTTTCGGGTATGGTGGATCAGCAGGATAGCAATGCCGAGCTTGTCCGCGACAGATTTCAGCGCTCCGAGTTCAGAGTTGTCGCTGCCGTACTTCACATCGACAGTCCGTCGGACTTTCTGCAAGGTATCAATGACGATCAGCCGCAGGTCTGGGAGCTTTTTCTTTGCATCTTCAAGCTGCTGCTCCAATCCACTCCCGATAGTACTCGCGAGCGTCGAGAACTGCAATCCCTCGGCGGGTTCTTCTGTGAACTCATACAAACGATTCTGCAAGCGGAGCAGACTATCTTCGAGTGCGAGGTAGAGCACCTGTCCGCGATGTGTTTCGTGTTTGAGGAACGGCTCGCCCTCTGCCACCGACAAGCACAGTTCGAGCGCCAGCCATGACTTGCCGATCTTCGGAGCACCTGCAAGAATGTACAGTCCTGGGTAGAGCAGATGCTCGACTATGTACGGGTTCGATTTCAGCTGCGTGTCCATGATGTAGGCGCAGCTGTACATTTTCAATGTATCCGCTCAATAATCCACCGTCC
>DEWH01000005.1:123765-124046 GCA_002363155.1 Ruminococcaceae bacterium UBA3215 | reverse complement strand
AGGGGGCTGGACACCCTAAACAAATCCCGTACCACGGAAATTTGTTACTCACATCACAAATAGAAAGGCTGCTGAAAGCGTAAGTTTTCGGCAGTCTTTTTTCATGTAGTTATTTAGATTGTTCAAATTGCTGAATTTTATGGTATTATTAAACAAAAGTTGAAAAATACCAGCCGTTTTATTGAATAATATGCTATAATTAAAAGTACGGTCACAGGTATAATACTAAATTGGTAACTATCCGTAAACAAAACCGAGTGATTTCGTCACGATTCAGATAT
>DEWH01000005.1:0-123679 GCA_002363155.1 Ruminococcaceae bacterium UBA3215 | reverse complement strand
TGTGAATTGTGCATTGTGCATTTGTCTAAAATTGTTATATGACGAGGGGGCATTTGTAATGAAGTATAAGGTGCTTGTCAATCAGGGTAACTCTCCGAGTGTTGTAAAGGACTTTTTTACATACACGAAGAAATATTTTACGTCATACACCACGACAGATATCTGGGAGGACGAGCTTAATCACTTTGAAGCCGTCAAGCCCGATGTTTACCTTATCTTTATGGAGTCCGCATACAGCGAATCCATAACACAGCTTCCCCGCCTTAAAGCCAATCCAAACTACAACGGCGCGCCCATAATCATCGTCGGCAAGAACGAGGACTGCGCCGATTTTGAGGAAAACTATCCGCAGTCAGCAGATCTTATTATCCGCAGACCTATCTCCTCGGATAATATCGCCCTCAGCGTCACCGCATTTCTCGAAAGGGGACGTACCCAGCAGATCAGCGATAATACACGCAAGAAGATCCTCGTTGTCGATGATGACCGCACAATACTAAAGATGATAAAGGCTGCGCTTGAGGACAAATATGATGTTACCGCAATGCTCAACGGCGTTATGGTGGAGAGGTTCCTTTCAATGAACGAAGTCGATCTTGTTATACTCGACTATGAGATGCCGATAATGACCGGTGCAGCAATTTTCAGAATGATGAAAGATAACGAAAAGTTCGCAAGGATCCCGGTCTGCTTCCTTACCGGAGTCTCGGAAAGAGAAAAGGTGGAGGAGATAATGGCACTTAAACCGCGCGGATATCTCTTGAAGCCGATCAATATGGAAATGCTTCTTGCAACTATCGCAAACCTCGCATAAAGGAGAAGACAAGATGGCAGACAACAGCAATGTAGAAGAAATGGAAGAACTCCGCCTCACCGATCTTATCGATGTGAATATGCTTCAGCAGATACAGGACTCGTTCTCCGATATGACGGGAATGGCGGCGCTTACAGCGGATAAAAACGGGGTTGCGGTAACACAGGGCTCGAATTTCACGGACTTCTGTATGAAGCATACCCGCCGTTCCCTTTTCGGCTGTATGAGATGCTTTGAGTGCGATAAGCACGGCGCTGAGCTCACCATGGAAAACGGCGGGCCGTGTTCTTACTATTGCCATGCGGGACTTGTGGATTTCGCCGCGCCTATAATGGCAAACGGTCAGATGATCGGAAGCTTCATCGGCGGACAAGTGCTCACAAAACCGCCTGTCCTCTCGGAAGTCCGAAAGATAGCAGAGGAACTCAACATAGACCCCGATGAATACGTCAAGGCTGTGCATGAAGTAAGGATCGTTGACAAGGAGACAGTTGACAAGGCAGCACATTCCCTGTACACGATCGCGGGTGTGCTTTCTGATATAGCATACAAGAACCACATGCTGTACAAGACAAACCGTGCGGTAGAGACCGCATCACGCTTGAAGAGCGACTTCCTTGCAAATATGAGCCATGAGATAAGAACACCTATGAATGCCGTTCTCGGAATGGTAGATCTTGCGCTCAGAGAGGAAATGTCACCGACTGCGAGAAACTTTGTGAACCAGATCAAGGTTGCCGGAAAGAACCTGCTTGTTATAATCAACGATATTCTTGACTTCTCAAAGATAGAATCCGGAAAAATGGAGATCATACCGGACGATTACGAGCCGCTCTCTATCGTGAATGATGTTGCGAACATCGTCAACACGCGTATCGGCGACAAGGATATCGAATTTACCATGGATATTGCGCCGGACATACCGAGAATGCTGCACGGCGACAACTTCCGAATACATCAGATACTTATAAATATACTGAACAATGCTGTAAAGTTCACGACAAAGGGAAATGTCAGCCTAAAGATAGGCTGCGAGTTCCGCGAGGACGAAGAGAACGATGTTATCCTCAAGATCGAGATAAAGGATACGGGTATAGGTATAAAGAACGAGGACAAGAAGAAGCTGTTCAATTCCTTCCAGCAGGTTGACAGCAAGCGCAACCGCAACGTTGAGGGAACAGGTCTCGGACTTGCGATCACCCAGCAGCTTCTCGGTCTTATGGGCGGAAGCATACGCTTCGACAGTGAATACAACAAGGGAACTACATTCTTTATCAAGATACCGCAGAAAATTGTTGACAGAATGCCGTCGGTTCCGATACCCGAGAACAAGTTCAATGTTGTGGTATGCTGTGAGAACGAGTATGTCAAGGATCAGCTCTTCCGCGATCTTAAACGCATTAACGCAGACTACATAGAGGTAGAAAAGCCGGACGAGCTTGACGCGTACAAGCCGGATTATCTGATAATCGACAAGAATCAGCTTACGAACTCAATACTTAACTATCTTGAAAAGCACAGCGATATCAACTGTCTTGCGATTGCGGACTATGCGAGCAGGAGCAGCATACTTCTGCCGAACGTGCATATTATACGCAAGCCGATATATTCACTGGGGCTTTACAACGCAATGGGCATCAGCAATATCAAGCTTTTTACCGACACAGCGGAAGAAGAAGCGTTCAACTTTGTTGCGCCGGAAGCCCGCATTCTTGTTGTTGATGATAACGCAGTCAACCTTACTGTTGCAAAGGGACTGCTTGAACCGCTGCAGATGAGTGTTGATCTTGCCGGAAGTGCCGGCGAAGCAATAGATATGATGAATCAGGCAAGGTATGATGCGGTATTTATGGATCACATGATGCCGGAAGTTGACGGAATAGAGGCAACGCACATCATACGCAGACTTATGCCGGAGTATGACAACGTACCTATAATCGCGCTTACGGCGAATGCTGTAAGCGGGGCGAAGGAAATGTTCCTTGCCGAGGGCATGGACGACTTTGTCGCGAAACCGATCGATCTGAAGGACATAACAGCGAAACTGCACAAATGGCTGCCGGAGGACAAGATCGTGCCGATATCAGCCGAAGAAGCAGAAAAGGCGTTGGAAGAGAAAAAGTTCCTCCAGCCGGAAATAGCGATCGACGGGCTTGACACCAAGACTGCGATAGAGCGTCTCGGAAGCGCCGATCTGTTTATGACGGTAATGAAGGAGTACTATGCCGCTATCGACAAAAAGGCTGATGTCATTCAGCAGCATTTTGACGCGGGCAGCATTCACGAGTACACTGTGGAAGTGCATTCTCTCAAGAGCACATCGCGTCAGATCGGAGCAATGGAGCTTGCCGATCTTGCTGCTGAGCTTGAAAAGGCAGGCAACGAGAACAATGTACAGCTGATAAAGGAAAAGACTGCGAAGATGCTGACGATGTACCGCGAGATGAAAGATATACTTGGTCCGCACGTTCCGCATGAAGAAGCGAAAGAGCTTATAGCCGCCACCTCGGAAGATGTTGCTCCGCTTCTCGATCAGCTTTCCGAAGCTCTCGAATGCTTTGATACACTTGCGATCGACGATGTTGTTGAGCAGCTTGCCGGCTTCTCATTCCCGGAGGATCAGCAGGACTGCTTCGACAGGCTCCGCGATTCCGCCGAGATCAGCGACATCGACACTATCGCAGCGATCATTTCCGAGTGGCGCGCACTGCTGTGAGAGATATTTTAGAGATTTCAAGAGATTTATTAGAAGAGGGGCTCTGCCCCTGTGACCCCGCAATCCCCCTTTAAAAAAGGTGGCTTGACCCCCTAAACTGATGCGCCGCACGAGTGAGTATTTATCTCACATCTTGCACAGGCGGCGACTCATTGACAGCCGCGCAGAATATTTAATTGTTCTGATGCTACTATTCTGCTTTCTTCAATGGGGAGACAGATTCCGGAGTTTGTACAGAAAAAGCCCGTTGTATGCTTTCGCATACAACGGGCTTTTGAATAGCTGTTTATACTAAATTAGTATCTATCCATAGACAAAATCCGGTAATTTCGTCACGATTCAGATCTGCGCGCAAAGCGCGCTCCACAATTGTGAATTGTGAATTGTGCATTGTGAATTTGTCTATATTTCGATAGAAATATAGTATTTATACGTCTCAAACGAGTTCGATGATAGCCATTTCAGCCGCGTCACCGCGTCTCGGACCGATCTTTACGATCCTTGTATAACCGCCGTTTCTCTCTGTGTACTTGGGAGCTATTTCGTCAAACAGCTTCTTGGAAACGGATTCCTTTGTAACGTATGCAAAAACCTGACGCTTGGAATGAAGATCTCCCTTCTTGCCGAGAGTGATCATCTTCTCTGCCTCACTGCGTACTTCCTTTGCTCTCGAAACGGTAGTCTCGATCTTTCCGTTTTCGAGTAAGAATGTAACCATAGCTCTGAGCATAGCCTTTCTATGATCGGTCGTTCTGCCTAATTTTCTCATTGCCATTATGGTTCTCCTTTCCGACGGACTGTGATCCCGTCAATTATTCATCATCGATCGAAGCCAGATCCAGTCCGAGAGACTGAAGCTTCGCGCGTACTTCTTCGAAGGACTTCTTGCCTAAGTTTCTTACCTTCATCATATCTTCCTGAGACTTGTTGATAAGGTCATCTACGGTGTTTATACCTGCACGCTTCAGGCAGTTGAACGAACGTACCGAGAGGTCGAGATCCTCAATAGTCATTTCGAGTATCTTGTCCTTGCTCTTGTCGTCCTTCTCTACCATAAGCTCCGGCTGTGTAAGCTCGTCCGAAAGATCAACGAAGAGTGCAAGGTGATCGCACAGAACCTTCGCTGCATAAGAAACGGCTTCCTTTGCCGAGATCGTGCCGTCTGTCCAGACCTCGATTATGAGCTTGTCATAATCGGTTCTCTGACCTACACGGGTATTCTCAACACTGTAATTTACCTTAAGAACAGGTGTGTAGATGCTGTCAACCGCTATAACGCCGATAGCCGGCTGGATTATCGACTTGTTCTTCTCTGCGGAAGCATATCCTCTTCCGCGGTCAAAGGTAAGCGACATATAAAGCTTAGCACCTGCACTCAGAGTCGCAATGTGCATTCCGGGATCGAGTATCTCGATCTCGCTGTCGCACTTTATATCACCTGCGGTAACTTCGCACTCGCCCTCTGCCTCGATGCAGACGGTCTTGGGCGCATCACCGTACATTTTTGCGATAAGACCCTTGATATTCAGGATGATTTCGGTAACATCTTCCTTAACACCCGGGATAGTGGAAAACTCGTGCTGTACGCCGTCGATTTTCACCGATGTCACCGCAACGCCGGGCAAAGAGGAGAGCAAAACACGTCTGAGGCTGTTGCCCAGAGTGTTGCCGTAGCCTGCCTCAAGAGGTTCGAGAACAAACATTCCGTACTTCCCGTCAGGCTTAAGCTTAACGATCTCTATTTCAGGCTTTTCTATTTTTTCAAGCATTCCTTGACCCTCCTGCTGTAATCAGGCTGTCTGCGGGCGCGGCTTACGCTCCGCGGACAGCGCTTGTGTCTGTGAAACTACTATAAAGGGCACTTTAATTCTTCAGAGATCATATTTTGATCGAACAAGGCTGCCCCGATTAATTTTAAATCATGGTGAATATGCACGTCAGGCGGCATATTTTAGGTCTGACCGTGAATTAAAAATAACCGCACCATTAGCATTATATGCCAAAAAGCTATTACTTAGAATACAACTCGATAACAAGATGCTCTTCGATCTCGTAATCGAGCTCGTCACGCTGAGGCATTCTTGCAACCTTAGCTGTCATAGCTTCCTTGTTCACTTCAAGCCATAAGGGTATGAGTCTTCCGCCGGCAGCTTCCGCGATCTGAGCAAACTTGGGGCTCTTCTTGCTTCTCTCGGAGAGAGCGATAACATCGCCTTCCTTGATCCTGTAAGAGGGGATATCCACCTTTTTGCCGTTCACTGTGAAGTGACCGTGACCAACTAACTGTCTTGCTTCACGTCTTGTGATAGCAAAGCCTGCTCTGAAAACAACATTGTCAAGTCTGGATTCGAGGAGTCTGATAAGGTTGTGACCTGCGATGCCCTCTTCCTTTACAGCCATCTCATAGTAACGATAGAACTGCTTTTCGAGTACACCGTAGATGAACTTGAGCTTCTGCTTTTCCTTGAGCTGAAGTCCGTATTCGGAAACCTTCTTTCTCTGGTTAGCATTCTTGTTTCTTGTTGTTTCTTTACCGTAGCCCATAACCATGGGGCTTATTCCGAGTGCCTTACATCTTTTGAGCACCGGGGTTCTGTCTACTGCCATATTAACCTCCGTAATTGTTTTAAATAATATCGTTTCTCAGCAGCTGCCTTGCAGTAAACCGCAGTTTACGCGGCAGATCTGCCGCCGACACCGAGTAAATTATGGATAAACTCGGTTTTCTGATCAGACGCGGCGTCTCTTGGGCGGACGGCATCCGTTGTGCGGGATAGGAGTTACGTCCTTGATCATGCGCACTTCAAGTCCTGCTGCCTGTAAAGCTCTGATAGCAGCTTCACGTCCTGCTCCGGGACCCTTAACATATACTTCAACAGTCTTCAGACCGTGCTCCATAGCTGCCTTAGCTGCTGTTTCAGCTGCGGACTGTGCTGCGAAAGGAGTGGACTTTCTGGAACCTCTGAATCCGAGCTCGCCTGCGCTTGCCCAGGAAAGGGTATTGCCCTGAAGGTCTGTTATAGTAACTATTGTATTATTGAAAGAAGACTGGATATGTGCCGAGCCGTTTTCGATGTTCTTTCTTTCGCGGCGTCTGCGGATAACGGGCTTCTTTCCGCCTGCTTTAGCCTGTGCCATTTATTTACCCCCTTTGTGATTACTTCTTCTTGTTAGCTATCGTCTTCTTAGGACCCTTGCGTGTTCTTGCATTGGTCTTTGTTCTCTGACCTCTGCAGGGGAGTCCCTTGCGGTGACGTGTTCCACGGTAGCAGTTGATCTCGACGAGTCTCTTGATGTTGAGCGCAACATCACGTCTGAGGTCACCCTCTACTACATAGCCGCTGTCGATTATCTCACGGATCTTAGCTTCTTCGGCTTCTGTGAGATCCTTGACACGGGTGTCAGGATTTACGCCTGCTTTTGCGAGAATATCATTAGCGGATTTTCTTCCGATTCCGTAAACGTATGTGAGACCGATCTCAACACGCTTCTCCTTCGGGAGATCCACACCGGCGATTCTTGCCATAATTTTTTCCTCCTATAAATTTCAGAGCTCTCAGCCCTGTCTCTGCTTGTGCTTAGGGTCTTTACAGATAACCATTACCTTGCCCTTACGCTTTATAACCTTGCACTTATCGCACATAGGCTTTACCGAAGGTCTTACTTTCATTGTGATAACCCTCCTTTAAGGTTGAATTACTTGGCTCTCCATGTGATGCGGCCCTTAGTCAGGTCATAAGGCGACATTTCAACCGTCACCTTGTCGCCCGGAAGAATTCTTATGAAGTTCATTCTGAGCTTTCCGCTTACATGGGCAAGTATCTTATGTCCGTTCTGGAGCTCTACCTGAAATGTGGCATTCGGAAGTGCCTCAAGTATAGTTCCTTCTACTTCGATCACATCTTCTTTAGACAAGCTTTATTCACACTCCTGTACTGACTGAAATGCCGCGTCTCCGGCTTTATCTTTGTCCATAATACTGCGCAGCGCCCTTCTGAGCGCCTTATCCGAAACGTTGTCAACTTCCACGATCTTTTTTGTGGCTGCAAGATGCAATGGATTTTTCTTCTTTGGTCTTGAAAGTGGTCTTTCGCCGCCGTCTGCGACTATGATCCTTCCGTTTTCGGAGCCGAGCACTGCGAGGGGATATCCCTTATCGCGCCCTGCTCTGCTTATAACGACCATACCTCTGACAAATTCCATATACCGTCAATGTGCTTCGAGCGTCATTATGAGCGGCTTATCGTTCGTTATGGCGATACAGTGCTCGAAATGTGCGCTTAATTTTCCGTTTGCTTCCACTACCGTCCACTTGTCTCCGAGCACCTTTACATCGGGTGTGCTCTCATTGACCATAGGTTCGATGCAGATCGTCATTCCGGGGACAAGTCTCGGTCCTCTTCCTGCCTTGCCGAAGTTCGGGACTTCGGGATCTTCATGCATCTCGGTACCTATTCCGTGTCCGACATACTGTCTTACAACGTGGTAGCCGTTGCTTTCAACGTGCTGCTGAACTGCCGCGGAGATATCTCCCACGCGGTTTCCGGGAACGGCCTGTTCAATGCCCTTCCAGAGTGCCTCTTCGGTGATCTTCATTATCCGCTCGGCCTCGGGTGACACCGTACCTATTTTGAAGGTACGGGCATTGTCGCCCTGCCAGCCATTATAGAGCGTTGTGACATCTACCGTTACGATATCGCCTTCCTTGATGATCTTCTTCTTGGAAGGGATACCGTGGATCAGCTCCTCATTTACTGAAATGCAGCAGCTGTTCGGGAATCCCGCATATCCGAGGGAAGACGGGATCGCGCCTTTGCTTACAATAAAATCATGAACTATCTTGTCGAGCTCCCATGTACTCATACCGGCTTTGACCGATCTTCCGGCAAGCGCGAGCGCCTGTGCGGCGATCTCGTTTGCCTCGAGCATCTTACGGAGCTCAGCCGACGACTTAATTTTTATCATCTGCTTATCCTTCTATCGCTTCAAGAGTAAGCTTAGCGGTATCGGCGATACCGTCCTGACCGATAACGGTCTTGAGCTTGCCCTTAGCGGAGTAGTAATCTTTGAGCGGAGCGGTCTTCTCGTGATATGTTGCGAGTCTTGAGAGGACTGTTTCGGGCTTGTCGTCAACTCTCTGAACTACCTTTGCTCCGCAGCTGTCGCATATACCCTCAACTTTTGTGGGCTTATGCTCGATGTGATAGGATGCGCCGCAGCCTTCACAAACACGTCTTCCGGAAAGTCTCGCGCATATCTTGTCATCGGGAACATAGATCTCGATGACTTTGTCGATGTTCACGCCCATAGCGTCAAGCGCTTCCGCCTGAGCCACGGTTCTCGGAAATCCGTCAAGAATGAAGCCGTTCTTCGCATCGTCCTTTGCGATCCTGTCCTTGAGGATACCGATGACGATCTCATCGGGGACAAGGTCACCCCTGTCCATATATTCCTTTGCCGCAAGACCGGTAGGAGTCGAATTTTTAACTGCCTCTCTGAGCATATTTCCAGTAGAAAGTGCGGGAATTCCGAGCTTTTCGCAGACGATCTCCGCCTGTGTTCCTTTTCCTGCGCCGGGAGCGCCTAAAAAGATCAGGTTCATATTTTCTCCTTACTAACTAAACGACCGTGAAAGCGGTCTGTTGCTTATTCAAGGAAGCCCTTGTGATGACGCATCATCATCTGGCTCTCAAGAGAACGTACAGTTTCGAGTGCAACACCTACAAGGATCAGCATTGTTGTACCGCCGAGGGAGATGTTTATGCCCGAGAGCTGTCTGAAGATTATCGGGAAGATTGCGATGAACGCGAGGAACATTGCACCGATAAGAGAGATCTTCGAGAGAGAGTTGTAGATGAAGTCCGATGTGGGCTTGCCGGGACGGATACCCGGTATAGCACCGTTGTTTTTCTTCAGATTATTGGCGATCTCCACGGGATTATACTGGATAGAGATATAGAAGTAGTTGAATGCGATGATAAGAAGGAAGTAAAGTATCGCATATACCCAGCTTGCCTGGCTGAACAGCCTTACAAATCCGTCCCAGAATGTATCGCCGTTTCCGTAGATGCCGAAGAACGAGCAGATCGTCTGGGGGAGTGCCATTACCGACATCGCGAAGATGATCGGCATAACGCCTGCCATAGCGACCTTGATCGGAATGTAGGAGGACTGACCGCCGTACATTTTTCTGCCGACCACGCGCTTTGCGTACTGGACGGGGATACGTCTTTCCGCATTTGTCATAAGGACTACGAGTCCTATCATTACAACGAAGATAATGCCAACGACAGGAACAAGTATAGCATTCTTCATATCCGCTGTCATAGACTGAACGAGCGCGAATACCGCGGAGGGCATTCTTGCTACGATACCCGCGAAGAGTATCATCGAGATACCGTTGCCGATACCCTTTTCATTGATCTGATCTCCGAGCCAGATGATGAACGATGCGCCGGCTACGAAGCAGGCAACTATCGTTACGGCCGCAAGCACGCCGTCGAAACCTTCGGTGTACTTGACTGCGCCTCTTGTTCTGAGCAGGAAGTAGAAGCCTACTGCCTGGAGTATTGCGAGACCGAGTGAAGTGAGTTTGGTAATGGTATTGAGGCGTTTACGTCCCTCGTCGCCTTCCTTCTGCATCTTCTCAAGAGCCGGGATCGCCACGGCGAGAAGCTGAATGATAATGGAAGCGTTGATATACGGCGTGATCGACATTGCGAGCAGCGTACCGTTTGAGAGCGATCCGCCTGTCATTGTATCGAGGAAGCTTAAAAGGGATTCATCTCCCATAAGCTCCGAGATCGCGCTCATATCAAGGAAAGGAACAAATACATTTGAACCGAAGCGGAAAATAACGATGATAAATAATGTGTATAAAATCTTTTTGCGGAGGTTTACATCCTTCCACGCATTGCGAAAGACTTCAAACATTATACCACCTCAGCCTTTCCGCCCGCCTTCTCGATTTTTTCCGCAGCAGCTGCGGTAAACTTGGAAGCCTTAACGGTAAAGCTCTTAGTAAGTTCTCCGTTTCCGAGGATCTTGATACCGTCATAAACCTTCTTAACGAGTCCGGAATCAACCAGTGCAGCGGCATCGATCTCTGCACCGCTCTCAAAACGAGCTTCGAGATCGGATACATTCACGGTAGCATACTCCGTAGCGAAGATGTTGTTGAATCCGCGCTTAGGGATACGCATAGCGAGCTTTGTCTGACCGCCCTCGAATCCGGGCTTTACTCCGCCGCCGGAACGAGCCCACTGACCTTTATGACCCTTACCTGCCGTCTTGCCCTGACCGGAACCATGTCCGCGGCCTATACGCTTTACTTCCTTTGTTGCGCCTTCAGCAGGAGATAATTCGTGTAGCTTCATTGTTACACCTCCTATTATTTGATTTTAGTCTGTAACTTCTACGAGATACTTGATCTCTTCGATCTTTCCCTTTGTAGCCGCATTATCGGGCTGCTCTGTAACATCGCCGATCTTTCTGAGCCCGAGAGACTTTGCAGTTGCGATATGGCTGTCCTTACGGCCGATGAGGGACTTAACGAGTTTAATCTTCATAACTGTTTCCTCCGTTTTCAGCCTAATATTTCCTTGACTGTCTTTCCTCTGATAGCAGCTACCTGCTCAGCGTCTCTGAGGGAAGCAAGTCCGGCGATCGTTGCTCTTACAACGTTGCAGGGGTTGTTGGAACGCAGGGACTTTGTACGGATATTCTTGATACCTGCCATTTCAACTACCGAACGAACGGGACCGCCTGCGATAACTCCGGTACCTTCGGGAGCGGGTCTCATGAGGACTGCGCCTGCGCCGAACTTTCCGACTGTCTCGTGGGGGATCGTTGTACCCTTGAGGGAAACCTTGATGAGGTTCTTCTTAGCGTCCTCGATAGCCTTGCGAATGGCATCGGGAACTTCGTTTGACTTGCCGAGACCGAAGCCTACGATACCGTTGCCGTCACCGACTACTACGAGTGCGGAGAACTTCATGATACGTCCGCCCTTGACTGTCTTGGATACACGGTTTATCGCTACTACCTTTTCGGCGAGCTCGTATTTGGATGCATCTATAAGTGCCAAAGCCTTTTCCTCCTGTATTACTTAGAAATTGAGTCCGCCTTCGCGAGCACCGTCTGCGAGCGCTGCGACTCTTCCGTGGTAGATATAGCCGGAGCGGTCGAATACCACGTCGGTTATACCCTTGTCCTTAGCTCTTTCCGCAAGAGCGAGGCCTACCTTCTTGGCAGCCTCACAGTTTCCGCCGTACTCGGTGAAGCTCTTCTCGTTAGAGGAAGCCGCGCAGAGTGTAACACCTGCCTCATCGTCGATAAGCTGTGCATAGATGTTCTTTGCGGAACGGAAAACATTAAGGCGCGGACAGGAAGCTGTACCGGAGATCTTGTTTCTGACTCTCTGATGACGCTTGATCCTATTTTTATTGCTGTCTATCTGCTTGATCATTTATTATCACTCCTTATGTTTTATTTCTTGCCCTTACCGGCTTTTCCCTCTTTACGTCTGATTACTTCATCAACGTACTTGATGCCCTTGCCCTTATAAGGCTCGGGAGGACGCTTTGATCTTACTTCTGCGGCGAACTGACCGACTTTCTGCTTATCGATGCCCTTGATGATGATCTGGTTGGGCTGGGGAGCTTCGATAGTGATATCTTCTGTATCGGATATTACTACCTGGTGGGAGTAGCCGATATTGAGGATAAGATCCTTGCCCTGCTTCTGGCATCTGTAGCCGACACCGTTGATCTCGAGCTGCTTCTGGAAGCCCTCGGTAACGCCGATTATCATGTTGTGGATAAGAGTTCTTGTAAGACCGTGGAGAGCGCGGTTAGCTGCCTCGTCATCGGGGCGCTCTACCTTGATCTCTCCGCCGTCTGCGGTTATTTTCATTGAGGGCTTGAACTCCTTTGTAAGAGTGCCCTTAGGTCCCTTTACTGTTACTGTAGAACCGTCTACCTTTACCTCAACGCCTGCGGGAACAGTAATGGGATGCTTTCCTATTCTTGACATATCCTGTTCCTCCTTATTACCATACAAACGCGAGGATCTCGCCGCCGACATGGAGCTCTCTTGCCTTCTTGTCGGTCATGATACCCTTGGAAGTGGAAACGATAGCGATACCGAGACCCTTCATAACCTTGGGCATATCCTTGCAGTTCGAGTAAATTCTTAAACCGGGCTTGCTTACTCTGCGCAAGCCTGTAATAACCTGTGACTTATTCTCAGTATACTTAAGTGTGATCCTGATGATGCCCTGCTTGTTGTCCTCTATAACTCTGAAGTTCTTGATATATCCTTCGTCAACAAGTATCTGAGCAATCTGCTTCTTAACGTTTGAGCAGGGAACATCGATCGTGGGATGCTTTGCTGCACTCGCGTTGCGGATTCTTGTAAGCATATCTGCGATAGTATCAGTGATCTGCATTTTCTGCTTCCTCCTTAATTTAATGATGTAAAATTACCAGCTTGCCTTCTTGACTCCGGGGATCTGACCCTTGTATGCGAGTTCTCTGAAGCAAATTCTGCAAATGCCGAACTTACGGAGATACGCGTGAGGTCTGCCGCATATTTTGCATCTGTTATAAGAACGGGTAGAAAATTTTGCAGGGCGCTGCTGTTTTGCAACTATTGATTTCTTTGCCATGTTTTTTCCTTAACCTTTCTTATTTGGCGAACGGAGCGCCCATAAGCGTGAGCAGCTCTTTAGCCTCTTCGTCTGTTTTAGCTGTTGTTACAAAGTTGATATCCATACCGCGGATAGCGTCGATCTTCTCATACTCGATCTCAGGGAATATCAGCTGTTCCTTGATACCTACGCTGTAGTTTCCTCTGCCGTCGAAGGAATTGGGGTTGATACCTCTGAAGTCACGGACACGGGGAAGCGCGATATTGAAGAATCTGTCGAGGAACTCATACATAACTTCGCCTCTGAGAGTAACCTTGACACCTATGATGTTGCCTTCTCTGAGCTTGAAGTTTGCGATAGCCTTCTTAGCGCGGCAGATTACGGGCTTCTGACCTGTGATCTGTGAAAGGTCGCCCATTATTGCGTCGATCTTCTTCTGATCGTCCTTTGCCTCGCCGCAGCCGACATTGATTACAATCTTGTCGAGCTTGGGAGTTTCCATTACGCTCTTATATCCGAACTTCTTGAAAAGTGCGGGAGCAACGGTCTCCTTATAATAGGTTTTCATTGTTGACATTTTATTTTCTCCTTACCGACGGAAGCCGGAAGCTTTGTTATCCGACCGCTCCGTCAAGCCTTGGCTCAAAGTTCAGCGCCGCACTTCTTGCAAACTCTGATCTTCTTGCCGTCCTTCATCTCACTGCCGGTACGAACGGGCTTCTTGCACTTGGGGCAAATGGGCATTACCTTGCTTGCGTAGAGGGCGCCTTCAGCCTTGACAATACCGCCGAGCTGATCCTGTCTTCTTGCCTTGACATGCTTTGTGACCATGTTGAGACCTTCAACGATCACCTTTCCCTCATCGGGAGCAACCTGAAGTACCTTACCGGTCTTGCCCTTGTCCTTGCCGGAGATGATCTGGACTTCATCACCTGTTTTAACGTGGATCTTATTCATTTTCAAGTCCTCCCTTATAATACCTCGGGGGCAAGAGACAGGATCTTCATGAAGTCCTTCTCACGAAGCTCTCTTGCTACCGGTCCAAAGATACGAGTACCTCTGGGAGTTTTGTCTTCCTTGATTATAACGGCTGCGTTCTCATCGAAGCGGATATATGTTCCGTCGCTTCTTCTGAGACCCGTTGCGGAGCGAACGATTACGCACTTTACAACGTCGCCCTTCTTAACGGTGCCGCCGGGAGTCGCCTTCTTTACGGAAGCGACAATAACATCGCCGATATTGGCGTATTTTCTGCGAGTACCTCCGAGGACTCTGATGCACATGAGCTCTTTAGCGCCCGTGTTATCAGCGACCTTGAGACGTGTCTGCATCTGTATCATGATAACTTGCTCCTTCCGCTTACTTAGCTCTCTCTATCACGTTTACAAGACGCCATCTCTTATCCTTCGAGAGAGGTCTTGTCTCCATGATCTCAACGGTATCACCTATATTGCAGGTGTTTTCCTCGTCATGCGCCTTGAGCTTTATTGTACGCTTGATGATCTTGTTGTAAAGAGGGTGACGGACGTTATCCGCAATAGCTACAACAATGGTCTTTTCCATTTTGTTGCTTACGACCTTGCCGACTCTTGTCTTTCTAAGATTTCTTTCTTCCATTTCGGTTTATCCTCCCCTCTCAGCTTTTAGCCGCAAGCTCACGCTCACGCTGTATTGTCTTGATAACTGCGATCTCTTTCTTGACCGCCTTTATTCTTGTGGGGTTGTCGAGCTGGTTTACAGCGAGCTGGAAGCGAAGGTTGAAAAGCTCCTGCTTGAGCTCTGCCGCTCTGTTCTGCAGTTCCATCTCGGAAAGGTCTCTGATCTCTTTAGTGATCTTCTTCATTACTCTTCAGCCTCCTTTTCCTTTGCTACAAACTTGCACTTGATAGGAAGCTTGTGCATTGCGAGACGCATAGCCTCTCTTGCTACTTCTTCGGAAACGCCTGCGATCTCGAAGAGCACTCTGCCGGGCTTTACGACTGCTACCCAATACTCGGGAGAACCTTTACCGGAACCCATTCGTGTTTCAGCGGGCTTCTCTGTAACGGGCTTGTCGGGGAATATCTTGATCCATACCTGACCGCCTCTCTTGATGTAACGCGTCATAGCGATACGGGCAGCCTCGATCTGGTTGGAGGTGATCCATGCGGGCTCAAGAGCCTGAAGACCGTAATCTCCGTTTGTTACCTTGTTGCCGCGCAGAGCCTTACCGGTCATACGGCCTCTCTGCTGTCTTCTGTACTTTACTCTCTTTGGAAGTAACATTATTCATTACCCCCTTCGTTGTTTCTTTCTGTTCTCTCGGAATTTCTGGGACGGCGGGGTCTTCTTGTCTCACCGTTTCTGTCATTCCTGTCGTTTCTTCTTCTTGCGGGTCTTTCGTTTCTGCTGTTCTCACGAACTTCGCCCTTGAGGACTTCGCCCTTGTAGATCCATACCTTTACGCCGATAACGCCGTAGGTTGTATTCGCTCTTGCGACACCGTAGTCGATGTCAGCACGGAGTGTCTGCAGCGGGATAGTACCCTCGTGGTAGCTCTCGGAACGTGCGATCTCGGCACCGCCGAGACGGCCTGCGACCTGAGTCTTGATACCCTTTGCGCCGAGCTTCATTGTTCTGCCGATGCAGGACTTCATAGCACGTCTGAAGGATACGCGGGCTTCGAGCTGGGAAGCGATGTTCTCAGCAACGAGCTGTGCGGAGAGGTCAGGGTTCTTGATCTCGATGATGTTTACGAGAACGGTCTTGCCGTTTGTGAGCTTTTCGAGCTCTGTTCTGAGCTTATCTATCTCTGCGCCCTTCTGACCGATAACCATACCGGGCTTTGCGCAGGAGATATTTACCTTTACCTTAGCAGCGTCTCTTTCGATCTCGATAGAGGGGATGCCTGCCTTATAAAGCTTTTTCTTAAGAAATTCACGGATCTTGTAGTCTTCAACGAGAGTGTCGCCAAAGGTTGATTTTCCGGCAAACCAGCGGGAATCCCAATCCTTGATTACGCCTACTCTGAGACCGTGCGGATTAACTTTTTGTCCCATGTGTTTACCTCCTTATTCCGATTCCTTAACGACCAGAACGATGTTGGACGTTCTCTTTAAGATCCAGTGTGCGCTGCCCTTAGCTGCGGGTCTGATCCTCTTGAGAGTTACGCCCGCGCCGCAGTGTGCTTCAGCAACGTAGCAGCGGCTGAGATCCATATTGTGGTTGTTTTCTGCGTTTGCCATAGCGGACTTTAAGAGCTTTTCAAGGGGCTCGCAAGCTGCCTTGGGAGTGTTCTTGAGTATAGCCATAGCTGTTTCGCAGGGTTTATTTCTGATCAGATCGAGGACGATTCCTACCTTACGGGGAGAAATACGAACCTGTCTTAATTCAGCTCTTGCTTCCATTCGTTTCTCCTCCTTACTTCTTGGTGGTCTTGCTGCCCACATGACCCTTGAATGTTCTTGTGGGAGCGAACTCGCCGAGCTTATGACCTACCATATCCTCTGTGATATAAACCGGCACATGCTTGCGTCCGTCATGGACTGCGATCGTGTGGCCTACGAAATCGGGGAATATTGTGCTGGAGCGGCTCCATGTCTTGAGAACCTTCTTCTCGTTAGCCTCGTTCATAGCGAGAACGCGCTTGTAGAGGGCTTCCTGGACATAAGGGCCTTTCTTTATGCTTCTGCTCATGATTATTATTTCCTTTCAAGCTTTGCTGCAAGTTAACGAGATACGCTTTACGCACCGTTCTGCCGGCGCCACGCACCCTTATTAACAGCAGCTTGAGCCGTGATCCGCCGCCCGGGCGGGATCTTAACGGCATTCGGTTGATTACTTGTCGTTTCTTCTCTTTACGATGAACTTGTCTGTTCTGTTGTTTGTCTTTCTGGTCTTGTAACCGAGAGCGGGCTTGCCCCACGGAGTTACAGGGCCGGGACGTCCTACAGGAGACTTACCTTCACCACCGCCGTGCGGGTGGTCATTCGGGTTCATTACGGAACCTCTTACAGTAGGTCTTACGCCCATGTGTCTGATGCGTCCGGCCTTACCGTAGTTTACGTTAGCGTGATCGGCATTGCTTACTACACCGATGGTAGCCATGCAGTTCTCGGCAACATTTCTGAGTTCGCCGCTGGGGAGTCTCAGGAGAGCCATACCGTTCTCCTTAGCCATGAGCTGTGCCATGTTTCCTGCGGAACGAACGAGCTGAGCGCCCTTTCCGGGGTGAAGCTCGATGTTGTGAACGATCGTACCTACCGGGATATTAGCGAGCGGGAGAGCGTTGCCGGGCTTGATATCAGCATCAGCGCCGCTTCTTACCTTGTCGCCTACGCCGAGCTTTTCGGGAGCGAGGATATATCTCTTCTCGCCGTCCTCGTACTCAACGAGAGCGATGAATGCGGAACGGTTGGGATCGTATTCGATCGTCTTAACTTCCGCAAACATACCGATCTTATTTCTCTTGAAGTCGATAACTCTGTACTTTCTTCTGTTTCCGCCGCCCTTATGTCTGACTGTGATACGTCCGTAGCTGTTGCGTCCGGAATGCTTTTTGAGAGTTTCGAGAAGACTTCTCTCGGGAGCGACCTTAGATAAGCCGCTGTAATCAATGACCGTCATTCCGCGTCTGCCGGGGGTGACGGGCTTATATGTCTTTATAGCCATTTATCTTCACTCCTTATATCATTCCGTCGAAGAACTCGATGGTCTTGGAATCGGCTGTGAGTGTTACGATAGCCTTTTTCCAGTCGGAGGTATATCCCTCGCTTCTGCCCATTCTTTTCTTCTTGCCTTTTACGCTTATCGTGTTCACTTTTTCGACTTTAACGCCGAAGAGCTTCTCGACAGCCTTCTTTATTTCGATCTTGTTCGCAAAATTCGCAACTCTGAATGTGTACTTGCGGTCTGCGATGCCTTCCATCGATCTTTCGGTGATTATCGGACGTACGATAATGTCTTGTGCTGTTCTTTCCATTACGCATATACCTCCTCTATCTTTGCCACCGCATCCTTTACAACGATAAACTTGTTGTAGTTAAGGATATCATACACATTGAGAGTGTTGTACTGAGTGGTCTTTACACCGGGGATATTTGCTGCGCTCTTGATGACCTTCTTGTCAGCTGTATCGAGAACGATAAGAGCCTTTTCGTCAACTTTCAGAGCCTTCAGCATATTCACGATCGTCTTTGTCTTGAACTCGTCCGTCTTGATTGCGTCAACTACTACTATGTCGTTGTCAGCGCACTTTGACGAAAGAGCGGAAAGGAGAGCGAGTCTCTTGACCTTTTTATTTAATGAGTAGCTGTAGCTTCTGGGCTTGGGTCCGAGTGCAACTCCGCCGTGTCTCCACTGAGGAGATCTTGTGGAGCCCTGTCTTGCATGACCTGTACCCTTCTGTCTCCAGGGCTTTTTGCCGCCGCCGCTTACCTCAGTTCTTGTGAGGGTAGACTGTGTACCCTGACGCTGATTTGCGAGGTAATTAACTACCGCAGCATGCATTACCACAGCGTTCGGTTCGATGCCGAATACCGCATCATTAAGCTCGAGGTCGGAAACAGGCTGACCGTTCATATCATATACTTTTACGTTTGCCATAGTGATCCTCCTCCTTACGCCTTAACCGCATCAGTAATGCAAAGCACTCCGCCCTTAGGACCGGGAACAGCACCCTTGATTGCGATAAGATTGTTTTCCGCGTCAACTTTAACGACTACGAGGTTCTGGACCGTTACAGTGTCCACGCCCATGTGACCGGGCATTCCCTTGCCGGGGAAGATTCTCGAAGGCGAGGAGCACGCGCCCATAGAGCCGGGCTCTCTGTGCACGGGGCCTGCACCGTGTGTCATCTTAAGTCTGTGCTGGTTGTGACGCTTTACAGCACCCTGATAGCCTTTACCTTTGCTTGTGCCCTGAACGTCGATAACGTCTCCTGCCGCGAAAGTATCGGCCTTGAGAATGTCGCCTACGTTCATGCCGGAGATATCGTCAAGTCTGAACTCCTTGAGTGTCTTCTTGAAAGGCACATCGTTCTTCTTGAAATGTCCCTGCATGGGCTTGTTTGTGTGCTTGGGCGATACGTCGCCGAAGCCGAGCTGAACTGCCTCGTATCCGTCGTTCTCGGTCGTTTTCTTCTGAACGACTACACACGGGCCTGCTTCAACTACCGTTACGGGAACAACGTTTCCCGCTTCGTCAAAGATCTGTGTCATACCGATCTTCTTTGCGATCAAACCTTTTTTCATGGTTTTTCCTCCTATTGGTTATTGGTTGAGCATTGTCTCAACGTGACCAAGTGCAGCGTGTCTGCCTTGGTTAGCGGTCGGGGTGACCCGACATAACTCGAAACTTCTTTTCTTTGGCACTTTTGAAAGTGCGCGGTGGGGAATCGCTTAGAATTCCATGGAAATTTCTACGCCTGCCGGCAATTCAAGACTCTGGAGAGCTTCTATGGTCTTGTTTGTCGGACGGATTACGTCGATAAGACGCTTGTGAGTTCTGAGCTCGAACTGTTCACGGCTGTCCTTGTACTTGTGAACTGCACGAAGGATCGTGATGACTTCCTTGTTTGTGGGAAGCGGGATAGGTCCTGCAACTCTCGAACCTGTTCTCTTTGCGGTCTCAACGATCTTTGCCGCTGCCGCATCAACGATTCCGTGTTCATAGCCCTTGATCTTAACTCTTACAACTTCCTTTGCTGCCACTGTAGTTTACCCCTTTCGTAATATTTGCACTTGATTATGTGTCCGGGAAGGCTGTTTTACGCTTACACTATATCGTGTGTTCCCTGCCTGACGATATCTCGCCGGGATATGGAACACTTGCAGGGGGTATCCGTCACTGGCGGACCCTTCCCCGCTTCATTGTGCGGGTAAAAGCCTTTCGCGGGATTCGTGACCCCGCATACTCCGCCGAAATTCCCACCTTCCGGTGCAACCTTCGGTTTCAACGCATTTACAGCGTGCAAGAAGTATTATACATTATTTTTCTATAAATAGCAATATTTTTTGAAAATTTCAGATGTAGAATTTTCGAGAAAATATAAAGCTGCATTTGTGCAATTATAACAAACCGGAGCATTAAACTTGCCGATTTCTACAATGTTTCAACAGACTATATCCTCGGAAGAACAAACAGCAAATATACAGAAAAGTGAACCGACACCCGCCGGTTCACTTATTTTTTATTCCGTTAATTACAGCCCTTACCGCTGACGACCACAGAAAAACGACTCCCATTCCGCCCAGTACTCCCGTAACGAGCCGGCGCGGATTCGTCGATTCCCGCAGTCCGATATACTGCGCGAACCAGTCCGCACCCATTGTCAGCAGCAGCACAGCCGCCGCCCACGCCGGGACACGCTTCCTGCAAATAAGCACCGCGAAAGCCGCGCATTGCCCGAGAAATACCCCGGTACAGCGCGCGCACACCGGCATCTGATACCCGCCGATAAAGAAACTGCGCTCCGGCATCTGATGACACCCGGCTGCCGCTCCGAGACTCATTGCCTTTATCCAGAGTTCGTCCCGCGTCATGCCTTCCACTTTCTGCCGCAGTTGTTGCAGACCCAGTAATTCGTGTTCTTTGTCTCCCTGCCTTTTCCGCAGAGACCGCACAGCAGTCCCACCGGTCCGAGGATAAGATAGCCGAGACAGCCTCTTCCGCCGTAATAGTCGCGTCCGCTTTCATGCACTTCATTGATGATGTAGCAGTTCTCGCTGCCGCAGTTACTGCATTTCATATCGTTTTCTCCTTTGCTTTGCTGAGTTTGAGATTTGCAAGTCTTATAACCGTTCCGATTGCCGCTACCAGCAGCATAAGTCCGAAAAACCACGCTATCAGCTCCGGTACCGGGTGATCGTACACCTCAAAGAACGGGTACGGAGCCGGTGCAAGCCGCAGAAAATTCAGCGCATACACCGTGAACGCATATATTGCCGTGGCAATAAACGGGATAAGTATCGCTTTTCTTGTCTTTACGCCTTCCTCGAACCACACATACGAGATCACCGATATGACCGGGCATACGAGGTGGTGCATAAATCCGTTGACGTGTCCGAGAAGCCGGCTTATCATTGCCGGAGTGTCTCCGAACGGGATAAAAATGCACATAACCACGAGAAATGTCATCGTAAGTCCGCATGCCGAAAGATATCTCGCGCCTCGGACGAATGTGCGGAGCCGTGCATTTCCGGTGTTCCGGAAAGCTATGAACAGCGCAGAACCGATAACTGCCGCAACATTCGAGAGCTGGGTGTAGTACAGGAAGAAATCCGGGATATTGCGCGCCACTCTTACGATTATCCCGATCGTTCCGCACACAAAAGCAGCTGCATTGAGAATAAGCGCGGTCTTTTTTACAGTGTTATTTGTCATTGCGCATTCTCCGTTATTTCCCCGGAAACCGCAGGCAGTCCGACTCGTTTTATCGGTTCTTCCGGATCGCAGTATTCTATATCGATCTCGTATGAATACTCCCTGCCGTCCTTCTGATACGTCACAAGCATATTAATACACTGCCCGTCATGGAAGACCGGATCAAACCCATACTGTTCCCGATATCCTGTAACACCGGACATCTGCTCATACTGCGCTATTCTGCTGTCATCGTATTGCAGGCATACCCGTTTGAGTCCGCCCACCTCGTTTCTGATCTCGGCGCTCTTTACCGCAGAGGAGTAGTCGTTGAGCAGAAGGTCACCGTCCGCGAAGTAGTGACGTTTCGCGCGGGAGTAGTTGTAGTACCCTTCGCTGCCCCTTGCGACAGCGTTCCAGCCGTAATCGCCGGTCTGCCATGTATCAAGCTCATTTCCGCTGTTGAACTCATAGTATTCCCTGCCGGTCTCGATATCGCGCCCTATGTACATATACTGCATCACATCGCCCTCAAATCGGTATGTGATCTCCTGGAGCACTTCATAGGTAGTCCTGTCCGACACGGTGATATGCGCGGCATCTTGATCCGTATGGATCTTTTTCGCCCTGTCCACAAGGTCTTTGCCCTCGTAGTTCGCGCCGCTGCAGCCTGTAAAAGCGGTAATGCAGTATACCATTATAATATATAAGGGCAGCAGCCGTTTCATTATTTTCATCAGATCTCCTAAAAATTTGAGCCGCACCCGAAAGTGCGGCTCTGATATGTCCTGTTATCGATTATTCCTCGAAACCGCTTTCGATGAGCTTTGTGAGTCCGTCAACAGCGAGCTGTTCGTCGGAACCGTCAGCTATGATGCGGATAGGTGTACCGCCTACGATACCGAGTGAGAGGATACCGAGAAGGCTCTTAGCGTTTACTCTGCGCTCTTCCTTTTCAACCCATATGGAAGACTTGTACTCATTTGCCTTCTGAATGAAGAATGTAGCGGGTCTTGCGTGAAGACCGACCTGATTCTTTACCTCAACTTCTCTTACGAACATAAAAAGATCCCTCCGTCTTTATACTTTGTATATTGTCTCCTTACGGCAGCCGCTGTACGTGTCCGCCGTTACATCAATAGTATAATCTCAAAATCTTTTCAAGTCAACATATTTTTTGCCTTTTTGCGGTTTTTTCGGGATAATTCTCCGATTACGCTTAATCAAAATCGCTTTTTTCAACCGTTGTTGTTGATTTTGTCCAAAAACTTTTCAACAGCCTATTCAACTTAACCAACAGCTTTCAACAAGCAGCGGGGAACGCCCCGCCGCGAAATGCGTAGCTACATTCTTCAATGGGCGGGCGCGCCACCACAGTTAGTTATTCTCTTCCAAGCACAAAACCAGCCTGCAGAATATTTCTCTGTAAGCTGTTTTCTTGTTACTTTTTGAATGGAATCTTCGCCAACCTCTCGAAATCTCTCAAAGTCTCTCCAGCATCTCGGGTCTCTTCTCACGGGTGACTTTCAGAGACATTTCTTCCTGCCACTTCCGGATATTCTCGTGATGACCGGACAGGAGCACTTCCGGCACCCTGCGCCCGCGCCACTCCTCCGGGCGTGTGTACTGCGGGTGTTCAAGCAGCCCATTGTAATGGCTCTCCTTTGAGTACGCGTCCTCGTTCGGCAGTACGCCCTCCTGAAGCCGGCAGACAGCGTCCGTAAGCATCAGCGCCGGCAGCTCACCGCCGGTCACGACGTAATCCCCCACCGAGATCTCCTCAAATCCCAGCTCGTCCAGCACACGCTGGTCAATGCCTTCGTAATGACCGCAGAGAATGATAAGATCGTCCTCCGCGGCAAGTTCCTTGACAACCTCCTGCGTAAGCGTCCTGCCCTGCGGCGACATATATATCAGCCGGGGCTTTGCACCCTCTCCGAGATCGGAAATTATCGACATCACACAATCGTAGACCGGCTGTGCCTGCATCACCATTCCCGTTCCGCCGCCGAAAGGCTTATCATCTACACGGCGGTGCTTATCAAGCGTGTAAGTCCGTATGTTCCGGCAGCCTATCTCCACTGCGCCGGCTTTTCTTGCCCGTCCGATGATGCTCTCCGACAGGAATGCCTCGCACATCTCCGGGAACAGCGTGGCTATGTTAATCCTTATCATCTTCGATCACCTCCGGGTCAAAAAGCCCTTCAAGCGGTCTTATCACGATCTTTCCGGCTTCAATATCCGTTTCCAGCAGCACTTCCGGTATTGCCGGGAACATAAGCTGTGCGCCGGAGGGGGTCTTTATCGAGTAAACGTCCGCAGTGCCGTTCTGGTAGATATCGTCCACCTTGCCGTAGAGCCTGCCGGTGTCCGCGTCGTAAACATCAAGCCCGATAACGTCCTGTATGAACCATGTATCCTCCGGCAGCTCCATATCATCGCGGTCAAAGTACAGCATCTTCCCTATCAGCATTTCCGCCGCTTCCGGTGTATCTATGCCCTCTATCTTAAGCACAGCCACATCTGCTTTGAGGTAGCGCGCCTTCTTCGGACGCACAGGCGAGTGCTCCTTTCCGAGGTAGAGCGTCTCAAATTCGCAGAGCATTTCCGGTTCGTCGCAGTAATACTGCACCCTGACCTCGCCTTTCAGACCCTGCAGTTTGGTTATCTTCCCTATTTCAAGGTATTTTTTCTTCATAGCAGTCTCCTTCTATACTATTATAATAAGCAGCCCAGCCGCCGCCAAAATTCTTAATTTTTCATTATTCACTATTCATTTTTCACTTTTTCTGTTATTAATGTCAGCTCATCAACCGTGAAAAGGCTTCAAAGCGCATCATGAAGCCTTTTCACGGTTGCAAAAGTGCAAGGAAAATTCCGGATTATACAAATTTTCCTTGCACTTTTGTCCGCCCATAGGGCGGAATGAGCTTGACATCAAGAAATGTGTCCGCTTTAAAAAGGCGCTTATGACACGATGTCATACAGAAGGTTTCCAAAGGCGCGCATGGACGCGCGCATAAAAGAAACCTTCGAGAAAGCGTGTTTTTAAAGCATACGACAGTCTGCAAAACAGACTGTCGTGCAACAACTGCCTTTAAGGCAGTTGTTGAGGACACATTTATTATATCATATCTGCGGGCAAAATAAAAGTAACGAAAATACCACCATTTACAGAGCACCACAATATATAGGCTTGACTTTTGCAAAGCAGCACAATATTTTGTGATTTGCAGCAAAAATTTGTGAATACAACTCAAATTATGACACCGTTTTTTGTATAAAATTAACAAATTTTTATTTAAAACTTCTATACTTTTAGGTCAGCCAAACGCAAATTCGGACTTGATTTTTCGGGGCAGGGGGAGTATAATGTTAGTAAAGTGGTTTTTTGTCCACTTTTTTGGTAAAAAGTTCACTTTTTAACGTTATCCACAAAGTTTTCAACAGTTTCGCAGGGCGAAACCTCCATTTAACGCCAAATCTGTTGAAACTGTTGAAAACTTGCATTATATCGCGGTGAAAGGAGATGAAAGACATGCGCGGCGAATTCAAAAGCACACTTGATGCAAAGGGCAGAATGAACTTCCCGGTAAAGCTGCGCGAAGAGCTCGGCTCTGTCTTTATGATCTCCAAAACCATCGGCGCTCCCTGCATCAAGATCTACAAGACCGAGGACTGGGAACAGCTCGTCGCAAGAATACGCGAGATGCCCCAGACAAAGACCGCGGATCTGCAGAGATTCCTGTTCGGAAGCGCATTCGACATAGAGCCCGATAAACAGGGACGCGCGCTTATCCCGGCTCCCCTCCGCGAGTACGCGGGACTTACGACAGATGTAGTCATCGTAGGACTTGAAGGAAGAGCAGAGATCTGGGACAAGGAAAAGTGGGACGCTATAAACAGCACCCGCGACGAACAGTCTCTCGTAGATGTGGCAATGGAGCTTGGTCTGTAATATGGAGTTTTCGCATAAGTCGGTGCTTCTTATGCCGGCAGTGGACGGGCTGAATGTCCGGGAGGGCGGTATCTACGCGGACTGCACGGCAGGCGGAGGCGGTCACAGCCTTGAGATAGCAAAGCGGCTCGGAAACGGAACGCTTATCTGCTTTGACCGCGATAAAGAAGCGATCGAAGCTGCCACAAAGAGGCTCGAAGGCTACTCGCCCGTATTCGTGAACCGCAATTTCAGCGAAATAAAGGACGCTCTCGGAGAACTCGGCATAGACCACATCGACGGCGCTCTTATGGATCTCGGCGTTTCGTCGCATCAGCTTGACGATCCAGAACGCGGCTTCTCCTTCCACAACGATGCTCCTCTCGATATGCGCATGAGCGGCGAGGGCATGAGCGCTTACGATGTTGTGAATGAATACCCGGAGGACAAGCTCTCGGAGATAATCTTCGCTTACGGCGAGGAAAAGTTCGCAAGAGGGATCGCTCACGGAATAGTCACATCAAGAGCGGAAGCCCCGATAAAGACCACCGGAGAGCTTGCAGAGATAATCAAGCGTAATGTGCCGCTCAAGGTGCGGAAGGAAAAGAACCCCTGCCGCAAGACCTTCCAGGCGATACGGATAGAAGTGAACGGAGAACTCGATGCGCTGGAAACGGCGCTTGACGATATATTTGAACTGCTCTCCCCCGGAGGAAGGCTGTCGGTGATAACCTTCCACTCCCTCGAAGACAGGATAGTAAAGCAGAAATTCAAGAGCCTGTGCGAAGGCTGCACCTGCCCGAAGGACTTCCCGGTGTGCGTGTGCGGAAAAAAGCCCCGTGCAGTGCAGATAACAAGAAAGCCGGTAACGGCGGACGAAGCCGAGCTTGCGGAGAACCCCCGCAGCAGAAGCGCAAAACTCAGAGTGATAGAGAAAATACAGGATAACTAAAAACCAGGATAACAAAAGAGGCGTATATTGATGATGTACAACGACAATTCCAACCTTGCGTATGATCTCTCGCTGTTTGAGACAGACGAGGACTTTGAACGGCGCAAGGCGGAACGTGAAAAACAGAAACAGGAAAGAGCAAAAATAAACGTTTCACAGAAAAAGTCCATAGGACGAAACGGAAGCGTGCTTGCCGCGCTCGCAGCGGTATCTTTTGCTGCAATTATAGCTTTTTCACTTCTGTACAGCAAGGTCCAGATCTCGGACTACACTTCGCTCATAAGCGAGACAAAGAGCGAGATAGAGCTTACCGAGCGTGAGAATATCCGCTTGAACTCGGTGCTCGACAGTATGTACACTCTCGACAACGTAGAGAAGATCGCGTCGCAGGATCTCGGGCTCCAGAAGACCCAGAGCTCCCAGATCTCCTTCATTGCCCTCAACACAGAGGAGATGACAGAGGTAGCGCCTCCGGACGAGAACATATTCGTGTCGATACAGAACTGGTTCAACGGTATCCTTGAATACCTCGGATTCAAACAGTAAAAGACGGACAAGGGGAATATATCAGACTGAAATTTAATATACTTTTATTGCGGACGTGCACTGGCCGTCCGCAATAATCGACTATGGGGATAAAGGAGAACACATGGCAAAAGGAAGAATGCCCGACAGCACGCAAAGCACACCGATCGTTGCTCCGACGAACAGAATGAAGCGGAGAATGTTTCTGGTAGTGCTTACTCTTATAGTAGTGGCTGCCGGATACATCTGCACCGTTATATACAACACCGCCGTCATCAAGTCGGAGTATTACCGCTCAAAAGCCAACTCCCAGCAGCTCAGTAGCTATACTATCACCGCAAACCGCGGCACTATCTATGACCGCAGCGGAAAGATACTTGCGCAGAGCACTACCGTATGGGACGTGGTACTTTCCCCGAAGGCAATAGCCGAGGACGACGCAAAACGTATCGAAAAGGGCGATCCGCCCGTTACCGATCTTATCTGCAAAACGCTTTCAAGACTCCTCGGCGTCGATCAGAAGCGCATTGAGGAAGGATGCAGGAACTTTGACAACGAATACTTCATCGTAAAGAAGAAAGTCGAGAAGGACGTTTACGACAAGGTCCAGCAGTTCATCACAGAGAACAAGCTTGCCCCCTTTACCGTAAACCTTATGGAGAGCAGCAAGCGCTACTATCCGAACGACTCCCTCGCCTCCACCATAATCGGCTTCACCAACTATGACAACGAAGGCGTTTACGGACTTGAGGCCTACTACGACGATTATCTCCAGGGCACCGACGGTCTTATCGTTATGGCAAAGGACGCCAAGGGCAACGCTATGCCCTACGACTATGAGAACCGCTATGAGGCAAGCGACGGCAATGACGTCTATCTCACCATAGACAGCACCGTCCAGTATTATCTCCAGAAGAACCTTGAAAGCGCAGTAAAGCAGCACAAAGCCGCAAACCGCGCCACCGGCATAATAATGAACGCAAAGACCGGCGCTGTTATCGCAATGGCAACTGCGCCCGGCTATGACCTCAACAACCCCTCTAAGCTTTCGGAAGCCGATGAAGCCGAGCTTGAAGAACTGCACCAGCAGCTCATTCTCGACTATGCGGCAGGAAGCATGACCGATCAGAAAGCGATAGATGAGGCTATCGAAAAGGAACTTGAGGACAGGCGCGCCGCTATGCGCGAGCTCCAGTGGAAGAACAAGGCGGTTTCCGAACTCTACTTTCCCGGCTCGGTATTCAAAGTAATAACCTGTGCTTCCGCTCTCGAAGAGGAAGTTATAAGCCTCGATTCCTCATTCCAGTGCCTCGGCGTTTACCAGGTAGAGGATACGAAGATCCACTGCTGGACCCTCGGCGGTCACGGCACACTCGGACTTCAGGACGCTATAACGGCTTCCTGCAACCCGGCTTTTATCCAGATCGGACTTAAGCTCGGAAGAAGAATGTTCTCCAACTATTTCACGGCTTTCGGATTTACCGAAAAGACCGGCATAGACCTCCCCGGCGAAGCAAGCCCGCTTTTCGTTCCCTATGAGAGAATGGGCAACGTTGAGCTTGCGTCCTCGTCATTCGGTCAGACAAACAAGATCACCGCGATACAGATGATCTGTGCATACAATGCCGCTATAAACGGCGGATATCTGCTCACTCCCCACGTTATGGAGAAGATAGTCGATGCGGGCGGAAACGTCATAAAGACGGCGGAAACTACCGTAAAGAGACAGGTAATAAGCGGAGAGACTTCCGCGCTCATGCGTCAGATCACAGAGAATATAGTTACATACAACGGCGGCTCCAACGCCTATATTTCCGGATACCGCATAGGCGGAAAGTCCGGTACGTCGCAGAAGCTCGACGAATACCCGAGTTACGCTATGCGGTATGTCGGTTCCTTCTGTGCATTCACTCCGGCGGACGATCCGGAATACATAATGCTGGTATGCGTTGACGAGCCTCTCGGAGGGCAGTATTACGGAAGCCGTGTGGCTGCGCCTGTTGTATCCGCGGTGTTCAGCGAATGCCTCGAATATCTCGGAGTTTACCCCCAGTACACAGCGGAAGAGCTTGAAATGCAGAACACCACAGTTCCGTATGTTTACGGCTCGTCCATGCTCGACGCTATCACCTCGATCAACACAAGAGGACTGAAATATGAAGTTATCGGCGATGAGAACGCGAGGGTAGATTACACGATACCCGAAGCCGCGGCTCCTATCCCGAAGAACGGTACGGTAGTCATCTATATGCAGGGCTCTTCCGAGCGCACAGTGACCGTGCCGGATCTTACCGGCTGCACCGTTTCCCAGGCGAACAGCACCCTCGCGTACTACGGACTCAACATCTCGCTGTCCGGCGGTGCTGTCAACAACGAGGGCGCACGCGCTACCTCGCAGTCAATAGAGCCCGGCACACAGGTCAGCAAGGGAACCGTCGTCGAGGTAACGTTCCTTATCAACAACTCCGACGCCGGCTGATAGGGGCTCTGCCCTTGCCGCAGGAAGCGGCAAGTTGTCTGCCCAAAAGAGCGCAGGAAGCGCTCACACAAAGCAGATAACAAATAACCCCCGCAGGGCTCTGCCCTTGACCCGCCAGCCCCTTTAAAAAGGGGCTGGACCCCTAAACCTTTTTGACCGTTACACGGAACTTGAATACTCTGCGAACAGATTTCAGCTTTTAACTGCAACTCAATTATTATTTATGATGCGTGTCGGGCAAGGCACGCAATCCCCAATCCGCAAAAAGTGAGGTGTGCCGATTGCGGTTATTCGATATTTTACCGGAAAACGAGCGCAAAGGTCTGAAAGACTGCGATATCGGCATCATCACCGATGATACGCGAAAGTTAAAGCCCGGAGATATATTCGTTGCCATAACCGGCAGGAACTTCGACGGACATTCGGCATGCGCCGAAATGCTGGAAAAGGGCGCAGCTGCGGTCGTCGTAAGTCATGATCTCGGTCTCCCGCAGCAGATAGTGACCGGCGACACGCGAAAGATGTACAGCATACTGTCGTCACGGTATTTCGGAGAGCCGACAAAGCAGCTGAAACTCATTGCCGCTACCGGGACCAACGGGAAGACCACCACTGTAAACCTCATAAAGCATATAATGAACGAGTGCGGGCATAAATGCGGCTGTATCGGGACCGCCGGATATGACGTGTGCGGAAGAACATACGAAGCGCACCTCACCACCCCCTATCAGTTTGATCTCTACGGCTATTTCAGAGAAATGGCTGACAACGGCGCGGAATACTGCGTAATGGAAGCGTCATCACAGGCACTCTCGCAGTCGAGATTCGTGAACGAGCGGTTTGTCTGCGGCATCTTCACTAACCTTACCCAAGACCACCTGGACTGGCACGGCACAATGGAGAACTACTACCAGGCGAAGAAGTCCCTGTTCGACAGCTGTGAAACCGCGGTCATCAACATAGACGACAAATGGGGGAAGCGGCTTTATGATGAGCTTTCAGAAAAAGGCGGGATAAAGCTCATTGCCCTCAGCATAAACGATATGACGGATATCTCCGCGTGCAGGATAAGCCTTCGCAGCGGCGGAGTAAGCTATATACTCGCGGATAAGGCGGCTGAACAGGCTTTCAATGTGTCGGTGCCTATGCCGGGAGAATTCAATGTGATGAACTCCATGGGCGCCGCGGCTGCATGTGAAGCGGCAGGACTCACCATGCGGGAAACCGTAGATGCCCTCAACACATCAAAGGGCGTATGCGGACGCGCGGAAGTGCTGTACGACGGGGATTACACCGTAATCTGCGACTACGCCCATACCGAGGACGGACTTGAAAAGACCCTCTCGTCACTGAAGCCTTTCGTGAAAGGGCGGCTCATAGTCGTTTTCGGAGCGGCAGGTGAGCGTGACGCGGGAAAGCGTCCGGGAATGGGAAAATGCGTATCGAAGTACGCGGATATCGCGGTGATAACATCGGACAATCCGCGGCATGAAGACCCGCAGAAGATCATAGACGAAGTGAAAAGCGGGTTTGAAGGCGGCTGTGAGGTCCACTGCCGCGTTGACAGGCTCGAAGCTATAAAATACGCAGTGTCACTTGCGGAAAAAGAGGACGTTATCGCTCTCTGCGGCAAGGGGCACGAGGAATATCAGGCTGTCGGCGATGATTACCTGCCGTTCAGCGAACACAGTATAATAAAGGAACTCTGCGGCAATGACCGCACGGAAGGACAGAACCGGTAAATGCTGATAACTATAATCTCCACCGCGGCAGCCGCGGTAATAATAACCGCGGTGCTCGGATTCGCGCTGATACCGTGGCTCAGAAAGCTCAAATTCGGGCAGACGATACTCGATATAGGCCCCGCATGGCACAAAAAGAGCAAGCAGGGTACACCCACAATGGGCGGTATGATGTTCGTTGTGGGAACGACTGCCGCTATAACGATCGGAATGATACTGCTGGCAGTAAACGGGCTGCTCGGTACAGACGAACTCGCGCTCAAGGATATGGCAGGCGTGATCTCGGTATTTGCGGCTGCGTTCTTCTTCGGCTTCATCGGCTTCATCGACGACTTCATCAAGGTCAAGAAGAAGCAGAACGAAGGTCTTACCGCAATGCAGAAGATCATAATGCAGGTGCTTGTGATCGCGGCATTCTTCACTGCAAGAGTTATCTCCGGCGATACGTCAACGGTGATAAAGTTCCCGTTTATAGGCGAACTTGACCTCTGGTACTTCTACTACATTATAATGGGACTGGGCATTCTCTACATCGTGAACGCGGTAAACCTTACCGATGGCATAGACGGGCTCTGTTCCTCTGTAACATTCGTATATATGATCGCATTTGCGGTAATCTCCGCAATGCTCGGCTTTGCGGGGTACACGATAATCGCGGTGGCGACGGCAGGCGGCTGTCTCGGATTCCTTATCTGGAACTGGAAGCCGGCAAAGGTATTCATGGGCGACACAGGCTCGATGTATCTCGGCGGAATGGTGGCAATGCTCGGTATAGCGCTTCATGTCGAAGTGCTCATGGTCATCGCGGCTGCGGTATATATCTGGGAAGCGCTCACGGTGCTGATACAGATGACATACTTCAAGATAACCCACGGCAAGCGCCTTTTCAAGATGACTCCCATTCACCACAGCTTTGAGCTGAGGGGCTGGAAAGAGCAGAAGATCGTTATCGTATTTTCCGCGATAGGGGCTGTGGCAGGTACAGCGGCAGTGCTGCTCGTAAACGGAATTTAAACAATGCACAATTCACAATTCACAATGCACAATTTTGGTTGCGGCTTCGCCGCTTATCTGAATTGTGACAAAACCGGACAATAATGCAGTCATGCTGATGAATTGTGCAGATGTGAAACTATTATTCCAAATTTCGTCACGATTTAGATCCGTCGCGAAGCAACACAACAATTGTGAATTGTGCATTGTGAATTTTGAATTAAAAAAAGGAGGGTTTTATGCTGAACTCCCGGGATTCAGGTGCGCTCCGGCAGGTGTCGGAACGCGGCAGACGAGAGAATATACGCGCTTACGGCGCTTCGGATATAACCGCGGCGGTACGCCGTCCGCAGGCTTCAAAGCAGAACAAGAAAGCTATCCCGATGCACCCGGATAAGACGGCGCAGAAAAAGAAGAAAAAGATAGTCGATTTCTCAATACCCCAGAAGTTCGACTTCTCCTTCTTCCTCATCGTTCTTATCCTGCTCACATTCGGGCTTATTATGCTGTTCTCCGCGACTTACGCTTCCGCGAAGGTATCGGCATACCAAGACAGCTACTATTTCATAAACCGCCAGCTTTTGTTTGCTCTGGGCGGTCTGGCGGCTATGATAGTCATCTCCTTCATCGACTATCATATCCTGTTCACCAAAGTCGTACTCAAGACGGCGATCATAGTATCGGCAGGTCTTATGCTGCTCGTTCGTGTAATGGGAAGCACGGTAAACGGCGCGGAACGCTGGATAGCAATAGGCCCGATCACGATACAGCCCTCCGAGATACTTAAATTCGTAACTATCCTCGTCATAGCCGACTATATGCAGCGCAACTATGACAATATGAAAAGCCTCACCAAAGGTTTTATACCGATAATGATACGCATAGCCATTGCCTGCGGGCTTGTCGTTATCCAGCCGCACCTCTCCGCTACGCTCATCATTCTCGTTATCTCTATCTGCATGCTCTACATAGGCGGCGCAAAGGGAACTCACGTTGCAGGCGTTCTCGTGCTTATCGGCATAGCCGCGGTAATGGTATTTACGGTGTTCCCGATGCTCGGATTCGACTACGTTTCGGCACGAATGCTGAGTCTTAAGGATCCGGAGGCGGATATCCGCGGCGATACATACCAGACCTACCAGTCGCTTATAGCCCTCGGTTCCGGCGGAATGTTCGGTCAGGGTCTCGGCAACTCCCACCAGAAATACAGCTACCTCCCCTTCGCGGAGAACGACTTCATCTTCTCGGTAATCGTCGAGGAGCTGGGATTCGTCGGCGCTGTGGTCGTAATACTGCTTTTCCTGCTTCTTATAATACGCGGATTCTACATTGCCGCTTCCGCTCCCGACAAGGAAGGAATGCTGCTGTGCGCCGGTATCGTTATCCAGATCGGCATTCAGGCATTCTTAAACATAGCAGTTGCGTCCAATGCGTTCTTCAATACCGGTGTTTCGCTGCCGTTCTTCAGTTACGGCGGTACGGCGCTGCTGATGCAGCTCGGTGAAATGGGCATTGTGCTAAATATATCACGAAAGGCTTCTATATGAGAGTTATTCTTGCCGCAGGCGGTACTGCGGGACACATCAACCCCGCGCTTGCCATTGCGGATAAGATAAAGCAGCTCTTCCCCGATGCGGCGATAAAATTTGTCGGCGCACAGGGAGGCATGGAGGAAAAGCTCGTCCGCAAGGCGGGATATGACTTCACCGCGTTCAGAATGGCGGGGCTCCAACGAAAGCTTACCCCGGAAAACATCAAGCGCAACATACAGGCGGTGCATTACTACATCACCGCACAGGGCTCCGCACATAAGCTTATAAAGGAGTTCGCGCCGGATATAGCGATAGGTACCGGCGGGTATGTTTGCGCTCCCGTGCTTGCAGCAGCAGCACAGATGGGCGTAAAAACCGCTGTCCACGAGAGCAATTCCCTGCCCGGTATGACTACAACAATGCTGGCGCACCGGGTAGATAAGGTCCTCTGCGCTAATGAGGACGTACTCACGCACTTAAAGCATACGGAAAACTGCGTTGTTACCGGAAACCCGCTCCGCAGCAACATTCCGATAGAAGACCGGGACGATGCGCGGAAAAAGCTCGGTCTCCCGGAGGGAATGACGATCGTGTCATTCGGCGGAAGTCTCGGCGCAAACAAGATAACCGAGGCTGTGGCGGAACTGCTCAAATGGGAGCGTGAAGTCGGCGGCATAAACCACATTCACTCCTACGGCGGCAACGGAAAGGATATGTTTGACGGGCTGCTTAAGGAAAAAGGGATTGAAACCGGCGAACGCTTCATAGCGAAAGAATATATCGACAATATGTACACCTGCCTGAGCGCGGCAGACCTTATAATTTCCCGCGCCGGGGCGATGACGCTCACCGAGCTCAAAGCGGCAGGGCGCGCAAGCATTCTGATACCGTTCCCGCAGGCTGCCGAAAACCACCAGTATTACAACGCGCTCACCATGAGCAAGAACGGTGCCGCGATACTGATCGAGGACAAGGATCTGACAGCGGAACGCCTGCTCACGGAAGTAAAGGGACTGTATGAGGACCGCGAACGGCTTGCCGGAATGGAAAAAGCTGCCGCGGCGCTCAATATACCGAATGCGACCGATCTCGTGGTGGGTAATATACTCGACCTGATAAAAGATCGCCCGCTGTGAGAAACTCGAGAGCTGTGAGACGGGGGCTCTGCCCCCCTACCCCCCGCAAGCCCCCTTTAAAAAAGGGGGCTTGACCCCCTAAATTAATGCAGTATTTCAGAGATGCATCAATGGGTCACTCTGCAAGAAATGAATGGGGGTTGGCAAAGACTCCGTTCAAAAATAGCAGAGTATAGCTAACCGAGGTGGCGCACCCGCCCATAGAAGAATGTCGCTACGCATTACGGAGCGGCGCGTTCGCCGTCACCAAAAACCCTTTTTCTGCATAATATGTGAAAAAGCAGAAAAAGGGTGATATATATGTCGGTTCAGCGCAGACTCATTATAAAGGGAGGACGGCGCATAGAGGGAGAGCTTTCCGTACAGGGCGCAAAGAACAGTTCGCTTCCGATACTCGCGGCAGCGGTGCTGTGCAGAGGACAAACGGAGATATACAACTGCCCGAAGCTGTCGGACTGCGACGCGGCGTGCAGGATCTTATCCTCGCTCGGCTGCGGCTGCAAGAGAGAGGGAAACGTCGTCTGCGTGAACTCCTCGGCGGTTTGCACATCGGACATCTCGGAAAAGCTGATGCGTGAGATGCGCTCTTCCATCATTTTCATGGGTGCGCTGCTCGGAAGAACGGGACAGTGCAGAATGTCATTTCCGGGCGGCTGTGAGATAGGATCAAGACCCATCGACTTCCACCTCGACGCTTTCCGTAAAATGGGCGCGAAGATAACCGAGGAGCACGGTTACATAACCTGCTCGGCAGCAAAACTGCGCGGAGCGAAGATCTCCTTCCCCGTTCCGTCAGTGGGTGCAACAGAGAATGTGATGCTCGCCGCAGTCCTCGCCGAGGGATCAACAGAGATACACAACGCCGCAAGAGAGCCGGAAATATGCGATCTTGCGGGATTTCTTACAAAATGCGGTGCTAAGATAGACGGTGCCGGCACCGGCACCATACATATTGAAGGCGTTAAGAGCCTGTCCGGCTGCACCTATACCGTAATGCCCGACAGGATAGCCGCCGCGACTTACCTGTGCTGCGGCGCGATAACAAGGGGCGAGATACTGCTCACAAATACCGATCCGGCTTCCCTCGGACTTGTGGTCCCGGTGCTGGAGCAGATCGGGTGCAGCATTTACAGCTTTGGCAGCGGGAGCGTCTATCTCAACGCACGAAAAACGCTCAAAGCACCGGCGATGATAAAGACAGCGCCGTACCCGGGATTTCCCACCGACGCACAGCCTCCGCTCATGGCGCTGTGTTCGACGCTTCCCGGTACCACCATGTTCACCGAGACTATCTTCGAGAACCGCTACCGCCATGTCAGCGAGCTGAAACGGCTGGGTGCGAAGATAAATGTGGAGGGGCAGGTTGCCGTAGTCGAGGGCGTGAGCCGGCTTTCGGGTGCGGAGCTTGAAGCCTGTGACCTGCGCGGAGGCGCAGCAATGGTGACTGCCGCGCTGTTTGCCGAGGGTACCACTAAAATAAGCAAGATCTGCTATATCAACCGCGGTTACGAGGATATAGAAGGCTGCCTGCGAAGCGTGGGAGCGGATATCCGATGCGTATAGCGCCCGGCTGATAAAGTATATGATACAGTATTGAACATTATGCCCGCAGCGGGCAAAGAAACGGCTGGGGAAAGCGTTGCTTTCCCCTTTGCCGGAGAACGGAGGCGAGCGATATGCCGGATTTTCACAGACTTAACAAGAGCAGAACAGTCGAAATGAGCAAGGAGGAGCTTAACCGCAAGCTCCGCGAACAGGCTTCAAAGGCACCGTCGCCTGCCGAGAGAAGAAAAAATGTCAATCCGCAGAGCCGTAAACAGCAGAAGATCACCGAACAGACCAAAAAACAGCTCCCGCCACAGAGCCCCGTGCGCAAAAAGCGCGAGGAGGAGGCAAGAAAGGCGGCAGAACGTGAGCTTCGCGAGCGGCGAAAGAAAAAAGGCGGCAGCAATGTCGTTTACTATCTCATGACAGCTGTCCTCGCCGTTATCATCTTCTCCGTTCTGTCGGTAACGGTGCTGTTCAACTGCGAAAAGATCGTTATAGAGGGCGAGTCCGACTATACCGATGAGCAGATCATTACCGCAAGCGGGCTTGAAGGCACCGAAAACCTCGTCCGTCTCAATACCGCCGGCATTCCGGAACGTATCCTCGACAAACTCGTGAGCCTTGACAGCGTCAAGGTGGACAAGGTGTTCCCTTCGACGATCAAGATAAGCGTCACCCGCTCCGTGCCTATGGCGGAGTTCTACTACAACGGCAAGAACTACGTCATTTCCCACATCGGCCGCGTAATGCAGATAGACACCAGCAAGGCAGACTGTATGCAGGTGCTCGGCTACAAACCCGCTGAATCCGTTATTGTAGGCGGCTTCATCTCGGCAGAGGATCCCGAACAGGACAAGCTTGTCGCCGAAATAAGCAGGGCTATCGAGAAAGCGGAGATCGACAATATCACCACCGTGGATATAAGCGACAGCCTTGCGCTTGTAATGACCTACGATGACCGCGTGGTGGTACATCTCGGTTCCATACTCCAGATAGACGAAAAGATGCGCATTATCAGAGAGCTGGTACTAAACGGTTACATCGCCGAAACAGAGCATGTAACGCTCGATGTTTCCGATCCGAGCCGTGCTATCCAGCGTCCTATAACCACCGCTCCCGTGACCGCGGCACCGGTAACAGAGGAAACGGAAGAGGGCGAAACAGAAGACGAAGATGCAGAAACGTCAGAAACCGCTTCCGGCGAAACAACAGAATGATGAAAAAGTTACATAAAAGTTACCGGAGACTAAAATACCACAACATTTAGATACTTCTCAGAAAAAAAAACACTAAATATTTAGATTTTTTTGAAAAACCTATTGAAATTTTGATTAAAATCTGTTACAATAAATGTTGAGAAAATGCAGTCGTGGTGCGCGTTTGACGTTCATAGCACTCCGATTTGTGAACGGCAGAGCCGTTATGTATAAAATTCAGGAGGTATATTATCGTGGCAATCGAAATCGATGAGGAAGGCTTCGAAGTAGAAACAGAAGAGCCGGCTTTCGACCACCTTGACGAAAGCGCCGTATATGATATCCGGATAAAGGTGTTCGGTGTAGGCGGCGGCGGCGGAAATGCCGTTGAGAATATGGCTAAGAAGGGTCTGCGCGACAAGAACTCGAAAGATATGGCAGCAGATGATGTAGATATAGAGTTTGTAGCAGTAAACACAGATGTCGCAGCCCTCAAGAACAAGGACAAATCACTCATTCGCAGAGTACAGATAGGCAAGAAGTGCGCAAAGGGCCGCGGAGCAGGCGGACGTGCCGAAGTCGGCGCGGAAGCTGCTCGCGAGGACAGAGAGGATATCGAAAAGTACCTCAAGGGCGCTTCCCTCGTATTCATCTCCGCAGGTATGGGCGGCGGCACCGGCACAGGTGCGGCTCCTGTTATTGCCGAGATAGCGCAGGAAATGGGTATCCTCACAATAGGCGTCGTTACAAAGCCTTTCGACTTTGAGCGCAGCCAGAAGATGAACCAGGCTATGAAGGGTATCGACGAGATCAGAAAGCATGTTGACGCTCTCGTTATAATCCCTAACCAGAAGCTTCTCCAGCTCAACGAGAAGGCTCTCACGGTTCCCCAGGCGTTCCTTATGGTAGATGATGTTCTGCATCGCTCCGTAAAGATCGTTTCGGATATGATAAACACAACCGCGCTTATCAACGTTGACTTCTCCGACTTAAGCACGATCATCAGAAATGCCGGCGACGCTCATATCGCTATCGGCAACGGAACCGGCGACAAGAAGGTTGAAGAAGCTGTATCGCAGGTAGTAAACAGCCCGCTGCTCGAAACTTCTATCAAGAACGCAGGCAGACTGCTCGTTTACATAACACTTTCCCAGGACGCGCTCATGACCGATGTTGACGAGGCTATGCAGGCAATCACAAGAGCTTGCGACCCCGACGCAGAGATCATCATAGGTGCAAACTACGGACCTGCCGATATGAAGGACTCCATCACCATCTCGGTTATAGCAACCTGCTTCAAGGACGCATTCGAGACTACAAGCGAGAAGAGCGTAGCTGAGGAGATCATCAGCACAACATCGAGTTCTTCCAAGAACGACTTTGCTTCGTTCATCAACTCAAGAACATCGACAACTCCGAATGATGATGCTTACTCCGAGCTCGAAAGCCTCTTCCAGAACAGAAAGTAAGCGCAGAGCCCGCAACGGCAATAGTGCCTTTGAAATTATTACATTATAATTGCGAAAGAACCGCTGAATGTCAAAAGCATTCGGCGGTTTTTGTTTGAGGAAAAATGTACAAATATCTGCGCTTCTATCTGTTGATTTTGTTCAAAAATTCGTTTGCATTATTGATTTATATATGATATACTGATATCTATAATGTGCGATTATGGAGGATAATAATGATAACAGTTTCAAATGTAAGCCTGCAGTTCGGCGGACAGACGCTGTTCAAGAATGTCGATCTGCTTTTCACGGAAGGCAACTGCTACGGAGTTATCGGCGCGAACGGTGCCGGAAAGTCCACATTCCTTAAAATACTCAACGGTGAACTGGAGCCGACAACCGGAAGCGTAACAATACCGAAAGACCTGCGTATGTCCGTGCTGCGCCAGGATCACTTCGCTTTTGACGAATATACCGTCCAGGATACCGTTATAATGGGCAATAAGCGCCTTTATGACGTTATGAAGGAGAAGGACGCCCTTTACGCAAAAGAGGACTTCTCGGAGGAGGACGGCAACCGCGCAAGTGAGCTTGAAGCCGAGTTCGCCGAGCTGAACGGCTGGGAGGCTGAAAGCGATGCTTCCAAGCTGGTGCAGGGTCTCGGTCTTGACGAGAGCATAATGTACAGCCAGATGTCAAGCCTTTCCGGTAACGAGAAGGTAAAAGTACTGCTGGCACAGGCTCTCTTCGGAAACCCGGATATTATCCTTATGGACGAGCCTACCAACCACCTTGATATCGACGCTGTAGCATGGCTGGAGGAGTTTCTTGCGGAATATTTCGGAACTGTCATTGTTGTTTCCCACGACCGCCACTTTCTCAACAACGTCTGCACCCATACGGTAGATATAGACTACGGCAAGATAAAGATGTATGTCGGCAACTATGAGTTCTGGTATGAGTCCTCACAGCTGATACAGCGCATGATAAAGCAGCAGAACAAGAAGAACGAGGAGAAGATCAAGGAACTTCAGATGTTCATTCAGCGCTTCTCCGCGAATAAATCCAAGTCCAAGCAGGCTACATCGAGAAGAAAGCTGCTGGATAAGCTCACAGTTGAGGAAATGCCGGCATCGAGCCGCCGCTACCCTTTCATCGGCTTCGATATGGACAGAGAGCCGGGCAAGGACATACTGCAGGTAAGCGGTATCTCCAAGACAGTTGACGGCGTGAAGGTACTGGACGATGTTTCGTTCACCGTAGGACGCGAGGACAAGATCGCATTCCTCGGCGAAAGCGAGATCGCGATAACTACGCTGTTCCGCATTATCACCGGCGAGATCGAGCCGGACGAAGGGACCTATAAGTGGGGAAGCACGATATCGACAAGCTACTTCCCTATCGACTCCGACCATTTCTTCGCAGGCTGCGATATGTCGATACTCGACTGGATAAGACAGTACTCCGATGATGTTACAGAGACTTATCTGCGCGGATTCCTCGGAAGAATGCTGTTCTCCGGCGACGACATCTTCAAGCCGGTAAATGTACTGTCCGGAGGCGAAAAGGTAAGATGTATGTTCTCGCGTATGATGCTGTTCAAGTCCAACGCGCTTATTCTCGACCGCCCCACCAACCACCTCGACCTTGAGAGTATAACCGCGGTAAACAACGGACTCCGCGACTTCAAGGGCGTTGTGCTGTTTGCTTCCCACGACCATGAGATAGTTCAGACTGTCGCAAACCGCATCATCGAGATCAAGGACAAGGGCTGCTGGGACAAGATCGGCACCTACGAGGAGTACGTCGATTGGCGCAAGGCTCAGACCGGCGGCACGTTTACACTGTAAGTCAGTTCCTGCACCGGCGCTTTCGCGCGTGTCCTACGCGGACGGCGGCGGGGAACGCCCCGCGGCGAAATGCGCAGCGACATTCTTCAATGGGCGGGTGCATTGTACGAAGCAATGGTAGTTGCCGTCAAAAGCGCGCACGATGCGCGCATATAAAACGGCAGCGACACCACCTCGGTTAGTTATTCTCTGCTGAATATAATGGAAAATCCTCCTGCGATATTTCACAGGAGGATATTTATATATTCGCGAGGCTGTTTACCAGCCGTGTTTCTCGGAAACTACAACCTTTTCGGCATCTGCGGAATAGATGTTGTAATTCGTGGCAGGCTTGCCGGCGAAATCAATGCGGGCGTTCGTTTCGGTAAGCGAACCGTCTGAATTGAGAGTGTAGTTCTTGCCGTTTGTGCCGATATAGATGCTGCCGTGCTTCACAGCTATCGCGGATTCTCCGCCAAGCTCGGTCTTTATCAGCATTTCACGGCTTACGTCATAAACGAAGGATTCGGTAATGCCTTCATCTTCGTTGTTTACGGAAACTATGAAGCTGTCAAAGGAAGCACTTCTGCGTATCTTGCATTCGGCTTTGAACGTGTAGTCGGTCCTGAGCGCGCCGTTTGTGCAGTCGAACGAATAGAGACTGTAACTTAAATTCTCGTCTGCGGCGGTGAACCAGAGCCTGTTGTTCCTGTATCCGGCGAGCGAAACTGCTCCGGAGTACTCAAACAGCGGGCGGAACTGGATACCGGTCTCCGCGTTGAGAGTTATTTCATAGATATAGGTCTTGGACGCGGATACTGCCTTGAGGAAGAATTTCCCCTCTGCCGCAGCGTAGTTGATCGTGCCGATCTCGGATTCGCCGAGGCTGGTCCTTACATCGCTGCTGTAGAAGATGCCGGACGCGGTATCGAGCACCACGATGACATTTCTGAGTCCGTCCTGACCGCAGCCGGTGATTATCACATTGCCGTTGTCAGTATAGGCAGCCTTCGGATTGGATATCTCGCAGACCTTCGGCTGTGCTGCAAGCCCGCCGAGGGTGTAGCAGTAAACTGCGTTTCTGTTAAGAACCACAGCGTAGTTGCCCACAAGGATCGTGTCGAGCGCATTTTCGACATTAAGCTGATATACCTGTGTCATAAGACCGATATCGGGAGCGTCGGATATCTCGGTAACGGCTACGCTGATCTCACTTTCGGAAGTCTGCGGAACATCTGTTACTGCGGGAACATCGCTTTCGGCGGCTGTCTCATCGGGTTCATCAGTCTCTTCTATAACGATATCGGGCTCATCTGTTTCGGCAGGCTGAGTTGTATCGTCGTTTTCGGGTTCTGTATAATCGGGTGCCTGCGACTGCTCGGGATCCTCAAGTTCGGGATCCTCCGTGATTTCCGAAGTTACCGGCTGAACGGAAGCACTGTATGATGTCTCACTGACAGGCTTCTCTGTAACGAACGAGAACTCCGTGGTAGAAGCGGGAACTTCCGGAGCGGCTGTTGTCGAAGCGGTATCGGAATCGCCTCTGAGCGGGTCTTCATCAGCAATAGGCACGAATGTGTCGTCGTTAAGATCCTGCGAAGCGAGCTCTGCGATATTTACGGAAGAGAGATCCCATATATCGCGCAGACATTTCGCGGGAGCGTAAAGCTTTGCGCCGGCTATTGCCTTATCGGCGGAATTTGTTTCGGCGTAAGCATCTATATCGGCTCTTCCCTTGAGGAGCGTACCGTCCGAAAGGTAGAGCGCTTCAACTGTAATATCATCTGCATCGGGAACTGCCGAGAACGATACTTTCATATCGCTGTAACACACATTTTCGGCAAAGGAGACATATATATCTGTCATACCCTCGTTCTCGGACGCTGTATTCATATAGTTGTCTTCTGCGTCCTTAAGTCTCTGCGAAGCGGAGAGCATAGTCTCGGAGGGAACAATATCTATAACGGGGTTCTGACCCGCGATATAGGTGACTGCGCCGACTGTTACCGCAACTGCCGCAGCTGCGCCGACAGCGGTCTTCCAGTGAGTGCTTACGGCTCTTTTCCAGGCGGGAGTTTTAGCGGCTTTAAGGGCGTTCTGACGTATTTTCTCTTCATCGAGAGCGTATCTTTCAAAAAGCTCCTTATAAAAGTCGTTTTTATTCATCAGGCTGTTCCTCCTTTCCTATTGATTTTAAGGGCATTAAAGATTGAATTTCTTCTTCTGGCGTTCTATTGTACGATAGAGCTTATTTTTCACGGAAGAAAGGGTAAGATCAAGCTCTCTGGCGATCTCGTCGAGCTTCATATCGCATACGAAATGCAGATAGAAGATACGTCCGATAACGGGATCGTCTCTTGCGATATCCTCGAAGATCTGTTTTGCGAGCATCTCGTTGCAGAGTACGTCTTCAAGGCTTTTCTGCTCTTTTGACATCTCGGCTTCGATCTCGACCATCTGTTCTTCGGTATAATCAGCGAAGCTTGTGCTTACGCTGTTTTTCTTGATCGAGCCGAAGTAATTTCTGCATTCAAACTTCGCGATATTGATAACAAAAGCCTCGGCGCTTTCGATATCTTCGTACCCTTTTTTGGCAATGCGCTGATAAAAACGGGTATAGATATTCTGAACGATGTCCTCGGAGTCCTGCACGCTGCCGCATTTGCTGACAACGAAGCGCGACACCGCTTTGAACGTATCGCCATAGACTTTGTTGAAATAGGCATCAAGCGCATCGCTTCCCAAAAAGCTCACCTCGCTTTTTACCCCCTACATATAGGTAGTAGGAGATTTGGTCAAAAAAGTTTCAGATTGCCCGAAATTTTTCCGAAAAATTTTATTATCGGCTGACGGCAAATTCTGTATATTGTGTAAAAGTTATTGCAAAATACAATATGTTGATATCAGTCGTTATTTGCGTCTTTTTCCGCATCGGAAGGCGCGACCTGCTCATAAAGCTCGTTGTACTTTGCTCTTACCGCGGGAGCGAAACCGCCGATCATATTATATAAAGTACGCTTGTCCGGGTTGAAGATAACGGCAAGATCGCCGTACTTGTCGGACTCGCTCACGATATAGAACATTCCCACACCTGTCTCGTCATGGGCAATAACGCTCACATCCGCGTTCACCGCCTTGTCGCCGGTATATTCCGCGATCTCCTTTACCGAGCGGAGGCTTACCGTAATAAGGCGCTTGCGCTTGCGCTTTCCGATGATCTTGTCGATATCGAGGTCATCGTTGGTCACGATATACTCGTACTCTATAAAGGTACCCTGTATCAGCCAGACCAGCCCCCATACAACTGCCGCGGAAAGCGCGATCACGAGTATCCACAGCCCGAATGCACCGAGAAAGAACACAAATGCCGCAACAAGCAGCAACGCAGCCGCGAGATATAGCCCGCGAAGAAACATATCCCTGCCGGTGGACTGTTTGGTGACAAGCTGTTCCGAAAATCTGTCCATTGATATTATCCCCTTTTGAAATATACTATATAATAAACATATATTATTTATTATATCACAAATAAACAAATAATACAAGTCCTTTTTGTGCAATATTTTGCTGCCGGCAAAACACTATCACAGGAAGAAAAAACTTGACTTTTTTCATAAAATTGTATATAATTAAAATGTGTATTTTTTCTGTTATGGTTAAAATATGCGGTTTAAATCTTACAATTCAAAGGAGCCTCGGGAGGTATGAACAAAATGGCAAGCATAACCCTCGTTACAGGCGGAGCAGCAAGCGGAAAAAGCCGCTGGGCGATCTCATATTTCAGGACGTGCGACAATGTTCTTTACATGAATACGAGTCCCGAGATGCCCGAGGAGACGCTCCACCGACTGGAGTATTCCACAAAGGAAAATGAAGTTGAATGGGAGATTGTGAACGATGTCAAGGATCCCGTTCCGCTGATAAAGGATCACAAGTTCTTCATTTTAGATGATCTCGGAAGCTACGTCGCAAGCCTTATGCGCGAAAAAGCCGCCGATATCAACAATATCACAAAGGAAGAGTATGAAACGATACGTTCCGAGGCTGTCAACAAGGTCATAGAATGTATGGATAAGGTAGTTGAGATAAACGGAGCTCTCGTCATAATCACCCTCGAACCCGGATTCTCGGTAATGCCCCTCAGCAGCGAGCAGACATCTTTCAGAGATATACTCGGTGCGGTAAACCAGCGTATTGCAAACACCGCCCAGGAGGTTTACCTCTCCGTAAGCGGTATTCAGTTCAGAATAAAGTAAGCAACAGTATCAACCGGCAATGAAAGGACAGGAATAAAGCCATGACATTAGATCAGCTTATTAATTTTGCAAGAAGCAAAAACGCGTCCGACGTGCATCTTACCGTTGGCGCTCCTACATCTATCCGTATAAACGGCGACCTTAAAAAGTTCGATATGAAGGACGACGATACAAACAAGCTTATCCTCTCCATGCTCTCCGCAGATCAGGAAAGACGCGTCGGCGAAGGTCGTGATATCGACTTCTCCTTCACCTGCTCTACCGGCGGACGCCAGAGAGTCAATGTTTACCACCAGAACGGCGGTAAGCTTGCCGCTGCTATCCGACTGCTCAACGAACACGTTCCCTCATTCAAGGACATCATGCTCCCGAATGCGGCTATCGAGCTTACCAAAGAGATGAAGGGACTTATCCTCGTTACCGGGCCTACCGGTTCCGGAAAGTCCACCACTCTTGCAACAATGGTAGATCAGATAAACAACGTCCGCCCCTGCCACATTCTCACAATCGAGGATCCTGTCGAGTATATCTACGAGCCCAAGCTTGCTACTATCCACCAGCGTGAGATCGGCACCGACGTTTCCGACTTCAATACCGCGCTGCGAAGCGGCCTTCGTGAGAATCCGGACGTTATCCTCGTCGGAGAGATGCGTGACTTCGAAACTATCCGTCTTGCTATAACCGCCGCCGAAACAGGACATCTCGTTCTCGGTACTCTCCATACCACCGGCGCTGCGCAGACAGTCAACCGTATCATCGACGTATTTCCGTCCGAAGAGCAGAACCAGATCCGCATGCAGCTCTCCCAGAACCTCAGAGGCGTTATCTCGCAGGCGCTCCTGCCCTGCATCAACACAGACAGAGGACGTGTTGCGGCATTCGAGATACTCATAAACAACGACGCCTGCGCAAACGATATCCGTACCGAAAAGACCCACCTTATCGAGCAGGTAATGGCTTCCAACGTTTCAGCCGGAATGAGGACCATGAACGAGAGCCTTAAGAGACTTGCCCGCGACGGCGTCATCACCCGTGAAGTGGCTATGATGTACAGCCCGGACAAGGAAGAATTCAGAAAGATGGTCTGATTTACGCACAAAGATCCTATGCACTCTTATCATATCCACGCCCGCTTTTCTTACGAAAAGCGGGTAAAACTGATTTTTATGTGTTGTTTTCTGATATTCGCGGCTGCCGTTTTGTTCCGGCTCACCGTACACTCGGAAGACTACACCGAACCGCCCGGCAGAACAAATATCCTCCGCACCTCAGCTACGGAGGATAACTATTCTGTTATAGAAGCCGCCGGGAACAGGATCGAAGCGCGGGGAAAATACACTTCCGCAAAGATACGGAAGATGTTCATAAAAACTCTCGAAGACGCTTCCGGCACCTATTCCATGAATGCGCAGAAGGACGGCACATACGATGCTGTACTCACTCTTGCGCCGGAAAAAGGAGCGTATATCCTCCTTCTCAAAACCGACAGCGATCTTGTTATGCAGTACCGCATATTCTACGACGGTTCCGGCTGGTATTTCCCGCTGAACGGGCTTGAAAAGTTGAACCGGAATGTTTTTGAGCATATCTACGAGGCTCCGGCGCAGGCGGCCGCACTGTATCTCAGCCCCTCGGCTGATCCGGCAGAGATAAATACCGCTCTCGAACAGATACAGGCGCTTACCGGCAACGTCACGGAAGGCATCGAGGACGATTACGAAAAGGCCCGCGCTATTTCCGAATTTGTAGCGGGAACAATATTCTATGACGAAGATGCGAGGGTAACGGACGTCGATATAAACACGATAGCGCTGTACAACGTACTGCGCTCGGACAGGACTACCTGTGCCGGATTTGCGAACCTCTTCTGCGCTATGGCGGAGGCTGCGGGGATAGATGCCGTTAACATCAAGGGCGGCGTGATAACCGAAAGTATGCCTTACGAAACGCTGGCAGACGGCGTACAGAACCACGAATTTGCGGCTTTCTACTATGAGAAGGAGTCGCGGTGGGTATGGGTCGATCCCTGCTGGGACGGCACCGGAGTTTACAAGAACGGCGAGTTCAACAATATCAAAACGCGCCCGATGTTCTTCGACATCAGCGATGAGGCATTCGCTCACAGCCACCGTGCCGACAAGGCAGAAAGACGCAGTTATTTCTCCGCAAAGACGGAGACTGCGCCGATAGGAGGCGGTGACGGCGAGACGGGAGAAACTGCCGCTGAAACCCAGGACACAGCGGCAGAGGACAGCGAAACCGCTCCCGCGGAAACAACTCAGACCGGAATTGCTCCGGAAAATGAGCCGAAAAGCATAGAAAATGCTGACGGAACGGTATTTTACGTTATTATTGCTGTACTTGCGGTGGCTGTGATCGCGGCAGGAGCAATACTTATAAAAACAATTATAAACGGAAGGAAAAACTGAAATGGTAATAATCGAACTTGAAAACGGAAAGCAGATAAAGCTGGAGCTTTATCCGGAAATCGCGCCGGAGACGGTGGCAAACTTTGAAAAGCTGGTAAACAAGGGCTTCTACAACGGGCTTACATTCCACAGAGTAATATACGGCTTTATGATCCAGGGCGGCTGCCCTCACGGAAACGGCACAGGCAATTCCGGCGAGCATATCAAGGGTGAGTTTGCTGCCAACGGCTTTGAGAACGATCTTAAGCACACCCGCGGTGTTATCTCCATGGCGAGAGCTGCGGATCCGAACTCCGCAAGCTGCCAGTTCTTCATCATGCACAAGGACGCTCCGCACCTTGACGGAAGCTATGCGGCATTCGGAAAGGTTATCGACGGTATGGACGCGGTAGATGAGATCGCGGAGACCGAGACCGACTACTCCGACAAGCCGAAGACTCCGGTAATTATGAAGAAGGTCTGGATAGAGGATTAAGCTGTGGTAAACATCGGTAACGACTGGGACGGGCTGCTTGAAGGCGAATTCGGCAAGCCATACTACCTGCAGCTCCGGGGATTTCTGAAAAGCGAGTACAAGAGCTTCACTATCTACCCGGATATGTATGACATCTTCAACGCTCTGCGCTTTACGCCATACAGCCGGGTAAAAGCAGTTATACTCGGGCAGGATCCCTACCATGAGCCGGGACAGGCGCACGGACTTGCATTTTCGGTAAGACCGGGAGTAGAACCGCCTCCGTCGCTGAAAAATATTTATAAGGAACTGAACTCCGATCTCGGTATCCCGATACCGCAGACCGGAGATCTCACAAACTGGGCAAGGCAGGGCGTTCTGCTTCTCAACACGTCGCTGACCGTGCGCCAGGGTCAGGCTAACAGCCACAAGGGCAAGGGCTGGGAGATATTCACAGACCGTGTGATCTCGCTGCTCAACGAGCGCGAACAGCCTGTGGTATTCATTCTCTGGGGCGGCAACGCAAAGGCGAAAGTGCCGCTTATCACGAATCCGCAGCACTGTATCCTCACTGCCCCGCACCCCTCCCCGCTCTCCGCGCATTACGGCTTCTTCGGCTGCCGTCACTTCTCGAAATGCAACGCTTTCCTCGAAAGCAAAGGCATAGAGCCGATAGACTGGAATCTCTGATAAATGCACAATTCACAATGCACAATGCACAATTGTGGTGTCTGCCTGCGGCAGACGAATCTGAATCGTGACGAGAATCGAAAGAATATATTCCAGTTACAGCATTTGTTGAAATTGTGACACATAACCCGCCGCTTTGTCACAATTCAGATATGCGGCGCAGCCGCAACATAAATTGTGCATTGTGAATTGTGCATTGTGCATTGACAAAAATTGTGCATTGACAAAGTGAGGTTTGAAATGAGAGAAAGTATTTTAACGATACCGATAAACGAAGTCTTCGAGCCTAAAGAAGGCTGCCCGTTCTGCCGTATGAGAGATACGGTCGAGCAGCATATCTGCGAATACATCATGGGCGCGGCTATGATGGAGCCGGACGTTCGTATGGAGACAAATGAGCTGGGCTTCTGCCACACCCATTTCGAGATGCTGATGCAGCAGAACAACCGGCTTTCGCTTGCACTTATGCTCAACAGCTACCTTGAAAATGCGAGACATAATATATTTGAGAAAAAGAGCATTTTCTTCTCAAAGAACACCAAGGCGAAAAAATCGGCGGGGATAGAAGAGTCCTGCTTTGTGTGCAGCAAGGTGCAGTGGGGCATAGACCACATGCTTGAAACGTTCTTCACAATGTACTCTAAGGACGAAAAGTTCAGAAAACTGTTCAAGGCGCAGGAATATGTATGCGTGCCGCATTACAATATGCTGAACCAGAAGTCAGCAGAAAAGCTGCAGAAGGGTGAACTGTCATCATTTCAGAAGGATCTCGATACGCTTGTGGAAGAGTATGTAAAACAGCTGAACGCGGACGTGAATGACTTCTGCAACAGCTTTGACTACCGAAATGCCGGAAACCTGCACAAGCCGGAAATGGAACACGTCAGAAGCTCGATAGAACGCTCGGTGGAGTTCCTTACCGGAAGAAAACCGAGAGTAAAGTAACGGTCTATAAGGAGGCAGAAGCTTGCTTGAAATCAAGGACCTTCATAAAAGCTACAAGAAATTCAATGTTCTGAACGGGCTTTATATGAAGATAAACAAGGGTGATGTCTATGGCTTTCTCGGCAGGAACGGCTGCGGAAAGACAACAACAATGAGCATTATCTGCAATATAATCCCGAAGGACGCAGGGGAGATAATCCTCGGCGAGGACGGGACGAACAATATAAAGATCGGTTACCTGCCGGAAACGCCGTCGATGTACGATTACATGAACGGGTATGAGTATCTCGGATATATAGCGTACTGCGCGAAATACGAGGGAGACGTGAAAAAGCGTATTGCCGCCGTTCTTGCGCTTACGGGAATGACCGAGGACGCGAAAAGGCGCATCAAAGGCTACTCCCGCGGTATGAACCAGCGTCTCGGCATAGCCGCGGCGATAATAAACAAGCCGGATCTGCTGATCCTCGACGAGCCGACTTCGGCACTTGACCCGGAGGGACGCGCGGAGGTGATGAGCATAATCCGCACCCTTTCGGATACCGGCTGTACCATACTTCTCTGCACTCATATACTGAGCGATGTGGAGCGTGTGGCGAACCGCGTCGGGATAATGAATGACGGCAGACTTGCCGCGGAGGGAAGTATCGGGGATATCCTCGCAAGCTACGGTCTCGACAGTATCGAGATACAGCTTCCAAGACCCGATCCTGCGGTGGGAGATCTGATAAAGAGAGCGGATTTTGCGAAAAGAGTCGATTATATCGAAAAGACCGGGCTCATTATCGCCGAGACAGAGAACGGGGAAGAGGGTATGCTTGCCGCTATGAAGATACTTGCGGACAACAGCGTGCCGGTATCGGAAGTAAAGCTTTCCCGTCCCACTCTCGAACAGGTATATCTCAGTATGGTGGGAGGTCATTGGCGGTGATAAACGGATTCAGAAAAGAACTGATGTTCTTTATGCGCGGCGGAAGGCTCATAACTCTGCTGATCGTTATGATAGCACTGGCGGTGATGTCACCGCTCTTGTTCGGTATGACCTCGCAGATGATGCAGATGATGAAGGAGGCTATGCCGGACGGAACTTACTCCGAGCTGGCAGAGGAGTTTTCGAGCTTTTCCGCGTCGGATATCGCGGTGTACAATTCAGAGTATATAAGCGGCATAGGCGCTATAATAATACTGTTCATTTTCAAGGCTGCCGCGGGCGGCGAACAGAAGAAGCGCTCGGTAATAATACCGCAGTGCGCAGGGATATCGCCGGAAAGATATATTCTCCCGAAGTTCATCATCTACCCGCTCTCCATATTCGCGGTATCGTTCCTCGCTGTCGTTCTTGGAGCCGCAGTTTCGGCGGCAATGTTCCCCGGTGGGCTTGACTGGAACATGATAATGCTGTCCGCGTCTGCTGCCGGAGTCTTTCTCGCGTTCTGCACAGCGCTCCAGTTCTGTGTGGGACTCAGCACCGGAAAGTCTAATGCTGCTGTTGTTATCGTAATCGCGATGCAGATGTTTCTGCCCACGATACTTGCGCTGTTCCGCGTTGACCGCTTCAATCCGCTGGCGCTGAGCTCGATATCTCTTGCAGCTGCAAGGGTCTCCGGCAAATCCGGAAGCGTGCTTATGTCAGCGCTTGACGCGGCAGGAACTTCAAATGACCTCTCTTCACTGAATATCGCGGTAAGCTTCGGGACGGCGATCGTGATATCGGTGGTACTGTACTTTGTGACAGTGTTCGCCCTCCATACCAAGGAAGTCCGCAACGAGGGCAACGAGCCGGTGCTTTAAGCGCCTTTGCGCTGTACTTCCGGATATGATCGGAAAAAGATAAAACGAAAGGAAAAAAACATGCCAATAATCTACAACGAAAAAGCCCGCGTATTCAAGCTTGACACTCCCGCGTCAAGCTACGCGTTCCATATCACCGAGAGCAGGAACCTGCTGCACCTCTACTATGGTGCCACTGTTCCGGAGACAGATCTTACCTACAACCTGCGTATCCCGAACGGCGAGCCGTTTGTTCCCGCAGTTCACGACGCTATGGGACCGCATTCCTTCGACTGCGCGGCAATAGAGTATTCCACAAGCGGAGTCGCGGATTTCCGCGAGCCGTGTATGCAGGTAAAGGACAAACTCGGTATGACTGCCTGCGAGATCTACTACAAGAGCCATGAGATCTACAAGGGCAAGAAAAAGCTCCCCGGACTTCCGGCAACATTTGCCAACAGCGACGATGAGGTGACATCTCTCGATCTTATCTGCGAGGACCCCCACACCGGACTGGAGATAATACTGCAATACAGCGTTTTCGAGAAAGTCGATATAATCACCCGCTCTGTCAAGGTCACCAATAAGGGCAGTGACCCGCTTGAACTCCAGAGACTCCTGTCCTGCTGCGTAGAGCTTGACAGAATGGACTACGATATGATAACGCTGTACGGCACATGGGCAAGAGAGCGTCACGTCCAGCGCTTCCCTCTGCGCTTCGGCAAGCAGTCCATAGACTCCAACCGTGGCTCCACCAGCCATGCGCACAACAACTTCATTGCGATATGCGACCACACGGCAACAGAAGACTACGGCGAGTGCTACGGCTTCGCGTTCTGCTGGTCGGGCTCGTTCCTCGCTCTCGCGGAGGTCAATCAGTACGAAAAGACCCGTATAGTAATGGGCGAGAACCCCTACGACTTCTCATGGCACCTTGAGCCCGGCGAGGAATTCCAGGCTCCCGAAGTCATTATGACCTACTCCGCGGAAGGACTCGGAAAGATGTCCCGCAGCTTCCACGACGTAATGCGTAACAATCTTATACGCGGCAAGTGGAAGGATATCCGCAGACCGATACTTATCAACAACTGGGAAGCGACGTATTTCAACTTCGATACAGAGAAGCTGCTTGACATTGCAAGAGAAGCAAAGAAAGCCGGCATCGAGATGCTGGTAATGGACGACGGCTGGTTCGGACACAGGAACGATGACCGTTCCTCGCTCGGAGACTGGTTCGTGAACGAGGAGAAGATAAAGGGCGGACTGAAGTATCTTGTTGATGAAGTGAACAAGATAGGGCTGAAATTCGGTATATGGTTCGAGCCGGAAATGATAAGCCCGGACAGCGAACTATACAAGGCTCACCCCGACTGGTGCCTGCATATCGAGGGCAGACCCCGCACCACAGCCCGTTCCCAGCTCGTTCTCGACTTCTCACGCAAAGAGATACGCGACTATATCTACGGACGTATGCACGAGATACTCTCTTCCGCGAACATAGAGTATGTAAAGTGGGATATGAACCGCCAGCTCTGCGAAGTCGGCAACGAGATATTCCCGCCGGAAAGACAGCGCGAGATCTGGCACCGCTACGTTCTCGGCGTGTACGAGATGCAGGAGCGCCTGCTCACGGACTTCCCCGATCTGCTGCTGGAGAACTGTGCAGGCGGCGGTTCGAGATTTGACGCGGGAATGCTCTACTACTCTCCGCAGATATGGACGAGCGACGACACCGACGCGATCGAGCGTCTCAAGATACAGTACGGTACATCGATGTGCTATCCCTGCTCCTGCTTCGGAGCCCATGTCTCCGACAGCCCGAACCACTGCGTCGGCAGGATCACGCCGTTCAAGACGCGCGGTCATGTGGCAATGGTAGGTACATTCGGCTACGAGCTTGATGTCACTCGCATAAGCGATGATGACAAGGCCGCGATAAAGGAGCAGATCGCCGAATTCAACAAGTACAATCCCCTTGTGCGCACCGGCGACTATTACCGCATCGGCGATCCGTTCGCAAATGACCGCTTCGATGCATGGCAGTTCGTATCAAAGGACAAGAGCGAGACTCTGCTTGAATATGTGACTGTGCTGAAAGAACCGAGCGTTTTCCTGCACCGCGTAAAGCTGAAAGGGCTCGACAAGTCGAAGTACTACAAGCATGAGGAGTCCGGCAAGGTGTTCTCCGGAGCGTTTCTGATGAATAACGGCTTTGATATCCCCAATATGTGGGGAGATTTCCAGAGCTATATCGCGTATTTTAAAGAGATTTAAAAGATTTTTTTGAGACCCGGGCTCTGCCCGGACCCGCCAGCCCTTTAAAAAGGGCTGGACCCTAAACTTAGTCCCGTAATACGGAAATCTGAGAGTCTGCAAATAGATTATAAACTGAGAGGCATCTCCGGTAAGTGTGGGTCGAAAAAACGCAGAATACAGCGTTTATACCGCGAAAGCATCTTGACATGAGTTTCAAATGTGATAGGCTGTGTAGCTGGCAGATAGCCCCTGAAGGGACTACTGCGGCAGCAGCCCTTTAGGGGTGCCTGCCGGTGCTGCCCGACTATCACACTTGAATCGAACGCACGAAGCGTTCAGTTCGATGCCAAAAGCGCGCACGATGCGCGCATTACAGCATCGAACGAGAGGCATCGTGTCAAGATGACCGTGGAATAAATGCGGTCATATCCCTACAAACCTTTATTTTATTGCCCACACCTATCGGATAAGAGCCTAAAAAACTGTCCCTTGACAGGGGACAGAAAAAGTGTTATAATATAAACAACAAGAGCAGCCGACAAACGGTCTCGCTCCCTTGTTGATTAACTGTTAAGAATTAACCGCCAAGTTTGTGAGGCTCGGGCGGTTATTTCTTTTTATCAAAATGGTCGAACAATACAAAGAGTAATGTCGTATACGCACACATATAAATACCGATTTGAACCAATGTTTCAACAGTTATGTACGTTTCCATTCGGACACCACCCCCTTTTTTCAAGGGAGCGAGAGAAAGACCGCCTTTTCGGCTGCTCCTGTCGGGATCGCCACATTATACCGTTCCTGCAAACGAATGTGCTTTTCCTGACAGAATATTTATACACAGGAAATACCCTGCTGCACAAATAATACCATATTCCTAAAAAAATGTCAATAACAACATTCTTTTGCAACAAATCTATTTACAAATTGCAAAAACAGTGGTATAATATATAGGAATACGGTCCACAGGACAAAAATGAAAAGGAAGGCAATATTATGGAAATCAAGATCACGAAAACCACAAATCCCAAGCAGAAGCCCGATCAGACAAAACTCGGATTCGGCAACTACTACACCGACCATATGTTCGTTATGAACTATGACGACGGCGAAGGCTGGCATGACGCACGCATCGTTCCCTACGCTCCTTTCGAGCTTGACCCCGCTTCCATGGTTCTCCACTACGCACAGGAATGCTTCGAGGGCATGAAGGCTTACCGCACAGAGAGCGGCAAGATCCAGCTCTTCCGCCCCGAAAAGAATATGGCAAGAATGAACGTTTCCTGCGAGCGTCTCTGCATTCCGAAGTTCGACGGCGATTTCGTCATCAAGGCTATCAAGGAGCTTGTTAAGATCGATCAGGACTGGATCCCCACAGAGAAGGATACTTCCCTCTATATCCGTCCGTTCGTATTCGCGGTTGACCACCATGTAGGCGTTCACCCCGCAAAGCACCTCATCTTCTGCGTTATCCTCTCGCCTGTAGGCGCTTACTACGAAAAGGGCATCGAGCCCGTAAAGATCTTCGTGGAGCAGAAGTACGTCCGTGCAGTCATCGGCGGCACAGGTTTCACAAAGGCAGGCGCTAACTACGCTATCTCCCTCAAGGGTCAGGAAGAAGCAGCAGAGCAGGGCTATGAGCAGACACTCTGGCTGGACGGCGTTGAGAGAAAGTACGTTGAGGAAGTCGGCTCAATGAACGTAATGTTTGTTCTCGGTGACGAGGTAGTAACTCCGGAGCTCCGCGGTTCTATCCTCGGCGGCATCACGAGAATGTCAATGATCGAGCTTCTCCGCGCAAAGGGCTACAAGGTTTCCGAGAGACTTCTGCCTATCGACGAGATAGTTGACAACTACAAGAAGGGAACACTCAAAGAAGCATTCGGTACAGGTACAGCAGCCGTTATCTCGCCTATCGGTGAGCTCAAGTACGGCGATCTCGTAATGAAGATCAACGACGGCAAGATCGGACCGATCTCCCAGATGCTTTATGATACCCTCACCGGAATCCAGTGGGGTCGTATCCCGGACGAGTTCGGCTGGACACAGGTTGTTGAATAAGCCGCTGACGCGTTGTCCTACGCGGACGGCGCCAGCCTGCGCGGCTGGATCGCGGCGGGGAACGCCCCGCGGCGAATGTCCGTAACACGGAACTTGACAAGTCACAGCACAGTATGATAATATTGCTCCCGGCGCAGTTTATGTGTCGGGAGTTTTTATTGACAATTTTCTCCGTATATGGTAAAATATAATTGCGACATAAATTTTAATAGCAATGTTTATTGAAGTCTGAATTTATCATAATACTATGGTAAATTTGCAGGCTCTTCTTCGTACTTCAATAACATTGTTGAAAGAAATTTGTGTCGCAGCAAATCGAGCTTTGCATTTTTACGGGTGCGCGGCTCTTTGCTGCGCACTTTTTTCTTTCACGACAAAATTCAATTTACGGAGGAAAATAGTATGACAAAGTTAAAGAAGCTGACAGCGGTGCTCTTGTCGGTTATTATGTTTGTGTGCTGCTTTAGTGTGCAGGTAAGTGCGAAAAGTGTTTTTGACGGGGCTGTAAAGATTGATGCTTTAGAAACATACAACATGACATTCAAATCGAATAGACAAACTGTTTATTATAAAATAGTGTTAAACGATTCAGGCGAAATAACATTTCGGTATAGAGATTATCACTATATAGCAACGAGTGACACCATATTGTATAATTCGAACGGTGAAAAAATCGCAGATTATATTTTTAATTTGGGTCGTTCTAAGACCATAGCTATTGAAAAGAAAGGTACTTATTATTTGCAAGTTGTCGGGGACAAAAATGGAGATTTTTCTGATTTATATTACACTTTCACTCCCGACAACACTCCCATTATCTCCCTCGCTCTCAACGTAAAAGTCGGTGACGCGCTTGACTTCTCCGCACTTGCAAGCAACTACACCGGCAAATGCACATGGAAAACTACAAAGTCGGCAGTAGCTTCCGTTGACGGAGGTACCGTCACCTGTAAGAAAGCGGGCAAGGCGAAAATACGCGCTTATATGAACAACGGTGACTACGCAGAAATAACTCTAATTGTTAAGAAAAAGTAAGTATTTAATATCATATTTATGTCGCATATAAAACAGCGGTGCAGTTTCAACTGCGCCGCCGTTTCGTTATATTGACAATTACACACGAATATGCTATAATACACTATATATTAATATTATAAAGCAGGGAGAACGAAATGCAAAAAAGAAACAATATAATAGTGTTATCACTTATTCTTGCGGCAATGATAGCCTCCGGCTGCGGCGGCGCACAGTCTTCCGCTTCACCGGCAGTAACAACAGCTGCAGGCGCTGAGGTGCGCGTTGCTGCCGACGGCAAGGAATACCTCGAAACGCTGAAAAAGGTCTTCCACGAATACGCGGAATGCAGCTTCCCCCTTACAGACCACCTTGAAGCGAAGGATTTTGACGCGGCCGGGAAAGATCTTGACAATATGGAAGCCGCTTTAAACAAGGTGGAAAGCGTCACCCCGCCCGAGCAGTATGCCGATAAGCAGAAAAAGATCGTCGATTCGCTGAAATCCGAGCGCGAGTATCTGAGCAAATGCCGGAAATTCCTCGGCTTCTGTGAAAAAGGAGAAAATAATCTTACGGCAGCGGACGTCGAAGAAGTGCATAAACTCGACAAGGAGCTCGAAGAAGCCCCCGCCGATTTCTCAAACACATATATTGAAGTATTCAGAGCAGTAAAAGCTGATATAGACAAATAAACGAAAGGAAGCAACAAAATGCAGAACACAGAAAAAACAATGGACAAGCTCGTCGCTCTCTGTAAGGGACGCGGCTTTATCTACCCCGGAAGCGAGATCTACGGCGGTCTTGCGAACACATGGGACTACGGCCCTCTCGGCGTTGAGCTGAAGAACAACATCAAGCGCGCATGGACAAAGAAGTTCGTGCAGGAGAACAAGTACAATGTCGGACTTGACAGCGCTATCCTTATGAACCCGCAGACATGGGTGGCTTCCGGTCATATCGGCGGTTTCTCCGATCCGCTTATGGACTGCAAGGAGTGCAAGACCCGTCACCGCGCCGACAATCTTATCGAAGATTTCGACGGCACGAATGTTGCCGGCTGGACAAACGAGCAGATGATGAGCTATATCCGCGACAAGGGCATCAAGTGTCCGAACTGCGGCAAGGCAAACTTCACCGATATCAGACAGTTCAACCTTATGTTCAAGACATTCCAGGGCGTTACCGAGGACAGCAAATCCGAGCTGTATCTCCGTCCCGAGACTGCGCAGGGCATTTTTGTAAACTTTGCGAATGTACAGCGCACCACCCGCAAGAAGATACCTTTCGGCGTTGGTCAGGTAGGCAAGTCTTTCAGAAACGAGATAACCCCCGGCAACTTCATCTTCCGTGTACGAGAATTTGAGCAGATGGAGCTTGAATTCTTCTGCAAGCCCGGCACCGATCTTGACTGGTTCCATTACTGGAAGGACTTCTGCAAGAACTGGCTGCTTTCTCTCGGCATAAAGGAAGAGAATCTGCGCCTGCGCGACCACAGTCCCGAAGAACTCTGCTTCTATTCCAAGGCAACCACGGACTTCGAGTATATGTTCCCGTTCGGCTGGGGCGAGCTCTGGGGTGTTGCGGACAGAACCGACTATGACCTCACACAGCACATCAAGACGAGCGGACAGAAGCTTGAATACTTCGACCCCGAAACAAACGAGAAGTATGTGCCTTATGTTATCGAGCCGTCGCTCGGTGTTGAGCGTCTGTTCCTTGCACTTGTTACAGAAGCGTATGACGAGGAGCAGCTTGAAGACGGCACGACAAGAAATGTGATGCACTTCCACCCGTTCCTTGCTCCGTTCAAGGCAGCAGTCCTCCCGCTTTCCAAGAAACTTGCCGAACCCGCTCAGGCTATTGCCGACGAACTCTGCAAATATTTCTCTGTTGATTATGATGACGCAGGTGCTATCGGCAAGCGCTACCGCCGTGAGGACGAGATCGGAACCCCGTTCTGCATCACCTACGACTTCGACAGCGAGAACGATAAGTGCGTAACTGTCCGCGAACGCGACTCCATGCAGCAGGTAAGGATCCCGATCGACGAAGTAAGAAGCTATATAGAAGAGAGAATTTTCTTCTGAGAGACTTGAGAGAATTTTAAGATTTTTGAGACTGGGCTCCGCCCAGACCCGCCAGCCCCCTTTAAAAAAGGGGGCTGGACACCCTAAACTGATGCAGTATTTCAAAGTTTTCTGCTATGGGCGGCTCTTGACTGAAATGCAGTGGGGTCGGCGAAGACTCCATGCTGAAATATCAGAGTATAGCAAAAGCGAGTAGGTATCCCTGCTCGCTTTTTCTTTTAAATTTCCGCTTCTACAGTATATCCCTGCTCTTTCCAGTAGTCGATCAGAGGACCGAGGATCTCAGCATTCGTATCCGAAACTGCGTGGAGAAGGTAAATCCCGCTGTGTGTGGAATCCTCTATCCTTGCAAGAGCCTCCGCCGGGTCTGTATGCCGGCTCGTATCCCAGTCCGCATACGCAAATGACCAGAACAGACTTGTATAGCCGAGATTATGCAGGTCATCAAGAGTGCGCTCGGAGAACTCGCCTTTCGGGAAGCGGAAGAGCGTCATCTCATACCCGAATTCGTTCTTTACATACTCGTGCAGCTTCATGACTTCCGACCAGACTTCCTTCTGTGTCAGATCCGGCATTGACGGGTGCGACCATGTGTGGTTGCCGACGGTATGTCCCTCGTCGATCATGCGGCGGACAAGTTCGGGAGCCGATTTGCAGTAGTCGTATGTTACGAAGAATACCGCCTTCACGTTCTTTTCTTTCAGCGTGTCGAGAATAGATGCGGTATAGCCGTTTTCATAACCCTCATCGAATGTCAGGCAGATCGTGCCGTCGGAAGCTATGAACCTGCCGCCGAGAGAGGAGTATTTCTCCTCAGCGCGTACTGCGTCTATGGGGCGGTTTGAACTGTCGCGCTCCTTGCCGAGTCCCCAGCCGATCTTCTTCTCCGAAAGCGAGGTTTTTGTGATGTAAGACGAGGCGAATGCCGCCTCGTCGGAAGTTACCTTCTCGTCCTTGTCATTTTTGCTTGATACGATACCGTCATCTGTCACATCACCGGGACGGAGCGACTCGTCGCCCTCCTCGATCCTGTCCTTGCCGGACTCGAAGGGGTCTGCTTCGGGAGCAGAGGTGTCCGCGTGATCATCTGTAACAACACCGTCCTCACCGGCTTCATACTCGCCGTCATCGGTCGCCATATCCGAGAGGGAAGTCGCTGTTGTTGTGGTAGTGGTGCTTGTTGTGCCGGAGCCGGACGTATTATCCTTCTTATCCGCGCAGCCGGCGAATGCGAACATCACCGCAAAAAGAGCGCAGATAAGCATAGCTGCCTTTATCTTCATGATATATCATTTCCTTTCGATCGTCTGATTGTGCATTTTTCAATGCCTTGATAGTATCTCCGATTTTTTTCGGGATATACAAAAACAGCCTGATGTGAAATTCACATCAGGCTGTCAGCTTTTTACATTCTTCTATACAGTTCTCTTTGTTTCTGAAATGTAGTTTTCGCCAACCCCACTGCATTTTTCGCTGCGGCTGCCCATGGCTGTGCGCTATGAAAAACAGCAGTCTGTTTAGGGGGTCAAGCCCCCTTTTTCAAAGGGGGCTTGCGGGGTCACAGGGTCGCGGCACGATGCCGCGAGTAGGCTGCCAAAAGCGCGCACGACGCGCGCATAAAAAGCAGCCGAAGCAGAGCCCCTTCTCTGAAACTCTCTCAAAGTCTCTCAAATCTCTCTCACTTCTTGATCGTAACCGTTTCGACATCGTCGTGAGCGGTACGGTTCTCCGCGATAGCGGACTTAAGCACACGAATACGGTTTCTGTCGCTGCCGGTCTCGACTACAACAGTATCTTCCTGAATGCTGAGGACTCTGCCGATAATACCGCCGATAGTAACGACTTCATCTGCTACCTGCAGATTCTCGCGCATAGCCTTTTCCTTCTTTGCACGCTTCTTCTCGGGGCGGATAAGCAGGAAATAGAATACAACTATCATCAGCGCAAGAGGTACTATCGTAATAAGCATTGATGTCCAGCTTGCCTGGTTTCCGGGATCCGCTGTTGTTGCAGCCATAAGTTTTATTGCTTCAAAATTCATAACTTCTGTCCTTTCCTTTGTGCCTGTATTTGAATACACTTTATTATACTATATTTTCTCGGTAAATGCAAGCATTATTTGTCAATTATTGTACCACAATATAGCTTTCATAGCCAAGTTCGCTTAAAACGCTCACTATCTTCGACTTTTCGGAGTCGTCAAATCCCGCGCCGTCTATTACCGGTATCACGTTCAGCCCGAATGTCTTTTTCGCCGCCTGCGCAAGTACAGTCTCCGCAAGTGTCTTGGCATCTGCCGGATATCCGGCTTCTGTCGGGAGATCCTCACGGCTTATAACCAGCGCGACCGAGTTGTCGTGCAGCATTGATATGTCGTTAAGCACCTCGGCAGACCTGCCGTAAGTCCCGCCGATAACGTCCGATGCCTTCATCTCTATGATGTTCCCGGCTCTTACGACATTGTACAGCATCTTGTATCTGTCTGCCGCAAAATATTTCGCCGGTATCCATTCCGTGTCATAGGGCTGGAAATCCGGGAACATCACGTCCGTAAGAATGATCTCCTGAAATCCGGCATCTTTAAGTTCTGCGATGATCTTTGCGAAATACTCTCTAAGCGAGTCGCTCTCGGGATTCGCCCAGCGCCTCTGTCCCGCTTCAAGCCACGATACCGACGGATCGTCAAGGCACTTGTAGCTCATATCAGTGAACAGCGCACAGCCTTCCTCGTCACGCAGCACAGCCAGCTTCACTACCGGAACCACGCCGTTTTCGGCAAACACCGACATTATCTCATCAAGAGTCATAGTTCCCGTTACAAGATCGCTTCCCGAAACTCCGGGAATGGAAGATCGGTACCTGAAATTGCCGTTAGAGTCCTTGAGCTGAACTACCGCGGAATTGTATCCGCTGTTCTTCGCCTTTGTAATAACTGCCGCAAGAGAGGAGCGGTTCGCAAGCGCCGCCGAGGGAACTTCCGTTGAAATGAGCGTTCCGTCGCTTACGGGGATAAGAAGCGGGGCAGTCGTCGTCTGCTCCGGTACAGCCGTGACAGGCGGTTCAGTCACAGCCGCAGCTTCAGCCGATCCGGAATTGGCTGTCTCCGGCTCCGCGTGATCAACAGCCGGCACACCATAGTCCGTCTCCGCCGCGACATCACCGGTACGCTCCGGCTCTCCCTGCCGCTGCATATAAGATGCGGCTGGAGTCCATTCCTGTGCCGGGGAATCCGTTCCTATGCTGCCGAGGTAGTCGAGAAGCGGCTTGCCGACGCAAAATCCGAGAAACGCGATCGCAGATGCCGCAACCACCAGCATCACCGTGCCGAATACCTTCTGTCCGGCAGTCTTTCTTCTCCGGTACAGATTCTTTGTCCTTTTTATCTTTCTGCCGTAATATTTCCGCTTTTCCAAATCCTTTTGTCTCCTTTCGGAAAATGCGCAGCCCTTAAAGGGCGGAAGTCGAATATCCGGTGAATGCGTAAAGAGCAAGTGACAGGATACCGACATATACTATCATTATAGGATATCCCCGGAATGCCGCGGGGATAAGCGGCGAATTGAGCCTTGCGGAAGCCGCGTAAAGCAGATATGCAGCCACAAGAAATCCGAGACCCGTTCCCACGCCGTAACCGAGATAGGCAAATATATCCTTGCCCTGCTGTGAGCAGAGGAACAGCGCGCCTATCACGGAGCAGTTGAAAACGGAAAGATGCACATAGCGCCGGAGGGATTTGAAGAACTTCGGGAAAAACCTCCATATCACCACAAGCGTAAGAATATAGATCAGCGCTATTGTAAGTACATACAGCAGCGGCATTATTATGCGGTAATTCGCATATCCGCCGAAGATCGTGTCGAAAAGCCACGCGAAAGGCGCGGATATCGTGGTGGTGTAGGCTATCGCCGCCGCAAATCCGATAACGTGCTCCTTTTTCCGGGACGCGTAAAGGAGCACGTTTGCTCCGAGTGCGCGTTCAAGCACCATATTCTGCACGAAGATCGACGCAAGTGCCGCGGAGATCACATTAAGAAACGCTTCCATTGTCTGTGTCCTCCTTTTCCTCCGCATCGGGTCCGGTTTCCTGGGGCTCCGCATTCTCTTCCGGCGGAGCGGAAAGTTCCTGCCCTTCGCTTACTATGGCTTCAAACGCGGCAAGAACGTCGCGGTTGCTGAGGAACTCCATTTCGAGAAGCTCATTCTCATTTTTCGCTTTTCCGACAGCAGCCTTGTATATGCGTATCTTCTCACTCCTGCCGTGCTTTCCGACAAGGAACTCGCCCATATCCTCGGCATACTCGGCAAGGGAATCCTCGCTGTCGTCCGCTTCCTCCGATGCACGTTTCTTGCTGCGGTTATAAACGGCTCTGAACAGCCCGGCGCCTATGCCCACGAAAAGGAAACCGCCGAATGTCGTTTCAAGAGCCGGTATCGTAAACAGCACCGGCACCTCCGCGCCGCCTACTCTTCCCGATGCCAGCAGTTCACGGAAAAATCCGGTAAGCGCGCAGGCAGCATCGAATCCGATAATAAATTCGATCACGTCCCTTACCATATTGGCAGGCGGTTCGAGATAAAAACGCGTCTCGGTCTTTGAGAGGATAAGCGAGTTCGTCACAAGTATCGGAAGATAAACGCCCGCGCTTGTTATCACAGCTTCACCGAATACCAGCTCCGCCAGCAGACACGCCGGGATATAGAATACTGCGGCAGCGATGGTATAGAGCGTCACGCGCACGGTATAGACTATCGTTCTCGGTATGAAGCGGCACAGAATTATTGCAGCAAAAGAAACAAAGGAAAACACAAAACACAGCGCCAGACTCTTTGAAAGAGATGTGGCACAGGCAATGACGGGCGCTATAAGCATACCGCTCATAAATACCATATTCTGTTTTATGAGACCGTCGTTTAAATTGATCCTGTTTTCCATAGTATATCCGTTTATGCCGAATCTATTTGGATAACGGCATTATTGACCCTGTTTATTGTTTTTCTGCCGGGATTTTTTCTGCGGCTGCTTGATGATATGCCCGATAACCGTTTTCTTTTCGGAAGGCTTCTGTGCAGGCGTTTTCTTCCTCGACATCATACGCCGCATCGAATTCATATAGTCGTTCTCTTCGTCCCTGACCTGTTTCTTGCGGACGAGCATTTCCTTCTTCCGCCTTATTCGGAGGTTATCGACGTATCTTGTAACAATATTCGACTTTCTGCGGTTTATTTTTGTGACCTTATTGTCTATCGGCGGCATATTGTAGTTCGTCGGTGGAACAATAATTTCCATAGTATCGGTAAGTTTCGGGCGTCTTTCATTCTCTGCAGAATCACGGAGCGCTTCGTACCTTCCCATATTTTCGTGAAGATATCCTGCCGCCTGCTTTATGCGGGCGCCGATGTAAGCACAGGCTTCGTCGAGATGCAGCGAAAGAGCGTTTGCGATAAGCAAGACGAAGATGAAGGAGCCTTCCACTTTTCCGAAATGGCGGAACAGACAGCCGACGATGCCGATCACCAGCCCGTACACGATCTTTCCCGCCGCGGTAGCAGGCATAGTCTGCGGGTCAGCCGCAAGAAATACGAATCCGAACAGGAGATACCCCGCCGAAAGCTCAAGCATCAGCGTATCGCCGATATTGGAGAAAACCGGGAAAAGCGCGGTGAGTGCGCAGTAGGAACCGAGTCCGCACAGCATTACAAGCGGAGACAGAGATCTGCGGAACATAAGGCAGATGCCGCACACAGCGATAATGAGAATGTGGGTGGTACCCATAGGTCCGGCAAAATTGCCGAGCATAAAATTCTCGTAGTTCACGGTGGGGGCAGTACCGAGTTTAAGAAGATAGCTCTCGATGCCGGATACGAGCTGGACTCCCGTATCTCCCCACAGCTCCGGCTTGCTTCCCGCTGCCGGGTAAGACAGCATATCATTCGGATAGCAGATAATAAGGAAAGCTATCGCCACACAGGTGGGGTTGAAGATATAGTTATCCTTTCCGCCGAAAATATGCTTCACCGCTATCGCAAGAAGAGCACCTCCGGCGACTATTCCGTAATGCACGGACGCGGGCATCATAAGAGCGATGCAAAGACCCGCCGCGATAGTCGAAAGGTCCTTCGGATTATATGTTTTCTTTGTCATACGGCAGAACACGATATCGGCGATAATGCACACAAGCACAGAGCCTATGCATATCACCAGCGCGCGCCAGCCGCTCTGCCAGACGCTCATTCCCATAAGCGCGGCAAGACAGATAAGCTGATCGCCGTATATAGATCTTGGTTTTCGCTGTTTTCTCACAACGGCAGTGTCGTAAGGCTTTACGTCGCTGTCGAAGAGATCCAGCAGTTCAAATGTATTGTCAGACATCTTATACCTTTATAACATATTTTATCGGAGGTTCGCCATGTACTATGACACATTAAGCAGAAACACCGTAAAGATCGTTCTTACCCGCGGAGATATGGACCGCTATTCACTTGAAAGCGCAAGCCTCCGCGCAAGAAGCGCCGAATCCAAGCGGAGCCTTACCGGATTTCTGAAAAAGTTCCAGTCCGAAAGCTCCCTTTTCAAGGGTCAGAAGCCGGAGCGTCTCTTCCTTGAAGCTTTCCCGTCAGATGACGGAGGCTGTGTGCTGTACGTTTCGACTCTCGGCACGGGAGTCCTGCCCCCTCCGGAGACTGAGGACAGCTCGGAGACAGTGATGTGTACGATCGGCTCATTCCGTGACGCGGCGCATTTCTGCCGCTGTATTTCCGGTAAAGCGGAGCACTCTGCGCTGTACCGTTTCGGCTCGGATTACTGCATGATAATTTCCGCTGCGACCGGAGTTATGTGCGAAATATGCCGGCTTGCGGAAGAGTTCGGCGAGATGACGGACGAGGCATCCGACATAGCCTATATTACGGAGTACGGCGGGGAAATATGCGCGGAGGGCGCAGCTGAGCTTATAGCGGAGCTGATATGACCTCCGGTTCAGCCGCGAAGTTCCTTTACCGCAGCAGACATATCCTCAGCACGGAACAGGAATGTTCCGGCAACGAGGACATTTGCTCCGGCTTCGCGCACAAGTTTTGAAGTTTCCGGATTTATACCGCCGTCAACCTCTATGTACTTGTCCGGGTCAAGAGCCCGGATCTGTCTTATCTTGTCAAGGGTGGAGCGAATGAAACCCTGTCCGCCGTAACCCGGCTCGACGGTCATCACAAGCACCATGTCTGCTGCGGCTATGTACGGCTCTATCGCGGAAACGGGAGTTCCCGGCTTTACCGAGATCCCGGCGCGAAGTCCGAGACGGTGTATCTCCGCGATCGCCTCTTCCGGGTCGCAGTCGCTTTCAACGTGGAATGTTATATTATCCGCTCCCGCTTCGGCAAAGAGCTTTATCTGCCTCATAGGGTGAGCCACCATGAGATGAACGTCCCTGAAGGCGCGGGAATGGGGTCTTACCGCATTCAGTACAGAGCTTCCGAAGGTTATGTTCTCAACGAATTCGCCGTCCATAACGTCGAAGTGCAGCCACTCCGCCCCGCTTGCGTCAACGCGCGCGGCTGTTCCTTTAAGATCGGCAAGATCGGAGTTGAGTATTGATGCGGATACAATTGTCTGCGGCATTTTCTTTCTCTTTTCAGCATAAGTTAACCGCTGTTGATTACAGCATGGCATACTTTCAGTATGCAGAATAATAATACCTTAAATTGCGTTTATCGTCAAGCGTTTTTAATGTCGTTTTAAGTCCACCGCAAAAAAATAGTGAATTTTTAACAGAATAAAAATAAATCCGCACTGTCCTTTTGCTGTGGAAAGTGCTCAAAACCGGTGCAAAACCACCTGAAAACACAGTTTTTAACGGCTTTTTAACGTTGAAAAAGTGGAAAACCGCATTTGATTTTTTGTCAAATAAATGAAAAAAACAAAATAATATTGACATTTCGGCATAAATATGCGAAAATAAAGAAGGACAATACTGCACAGCCTTTGTGTATTATTCCCTTAAAGCACAAATCCCCGAAAGGAAGATAGTATGACTCGTGACATAAAAATTGTGCGGCTGATAATATCGGTACTGCTCTGCGCCGCCCTTATGATAGCCTCATTCCCCGTTCAGTCATCGGCCGCTTCCGTAACCATCTGGGACGGACAGGCAACGCTGAAAGCCGGACGTACATATTATGTCCTTGCCGATATAAAGGTAAGAAAAGCGATAACCGTACCCGAAGGCACTAAACTCAGCGTCCGCGAGGGCGGAGATCTCAAAATAATGTCAGCCGGAAAGATCACCGTTTACGGAGAGCTTTCCGTCGCAATAGGCGGTACCCTCTCGAACTACGGCTCGCTTAACGTCAAAAAAGGCGGCAAGCTCAACATCTACGGCTCTTTCCGTTCGTCAGTCAGCGCGGAGATCGGCGTTTCCGGAAATATGACCGTATTCAACCGCGGTTTTGCGGAAACATCTTCCGCCGTCAAGATATACAAGGGCGCGAACGTGCTTGTAAAGGGCGTTATGAGCTTCTACAAGAGCAGTGACGTAAAACAGAGCGGTACGATAACCACCACACAGAACAGCACCCTCGAACTCCGCGGAAAAATGGCAATTTCGCTGAACGGCGTTATAGATGTGAGCGGTCACCTTACCATAGGTACCGCATCAAACGTAAAGTGCAGCGGTAAGATAGTACTTAACGAGGTGGCCACATACACAAGATTCAAGACCATTACCCTCACCAGGAGCGGTCAGCTCATTGACGGCAGACCCGAATACGAATACGAGGAAATGACCGTCGATATCCTCATAGATGAACCGGACGTATTCCGCAAGGGAATAGATGTTTCGTGGGCGCAGGGCGACAGTATAGACTGGGAAAAGGTAGCTGCTTCCGGCGTTGAGTTCGCAATAATAAGAGCTGCAAGAGGATACATATCCGAAGAGAAGCCCATGGCTGAAGATGTATGCTTCCGGCGCAACATAGAGGAAGCGCAGAAATACGGCATTGATGTGGGCGTTTACTTCTACAGCTACGCTTCGTCAGTGGAAGAAGCCCGCGAGGAAGCGGAATTCTTCGTCCAGGTCATCAAGGATTACCAGATACAATACCCCGTTATCCTCGATATGGAGGAACAGTACCAGGGCAAGATCGGCAAGAAGAAGCTCACCAACATGATCGACGCGTTCTTTGAAGTGCTTATGGAGAACCACTACTTCCCGATGTTCTATTCGTACAAGGCGTGGATCGAAACTTATCTCGAAATGAACACCCTCGACAAGTACGCGGTATGGCTCGCACAGGTAGGCGATGAAGTCACCTACGACGGCGGCTATTATATCTGGCAGTACTCATTCACCGGAAAGGTAAACGGCATACAGAACGAGATAGATCTCGACTACAGCTATAAAGACTGGCCGACGATCTTCAAAAAGTATCATCTCAACAACATGTAAGCATATCCCGCCGCATATAAACCTCTGCGGCGGGATATTTTTGCCGAAAAATGTTTACTGTATATTTATCTTGTAATGTTGACAAAATGTGACGGTAATGATATAATATAAGAGATATAGAACCAACGGTTCAAAACTGTATCTGAAGGAGAAATTTATTATGGCTTTTTGTACAAAATGCGGCGCACAGGTGCCTGACGGTTCCGTTTTCTGCACGTCCTGCGGCGCTCCCGTAAATGCTGCTCCCGCTTCCGAACAGCCCGCAGCTCAGCAGCCCGCGCCCGAACAGGCAGCACCCGCACCGATACCTGCTCCCGCTCCCCAGCAGCAACAGCAGCAGTACCAGTATCAGCAGCAACAGCAGTATCAGTATCAGCAGGCACCTGCGGATCAGTACGATCACACGTCCGAATTTGATCCGAAGGATATTTCCGACAACAAGGTATATGCCATGGCTACATATATGCTGAGCGTTATCGGCGTAGTTATCGCTCTTCTCGCAAGCCGTGACTCGAAGTACCTCCAGTTCCATGTAAGACAGGCAATGAAGCTCCAGATCACCGAGATACTCTGCACGTTCCTTATGATAGTACCGTTCCTCGGCTGGATAGCAGCACCTATCTGCATACTGATCGTAACTGTACTCCAGATAATCGCATTCTTCCAGGTATGCGCCGGAAAAGCAAAGGAACCCGCAATTGTCCGTTCCTTCCCATTCATGAAGTAAACGGCAACGGAGAAGATCCGATCCACTTCACCTGAGATCGGGGAATATCTGCATAATAAAAAAGCTTTTTGAAAAAACTGAGACCGATGAAACCAAAAGTTTCACCGGTCTTTTTCTGTACAAACTACAACTATATAGACAAATGCACAATTCACAATGCACAATGCACAATTATGGAGCGCGCTCTGCGCGCATATCTGAATCGTGACGAAATTACTTGGTTTTGTCTGCAGATAGATGCTGATTTAGTATGACTCCTCACCGAATCCGAGTGTCTCATCATAATAATCATAAAGATCTGGCGCAGAGTACTTAAGCTCAGCGGGCATCAGCAGATACATGGCTCCCGCCTGCGCGAAAAACTCCGACAGATAAGCCGAACTGTCAGCGGCAAATACCGGGATCACCCTCCGGTTCGATGCATACAGCTTCATGAACTCGTCGGACGAAGAAAGCGGGCTGCCGTGAGTGTTGTCGTAGGCGTGGAAAAGCTCGTGATAAACGACGTATGAGCTGAAGCTTTCCGTTGAGATGTACACCGTGCGGTTCTGCGTAAGTCCGAGCGCCGAACCAAGACCGGCATCATATCCCGGCAGTTCAAGATCCGTACCCGTGAAATACAGCCTGTCGCAGCATTCGGTAAGCTTATCCGGCGCAGTTCCGAGCATCTGTGCGTGCGCACGGAAATTCTGCTCATCAAGCAGGCCCGACGTATATACCTCAATGCCCTTGTATGTTCCGTGGTATTTCCGCGAAAGCATGAACCTCATCTCGTAATTGCTGACGAGATGACCGATAAGTATGCCTATGATCGCCGCGGCAATAACTACCGCAGCAAATTTCACCGCCTGTTTTATGCGGTATTCGGTATAGTAAGTCATATAGTCCCCAGAAGCGAGAAGTACAGGTACGCAAATGCACCGGCAGTTCCCGAAAGTATTGCTATCACTATAAGGCAGAGTATGAATGCGCCCCTGCCGAAAAATTCCTTCTGCTTTGCCGGAGCGCTCTGAGCAGGAGCAGGCTGTGTATTATACATTCCCTGCGCATACTGATTTACCTGCGGTTCGGCAGTGTATGACGCGCTGCTGTACGGCGCGTCTGATGAGTTATCCTGAATAAGAGACTCCGTCACGGCTTCCGCTTTTGTACCGCAGTCAGGACAGAACAGCTCACCTTCCTCAAGTACTTTTCCGCAATTTCTGCAAATCATTTCTATCTTCCTTTCTTTGCTTACACATTCGTTCTTTTTCTGAAATACTCAAACAGATATTGCTGAGCTATTCCCTTATACTCGCCCATACACTCGGGCAGACCGTCGCTGTAATACTCGGCGACTACTCTCTTTATCCATACGTCGGACGGGAATGCTTCGGTCTTGTGGTATGCAAAAAGCAGCACGCAGTCCGCGACTTTGTCTCCGACACCCGTTATCGTCTTGAGATACGCTTTTCCGTCGTCATAGCTCATTCCGTATATCTTTTCAAGATCGACAGTGCCGCTGTTCACCTTGTTTGCGGCATCGAGTATGTATCGTGTACGGAATCCCGCACGGAGCGGTGAAAGATCGTCAGCCGAAAGGGACGCAAGCTTTCCCGCTGACGGGAATGAGTACATATCCCCGAACGGGCTTGTAACCTTTTCTCCGAAATTTTCACAAAGCCTGTCTATTATCCCGATGATGCGCGGGATATTGTTGTTCTGCGAAATTATGAAGCTTATCAGCGTTTCAAACGGCTCCTGACGGAGTATCCTTATACCGCGGTTCTCCTCAGCTGCTTCTTTGAGCACCTTGTCGGCGGAGAACTGCCTTATCACGGAATCGTAGTCGGTCTCACAGTCGAAATACCGCAGCCAGAAATCCGTCTCCGCCTCGTCATTCATTTCCATTACCGCACCGCCGTCAGTCTGGGTGATCTTAAGAATATGCTTTCCGGAAATGCCGATGTACGAGTCGCCGTCCCCGCTTTTCTTCCAGCGGAAGCACTGACCGCTTTCAAGAGTCTGTTTAAGATCGAGACAGCTTGTCTCAAAATAATACTGCAATTCTGTCCTCTCCATTCCGCCAATATCTCTATTATATTATTATACTACATTTCCCTGCGGATTTCAATGTAAATTGTGTGAAAAAACTCCCGCAGACGGAAATTCCGCTGCGGGAGACGGTTTATCAAAAAATCTGTATGCCATATTCTTTTGCAAATCATTCAAGTTCCGTGTAACGGGATTTGTTTAGGGGGTTCAGCCCCCTTTTTCAAAGGGGGCTGGCGGGTCCGGGCAGCGCCCGGGTCTCAAGCGCGGCGGCTTCTTTGAAAAACCTCTTATTCTCCGATAGTGATCGTATCCGGGAAGATGTTCTTGCTCTCATCTTTATTGAGGAAGGTGGTGCTGACATAACCCTGAATGATCGCACCGTCGTTGACCGTAATGGTAGAAGCGCTTATATCTCCGAATATCACCGCGTCGCTGCGAAGCTCCGCTTTTCCGGTGATCGCGACATTTCCCTTGATCTTTCCGTTGATGTCGGCAAAATTCGAGGAAAGATCACCGATAAGAAGCGTGTCGCGCTCCATATATACGTTGCCTTTCAGCTGGACATTTCCCTGTATCTGCGAAACTCGCATCTGTGCGTTGTTGCAGGCTATATTTCCGACGATCTTTCCGTTGAGGTCGATATCCTTTGTGGTCTCCACATTTCCCTTGACATTGCCGTCGATGCTCATATTTGCGAAAGAACGGACATTACCGTCTATAACCGTGTTCTTCGAGATAACCGTGATCTCGTTGTCCTCGCTGCCTGTATTGCGGTCGTAGCGTGCTGCACTGAACGCCTGCCCGCGGGGATTTTCCGAAGACATACCGGAGGGAGCACCCGCTCTCTGCTTCTGACCGCCGTACTGGTTTCCTGCATACTGACCGGCGCCGTAGGGATTTGCACTGCGCTGTGCGCCGGCATTCTGATTCCCGGCGGAGTAGGGGCTTCCCGCATAAGGGTCGGAAGCGCTGCGAGGTGCCTGATTCTCATAGGGATCAGCATTCCGGGAAGGTCTTGCGGGATCTCCGGCGGGAGTGCCTGCGGCAGTTCTTCCGGCTGTATTGTTTTCAAATCCGGAGATACGAAGCGGTTCTGTGGATTCGCCGCTTTCCGGAAGACCCATGGTCATATCGCCCTGATCGGTCTCCGCTCCGGCTCTTCCTCCGTCATCGTTATGATATGTAACATCAAGGTACGCGCTCTGCTGACGTGTCATTTCGTCAGCAGCCGCAGCCGCTCTCTTCTGTATCTCGTCGTATGAGCTTCCGCCTACGGTATCATACTCCGAACCGTCACCCGCGGAGACTGCATTCTTTATAGCGTCAACGGAACTGCCGCGCTTTGTGTCTTCTTTTTCGGTGCCGGTAAGCTCTCTTAAAGCCTGCTGAAAATTATCTTTTATTCCCATTTTTTTGACAGGGTATTGCCGTTACCCGTTCTCCTTTCAACTGTATGCCGGTCGGGCAGTCCGTCAGAACTGCACGGGTTTTACAAATTCCGTAAGCTTATCGAGCTTGTAGCCGCGCTCGTTGCTGATAAGCCATCTTATGATATCCTCAAGCACGAGGATCGTGTTATATCCGCCGTTGTAATCGTGCATCAGTATTACCGCGCGATTGCATGCCTTGGTCTGTGATGTTACGTTGTTGTACATCTCCGTCCATGTTGCGCCGAGAGCATCGCTGCTGTCAACGTTCCAGTCGAAGTAGATGAATCCGCGCCTTGTCATTTCTGCGATAAGGTCATCGCGGATAGATTCGTTGTAGTCGTTTATGCTGCCGCCGGGGAATCTGAACAGCTTGCACTTTATCCCGGTCGCTTCATAAACCCTGTCATAAGCGAGCTTGAAATCATCGAGGTATGCTTCCACACTTTCGTAGATCTTGTTGTACTCGTGTGAAGCGGTATGGATACCGATGGTGTGACCCGCATCTGCGATACGCTTGAGACGTGCATTGCTCTCGGCGCTTCCGTCCGGAACGACGAAGAATGTCGCCTTGAGATCGTACATCGTAAGATAGTTCAGAATGCTGTCGGTGTACTTTGAGGGACCGTCGTCGAATGTGAGATAAACGTAGTCCATATCGGAGTTGTACACGATATTCTCCGGAACATCGGCATAGAGATCCGGATACATCATCTCGTATGCGGCAGTCACTCCGGAAGTTCCGTCCGGCTCGCCTGTATGGGTGAATTCCGGCTCCTGCTCCGGAGCTTCCGTAGTCCCGGCATCACCGGTGCTTTCCGGCTCGCCGGTATTATCAGCCTCGTCTGTACTTTCCGCATCGTCTGTGCTCTCTGCCATTGTAGGCACGGCATCTTCCTCTTCGGTCTTATCCGAAGCCGGAACTGCCGCCGCACTCTCTTCTGCCTTTGCTTTCTCCTCACCCGCCGCAGCCGCATATCCGTCCGCGTCGTCTTCATACACAAGTTTCAGAAAGCCCTGCTTATCGTCGAGGCTGTCCTTGTAAAGTCTGAAAAGTTCGTCAGCGTCACAGCTTGTCTCATATTCTTCTATTCTTCTGCTGCCGATCTCGGCTCTGAGTTTCTCATTTTCTTCATCGGCAGTTCTGAGCTGCGACCCGAGGACGAAGCATATAACGCAAGGCACGACTATCAATATTATAGTAACGGCTACTATAACGTGCTTAAAAAATCTTACACTTCCGAAATACAAAATACGGTCCCCCGGTTCTATCACATATATATTTAATAATACCTTAATATCTTCAAAATGTCAAGTGATTTTTGTTTCCATATTTCTGTTTTCATCAAAAATCCGCTGCTGATATCAGACTTACTTTCGTCCGCTGTTGTTCGCCGGCATCTGCTTTCCGATTTACGGATTCTGAAAAAATTAACATCTGCGCTCTTATCTGATTTTTGAAAATACAGAACAGCGGCTTATTCCCTTTGTCGAATTTTGGAATTTTATACAATCCGGATATGCCCATTTCCGAAAAATACCCATACTCATATTTTTCCGAAATATATTTTAGATATCCGCCCGGCCGCACAGGCTGTTAAATCTTTGTCAATAAAATCGGATCATCTGATTTTTCGGCATTTCCGCACGCTGCTTCGCCGGGATCGCACCGAGCCGAAAAAAGCACCTGTATCTGACAAAATCAGTCCGTAAAGCGGCTTTTTTCGACATATTTTTGCCGGAATCGGTTAAAATATACAAAAATCAGATCATCTGATTTTTGATTTTTCCGAAAATCCGGTCGGAGTAATTGGCTTTTTGTCGCATTTATGATAATATTGTCATCAAAACGGCTCTGTTAAGCCTTTTGACGATAGCATTTCTGTGCGAAAATCCGGATCATCGGCAGAAAAATTCTTTCATCAGAGCTGCAAATGCCGTTTTTTAAAAAATCAGGTCATCTGATTTTTCCAAAAAATCGCGTCATCTTCCAAACTTCCGACCGTTTCGGCAGTCAAAAACGCCCCGAAAATTCGTTAGTTCCGCTTACATTCGCTGTTAATATTGACGAAACCGGCATTTCACACCGGAAAACCGCCGGAATAAAAAATCACATCATCTGATTTTTCACAATCCGGGCTGTCGTAAGAACCCGGTCCGATCCCCGACGCCCTCCCCGAAGTCACACCCCATCACCCGGAAATGCCCGGCAGGACCCCCGGAGAAATCCCAAAAAATCGCATCATCGCATTTTCGGAAAATATTGGTCAAAATCACGAATAGAAATGTGAAAAATCAAGCGCCGCTCTTTATCACACAAAAACAACCTGCCGAACGCAAATGTCTGACGTTATTTATTCAAATGTGAAAAATAAAGTGATATTATTTTTCACATTAAAGCCTGTTTTATGCTCGCCCGGCGCACTGTTTCCCGTCATTTCAACGAGGGATCGGCTGTTTTTCCGGAAAGCACACTCTTAAAATATGAACATCGGGTAAAGGCGCGCTGCTGTTCTCCGGCGAAAATCCCTTCACCGCATTTTCAACAAATTTCAACCGTCTGAACATAATATTCGGTCAAAATCATAAAAATTTTTTTAAAACAGTTGCAAATCATATTATAATAATGTATAATAGTTGTGCAAATATTCATAAAAACGGAGACAGGAATGAAATTTACTGACCTCATTTTTGTCTATATATTTATGGCGGCACTTATCCCCATATATTTTATAGGCAGAAAGACAACTTACAGAAACGTTATTCTCGTAGCATTTTCACTCATCTTCTATGCGTGGAGCCGTCCCGAATGGCTCATACTTTTACTCGTCAGCATTACCGGCAACTACTTCTTCGGTCTTATGATCGACAAATACCGGGGTACAGGCAAAGCCAAACTCGGCGTGGCGCTGTCCCTTGTACTGAGTCTCGGTATGCTCGCCGTATTCAAGTACACCGACTTCTTTATCGGCAACATCAACGGCATCTTCGGGACAAGCATTCCCCTTACCAACATCGCCCTCCCGATAGGAATAAGCTTCTATACCTTCCAGATAATCTCCTACATCATGGACGTTTACTGGGACAAGGTTCCGGTTCAGAAAAACTACGGAAAGCTCCTCCTCTACATCTCGCTTTTCCCCCAGCTTGTCGCAGGCCCGATCGTAAGATACAGCACCATTGTCAACGAGATAGACAAGCGTACCTCGTCATACGATGATATCAGCACTGGCATCACCCGATTCATCTACGGCTTCGGAAAGAAAACAATAATCGCCAATGCGCTTTACGAGATCGTGGAGAAGTATTTCGGAAATGACCTCGGCTCACTTTCCGTTGCGGGGACATGGTACGCGGTCATTCTCTACGCCCTCTACGTTTACTACGACTTCTCCGGCTACTCGGATATGGCTATCGGTCTCGGAAGGATATTCGGATTCAGATTCGACGAGAACTTCCGCTACCCCTTCGTATCGAAAAGCATCACCGAATTCTGGCAGCGCTGGCATATCTCCCTCGGAACATTCTTCCGCGACTATCTGCTCTATGTGCCGATCTTCGGAAAGCGCAGAAAGTATGCCGGACTTCTGCTCGTATGGTTCTGCACCGGATTCTGGCACGGCGCAAGCTGGAACTACATCATCTGGGGTCTTTACTTCGGACTTTTCGTATTCCTCGAACAGCTTATCGGCAAGAAGAGACTCAAAAAAGTGCCTGCCGTGATAATGCACATCTACGCTAAGCTTATCATAATCGTAGGCTTCGGCATCTTCTACTTCAACGACCAGTCCGGAGGGATATCGGCGCTCGGTACGTTCTTCGGGAACCTCGTGGGAGCAAACGGCAATATGCTGATAGATCTCGGCACACAGACGTCCTTCATGAACAACATCTTCCTCATAATCGTTGCGATAGTTTGCAGCACACCGGTAATTCCGGCGATAAGGAAGAAACTGCTGGAAACAGATGCAGGTCAAAACGCCGTGGGCATCTCAACAGTCGTAAGCAATGTCGTTATTCTCGCAGTCGGGACGCTCATGCTCGTAAGCAGCACAAACAACCCGTTCCTTTACTGGCAGTTCTGATAACTGCACAGCCAACGTAAGTCTTCCGGCGGCATGCCGGTTCGTATATCCAACAAACCATGAAAGGCAAGGTATTCAGACATGATCGAAAAAGAAGTATTCGGAATGGCAGACGGTTACAAAGTCTTCCTTTTCACACTCAAGAACAGCAGCGGAATGACCGTTAAGCTTACGAACTACAGCGGCGCTATCGTAAGCATAATCGTTCCCGACAAAAACGGCGATATGGGAGACGTAGTCCTCGGCTATGACGATCTTCAGGGCTACCTCGAAGGCAGATCCACACAGGGCGCACTCGTAGGAAGATATGCGAACCGTATCGCAAACGCAAAGTTCACTCTCAACGGCAAGGAGATACAGCTCCGTCCGAACGAGGGCGAGAACTCACTTCACGGCGGCATCGTCGGATTCCACAAGAGAGTATGGACTGTTGACGCTATGGACGACACCAGCGTTACATTCGGATATTTCAGCCCCGACGAGGAAGAGAATTTCCCCGGCAATGTAAAGGTAAGCTGCAAGTACACGCTCACCGATGACAACGAGCTCAAGCTTGAATACAAGGGCAAGTCCGACGCGGACACGATACTCAACCTTACCAACCATTCCTACTTCAACCTCGGCGGTGTTCACTCCGGCTCCGTTCTCTCGCAGATCGTTCAGATCAACGCGGACAGCTACACCCCCGTTGACTCGAAGCTTATCCCCACAGGCGAGATAGCTCCCGTTGAAGGCACGGCATTCGACTTCCGCCAGCCCAAGCCGATATACAAGGATCTTGAAATGGGCGGAATAATCGGCTACGATCACAACTTCATGCTCGGCGAACCCCACGTTATGAGAACTGCCGCAATAGTTTACGATCCCGAGACAGGACGCGAGATGACAGTCTCCACCGACAAGCCCGCTATCCAGTTCTATACCGCTATCGGCCTCCAAGGCGAGATCGGCAAGGACGGAATGATGATGAAGATACAGACCGCCCTCTGCCTTGAGAGCCAGTATGCTCCCGACTCCCCGAACCAGCCGAATTTCCCGAGCTGCGTTCTCAAGAAGGACGAAGAATACAACTTCACTACAATATATAAATTCGGAGTTAGAAAGTAAGAAGTTTTAAGACAGGATCTCCGGACAGACCGAAAGAAAGGACAGACAGTTGATGAAATACGATTTCAGAGAAACAGAACCCAAATGGCAAAAATACTGGGACGAACACGAGACATTCAAAGCCGTGACCGGAAGCAGCAAGCCGAAATTCTATGCGCTCGTTGAATTCCCTTACCCCTCCGGAGCAGGAATGCACGTCGGACATATCAAGGCATATTCCGGACTTGAGGTAGTAAGCAGAAAGCGCAGGCTCGAAGGCTACAACGTACTTTTCCCGATAGGCTTCGACGCTTACGGACTTCCGACAGAGAATACCGCGATAAAGACCGGCGTCCACCCCCGTACAGTAACAGACAACAACATCAAGAAGTTCACAAGTCAGCTCCGCAAGGTCGGCTTCTCCTTCGACTGGTCAAGAGTGGTCGATACCACAGACGAGGATTACTATAAGTGGACTCAGTGGATATTCCTGAAGATGTTTGAGAACGGACTTGTTTTCCGCGACAGGACTCTCGTAAACTACTGCCCGAGCTGCAAAGTCGTTCTCTCCAACGAGGACTCACAGGGCGGAAAGTGTGATATCTGCCACAGCGATATCATTCAGAAGGAAAAGGAAGTATGGTACCTGCGTATAACCGAATACGCGGACAAGCTTCTCCAGGGTCTCGACAGCGTTGACTTCCTCCCGAATATAAAGCTCCAGCAGGAGAACTGGATAGGAAAGTCCACCGGTGCTTTTGTGAAATTCAAGATCAAGGAAAACGGCGAAGAACTCAAGATCTATACGACACGTCCCGATACGCTCTACGGCGTAACATTCATGGTTATGGCTCCGGAGCACCCCATGATCGAGAAGTACAGAGACTCGATTGCAAATATCGCGGAGCTTGATGCTTACAAGGAAGAGTGCGCGAAGAAGAGCGAATTCGAGCGCACACAGCTCGTAAAGGACAAGACCGGTGTAAAGATCGAAGGTCTTACAGCGATCAACCCGATAAATGACACCGAAATACCGATCTACATTTCCGACTACGTTATGATGGGTTACGGAACCGGCGCTATCATGGCTGTTCCGGCTCACGACACGAGAGACTACGAGTTCGCAACAAAGTTTGGCATTCCGATAATCGAAGTCATCAAGGGCGGCGATATCTCCAAGGAAGCCTACACCGGCGACGGCGAGATGGTGAACTCCGGAGAGCTCAACGGCATCACAAATAAAAAGGACGCTATTGCAAAGGTACTCAAAGTTCTTGAAGCAAAGGGCGTGGGTGAAGCCGGCGTTCAGTACAAGATGAAGGACTGGGCATTCAACCGCCAGAGATACTGGGGCGAGCCGATACCGATCGTACACTGCCCGAAGTGCGGAATGGTTGCTGTACCCTATGACGAGCTTCCGCTGAAACTTCCGCCGGTTGAGAACTTCCAGCCCGGTCAGGACGGCGAGAGCCCGCTTGCAAAAATAGAAAGCTTTGTAAAGTGCAAATGCCCGAAGTGCGGCGGCGACGCGAAGCGCGAGACGGACACAATGCCGCAGTGGGCGGGTTCGTCGTGGTATTTCCTGCGTTACTGCGATCCGAAGAACAACGAGGCGTTCGCTTCACAGGAAGCACTGAAATACTGGCTGCCGGTTGACTGGTACAACGGCGGAATGGAGCATGTCACAAGACATCTTATCTACTCCCGCTTCTGGCACAGATTCCTGTACGATATCGGAGAAGTGCCGGTTGCCGAACCGTATGCAAAGAGAACTGCGCAGGGACTTATCCTCGGACCCGACGGAGTGAAGATGAGCAAGTCCCGCGGAAATGTAGTTGACCCGAACGACGTGGTTGACGAGTACGGAGCAGATGTACTGCGCGTTTACATTCTGTTCATGGGAGACTATGAGCAGGCTGCACCGTGGAGCGAGAGCAGTCTTAAAGGCTGCAAGCGTTTCCTTGACCGCATCTGGTCTCTCCAGGACAGCATGACCGACGACGAGGGATACAGCAAGGAACTTTCGGCTGCATTCCACAGGACTATTAAGAAGGTATCCGCCGATATCGAGCAGCTCAAGTTCAACACAGCTATCGCTGCTATGATGACACTTCTCAACCAGATCAGCGACAAGGGCTCGGTCACAAAGGGCGAGATGCGTTCGCTGCTTATACTTCTCAATCCGTTTGCACCGCACATCACAGAAGAGATGTATCATAACATCTTCGGCGGTATCCTCTCCGAGCAGAGCTGGGTAACTTATGATGAAGCGCTCTGCGTTGACGAGACGATCGAGATCGTAGTCCAGATAAACGGAAAGGTTCGTGCAAAGCTCAATATTCCTGCCGACGCAGACCAGGACGCTATGATCGCAGCGGCTCTTGAAAACGAGAGCATCAAGCCTCTCGTTGACGGCAAGACTATCATCAAGAAGATAGCTGTTCCAAAGAAGCTCGTCAACATCGTAGTTAAGTGAGAGAGGCTTGAGACTTTGAAGAGACTTTGAAGAGACTTGAAGAGACTTGAAGAGAAGGGGCGCCGCCCCTGTGACCCCGCCATCCCCCTTTAAAAAAGGGTGCTGGACACCCTAAATGAATCCGCCGCACGAGTGAGTATTTATCCCACATCTTGCACAGGCGGCGACTCATTGACAGATAAACAGTAAGCTTGATATCCCGGATTCTACTTTTCCGCTCACATCAATCGGGGGACAGATCCGTTACTCCCGTGCAGGGCTTATATAAAGTCTCTTCATAGACCGACAATCACACAGAGCTCAGTAAAGCGTCCGCTGCCAAAGGCAGCGGACGCTTTGAGTAATGATGAATGAAATTTTAAAAAATTTTTCTGAAAACCTATTGACAAACTACAAACTTTGTGATAATATTTCTTTAAACCGGTGATGCGGAGATAAAGATGATCAATGACTCAACAGAGAGTCCGGGCAGGTGAGAGCCGGACGTGATACAGTTCATCAAATGGCCCGCGGAGGGCGCAGTCGGAAAATGCGGCGCAGATGTTCTGCCCTGCATTACAGCGAAAGCTGCCGGATAAACTGCGACGCGTAGATATGCGTTAGTTATCGGGGATATGCTTGTATCCCGCAAAGGGCATAGCTGTATAAATAATGCAGCCGTGAATCAAGGTGGCACCGCGAGTAATTGTAATTATACTCGTCCTTGACTTTGTTTAAGTCATGGACGGGTTTTTTGTTTTTATAAACCGCCGTTCTGACACAAGCACGGAATCCAATCAGTTATTCAATCATTCAACAGAAAGGCAGGAAAAAATATGCACACATTCTACCCCGACCGCGAAACCGCAAAGAAATATGCGGAAGAAGGCAAGTACAGCGTTATGCCGGTATGCTGTGAGATGCTCTCCGATATGTTCACGCCCCTGCGCGTGCTGAGCATTCTCAAAAATGTATCATCACACTGCTATATGCTCGAATCCGTTTCGGAGCAGGCAACATGGGGACGCTACACTTTCCTCGGCTATGAGCCGAAAACCGAGCTTACCTGCGTTGACGGAGTTCTCCGTTACGGCGACCTTACCGTTGAGACAGACGACCCCTCCGGATTTATCCGCCAGGTGCTCGGACGGTACAAAAGCCCGAAGATAGACGGGCTTCCGGCATTCACGGGCGGACTTGTAGGCTACTTCTCATACGACTTTCTCGGCTACACCGAGCCTTCGATACGCACCGACACCGAGGACAGCGAGCATTTCAAAGACGTCGATCTGATGCTGTTCGACAAGGTGATCGCATTCGACAACAGCCTGCAGAAGATAATCCTTATTGCAAATATCGGCATCGGCAAAGATGACGATGTGGACACAGAATATAACCGGGCAATGCGCGAGATCGGGAATATGATCGATCTGCTGAAAAACGGCGAGAGAAAGCGCGAGCCTGCCGGACGCATAACCGGTGAGATAACCCCGCTCTTTGACAAGGAGCAGTACTGTGCGATGGTGGAGAAAGCGAAGGAGCATATCCGGGAAGGCGACATCTTCCAGATCGTGCTGTCAAACCGACTGAGCGCACCGTTCGAGGGAAGTCTGCTGAACACATACAGAATGCTCCGGACGATCAACCCGTCGCCGTATATGTTCTACTTCTCCGGCACCGATGTTGAGGTGGCAGGTGCATCTCCGGAAACGCTGGTAAAGCTGGAAAACGGGGTGCTGCACACATTTCCGCTTGCCGGAACGCGTCCGAGAGGAAAGACGCCGGAAGAGGACAAGGCGCTGGAGGAAGAACTGCTTCGGGACGAGAAAGAGCTCGCCGAGCACAATATGCTGGTGGATCTCGGAAGAAACGATCTCGGCAGGATAAGCCGGTTCGGCACAGTGGAAGTCGAGAAGCTCCACACCATAGAGCGCTACTCGCACGTTATGCACATAGGTTCTACGGTTCGCGGGATAATAAGGGAGGACAAGGACGCTGCCGATGCGGTAAATGCGGTTCTTCCGGCGGGAACGCTTTCCGGAGCGCCGAAGATAAGGGCATGCAGGCTGATAAACGAGCTTGAGAACAACAAGCGCGGGATCTACGGCGGAGCGATAGGATATATGGCGTTCAACGGCGATCTCGATACCTGCATAGCAATACGGATCGCATACAAGAAGAACGGAAAGGTGTTCGTGAGAAGCGGAGCGGGAATAGTAGCGGACTCGGTCCCGGAGAAGGAATACGAGGAGTGCATAAACAAGGCGAAAGCGGTAATGAACGCACTGAAGGAAGCGGGTGAACTTGAAGAATGATACTGCTTATCGACAACTACGACAGTTTTTCATACAACCTGTACCAGTATATCGGCGAGATAGAGCCGGATATCAGGGTGATACGCAATGACGAGATGACAGCGGAGGAGATAACAGCGCTTGCACCCTCCCATATCATCATTTCGCCCGGACCCGGAAGACCGGAAGACGCAGGAGTGATAATCGACGTCGTGAAAACGGCGGGAAAGACGATACCGATACTCGGTGTCTGCCTCGGGCATCAGGCGATATGTGCGGCATTCGGGGCAAGGATAACATACGCGAAACGGCTGATGCACGGCAAGCAGTCTGACGTGGTATTCGACAGGAGCTGCCGGATATTTGAGGATATGCCGGAGAAAGCTCCGGTAGCGCGGTATCATTCCCTTGCAGCAGACGAAGGAACGATGCCGGATTGCCTTAAAGTTACGGCAAGGACAGAAGACGGCGAGATAATGGCAGTCGCGCATAAAGAGTACCCGATCTACGGCGTACAGTTTCACCCGGAGTCGATCATGACACCGGACGGAAAGAAGATGCTGAAGAGTTTTTTGAGAGACTTTTGAGAGACTTTTGAGAGATTTGGAGACCGGGCGCTGCCCCTATATTTAATGACCGATACTAAATTAGTATCTATCTGTGGACAAAATCAAGTAATTTCGTCACGATTCAGATATGCGCGCAGAGCGCGCTCCACAATTGTGAATTGTGAATTGTAAATTGTGAATTTGTCATAAGGAGGACAAGAAAATGATTAAAGAAGCAATTGTTAAGATAGTTCAGAAGCAGGATCTTACCTACGATGAAGCATATTCGGTAATGAACGAGATAATGAGCGGTGAGACAACGCCTACACAGAATGCGGCATTTTTAGCTGCACTTTCCACAAAAAGCGCAAAAGCAGAAACGACTGCCGAGATATCCGGCTGTGCGGCTGCAATGAGAGATCACGCGACAAAGGTAGAGCACGGATTCGATGTGCTTGAGATAGTCGGAACAGGCGGTGACAACGCAGGAAGCTTCAATATCTCCACCACGTCAGCAATGGTAATAGCCGCGGCAGGGGTAAAAGTCGCAAAGCACGGCAACCGTGCGGCATCGTCAAAATGCGGAGCTGCGGACTGCCTTGAAGCACTGGGAGTAAACATTGATCTTTCGCCGGACAAGTGCCGCGAGCTTCTCGACAAAGTAGGTATATGTTTCCTCTTCGCGCAGAAGTATCACACATCTATGAAATATGTGGGCGCGATAAGAAAGGAACTCGGATTCCGCACAGTGTTCAATATATTAGGGCCGCTCACGAACCCTGCAAGCCCGCAGTACATCGTGCTTGGCGTTTACGACGAATACCTCGTCCAGCCCATAGCGCAGGTTCTTACCACACTCGGAATGAAGCGCGGTATGGTGGTTTACGGGCAGGATAAGCTGGACGAGATATCCCTCAGCTCCCCGACTACGGTCTGCGAGTTCCGTGACGGCTGGTACAAGACATACACCATACAGCCGGAGGATTTCGGGTTTGCGAAATGTGACAAGTCCGAGCTTGTGGGCGGCACTCCGGAAGAGAATGCCGAGATCACAAGAGCAATACTCAAAGGTGAGGACAGGGGAAGCAAGCGCAGTGCGGTGCTGATGAATGCCGGCGCGGCTATATATGTGGGCGGAAAGGCAGATTCGTTTGCAGAGGGCGTTAAGAAAGCGGCAGAACTTATCGACAGCGGAGCCGCACTTGAAGTTCTCCGCAACTTTGTAAAGATGTCGAATGAGTGAGAATATGGAAAATATACTTTATAAGATAGCGGACAGCACCCGTAAGCGTGTGGCAGAAGCAAAGAAAACAATACCGGCGGAGAAGATGAAAGCAGACGCGCTTGCGATGCCGAAGCTCGGATTTGAATTTGAGAATGCGCTGAAAAAAACAGGTATATCGTTTATATGCGAATGCAAGAAAGCTTCGCCGTCAAAAGGACTGATCGCGGAGGATTTCCCGTATCTCGATATTGCGAGGGAATACGAAAAAGCCGGTGCCGACTGCATAAGCGTGCTCACCGAACCGGAATACTTCCTCGGAAGTACGGAATATCTGCGCGAAATAGCGGCAGCGGTGCAAATACCGTGTATCCGCAAGGATTTTGTCGTGGACGAGTATATGATATACGAAGCAAGAACACTTGGAGCGTCGGCAGTCCTTCTTATCTGCTCTATACTCGGTGCGGAAAAGCTCCGGGAATATATCGGTATATGCGATACTCTCGGTCTTTCGGCGCTGGTGGAAGCACACGACGAAGACGAAGTGAAAATGGCGCTTGACGCGGGCGCACGGGTCATCGGCGTAAACAACAGAAATCTCAGAGATTTCTCGGTAAGCACCGGAAATGCAGTAAAGCTGCGGGAACTGGTGCCGGAGAACGTGGTCTTTGTTGCCGAAAGCGGGATAAAGACCGCGGAGGATATAAAAGTGCTGCGTGATGCGAAAGTTGACGCGGTGCTGATAGGCGAGACTCTGATGCGTGCGGCGGACAAGCGGAAAAAGCTGCGGGAACTGAGAGGTGATAAGATGCCGAAGATAAAGATATGCGGGATAATGAGGGAACAGGACTGCGACTGTCTCAACGAGACGCTTCCGGATCTTGCGGGGTTCATTTTCTGGAAAAAGAGCCGGCGCTGCATAACTCCCGACACCGCGCTCAGATTCCGGGAACGACTTGACAGTCGGATAAAGACAGTCGGCGTTTTCGTTGACGAGGATATAGATACGATATGTGATATAGCGCGTTCAGGTGCGATAGATGTGATACAGCTTCACGGCACAGAACCGGACGAGACGGTGAATCGGATAAAAGCGCTGACCGGACTGCCGGTAATGAAGGCATTCACTGTGAAAGGCGCCGCGGACATTGACCCGGCAATGAGAACTCCGGCGGATATGCTGCTTCTCGACAACGGGCGCGGCACGGGAGAAAGCTTCGACTGGGACAACCTCGAAGATGTGGACAGGCTTTACTATCTTGCGGGCGGACTTGACCCGGACAATGTGGCGGAAGCGGTTGAAAGGTACTGCCCGTATGGAGTGGACGTAAGCTCCGGCGTGGAGACCGACGGACAGAAGGACAGCGACAAGATCAGACGATTTATAAACACGGTAAGAACTGTGGGATTATTTTGAATATAGAAAGGAACAGACCATTATGAGCAAAGGAAGATTTGGACAGCACGGCGGGCAGTATATCCCCGAAACGCTTATGAACGCGGTGACCGAGCTGGAAGAAGCATATAACAGATACAAGGACGACCCGGATTTCAACCGTGAGCTTAATGCACTTTTCAATGATTATGCCGGAAGACCGTCGAGACTTTATTACGCGGAGAAGATGACGAAAACTCTCGGCGGTGCGAAGATCTACCTGAAGCGCGAGGATCTTAACCATACCGGCGCACATAAGATAAACAATGTTCTCGGTCAGGCACTTCTTGCGAAGAAAATGGGAAAGACGCGCCTTATAGCAGAGACCGGTGCAGGTCAGCACGGAGTTGCGACCGCAACCGCCGCCGCACTTATGGGAATGGAGTGCGTGGTATTCATGGGCGAGGAGGATACCAGGCGCCAGGCTCTCAACGTTTACCGCATGAAGCTGCTCGGAGCCGATGTGGTTTCAGTCACCGAAGGGACAGCGACCTTGAAGGACGCTGTATCAGCCACATTCCGCGAGTGGACAAACCGTATCGCGGACACGCACTACTGCCTTGGTTCGGTAATGGGCCCTCACCCGTTCCCGACAATCGTCCGTGATTTCCAGGCTGTTATCTCCCGCGAGATAAAGCAGCAGATGCTTGAAAAGGAAGGCAGGCTGCCCGATGTTGTAATGGCTTGCGTGGGCGGCGGATCGAACGCTATCGGTACATTCTACAATTTCATAGAGGATAAGGACGTCCGGCTTATCGGCTGCGAAGCTGCGGGACGAGGAATAGATACATTCGAGACAGCGGCGACGATAAATACCGGAAAGCTCGGCATCTTCCACGGAATGAAGTCCTACTTCTGCCAGGACGAATACGGTCAGATCGCACCGGTATATTCGATATCCGCAGGACTTGACTACCCCGGAATAGGACCGGAGCACGCTTACCTGCACGATACCGGCAGAGCGGAGTATGTTGCGGTGACCGACGACGAAGCCGTAAACGCATTCGAGTTTCTCGCAAGAACAGAGGGCATTATCCCGGCTATCGAATCCGCTCACGCAGTTGCGCACGCGATAAAGATAGCTCCGGAAATGGACAAGGACAAGATAATAGTTATCACGATCTCCGGACGCGGAGATAAGGACTGCGCGGCAATAGCGCGTTACAGAGGGGAGAATATCTATGAGTAATATAAAGGAAGCATTCAGAAACGGAAAGGCTTTTATCCCGTTTGTGACCTGCGGAGATCCGGATCTCGAAACGACAGGCAGGGTAGTGCGGGAAATGGTGAAGAACGGGGCGGACCTTATAGAACTCGGAATACCGTTCTCGGATCCGACGGCGGAAGGTCCTGTGATACAGGCGGCAAATATCCGCGCTTTGTCGGGGAATGTCACAACCGACAAGATCTTTGACTTTGTAAGGGAGCTGCGCAAAGACGTGCATATCCCGCTGGTATTCATGACATACGCGAATGTGGTTTTCTCCTACGGCACGGAAAGATTCGCAAAGACCTGCGCCGAGATCGGAATAGACGGGATAATTCTCCCGGACGTTCCCTTCGAGGAAAAGGAGGAATTTGCGCCGACATGCAGAAAGTACGGCATTGATCTGATATCGCTCATCGCGCCGACATCTGATGCGCGTATCGAAAAGATCGCCCGCGGCGCCGAAGGATTTCTGTACATCGTGTCGAGTCTCGGAGTCACAGGTGTTCGCAGCGAGATAAAGACGGATATAGCATCGATCACTGACGCTGTACGCAGATACACGGATATCCCCTGCGCAGTAGGCTTCGGCATATCCTCGCCGGAACAGGCAAAGAAGATGTCCGCGGTGTCGGACGGGGTTATCGTCGGTTCCGCTATCGTGAGAATGATCGGCGAACACGGCAGAGATTCCGCACCGTTCGTCGGAGAGTATGTAAAATCCATGAAAGACGCGGTAAGCGAAGCATGACTGTGTGAATGCTTATATATAATAGTATATACATTCGTCCGAATACAGCAAAAATCCCGATAAGATGACGTTCTTATCGGGATTTTCTATTTGTCAGAAACACATTTACTCCGCGTGCTGCTTCCGCCAGTCGGCGTTGGAAACGAATTCCTCTATGAACTGCTCGGTCTCTTTCTGCTCGGCAGCCTTGTAATCATCGAGCTGATGCTCTTCAAGCCTTTCGAGCTTCGACAATTCCTGTGTCGCGTCTATGACAGCCTGGAGCTGCTGCTCTATCTTGCGGTTCTGCATAAGTATCTGATGCCTCATCTGGTGCAGCTCCTGCTGCTTGGCGTTGATATATCGCTTATGTACGGAGATGTCATTCGCCGTGGTGCCTTTGGCATAAAGCTCCAGCAGATCACGGTTGAGTTTCGCAAGTTCCTCAAGGATATGCTCAAGCTGCGCTTCCATCTCCACAAGTTCCACGCGCATCTCGGCAAGCGTACCCTTTTCCGTATCAAGAGTCTGCTCACGGAATTCTTTCAGGTTCTGAAGCGTGAATACAAATTTCTTCACCCGGCATATCCCTCCTTCCGCGGACGCTTATCTTATCAGCCGTCATATCCCATGACTATTCTGTGTACAACATCAGGCGGCTGGGATCCTTCCTTTTTCGCAAGATCGTATCTGTCTCCGGTATAGTAATATCCCCACAGCATATCGACTTTATCGGGATTGTTATAACCGTAGGCATTGGGGTCTCCTGTTATTTCATACTGTTCACGCTGGAAAACAAGACGTTCTCGCTCCTCGTCTTCTCCGATATCAAATATAGATCTGCCGAACATTTCCTCGTCGCCCTCTTTTTCAAGTCCGAGCAGATCAAGACAGGTAGCCTGGAAATCGAGAAGCTGGATCGGGGCATGAGATATCTGCATAGCGTCGTGACTTTCGCCGGCACGCTTTATATAAAAGATCGGCATATCGTCCGGCTCGGCATGTACACCGTGATCAGCGGTAATTATAATTACAGAGTCATCGTACTTGCCAAGTTCCTTGAATTGCTGTATATAATTGTTTACAATGCTCTTTGTCTGGTCCATCGAGCCTTCCTTGCCGTTCGCCCACCAGCCGTGCCAGTGCATGCCAAGTATATGCTCAATGATAAAATAATTACTGTCATTGTCGGACAGCTTAAGTCTGAGATTGTTCAGAATTTCAGAATTGCTGTGATAACACTGTTTCTGAATGACAACACCGTGATTGATCATGCTCCAGTCCGGCTCAACGAATTGCTTTATAAGCAGAGGCATATATCTGAACCCGGACATATTATCTATACTGTTGAAAAGAAGCCTGTTGATATTGAACTGTCCCTCTGCTTTTATAACATTATCTGCTTTTCCGGTAAGATCAAGATAATCGTACTGGAAATCGCCGAACATATTTACCCTATAATTGTTCTCGTGCAGTCTTGAATAGAACGTCTCCGCTCTTTCGGAAGACCAGATCTCATCGTACCACTGATCCAATGTCTCTGTATCATATACCTCACCGCCGGTAAGCATGGAAGGCAATGATATATTCGTGGAGTCACATTTCATGGAGCAGTTGTCATAAAAAGTGAAGTCCTTAAGGCACTCAAAAGATGCAGGATCATTCTTCATCTCTTCTTCAAACATATTGACATCGCCCATGTCGATTACGAGAGTGAAGATATTTTGGTTTTTTGATATCGTGAACTGCTCCTCGTTGGAAAGTATGCCGACAAAATTATAATGAAGAAGATCAGCCTCAGTTGTCAGCATCAGCACAATAACAGATATAAACTCCACAGCGCCTATAAAACCGCTTAAATAGTACGGTGCACGTCCGACTGTTTTCTTCGCGCTGCCTTTCAGCTTCACCGATATCAGGTATGCCGCAAACGGAAGGAACAGCAGCACCACCCAGATGACTATATTAACAATGCCGCTTCCGGTAAGGCTTTCCCAGTCGATCGGGTCTCCCGCGACAGTCCTTATTCCTGAATTCATAAACATGTACTGTGCGTAAACCCCGAACATAAGGCCCGAAAGAACACGCATAAATATACCCGCGCGCTTTTCGGCAAAAGTGGAGAGAACGCTTGCGGCAACTACAGTAAATACCACTGTCCTTACAGCAAGATAAGGCGCAAAATCAATATACCTGTAATAGAAATCCTTGTAGTTTTCAATATATGTTTCCGAAGGAAGATAAAAATTCACTGTAAAGAAAAGCGGAAAACTGCTCAGCAGCGCCCACTTGAAATTTTCCGGGTGATCTCCGGTCTTGTCGGAAAGCAGCATCAGCAGTCTGAAAATTACTTCCAGAAGCATAAACAGCAGCACGGTACGCGATACATATACCAGCACCATTCCGATATCGGTCTCATACTCGTTCGGAGTAAGAAGATGCGAAGAAAAGATATTTGCGTACAGCAGAGCTCCGATATGCACAGGAAGGATATTCCCGAAATAGAGCCTGTACAGCTTGAAATATCCGAACAGCGCTGCCATAAGAACAAATACTACGCCGGATATCAGCAGATTCTTGTCAAAGCCTGAGGTGTATGAGATCACACCGCCCGCGAACCCGTTTATTACCGCAATGATCCAACCGATAACAGCAGCTTTCTGCCTTCAGGGGCAAAACGTTTAAGAAAAAATTTCATCAGCTTGTCTCCTATTATAATAGTATATCAGTTCACTGCTTCTTTCAGCAGTCTTATAGTCTCATCAAGCGAGAAGCTCTCGTCTGTGCGCTGACAGAGGAAACCGTTTATCTTGTCTATCTTCGATACCGCCTCATCAAGCTTCGGGTTGGTTCCCGCCTTGTACGCGCCTATCGAGATAAGGTCAAGATTCGAGTTATAGAGTGCCTGTAGATTTCTCAGCTTGCTCGCTGCCGCCTTGTGATCTTCGGTGCATATCATGGACATAAGTCGGGAAACGCTCACGGAGATGTCAATAGCCGGATAGTGGTTCTGTGCGGCGATCTTTCTTGAAAGCACGATATGCCCGTCTATGATACCGCGGACAGTATCGGCGATCGGCTCATTGGTATCGTCACCTTCGACGAGAACGGCATAAATGCCGGTGATGCTCCCCTTTTCAAAGCAGCCCGCACGTTCGAGCAGCTTCGGCATCTGTGCGTATATTGACGGTGTATAACCTCTTGCGATAGGCGGTTCTCCGATAGAAAGACCTACCTCACGGTTCGCCATTGCGAAACGGGTAAGGTTATCCATCATCAGCAGCACGTCCTTGCCCTGCGACATAAAGTATTCTGCAACAGCGGTTGCTGTCATCGGGCATTTATAGCGCATCATTGCCGGCTGATCGGAAGTTGCGACCACTACCACCGAGCGCGCCATACCCTCGGGGCCAAGGTCATTCTCTATGAACTCGCGGACCTCTCTTCCACGCTCTCCGACGAGGGCAATCACGTTGATATCGGCTTTCACCTTACGCGCGATCATACCCATAAGCGTGGATTTTCCGACGCCGGAACCCGCGAAAATGCCGATACGCTGACCCTTGCCGAGTGTGAGGATCCCGTCTATCGCCTTTACGCCAAGCTCGATTGGTTCTGCGATCTTCGGGCGGGTCAGTGGGTTTGTAGGTTCGCCGGAAATGGAGACGCTTCCGGTGTAGTTTATCTCGCCGCCTCCGTCTATCGGCTCGCCGATAGCATTGATGATGCGCCCGATCATAGCCTCGCCGGTCTTTACGCGAAGCTTGTCGCCGGTGTTGTCAACTATACTTCCGGGACCTATTCCCTCTATATCGGTGTACGGCATCAGCAGTACCTTTTCAGACTGGAAGCCAACGACCTCGGCATATATGAAATTTTCCCTGTCCTCTTTCGAGTATATGCGGCAGATATCACCGATACTGCATTCGGGGCCGGAAGATTCGATAGTCATACCTACGATCTTCTCTATCTTGCCCATATATCGGTACATATCGAAGCTTCCGATTTCCGCTCTGAAACCGCGAAGATCCATATTCCTGCAACCTCCGTCAATACTGCAATATCCCGCCGCAATGCGCTTTCACGCTTAACGGCGGGAGTTCTTTGTCTGTTATGATCTTATGTTCCGGACGGCGCATCTTCTGCGTCTCCGTCCTTATATACCACGTCCGGCAGTTCTCCCTCATCTGCGGAAGACCCGTTGTCTTCGGGAACCGGAGCTTCTTCATCGCTTGCTGCTTTCTTTTTTGTACCTGTCTTTTTCGACCGTGAAGTCCGTGTCTCCCGGAGCATATCGGTGATGTTCTTGTCGCGGTATTTGCCCTTGCCGAGCTGTTCGACCATTTTTAGCTGTGTCATAACGCTGGCATCGGTTATCTCCGCGCCGTCATCTATCATCAGCGTACCTGCGGGAGCGTCCTCAAGTATCTCGATATCCACGTTCTCGCAGTTCCGGAATACATCTTTGAGCAGCTGCTCGTCTATTTCCGCCTCGTCGCTCACATCAAGCTTGGAGAGTGTGATCTTTACAGTCTTGCTTGCCTTGTACTTCTTTCCGGCTTCCTGTATCATACGGGTGATGACACCCTTGTCCTTCTGTCCGAGCGCACCGAGAGTCACGCGCTGCGCGATATCGAAGATAGTGTCGAAAAGCTGGCGTTCATACTGCATAAGCAGCTCGGTCTTGTCCTCCGTCACCTTTTCGGCAAGCTCCTTTAGCTCAACGAGGCTGTCTTTGCACTTTTTCAGCGCCTTCATATACCCCTCGTCGTAGCCCTGTTTTACACCCTCGTCGTAGCCGCGCTGTTTTGAATTATCACAGAGCTTTACCGCTTCTTCCCGTGCATTTTTCAGTATCACGTCAGCTTCTTCGCGGGCTTCCTGCACAGTCTTCTGCGCTATCTCCTTGGTCTGTTCGTATATCTCGGTAGCCTTTGCTCTTGCGCGAAGCACGAACTCTTCGGACTCCTTTTCATACTTTAAGCGTATAGACTCATACTCGGCGATCAGCTTCTCACGCTCGATACGGGCTTCTTCGGGAGCGACGGTACCGTTTGCCGTTCCTTCGCCGCTGCCCCCGGACAGACCGTCTTCTTCGTCCGACCCGGCGAGCATCTTCTCGACCGCAGCCAGCGCCTTTTCCTGCCGGCTGTTTTGTTTTGCAAACTCGGCGAGCTTATCCGAAGCGGGGCTCTTGCCATAGACGGTCTTCATCACAGGCTCGTCGGTATCGAAATTATTAACATAAACATAGCCGGTACCGATACCGCCCTTGATAACTCCGCCTGCCATTTATACGGCTCACCTCCGTGTACGCTCTGCGTGAAAAGTGCTCAGGCGATGATCTCGTCGTCGCCGCCCTTGGAAATAGTAAGCTTTCCTTCGTCCTCAAGACGCCGGATTATCGCAACGATACGCTGCTGTGCTTCTTCAACGTCACGCATACGAACGTTATGCAGGTATTCGACATCGGTCTGTGTGGACTCCTTGTTTCTGGTGGACATATTCGCGTAGATAACGTCCGCGACTTCCGCCGTAGAACCCTTGATCGCGACTGCAAGGTCTTTCGGATCGACCTCGGAGATGAATGCCTGTATGGACATAGAATCGAGGTTGACGATATCCTCGAAAACGAACATCTTCGAACGGATCTCGTCCGCGAGTTTGGGATCGCGCAGATTCAGTTCGTCGAATATGTATTTTTCCGTGGAACGATCAACCTTGTTGAGGACATCGGCAATGTAGTTCACGCCGCCGACTTCCATATTCTCTGTGGTGACTATGTTTGCGAACTTCTTTTCGAGGGTATTTTCGAGGCTCTTTACAACGTCCGGGGAAGCGGACTCCATTTTCGCTATACGCTCAACTACCTCGATGCGCATCTCTTTGGGAAGTTCCGCAAGTATCGCGGAAGCCTGATCGCTTCTTGCATACGAAAGGATAAGCGCAATGGTCTGTGGGTGTTCGTTCTGAACGATAGCGAGGAGGTTCTTATAGTCCGCCTTTCGTATGAAAGCGAAGGACTTGGATTTGAGCTGTTTTGTGATCTTGTCGAAAAGGGAAGCCGCAGCCTGCGGTCCGAAAGCCTTTTCGAGTATCTCTTTCGCATACTCGATACCGCCCTCGGATATGACCTTCTGGGTAAGGCACACCTCGTAGAAGTCGTTGAGGACATCGGTCACCACTTCGACGGGCCAGTAGTCCATCTTTGCGACTTCGAGGGTTATCTTCTCGATCTCATCATCTGTGAAATATTTGAATACTTTTGAAGCGTTTTCGGAACCTATTGCGGAAATGACCATTGCCACCTTCTGCATCATAGTCAGTTCCGCCGTAGAGCCCGGTGCTGTCTGAGGCGCATCAGCCATTTAAAAGTTCCCCTTTCATCAATATTCCGCTGAGGTACGGCATTATTCCTCGCCCCTTATCCATGTTCGGATAAGCTGGGCAACGATCTCCGGATTGGAAGTCGAGAAATCGCGTATTTCCTTCTTGAGGAGCGCATCTCTGGAGGTCTCGTCCTCTTCGCCGGAAAGGCTCTGTATCTCGAACTCGTATCCGTCCTGCGAGTCTTCGTGTCTTCCTGTTCTTCTTCCCATTTCGTCCTCTTCATAGTTCGTAAGGTTTACGCTTGAAACGCTCGATCCGCCGGACGATGCCGCAACTGCGGCGGCACGTCTTGCCTTGATGCGCTTCTTGTTGGAGCCTGCTGCGACGAGAGCCGTTACAAGCAGGACTATCAGCATTATTCCGAGCGCGATTATAATGAATACCAGCGTATTGTTGCCGCCCTGGACGATAACTCCGCCGTCGCCTGCGCTCTCGCCTGTTCTGTCAAGGGTAAAGCTGGTGGGTATGAAGGATACCTTGTCAGTGGTGGTGCCGATGCAGTCCGCGATAAGGTTCTGCCACTGTTCGATATTTGCCTGCGTGAAGTTCTCCGGGTCATCGTCCACGATAACGGAAGCGGAGATATTATCGAAGCTGTAGCCGTCCTTTTCTATCTGTGTTATCTCTTCATTTACGAGATAGTTGATCTCGCGCTGTGTCTCGTAGTAGAACTCATCGCCCTCTCCGATACGGAGCGTCGGATAATCCGGCGAGATATCCGCATTCACGGTCGTTCCGACAAGTCCTCCCTCGTCGGCATTTCCTCCGCCTGCGGAAACATACTTTTCATTCTGCACCATACCGCCGCGGTTTCCTTCGGAATCGACGGAAGGCGTATATTCCTTGATCTGCTTTACTGTCGGGTCATAGTTGAGACGCACATCAACGCCTATGCGGTAATCCGGGAACACCTTCTTCAGCAGGTTTCCGAGCTTGTCGTCGAGAATGCTGATTATGGAGTTCTGGAAATCAAGGCGCTTGTAGTACAGCACCGTCTCGTCCTCATCGGAGAGTGCGCTTGCCACTTTATCGGTCGTGAGGAGTTCGCCGCTTCCGTCGGTAACGGTGATATTTTCTTCCTTGAGTCCCTTTACCGCGGTCCTTACGAGGTTGTAGATGCCCTCAACCGTGTTGACGCTGAGCGTATGGCTGGTATTGAGCACTACCGAAGCGCTGGGCTCGTCGCGGGTCACGGTAAAGACGTAGTTGTTATCCTCCGGGATATTGAGAATTACGATCGCGGAATCAACTCCGTCAAACATCGCGAGTGTAGCGCGCAGATTTTCCTGAAGCTGCTGTTTTTCCTTGACGCGCTTATCCGACTCGGTGGAGAACATTCCGACACCGTTGTCCCAGATATCGTAGTTGAAGGTAGTCTTCGGATATCCCTTTACGCTGAGCTGTGCGCGGAGTGTTTCGAGCTCATTTGCCGGAACGAGGATATCTCCGTTGTTGTCAACGCGCACATCGGTCTGTCCGAGCTCACCCTGGAGCACGCCGATGATCTCTGCGGTCTCTTCCGGGGAAGCGCCGCTGTAAAGCACGGCGTAGTGGGTTATGGAGTTGATGATGATAAGGACTATCAGCGATACCACCAGCACGGAAGCAACCGAGATGATGATGATCCTTATTGTCTTGTTGAGGGCTTCCCACCGGGTCTTTATCGCACCGGTGATCTTCCCGAGTATTTCTTTAACTTTATCCATTTATGTATATGCCCTTCCGGGCGTCACTCCTCACTTTGCAAAAGCCTTTAGCGGTTCCCTTTATATGCTCATTCTCATGATCTCGTTGTAAGCATCAACAGCCGCGTTCTTGATGTTGACGAGAAGCTCTGTGGAGATCTCCGCCTTCGCTATGTTCATCTGAATTGTTTCAAGCCCATCGGTGTTGCCGAGCATGATATTCATCATATCCTCGCTCTTCTGCGCCTGCGCCTCGGCTGCCTGATCCCAGAGTCCCGTGAGCGCATCGAGGAATGTGCCGGTCTTGGGCATTCCGTTCTCATCTTCTGCGCCTGTAACGCTGTTAAGGGACGCAGCTTCGTTTCCGAAAGCCTTGTCTGCTGCCGCAATAGTATGTATCGTCGGAGACATCGGTATTATCTGCATAGGTCATTTCCTTTCAGAAGAGATTTGAGAGATTTTGAGAGATTTTGAGAGCCGGGGCTCTGCCCCGGACCCCGCAAGCCCTTTAAAAAGGGCTTGATCCTAAATTCAGTCCCGTAAAACGGAACTTTGAAAGCAAGCGAACAGTTCCCAAATTACTGCTTGCCGATAGTAAGTGCCTTGTTCGCAATGGATTTGAGACTGTTGAATATCGTGAGATTTGCGGAATATGACTGGGTAGCCGCAAGCATGTCTATCTCCTCTTCCGCAACGTCAACGTTCGGAAGATAGTAGTAGCCGTCCTCGTCTGCGTCCGGGTGCGTCGGATCATAAACAGGGGTAGGAGGTGTCGGGTCTTCGACTACCTCGGTCATAAGCACGCCCTCAAAGGTCTGCGTTCTTCCGCGCCCCGCAAGTCCGCGCAGTTCTTCGAGCCTCTTTCCGAGCACCGTCGAGAACTCTATCGAGCTTAAGCTGACATCGGGAGCACGGCGGTAAGTCTTGTTTTCGGTGAAAACTACGTTCTGCCTTACATAAGGTCCGCCGTTCGCAGTCCTCGTGGTGTCCGCATTCGCAACGTTCTGCGCGATAACGTCCATTCTCGCGCGTTCCGCGATCATTCCGGAGACAGCTATGTCAAGATTACTTAGAAATGCCATTTACAGCTCCTTTCGCCTTACGATCTTCTCATCGCCGTTCTCATCATCGTAAACTCGGAGTTGATCTGATTGATGAGGGCTTCGTACTGTATCGCGTTCTTCGCGAAAAGCGCTTCCTGCGTATCCGCGTCAACATTGTTCCCGTCGGGCTGATCGGCTGTGGTCTCGTCGGTATGTATCACTGAAGCAAGCTCCAGCCGCTTTGTGCCGGTCTTCTGTCCGGCTTCATCGAGCTTGTCCCTGAGCACGCCGGCAAAATACAGGTACTTTGCCTTATAATCGGGAGTATCCTGATTCGCTATATTCTGGGCAATGACTGCCTGCTGCTGTGATAAGAGCTTGAGTCCCTGTTCCGCTATACGGAACGAGTTGGTGTCGAACAGTGCCATTTCTACCTCCGTGATGCTGTATGCCGATACGGTACCGGAACACAGCCGGTTGTACCGCATATATATTTATTATACTACATATCGTGATGTTTTTCAACACATTTTGCGTAAATTTTCGCCTTTTCCGCTTATTTCCAGCTTCTGCTGTAATCGAGATCCTCCGGCATCACACGCTTCTTCGGCCTGCGGCGGATAAAGTCTGCTTCCTTAAAGACGTATTTGCGCGGGGCGGGAATTTCATCGAAACGTTCTTTTGCCTCCGCAAGCGCCTTGCAAAGCCTTTCGGGCTTGCCAAAAACAGCGGGAATGACTGCTTCTCCGATTTCCTCGAAACCGCCGGCGTTCAGCCACATCTTGTCGAACTCCACATCTCCGCCCCGGACATGATAGCCGAGAAAATCGCTGTCCATAGAGTATTTCCGGATTTTCCCGCGGATCACGATCTTTCTGCCGTCCTCGGTGGGGACTGCGGAATCAAAGGTCTTGAACGGTATGATATAGAGGTTGCGGAATATAGTATTGCTGCCGTTTATGCGCATCTCGCCCTCATATCGGCTCACCGCGGCGAACTTCAGCTGAATGTCCGCGTAGGTGTACCTGCTGTGCCGCAGGGTCTTCTTGTCCGCCGAGTACGCCGCAAGCAGGCATACCGCAAGTCCGCCGGTCACGAATGCCGCGGAAGCTATCAAAAGCTCCGGCGCAGGTGTCGGGTTTTCCGAGCCGAAGATGCCGAAGAAGAGGATTATGAACGAGATCACGGCAGCCTCGGCGCAAACGGATCCCACAAGTGTGAGCCATACCGCCTTCCGTCTGGCATAACGCGAGGTGTAGCAGTGAAAGTATGAGCGCACGCTGCACCTCCGTTCCGGCATATACCTATATTTAATATATTATACAATTTTTTCGCCTGTTTGTACAGCGATTTTTAAAACTTTTTATTTCTTTGAGCAATTTAGCCAAATTTTTCTGCAAATTCAAGGCGCATAAAGGGAAAATTTTGTTTACATTGACGAACATTCTGTCACTTATGACGGTTTTTGCATTCCGGCTCAAAAAAATCGCGCTCTGCTATTGACTTTTTTGTGCATATTAATGTATAATTAATAATAAGCGATTGTGCCCGCAAGTATTTGTGGGTGCATCTTGAGTGCGCGGAAGGAGGGGTGCTCATGCTGGATACGGACGGGATCGTAAGCGTCCGCGTGACAGGGCTTGACGGCAGACTGTTGCTCCAAACGGACAGTGAGCATTTCTCCTTTCCAAGAGTTTTCGTGAACAATATACCCGTGAACAACATCATTATGATAAAAGGCAGGGACATGATCGAATATCCGGCTGACCTCGGCGTGTACGTTATAGCGTCCATGAAGAACGGCGACCGCATAAGATACATGGGCCGTGTCAAGATGTCGCTGGATAATCAGCTAAATATCCAGATCCGGGACGATACGAGCACGATAATGGAGGAACGGCGCAAATACTTCAAGGTGCAGTCAGATCTTCGGTGCGTGATCAGCGGCTACGAGCGTGACAATATGACGTTTGAGCTCGAGTCGCCTGTGCTTTCAAAGATCAAGAATGTCAGCATCGGCGGAGTTTTCATAGAAGGGACCGATCCGCCCTTCCGGAAGGACGATATCCTTCTTCTTAACTTCAAGGTTGACAGCGAGATCGTGAGCGCGGTGGTCAAAGTGCTGCGGCTCCAGCTGTTCTTCGACGGACGGCTTGAGGGATACGGCTGTGAATTCACAAACGTCGATAAAAGAATGGAGGGGCTCCTCGCAAAGCTCGTCTATAATATTCAGCTTCAGCAGCGTCAGGAAAAGCTGGAAAGAGATTTCCGGCGCGAAGAGGCGCAGAAGCGGATAAAAGGCTCTTAGCGAAAGCTGAAAGCCGTCCGGCATGAGCCGGGATACAGCGTGTACAGAAGCACACGCAAAATATACACGATAGGAATGGTATGGGTATGAATATCAAAGTAAAAACCGCCCTCAGGGCAATACTTATCGGTTCTACTGTTTTGCCGCTCGTCATTCTGGCGATCGTCTCCGCAATTCAGATCTTCGGATTCTCGAAGAACGTGATCAGCGATGAGGCTGCAACAGCCGGTGCCGCACAGAGCGCAGCGATCGCAAATATCGCAGATGCTTATATGAGCGACGCCGCAGGCTACGCCGGAATGGATCTCTTCGCTTCCGCGGTGAAGGACGTGAACGGCGCAAAGGCGGACCTCGACACGATCAGCACTGCCGCAAAGGCAGGCGGCTCCGTGCTCGACATCGTTGTAAGCGGTTCGGACGGCGGAGTTCTCTACAGCTCTGCAGGCGTTGCAGTCGGAACACATTTCTTCGGAATAGACGACAGCTCTTCTTCCAAGACTTCTGCTTTCGTTTCCAAGTTCGCAATGAATGAGGCTTCCTACAAGAAGAACGTATTTGCCGCAACAGCTCCCCTTTCCGGCGGAGAAGGATATGTTTCCATAGTAGTTGACGCTGCGAAGATCACAGATATCCTCACCGCGTCCGCTTTCCTCGGACACGGCAGCCTCGTTGTTGCTGACAGCGATACCGCTTTAAACTTCAACGGCAGCGCTTCTTCCCCCAGCGCAGACCTCTCTTCCTCGATCGAGCCTGCTGTTTCTTCCATGATCTCCACTAATGTCGGCGATGCAGGTGAAAAGCTCACAAGCGGTCAGTACCTCGGCGCATACGGTCACATCAACGGAACACCCTGGGTATGGATCTCCCTTTATCCCGCTTCCGAGGCTTCAAGCTCGGTAATGCTGGTATTCATCGTAGGTATGGTTATAATCGCTGCGCTTATCCTTATCTGCGTACTCGTAATGGTTATAGCAACACAGAAGGTTATCGACCCGATGCTCGGAATGCTCTCCACAATGAAGGAGATCAATGCCGGCAACCACAAGGAGCGTATCAATACCGACGGTATGGGCAAGGAATTTGCCGGAATGTCCAACATCTTCAACGAGATGATGGATGAGTCGATGATGAGTGAAGAGCTCCACAGAACAGTATCGGATATCTCCGACAACATGCTGTTTGAATGGGATTTTGCTAAAGAATCCATGTTCGTTTCCGATAACTTCAAGGAGAAGATCGGTCTTAACGTAAGCGGCGCAACTCTCAACAACGGTAAGTTTCTTGACTCCCTTATGGACGAGGACGATTCCGAGAAGTACAAGAGAGATATGACAAACCTCTTCAAGGACAAGGGCGATATCGGCGGCGAATACAAGATCAAGAATGCCGCAGGTCAGGATATGTGGGTATCCATGAGAGCACGCTGCATCACCGACCGTCTCGGCGAAGTCCTCAGAGTTATCGGCGTCCTCACGGATATCACGAGCGAAAAGAACGCAACACTCAAACTTGCGGAGCGCGCAAGCTTCGACTTCCTCTCACAGCTGTACAACAGAAATACATTCGAGCGCGAATTTGCTTCCGAGCTTGAAAGAAGCACAGGCAAGAAGATCGCTGCGCTGTTCATAGACGTCGATGACTTCAAGTTCATCAACGACCGTTACAGCCATGCAGTCGGCGATGAGGTCATCAGATTCGTTGCTGACGTAATCAAGAGCAAGACCGGCGAGTCCGGATTTGCAGGACGTTTCGGAGGAGACGAATTCGTTCTCTGCGTACCCGACCAGAACATGGTAGAGAATGTCGAAGTCCTTTCAATGGATATCATCGACGACCTGTACAGCGGCTACTACTCCAAGTCCGTTGATACGACCCTTAACATCAAGGCTTCTATCGGTATTGCTATCTATCCCGAGCACAGCCAGGATCCTAAGGAGCTCGTAGGCTGCGCCGATGCCGCGATGTACTTCGTTAAGAAGAACGGTAAGGCGAACTACCATATTTACCAGCCTGAGGACAGCAACCTCGAAGGTAACTACACATCTTCGATCTGATCGCATTAAACACGTTATGCGGCTGTGTGAGAGCGCAGCCGCTTATGTTTTAGAAGGGTATTGAGAGTAATTATGGCTAAAGTCATCACGTTCACAAATCAGAAGGGCGGGGTCGGCAAGACTACCACCTGCGCAGGGCTTTGCGGCTGTCTTTCGAGAATGGGGAAGAAGGTGCTTGCCCTCGATCTTGACCCGCAGGGGAACTTAAGTTTCAGCCTCGGCGCCGATACCGATTCGTCGTACACGATATATGATGTGTTCAAGAGCCGTGCGGATATCTATGATACGGTTCAGCACTGCAACTGCTGTGATGTAGTACCCGCGAATATCCTGCTGTCCGGCGTTGAGCTTGAACTTACATCGGTAGGGCGCGAATACATACTGAAAGAGCATCTCTCGACGATCTCCGACGAATATGATTATGTGCTTGTTGACACACCTCCGGCTCTCTCGATACTGACGATAAACGCGTATGCAGTCTCAAATCAGCTTGTTATACCGATGGTGCCGGAGATCCTTTCCCTGCAGGGCATAGCGCAGCTCAAAGAGACGATCTTCGCGGTAAAGAAGTATTACAATCCGTCGCTTGAGATACGCGGGATACTGCTTAACAAGTACTCGCCGAGGCTTGTGCTCACGAAGGAAGTCGAGGAGCTTGCGAACATCATTGCCGAGCAGCTTGACACAGACGTATTCGAGCAGAAGATAAGCGGAAGTGTAATTGTAGCGGAAGCGCCTGCGCACGCAAAGACGATCATCGAGTATGCGCCGCGCTCAAAGTCCGCGCGTGAATTTATGGATCTGACATACGAGATACTTGGCATGGAGAAGCCGAAGCGCACGGAGCAGAAGCTCGGACGCGGACGTCCTCCCAAGAACAGACCGGTGGAGTTGTAAGGTATGGCACATACAGCAAAGACAGGCAAAGTACTCGGACTTTTTGACGGCTCACAGGAGCAGCCGGTACTTACAAATCCGGCATTCAAGGCTCCGGAAAAGGAAGCTGTTCCCGCAGTTTTCATGAAGTCGGACAACGGGACGCAGTTTGTCAATGTAGGTTTTCTGCTGATAAACGAGCAGCTCGGAGGCATAATGGAGCGTTTTCACTGCTGCACCTGCGATATCTGCATATCTGCGGTGACTGCGGAGATCCTTAAAAACCTGCCGGAGCGCATCGTGCGTGTAAAACGCAAGTCCGATGCCGACGAGGTGAACCGAGCCGCGGCTGAGATGCGCAGCGAAGCTATCCGCGTCATCACTAAAGCCGTCATGTTCGTCAAGTCCAACCCGAGACATTGATGAGAGAGTTTTGAGAGACTTTTTGAGACTTTTTGAGACTTTTTGAGAGATTTTGAGAGAAGGGGCTCTGCCCCTCACCACCCCGCCAACCCCCTTTAAAAAAGGGGGTTGGATCCCCTAAACAAATGCAGTATTTCATAGCACACAGCTATGGGCGTGTGTGGACTTAAATGCAGTGGGGTTGGCAAAGACCCCGTTTGAGAAATAACAAAAGACTGCTGAACTTGTTAGCTTTCAGCAGTCTTTTTATTATGTATAGAAGAATATAACTAACCGAGGTGGCGCACCCGCCGATAGAAGAATGTCGCTACGCATTTCGGGGCGGGGCGTTCCCCGCCGCCGCCCGCGTAGGGCAAAAAATCTAAAAGTCTCTAAAAGTCTCTAAAAGTCTCTCAAAGTCTCTCAAAGTCTCTCAAAACCTCTCAGCGGATCTCAGCGCCGGGGTAGTAGAAAGCGAGGATCTGATCGTAGGTGTATCCGTACTGGGAAGCAAGGATATTAGCGCCGTGCTGGCTCAAACCTACACAGTGACCGTAACCGTAAGTCGTGATCGTGAACTCGTCTGTGCCGGCATCGTAGCTTATCTCGAAGCAGGAAGAGCGGATATCAAAGTTCATTATCGTTTCGCGGAATACTCGTCCCGTGATCTTCACGTCGCGTGTTCCGTTGTTAAACGTGCTTTGTCCGCCTACCGTCATTTGCCCGACGAAAATCTCGTCAACATAGGATTCGATCGTGAACCATTGTGAGGGATCGCCGGACAGCTCGATTCCCGTGCTGCTCCTTACATACTCCTTCATCTCATCGGAGGTGAATGTCACCTTCCTGCCATAGTTGATGTCGTATTCCTTGTCGATAAATCCGGTGTCGATGCTCTTGAGATACGGATAATCCATGCCCCAGACGCTCTTCGACGAGGCTGTTCTTCCCGCTGTTGAAGCGGTGTAAACCGCCTGTATCAGCGTTCCGTTGTAGTATAAGCCCTTGCCGATGACCTGACTTACGAGATCCTTGACTTTCTGGCTCGGCGTTGACCTGGCAATATACGCTTTCTGATTGTTGAGGTTGTAGTACTTGATATAAGTGTACGCAGCTATCGCCTGCGCCTTTATTGCTTCATCATCGAATACATCGCTGATCTCAGCCATTACCGCAGCCGAAACTATATTAAGCGCCGTGTCGGTGATTATCGTACCGCCGGCATTTACCGTGAAGATCTCGTTGTTGCCGGAAACATCGGAAGCCGTAGTTTCTTCGGAAGCGGCAGTCTGTGATGTTTCCGATTCGGGAGCGGAAGTCGTTACTATCGTGACATTTCCGCCGTCAATATCGTCCTCTGCGTCTTCACGGAGATTGAGCGGAGCATCGTCTTCGTCAGTCTCTTCCGCATCTTCGATATCATCTTCATCATCAACTTCCGTTACAGGCGGAACCGTAGTCGTCTCGGAAGAGATATCGGGAGCCGCAGTCGTGGGCGCCGGAGTAGTTGTGGCTTCCGGAACCGTCGTAGTCGCTTCTGTTGTCGTTTCTGTTTCCGGTGCGGCAGTCGTGGTGGTGACCGGTACGGTGTAGTTCAGATCGTCGCCGCTCATCACGAAATCTGCGCTTTCGGTGGCGGCAGTAGTTACTGCCGATGTGGTATCGTCCTCCGACGGTATGAGCAGCATAGTCTCGGTTCTCGTGTAGTCGGCAAGCATGGGCTTGTGGGCATTGTACACGTTGAGCCGTGTCGCGTATGTATAGACTGCCATTCCGTCCTCATTGACGGCAGATGTGACTGCGGGAGCGGCTATCTTTATCTCAGCCGATTTGGTCTCTTCTTCTGCACCGATGCTTACGTCGATGCTGTCGATAGTACCCATTATCCCGAACAGGAACACATAGAGGGATATGATCATAAGCGCTATCGTGATCTTGATGACAGAACCTTTTTCCGTAGTCTCACCTCCTGTTGTTTTGTCGTAAAACAGCGCAAAGCGGCAGTCAGCCGCCTTGCAGCATATTCATTTATTCTTCCTTGAAATCCTTGATGTAGGAGCGATCCCACTTTCTTCCTGCCCATTCGCAGGCATAGTTCTTGTAGTACGCGTCGAACATCTTGCGCTTGACATTTCCGTTGTCGTCAAATCCGGTATTGTCGATAAACTTCGATGTATCGAGGGTAAGTCCCTCATTGTCGCGCACCTTTCTTGCCATTACGACAAGGCGCATATCGTTGAACATGGAGAAATCGCAGGTGGAAAGCGTGATTATCTCGTCGCCGTATTCGAGGTCAACTCCCGTGTAGAAGTAGCTCCTGTCGAGGCACTCCGCGATGTAGTTGTCAAAGTCGGATTTTGACGAGAAGTTTACCTTGTTCCAGTATTTGAACACCTCACCGTGCTGCTCATTCGTGTTGGTAAGGAATACCGAGAAAACGAAGTAGCGGTTGCGGTTGTAGAGCGTGTCGAACTGGATAAGGTAGTTGTGCTTCAGGAAGTCCATACCCTCTTTGCGGTAATGGGAAAGAGGCTGGAAGAAGTTGTTGGTTATGAGATTGTGACCGTAAAGCAGCAGGTTTCCGGGCATCTTATCCGCAGTGATCTTGCCCTGGTAATCCGCGAAGATGGTTCCGTTCTCGTTGGCACCGCCGTCGAAATTGTGGTGCAGGTAGTATTCGTTGTCGGAGTACTGGACTACCGGCATCTGTATGTACGGATACAGTTCTATCCAGCCCACGAAGTCATTGTTGCGCTCGTAGAAGGATTTGTATTCCGCGAGTATCTCGACTTCCTTCTTTTCGGTACTGCCGCCGCTGTTCGCATCATCATCGTCGTCCGTATCCATAAGGACGGTTATGACATCATCGGAGGCATTCTCCTCCTTCTGCTCGGCATAGCTCTGGACTTCCTGATTGTTCCTGCTGTCGCGGAGAACATAGAAGTCGAGCATTATGAACCCTGCCGCAAAGAGAACGATGATAGAAACGAGAAGTACGATCTTTCTTACCGCCTCGCCCGTCGAATCGCCCTTCCACGGGAGTATGCCGCTGAAAAACGTCTCTACGGGGCCCATCTGCTTCCGCTTTTTGGGCGGGCGGCGCTTTGCGGGGGTCTTTTTGTTTTGTGACAGATCAAGTTCCGGCATTCAGTTCATCAACCCTCTGTGCTCGCAGTTGTCTCATGCGATTTGTAATATTCGTCAAAGCCCTTTATCTTCAGATGTGTCTTGGTGGTATCGGTGCTGTTGGGATCTGTATCCCAGTTTCTGCCCTTCCATGAACCGCCGTTCACCTGGTAGTAGTAGTCGAAGTAAAGCGGGTTCGGATTCTCGATAGCCTTGGAAGTATCAACTTCCGCGCTCTCGCCCTCTCTTACGCGTCTTGCGAATACAACGAAACGGGTATCCGCAGCCTGCTTGGTGAGCGGGTAGTAGCAGGTGGAGAGGGTGAGCAGCTCATCGCCGTACTCAAGGTCAACATCGGTGAAGAAGAGGCTTCTGTCCATGATCTTGCCGATGTAGTCGTAGAACTCGCCCTCACCGGAGATCGTTCTCTGCTTGTAGTACTTGAACACTTCGCCGTTCTTTTCCTCGGTATTGACGAAGATAGCCGCGAATACCTTGTATGTGCCCTTTTCCCAGACCGTATCGAATGTAACGGTAGGAGCCGCTATGTACTGGCTTATGCCGAGTCTCTGACCGGTGATCTTGCTGGTGTTCCATGTGCAGTATCTTGTGAGCTTTGCGAAGCTCTTTCCGGAAGCCATGTTGTGACCGTAGAGGATAGTGTTTGCAGGTCTTGTTCTGGTGGTGAAAGCGCACTTGAAGTCTGCGAATATAGCGCCTTCCTTTACCTCGGTGCCGAGGAAGTCATGGGTAAGGTAGTAGGTGTTGTCCTCGCCCTGTACCACAGGCTCATTGATATCGTTCTCGTTGGGGATATAGATATTGATCCAGCCGATCATATCCTTGTTGATATTATAGTATTCCTCAAATGTCTTGGGGCTGCCGACTGAAGCAAAGTCCGTGTTCTCGGCAGGTACCTCGTCCGACATTACCGGCAGGGGAGCGGGGGTGGTAGTCGTAGTGGTGGTGACCAGCGGAACTTTCGATGTTTTCGCCTCGGTGGTGGATTCCTCGGGAGCCGATGTTTCAACAGCGGACTCGGTGGAGTCGGAAGTCTGTTCCGGCTGATTGCTTTCACCGCAGGAACCTGCTGCCATTACCATGCTCACGGCTGCCGCAAGTGCCGCTATTCTCTTGAATTTACCTGATCTTGACATAGTTTTTTCATTCCTTTATATATACTTGTTTCTTATCGGATATTCCGCCGCGGACCGCGCGCGATCTGCCCTACACAGACCGACTCCGGCTCCGCGCCGTTTTTCCGTTCTTAACCGTTATAGCTGAGCAGCTTTGAGCTGTCCCATTTGCGTCCGCCCCACGAACCGCCCTTTACGCGGTACTCGTATGCGAACAGCAGCGGATCGGGGTTGCGCATAGCCTTTGATACATCGACTTCCGCGCTTTCGCCCTCTCTCACCTTTCTTGCGAACACTGCCACACGGGTATCGGCAGTCTCCTTGCCGTAAGGGTAGTAGCAGGTGGAAAGGGTGAGGATATTGTCGCCGTACTGCAGGTCAACATCTGTCCACAGCACGCTTCTGTCCATTATATCGAGGATAAAGTTGTTGAACTGATCGGCATTTGCGAAATCGCGCACGTTGATGTACGGATATACTTCGCCGAGCTCCTCCTGAGTATTGAACAATACGCATGCAAAAACCTTCCAGTCCGCGTTGTTATACAGCGTATCGAACTCGATAGTCGGGTGATCACGGTAGAACTGGAGCGGATCGGTGGACTCTTTGGGCTGGTAGTAACGGGAGAGCTTCGCAAACATCGTATCTCCGTTCCACATATTGTGACCGTAGAGGATAGTATTTCCGGAAAGCGTACCGTTATCGAACTTGTTGCGGTAATCCGCGAATATAGCGCCTCTCGGTGCGTCCTCACGCTTGAAGTTGTGGGTGAGGTAGTAGTCGTTGTCCTCCGCCTGCATTACCGGGTAGTCGATATTTACGATCGGATCGTCCTTGCTGCCGAGGTGTATCCAGCCGACGATATCGGAGTTCTGGGAGTAGAGTCCGAGAAAATCCGCCTGGATACCGGGCTTTTCCCTCTGGATATTCTCAACTTCTTCGTCGGAAATACCGATCTTTCCCTGTATTATCTTTATCTTTTCTTCCTCGGATTTCGGAGACTCGCCTTCTTCTCCAGCCGAAGCGACATCGTGGAGATCCGATATCTCCTTATCAACGATGATCACGTTTCCGGCCTCATTCAGAACGTCTTTCAGCACCGAACCGCCGGTGATGATAAACGCGACTACAGCGATATCGAAGATGATCTTGCGGACCGACTCGCCCACGCCGTCGCCCTTTACGGGGAATATAGCGCGGAGAGCACGGACGAATATGTTGGGCTTCTTCTTCTCCTCGAACTCGTCGTCGTCATCGTAGATAACGCGGCTCTTTGAAGCTTTCCGCCTTGTATCCGGCTCATCGTCGTCATCATCGTCCCCGAAAAGCCCCGGAGTTATATAGCTGACACTGTCCTCGTCCTTATCCTCGGGCATGTCGAACTTTTTCTCTTCATGGTGCTGACCGCTTGTCTTTCTGCGCGGTTTCTTTGAAAAGCCTGCCATAGCCTTCTCCTTTTATTCTATCACATTGTTTCTGTTTCTTCTATTATCGTGTTCAGCGCTGTGTACGCTGTTTCAAACCTTACCGCCTCACGGCTGTCCGCGGCTTCGGGGAAGCCTTCCCCCGTGAACAGGTATCTTTTCGCGTAAACGGTCTTGTCCGACGCAAAGCCGATATACACTGTTCCCACCGGCTTTTCGGGAGTTCCGCCGCCGGGACCCGCTATTCCGGTGACCGATACGGCGATATCCGCGCCGGAGAGCTTTCTTGCGCCTTCCGCCATCTGCACGGCAGTTTCTTCCGACACCGCGCCGACGCTTGCAAGAGTCTCTTCCTTAACGCCCAGCAGCTTCATTTTCGCTTCGTTGGCATAGGTGCATACCCCATACCCGAAAACCTCCGACGAACCGGATACCGAGGTTATCTCCGCAGAGATAAGCCCGCCGGTACAGCTTTCGGCTGTTGCAAGCGTAAAATGGCGCTCTTTCAGTAATTGTACTACATTTTGTGCTGTTTTGTCAAGTTTTGTTACCATATTGTAATATATTTCACTCCGGTTCCCGCAGATTTTAACACGGCTGTCATTTACTGCAATTTTTTATCACACATTTTCCCCTGCCGGAGCTTTGTTTTCATATCTTACGCGCATGGGGTCTGACGCTATATTCTTCATCTGTCTCTTCTTGTGGTACATCTTGTCGTCCGCGTCCTTATATACCTCGGTGAATGACTGACCGCTTCCCCATTCGGCATAGCCGATAGCGCAGGAATATCCCGCTTCTTCCACAGCCTTGTACATATCCGCGATCATGGCTTCCACAGCCTCGGTCTTTTTATGCAGGCATATCGCCGCAAACTCGTCGCCGCCTACACGGTAGGCAAAGCAGCCGGGCAGGCATGACCTTTCCAGCGCTTTTGCGATAGCTTTGAGTGCCTTGTCGCCCTCGCCGTGGCCGTAAGTATCGTTAAGCACCTTGAGGTTGTTGAGGTCAATGCTGAGTATGTGGGAAATGGCGCCGCTGCCGTACTTCTCGACATCAGCAATGAACGCGTCACGGTTAAAGATGCGTGTGAGCGCGTCAAAACGGAAATGCTCGATGTGAAGATACAGGTAGTAGAACGTGATGTCCAGCGCTACTACTCCTATCAGTATGCCCCGCAGCGCGAACAGGAATTCAGCCAGGAATCCCATTATCGTCAGAGCGCCGCACAGAATGAGTATGCCCATTTCGTTGTGCCTGCCCTTTCTTCTGCACAGGAAACCGAGTGCGAAAAGGAAAAGCATATACACTGCCGACAGAAAATGCGGTTCAAAGGCAAGAGGACCGCGTCCGACAGAGCCGTCCGGGTTGTAATAGAAGAACAGGTCGGTGAACAGGCACGGCAGAAGCACAAAGACATTCACGAGCGCCGGCAGATATGTCCAGAACACCGTATGTTTGCGGTCACTGAGTCTGTCCGCGGCAACCGATATAAGACTTGCCATAAGGGTTATGCGAAGGTCGTAGCCGAGCATCGCCGCCGTTCTGTGCAGCAGATCTATCGCTCCGGTGACTTCTGCGGCGTCGTAGGCGTAGTAATCCACGTTATCCACCACTATCAGCGCCAGAAGAATGACCAGCGACGGTATGAACTTCTTCGTAAGATCCTTTTCGTAAGTATAGTTTATCTTGAGAAAGAAGATCAGAAATATTATTATCAGTACCGGTATGCAGTTAATCTGCACGATGTTCTGAAGAAAATCGTTCTTTATCAATTCTTTCACCTATGCACGGAATATGATCCGTACCCTTTTATTCTGTTGTTCCGAGCTTGAAATCCTTGACGGTTATGCCGTTTATCGCCTTTTCAATGAGCGGTTCAAAGTCGAAACGCGATTCCGCTTTTTCAACGTCCGCAAGCACCGGCTTTGTGCGGGGGTGCTTGGGAGTAAATACGGTGCAGCAGTCCTCATAAGGCTGTATGGAAGTCTCAAATGTGCCGATCTTACGCGCGATCTCGGTTATCTCCTTTTTGTCCATTCCGATAACGGGACGGAATACCGGGTACTCCGCAGCCTTGTCCGTGCAGCCCAGCGCCATTATCGTCTGGCTCGCCACCTGTCCGACGCTCTCGCCGGTGATGATAGCCTTGTAGTCGTGGGCAGCGCAGACGCTGTTTGTGATCTTTATCATAAGCCTGCGCATTATGACCGTGAAATATTCCTCTGGGCAGTTGTCCCGCAGCGCTTCCTGTATCTCGGTGAAGGGCACGATGTAGAACCGTATATCCCCGCAGTACGGTACAAGCTCGCCGCACAGCTCCTCCACCTTCATAAGCGCACGCTCGGAGGTGTAGGGCGGGCTCTGGAAATGGATAGCGTCAACGCCGATGCCGCGCTTCGCCATCATATATGCAGCCACCGGGCTGTCGATACCGCCGGAGAGGAGAAGGAGCGCAGTGCCGCTGCTTCCGACGGGGATACCGCCGACACCTATAATGCGCTGTGCGTTAAGGTATGCGTTTGAGTCGCGTATCTCGCACAGCACCGTAACGTCCGGGTCATGCACATCTACCGTGAGATGCGGGTACGCTTCGAGTATCGCGGCACCCAGCTCGCGCTGGATATCCGGGGTTTTCAGAGGGAACTTCTTGTCCGAACGCTTTGCATCTACCTTGAATGTCTTTGCGCCGGAGAGCGCCTCCTCAAGATAGGACATACCCTGCTTCACTATCTCATCGAAATCCTTCGGGAGAACGGCGGCACGCTGCACCGCAGCAACTCCGAATGTCTTTGTCACCCAGTCTATCGCCTTCTCCATATCCGCGCTTTCGTTCTCCGGGGATATGTAGATCGTGGACTGGTTGCGGGTGATGTGAAACTCGCCGCAGTTCTTGATCCTGCGCTTTATATTGCGCACGAGAAGATCCTCAAAGGTGTTCTTGTTGAGCCCTTTGAGCGCTATCTCGCCGTATTTTGCCATTATTACTTCCTGCATTTTACTGTCTCCGTTTATCTGATAATAAAGTCTTTTGGGAATGGGGGAGTCTGAGGGGGAGAACCCTTTTCTTCAGAAAAGGGTTCTTTCCCTCAGGCGCGCCGGCGCCGGTCAGCGGCGTAACCTCTTTATACCGTCCGATATGCCGGTCACAAGCGCGTCAATATCGCTCTCCGCCGTGAACGGCGACATACTTACCCTTATCGCGCAGTCCGCGTCCCTGTCCGGAACACCGAATTCCGCCAGCACTCCGCTTGTCTTGCCCTTTGAGCAGGCGGAACCGCTTGACACATATATCTCCCGCTCTTCGAGGAAGTGCAGCATTATCTCGCTCCGAACTCCCCGTACCGAAAAGTTCAGTATATTCTTTGCATTGTTATAGCTGTTTACTGCGATATCGGGCAGCTCCGCGAGCCGCTTTTCCAGCATACCGTTAAGCTCCGCGTACTTTTCCGCGCAGTCCGGATAGCTGCGCACCGCCTCGGCAAATCCGGCTATCAGGTCTATCGGCTCCGTGCCGGAGCGCAGGTTCTTCTGCTGACCTCCGCCGTACAGGAGCGGTTCAAAGCGCACGCCCTTTGCGCAGTACAGCGCGCCTATGCCCTTTGTGCCGTGTATCTTGTGCGCCGAAAGGCTTATGAGATCGGCTTTAAGCCCCTTTGACGGGAGCTTGCAGAAGCCCTGCACAGCGTCGGAATGCACGATAGTTTTCGGGTTCCTGCGCTTTACCGCCGTGTATATCTTTGCGATATCGGTTATAAATCCTGTCTCGTTGTTCACCCACATGGCGCTGACCATGAGCGTGTTATCATCGACCGCGTCAATGATGCGCTGCTCATAGTCCTGCGTTTCACCGCGCTTCGGCGGTTTTACGCGGACTATCTCATATCCCGCTTCTTCCAGCTTTTTCAGCGGGTTTGCAACACTCGGATGCTCGAAAGATGTGGTCACTATGCGCTTTCCGTTGTGGCGGTAAGCTTTCGGTATGCCGAAAAGCACGGTGTTATTGCTCTCGGTCGCTCCGGACGTGAAGTAAAGCTCTCCGTCCGCGGAAAGCCGGTCAAGTATCGTCTTCTTTGCTTCTTTAAGCGTTTTCTCGGCATTCACGCCCATGCGGTGGAGCGAGGACGCATTGCCGAAATTGTCCGCCATATTGTCCGATACAGCTTTTATAACGCTGTCTAAGGGTCTTGTGGTGGACGAATTGTCAAGATATATCATTTTATCACTCGATATTAATATAGTATAATTATAAACATTATACCACATTTTGTAAAAAAATTAAATAGCATATTACCCGAAAATTTGCACAAAAATATCGGTAAGGAAATGCAAATAAGCATATCCTTGACCAAAATTGAAAGGATAATTGAAATGGCAAATGTAACAATGTCACGCCGCGCGCTTGCAAGACTGCTCACCTTTGCGCTCGCGTTTATACTTGTGCTTTCGGTCGCCGCGATAAACAACGGCACCCGTGCCGATAAAGCAGAGAGAGCTGTCGAAAACAGCTATATGCACGCAATTGAGGAGCTTTCGCTCGACCTCGACAACATAAAGAACAACCTCCAGAAAGGAATGTACACCAACAGCATATCAATGCTTTCAGACCTGTCCGAGAAGCTGTGCAGCGATGCTTCCAACGCGAAAAACTCGCTGTCGCGCCTGCCGATAAAAGAACTCGATCTCACCGAGACCTACCGTTTTCTCTCGCAGGTGGGCAATTACTCGAAATCCCTCGCGGAGAAGTGCGCCGAGGGCGGAAGCCTTACCGCCGATGAGCGCAGAAACATCTCCGCTCTGCACTCCTACGCGCAGAAGATAAGCGGAAGTATGTGGGATATCGAGCGCAGGATCGGCAGCGGAGAGATCACGCTTGCGGACACAGCTTACGCGGCATCTAACCTCGAAGCGGACGGACTTGTCAGCGTCACGGACGGCTTTACCGACCTTGCCGACAGCGACAGCACTTTCCCGACGCTGATATACGACGGACCCTACTCCGATCATATAATGAACAAGTCTCCGCTTATGCTCAAAAACGAGAAGAAGATAGACCAGGCGGAAGCGCTCCGCAAAGCGAAGAAGCTTGCCGACGGGAATGAGCTGGAACTGCTCACACAGGAGGAAGGCAAGATGCCATCATACGTTTTCACTGACGGAAAGCGCACAATAGCTATAACAAAGGCGGGCGGAATGTACTCGTATATGCTGTCCTCCCGCAATACCGGCAAGCAGACGCTTACGGCAAAGGAAGCCGTTATCCGCGCCGAGGAATTTCTTGCAAAGCTCGGCATACGCGGTCTTACCGACTCTTACTATGAGATAAGGAACGGAATCTGCGTTGTGAACCTTGCGGCGGAGCAGAACGGGGTGACGATGTACACCGATCTGATAAAAGTAGGGGTCGCGCTTGACAACGGGGAAGTGCTCTCGTTCGATATGCGCGGCTATCTCACGAACCACACTATCCGCGAACTTCCTCCTCCGAAGATATCCGGAGAATACGCAAAAACTCTCGTTTCCGGCAGTCTCACGCCGATATCATCAAAGCTCTGCGTTATCCCCTCCAGCGGTCAGAACGAGGTGTTCTGCCATGAGGTGCGCTGCACCGGCTCCGAGGGCGAGAACATTCTCGTCTATCTCAACGCCGTTACCGGCAGAGAGGAGCAGATCTTGATATTAAAGATCGGCTCCGGCGGCGTGCTGACAGTGTGAGAGCCTTGTGCTGCCGGCTGCTGCGCTGACGCGCTTGTCCTCCCGGACAGGGCCGGCTTACGCAGCCGGCTCGCGCAAGGGCAAAGCCCTTGACCCAAATGCCGTAACACGGAACTTTAAAAGGCAGAAAACAGGATCGGAATACCCGCAAATTACAAATTGTAATAAATTGCCAAAAATTGTAACCACATTGTAACGGCATTGTAACCGGTTTGTTGTTGTATTGCGCCGGAAAACGTGATATAATACAGACAGAAAGAGGGAAACAGAGAAAAACAGAAGTAAACAAGCGAGTGAAGCGGCTTGACCGACCGAATAACGTTCAGATGTCTGTCAATGTCCTCCTTAAAGCCGGAACAACCCACTGGCTCAGTCAATGTCATTACCACGGTGTCCTCCCTTAACGGAAAAGCCGCTTCCCGCTTTTATATAAAAAACAGAAATATACCCTCCTTACCCCTTTCGCACGGCCTCAGTCAACGGCACAAAGACTGCGGCCGTTTATTTTTGCATTCCCGCATTTTAGAGAGAAAATTTTGTATGAATATTGCATTTTTCCGGCGGTTATGATATAATAGAAATAATCGGTAAGCAACCGCTTATATCGGGTATTATGGCACCAGATGCCGTTGCCGGCTTTTCCCGGCGGAAAGGATAATTAATATGGACATCAATGCACTTTACCAGCTCTGGCTCGAAAAAGCAGTAAAAGACCCCGACCTCAAAAAGGAACTCGAATCCGTAAAGGGAAATACCGAAGAGATAAACGACAGATTCTACCGCGAACTTGAATTCGGTACAGGCGGTCTGCGCGGCGTTATCGGTGCCGGAACCAACCGCATGAACTACTACACAGTATGCAAGGCTACACAGGGTCTCGCTTCTTACCTTATGAAGATAAAGCCCGAGGGCGCCGCTGTTGCAGTCTCCTACGACAGCCGCATAAAGTCCGATTATTTTGCCGAATCCGTAGCAGGAGTTCTCTCCGCCAACGGCATCCGCGTATTCATCTACAAAGAGCTTATGCCTACACCTATGCTTTCGTGGGCAGTAAGATACCACGGCTGTGACGCAGGCGTTATGGTGACCGCATCTCACAACCCAGCAAAATATAACGGATACAAGGTTTACGGATCCGACGGCTGCCAGCTCACGATCGACGCTGCAAACGCTGTTCTCGCCGAGATCAAGAAGACAGATGTATTTGAGGGGATCAGATCGATCTCCCTTGAAGAGGGCATCAGGAGCGGTCTTATCAAGTATATCGACGACAAGTGCATCGACGACTACATGGCAGAAGTAAGAAAGCAGTCTCTCCACCCCGATATCTGCGCAAGCGCAGGGCTCAAAGTTGTATATACACCTCTTAACGGTACCGGCAACAAGCCTGTTCGCCGTATCCTCAAAGAGATCGGCATAAAGGAAGTCGTTGTTGTTCCGGAGCAGGAAAATCCCGACGGAAACTTCACCACATGCCCGTATCCGAACCCCGAATTCAAGGAAGCTCTCCAGAAGGGTCTTGAACTTTGCGCAAAGGAAAAGCCGGATCTTCTTCTTGCTACCGACCCCGACTGCGACCGTGTGGGCATCGCTGTTCCCGACGGTGACGATTACGCGCTGTTCTCCGGAAATGAGACAGGCTGTCTGCTTCTCGACTATGTTGCACGTGAGAGAACAGCACTCGGTACGATGCCGAAGAACCCTGTTGCGGTAAAGACGATCGTTACTACCGATCTTACCCGCGCTATTGCAAAGAAGTACGGAATTGAGCTTATCGAAGTGCTCACCGGCTTCAAGTTCATCGGTGAGCAGATAGGCTTCCTTGAGAAGAAGGGCGAGACCGACCGCTATATCTTTGGTTTTGAGGAGAGTTACGGCTATCTTGCCGGCGGTTATGTACGCGACAAGGACGCTGTCGTAGCATCTATGCTCATCTGCGAAATGGCTGCATTCTACCGCTCAAAGGGCATTTCCCTTATTGAGGCAAGAAAGAGAATGTATGAGGAGTACGGCTGCTACTGCAACAAGCTTGACAACTTCGCATTCGAAGGCGCAAGCGGTATGGCGAAGATGCAGGAGATAATGACAAGCATACGCACCAATATCCCGAAGGACATCGCAGGCACAAAGGTCATAGCTTTTGCCGATTATGAGGCAAGCGAAAAGACCGACATCGTGACCGGCGCAAAGACAAAGATAGATCTTCCGAAGTCGAACGTTATCACGCTCTATCTTGAGGACAGCGCAACACTCGTTATCCGTCCTTCCGGCACAGAACCCAAGATCAAGATCTACTACACCACTGTCGGCAAATCCAACGATGAGGCAGCAGCTCTCCAGGCAAAATACGCCGAAGCCTTCACCAAGCTCGTCAAGAATTGATAAGACTTTTGAGAGAGAGTTTTTGAGATTTTTGAGATTTTTGAGACTTTTGAGACGGGGCGCTGCCCCGAACCCCGCAAGCCCCCTTTGGAAAAGGGGGCTTGACCCCCTAAACAAATGCAGTATTTCAGAGCGTACAGCTATGGGCGAGCGCGGACTGAAATGCAGTGGGGTTGGCGGAGATTCCGTTCATATAATAACAAAGAAAACAGCTTACAGAGGAATTTTCTGCAAGCTGTTTTTGTATTTTGAAGAGAATAACTAACCGAGGAGGCGTCCCCGTCAATAGAAGAATGTCGCTGCGCATTTCGCCGCGGCGCGTCCGCCGCCCCCCTTTTCCAAAGGGGGCTGGCGGGGTTCGGGGCAGCGCCCCGTCTCAAAAATCTCAAAAATCTCAAAAATCTCTCAAAGCTCTCTCACTTCTTGAGGCGTCCCATGATGATACCTCTGCCGTTAGTGCCGAAATAGATCTGACCGTAGGTGCGCAGGTCTGCTGCGAGGGAACCGCCGGTAGCGCCGAACTGGTGACTGTCGTCGTTTATGCGCTCCCATGTGTCGCCGCTGTCCAGCGAACGCCACACACCATAGATATCATCGTTCGTGCCGAGCGCATACAGCGTCATGGGGCTTTCCGCATCTTTCGCCGCTCCTATGGCAAAAGCTTTCGCGGACTGTATGTTCTTGCGCTGGAGCGTTCCCTTGCCGCAGTCGGTGAGCAGGTAAACACCGCCCATAGCCGTGTTCAGCCATACATCGCCCTCCTTTTCGGGGCTCGCTGTGGGAATGCAGCCGTCCGGTATGAACTGATCCGAATTCGAGAAAGTCTTGCCGCCGTCCGATGTCACATACATTCCCGTTCCCGTGTAAACATACAGGATATCCTCGTTGAAGCAGTCCGCTGCCATTTTCGGGCTCGCAAATGCCTTTTCAAAGCGCTCCCATGTCTCACCGTCGTCCTTCGTATAGTATATCGCCGCAGCCGATGTGTTCGTCCAGTAGATGATATTGCCGTTGCAGCTAACCTCTGCCGTTCCGCAGTCGCCGCCCACGTCCTTCGGCTTCTTGACATTTTTCCATGTCTCGCCGCCGTCACGGGTTATGGATATCGGAAGATTGCCTTCGCCCGTTCTCACCGCAACTTCCGGAGCATTGTACGCACAAGCTATGCTCAGCGTCTTGGTCATAAATCCGTCCCCGTTCATGTGGGACGGTGCCTTGTCAACATCGCGGTGAGTGAATCCGTCAATATCCCACATTCCCGAGTAAAGCCGTATCTCGTCCGAGTTCGCCGCCTTGACCACGTTCACCGCGGTCTCTTCAAGGCCCTCGCACTTCACCTCCACATTTATCGTCTCCTTGCCCCATTCGGTAAGGTTCGTGGTGTGGAAGATCGTTGCACCGGTTCCGTACATTATCTCGTTGCTGTCAAACGGGTTTATTTCAATATCGCCCATCATCCAGCCGAGCATCGCGTTCCCTCTGCCCCAGTCAAGCCACGGTGCAGCCGAATAATCAAGGCTGAACAGACGTTCGGTGTCATCGGCTCCGCCGAATATTCCCTCCCATGTCGCACCTCCGTCGGTGGAGCGGAAGATGTTGTCGTCCTCGTTTGCCTTGTATCTGCCCATTGAGCTGACATACAGCGTGTCCGGATCCTTGGGGTCTATCGCGATATCGCCCCAGCCGTGCCCGACGTCGTCCGGCGTAATGTCAGTCCATTCTCCGGTACCCGAATTATACTTCCTTATCGCGCCCTTGATCGGTCTGTACGGGTTGGCTTCGCCGGTAAATGCAAAATAAACGTTCTCGCCCTGCACATATATATGCGATGCAAGGAAAGACTTCGGCGCGCCTTCAAGCACTTCCCATGTCTCCCCTGCGTCATGCGTCACATACATCACCCTGTCGCCCGTGCCGACATAAATCGTCCTGCAGGGTTCTCCGTCTGCCGAAGAAGCCGGATCAAACGCGATCGCCGTAACTCCGAATGTGTAGCCGTCCTCGGAATAGCCCTTGCCGTCCGTGGGGAAGCTTGCCACCTTCGTGAAGGAAGCGCCGCTGTCACGGCTCACCCAAAGCCCGTCGTGACGGGAGCCGAGATACAGCACGGAGCTGTCATGGGGGTCAAGTTCAAGGCGGTTCGCCTGTCTGTGGGGCTCGTTTCCTCCCATATTGAATTCAAGAGGCGTGATGTTCCAGTGATCGCCGTAATCATCGGAGCAGAGCACCGCGGCTTCCATGTTCCCGTACATTCCCACCAGCGCATAGACCTTGTTCGGGGATTTCGCGTCCGTCGCTACGCCCTCGATGCCGTAGTAGCTGTAGTGGTCATTGCCGAACATATCGGTAAGCGGCTTCCATTTCCCGCCGGTGTTCTTGTCCATCCGGTAAAGACCGCCGATATCCGTCTTGGCATATACCAGCCCCTCTTCACCCTTGTTATAGATTATACCCGTGGTATAACCGCCGCCTACGATCTGAACGTTTCCCCATTCGTACTCGGCAGCCGCGCCGGTGATCTCCGGCTCCTTTGTATCGGCAGACTGTTCCGTTCCGCCGTTATCCGCACTGCTGCCTGTATCTGCGGGTGCCGTGCTTTCCGTATTCCCGCCGCAGCCCGACATCACCATTGCCGCTGCAAGCAGCGCCGCCAGCGTTCTTTTCTTCATAAGCATCTCCTTTACTTGTCGGTTCCGGGTTCTTTCTGCTTTCCTACGATAAGTTCCTTCGCATAGGGCAGCTTCTCTATCTCCTTGCAGAACTCTCTCCATTCCGGGAGCCTGTGGTTCTTCCGCTGTGAATAGATAGTTTTCAGCGCGCGGTAGTTGGTCGTAAGGCGCGCGGTAAGCTCAAATCCGCAGGGGTTGCTGTACAGCAGCCGCAGGTAGTCCTCGGGATCCTGTGTCTCGTTGTACCTGTCTTTCAGCTCGTTCATGATCTCGATCATGCGCGGATCGACGTACTTGCAGTACTGCTTCGAGAGATCGAATTTTGCGATGCGGTGCATTGTTGACTGGCTGGAAACGAACTCGAGGAAGCGGTATCTTTCGGCTTCTGTCCATGCCTTTACCGTGAAAGTAAGGTCGAATGCGACGCGTATGCCGGTCATGAACTGGTCGTGACCTTCGCCCTTGCCGGACTGAGCAAGCTTTACTATACGCTCCGTAATATCTCCGTTCACCGCGTCGGTATCGACTGCCATGGGGTATTTGCTTGCCTTGAAGCTCTCTTCGAGGTCATATACTTTGATGTTTTCAAGCTTCATTTTTATTCTCCTTCTACAAATTTCCCCCGCCGTAAAGCGGGGGAATTATTCTTTACATTGATCTTTTTCGGAGACCCCGTGATCTCCGCGGGACATTCCCGGCTTATTCCTGCAGCATAAACATATCGTAGATAACACGGATAGCTTCTTCAAAGTCCTCTTCCCTGATACCGATGATGATATTAAGCTCGGAGGAGCCCTGGTCGATCATCTTGATATTGATGTTGGCATGGGAGAGAGCCGCGAAGATACGGGTAGCAGTACCCTTTGTAGCCTTCATTCCGCGTCCTACGACTGCTATCAGCGCAAGTCCTTCCTCGACTTCGATATGGTTCGGGTCCGATACTTCCTTTACGCGCTCAACAAAGTTCGGGTGAGCCTTGAGGTCATCGCTGTCGATGATGAGCGTCATCGTGTCGATTCCGGTAGGGATATGCTCAAAGTTTATCTTCTCAACGTCCATAAGGGTGAGTATGCGGCGGAGGAAGCCTATCTCGCCGTTCATCTCGTCCTTTTCTATCGCTACGGCACTGAAATTCTTCTTGCCGGCGATACCTGTGATTATATGCTCGTTCTTGCCCTCGGGTGCTTCCGGAACGATCATCGTTCCCTTTGCCGACGGGTCATTTGTGTTCTTGATGTTGATCGGGATCTTCGCGTTTCTTACCGGGAAGATAGCGTCCTGGTGCAGTACCGTCGCACCCATGTACGAAAGCTCGCGGAGCTCTCTGTATGTGATAACGTCGATGAACTGGGGATCCTTTACGATACGCGGGTCTGCAACGGCAAATCCCGGTACGTCGGTCCAGTTCTCGTAAAGCTCGGCACCGATAGCCTTTGCAACCACCGAGCCGGTGAAGTCGCTTCCGCCGCGGGAGAAAGTGCGTATAGTGCCGTCGGGGTTGGCACCGTAGAATCCGGGTATAACTGCACAGTCATATCCCTCAAGGATAGAAGCAAGCGTTGCATCGGTAAGCTCCGCGTCAAATTCGCCGTTGGGCTTGAAGAAGATGCCCTTTGCAGCGTCAACGAAGTTGAAGCCGAGGTAGTTCGCAAGGATAATGCCGTTGAGGTACTCTCCGCGGCTTGCGGCATAGTCTCTGCCCGCGCGCCTGGTGAAGTTGTCGGTGATCTCCTCGTATTCGCGGTCAAGCGAGATAGTAAGTCCGAGATCGGAAATAATGCCGTTGTAGCGCTCCGCGATCGGGAGGAATGCCGCTACCGCGTTTGCTCCTGCGCAAACATCGTCGTAGCACTTATACAGCATATCCGTTACCTTTGTGTCATCGGAGAAACGCTTTCCGGGTGCGCTTGGAACCACATATCTGCGTTCCTTGTCGCTTCTGATTATATCAGCGACTTTACGGAACTGGTTTGCGTCGGCGAGCGAGCTTCCTCCGAATTTTACTACTTTTGCCATTGTCTGTTGTTCCTTTCTTTATATATGTTTACTCATTTATACCGTCTTTATCGAGCGACTTTATTGACAGCGTAAGGTACTTGAAATTGTTGTAAAGGTCTATCACTTCGTCTCCCTCGCCCTCGTCCGTAAGTCTTATCACCGGGCGCAGGACATTGGAGTTGTTGCTGATGACCACGGCGTGCCTGCCGTCGCTCAGTATAACATTTTCGCCTACCGGATACGGCGCGAACGCGTTCAGGAACGCGGTGATTATATCATAGTCGAAGTGGGTGTTGGCGCCGCCCATCATAAACTCCTCGGCTTCGGCAACGCTCCACGGCTGGCGGTAAGGTCTGTTGGAAGTAAGGGCGTCATACACATCGGCGACTGTGATTATCCTTGCGAGATAGGTTATCTGCTCGCCTTTGAGACCGAGAGGATAGCCGGTGCCGTCGAACTTTTCATGATGCATCAGCACGGCGTTCATTATCTCTTCCGAATACCCGCCGTTCTTGCGGAGAAGTATATAGCCGTTCTGGGGGTGCTTTTTAATAGCGGTGAACTCATCATCGGTGAGCCGTCCGGGCTTTCTTATTATGTCGATATCTATGGTGCGCTTGCCTATATCATGCAGGAGCGCCGCCTCGCAGAGATCGCGCATCTTGCTGCGCGGAAGATCGAGACTTTTTCCTATCGTGACCGACATCATCGCCACACGCAGGCAGTGCTTGTATGTATAGTCGTCGTATGACTGGAGCTGGTGCATCTTCAGCAGAATATTGTCATCGGCGTACAGGCTTGTTATAAGATCGTTTGCTACATTGGAGATCTGTTTTGAAGCTTCTTTCGTGAATTCTTTCAGCGGCTTTTCATCGTCAGAGCCAAAGACATCTTTCAGCGTGCTTAGCGACTGGTGGATATCTATTTCGGCGCGCATCTCCGCGGAAATGGTGGAAGCGCTGAAATTTTTTCTGATAAACACCTCGCCGACGTTGTAGCGCTCTTTGAGGTTGAAGATCATAACGCTGTCGAGGGTAGTTCCCTTGAGGAGAAGCACTCTGTCGGTACCGGGCTCGATAACATTATCGGCTGTGACCATACCGGATTCAAGTTCCTCTACCCTGATCTTCATGGAAGAAGATTCTGCCATTAGCGACACTCCTTTCCTGCAAAATATCAACATATTTTATTATATCATATTTTTTCTGTTTTGTCACCTGTTTTCGCATAATTTTTTTCATGTCCTTGCAAAAAAACTGCCGTTCCTTCCGGCAACACTGCCTCAGGGAACGGCTGACTTGCGGGCGCTCATTTCATAAGGGCAATGAAAGCGCGTGCTTTATGCGCTATGATCTTGTCGTTTTCGTATGTAAGGAACGAGGCTGCCTGATCTATCTCGACCCAGCGCATCTCGGAGATCTCATCGAGCTGGGGCTTTGCATCGCGGCTTATAGCCTTGCCTACAAAGTAAACGACGGTCTTGCTGGTGTCCTTGCGCGGACTGAAAGTGACAGTCTCACGGAAGCCGCTGTCGATAAGGACATCAATATTGGTTTCCTCCTTTATTTCACGCTCGGCAGTTTCGATCTCGGTCTCGCCTTTTTCGACATGACCTTTCGGGAAAGACCAATATCCCGATTTGATATGGCGGATAAGCAGTATTTCGGTATTGCCGTGAAATTTCCTGTACACTACCGCGCCGCAGGATTTTTCGTAATTCATCGGTTCGTCCTTTCAGAATAATGGGAGCAGCCGCGCCGATCACGCGCGTTCTGCTGTAAATTATATATATTATAACACATTTTCTCCGATTTGTCACTACCTTTTTTGCATATTGCACGATATTTGATTGACATTGCCCGCAAAAAGTAATATAATAGCAGTATAGCACCGTTCACGATGCCTCACGGCGTACTTTACGGCGCATTCTCTTCCGAAAGGAATGATAGTCATGGCTAACCGTGCTGACCGGGATATCCGCGATACTCAGGTACGGCGGGTAAAAAGCCCGGCTACTGTCGAAGATCAGATAGAAAAGCTTCGCAGCAGGGGCTGTATAATCGAGGATATGGATCATGCGGTCTGTGCCTTGTCGAATATAAACTACTACCGGCTTGCGCACTATTTTGCGGTATTTCTCGAAACAAAGAGCAAGTACCGTGACGGAACGAGTTTCGAGACGGTAATGCACATCTATGATTTTGACAGGCTTCTGCGCTCGCTGCTTCTTACGGCGCTGGAGGAAGTCGAGATAACGATGCGCGCGAATATCTCCAACTACCATGCGCTGAAATACGGTGCGCTCGGATATCTGAACGAGTCGGGATTTGACGCCCGCCACAACCACAAGCAATTTCTGAAGAAGATCGACCGCGTTATCGAGAACAACACGGGCGAACAGCTTGTAACCCACCACATGAAGAAGTACGGCGGTGCATTCCCGCTCTGGGTTATTATGGAGCTGTTCAGCTTCGGGCTGCTCAACAGCTTTTACAGCGATCTGAAAACGGAGGACAAGCGCGCGATAGCGGATAACGCATTCGGTCTGCCGTACCGGTGTGTTGAGAACTGGCTTATCTGCCTGTCCGAACTGCGCAACCACTGTGCGCACTATAACAGACTTTACGCAAATAACATGACAGCTGTACCGAAGCAGCCGCCCGATCTTGCACGCCCGATCTCGAACACGCTGTTCGATTATGTGATAATCCTCAAAAGGCTCTATCCGCGCAGCGATGTGTGGAATACCGCCTTCGTCACCAAGCTCGAACTTCTCATCGCCGAGTACGACGAAGCCATAGACCTGTCTTATATCGGCTTCCCCCTCGACTGGCAGAGCTTTATCCGCGACCCGTGAGTGCACGAGATGAGTCGCTTGCGCTCGAGAAGGTCGCTGTCGCTCGAGAGGGTCGCTTGCGCTCGAGACTTGGGGGAAACCTTTCTGAAGAAAGGTTCTCCCCCAAACCCCTTTCCAAAGACTTTT
>DEWH01000023.1:24445-39773 GCA_002363155.1 Ruminococcaceae bacterium UBA3215 | reverse complement strand
GTTCGAGTCCCTGTTGGCGCACCAGCAGTAATTCTGCTGACGGCAGCTGCCCTGCGGGAACTCTGTGGGGCTGGCTGATTTGTTTTTAAGACACACAGGGGTGTGGTTCAATGGTAGAATAGGGGTCTCCAAAACCTTTGACGTGGGTTCAATTCCTACCACCCCTGCCAAAAAAGCGTCTGATAATGTCAGACGCTTTTTGTATTAGTCAATATTCTTTTTTTGGAGTATTTTTTATGAAAATTGGAAAATTAGAAGAAGTAGATATTAGAAATTTATGGCGACATGAGCAATATGATTTTTCAACATGGCTTGTAAAAGATGAAAATATTTCTTTGCTAAATGAAAAGCTTGGACTTACTTTAGTTGATATTAATACAGAAGCTTATGTTGGTGCTTATAGATGTGATATTGTGGCTGTTGATGAAACTACAGGAATAAAAGTTATAATTGAAAATCAACTCGAAAATTCAAACCATGATCATCTTGGTAAAATTATTACATACGCTTCCGGACTTGACGCAAAAGTTATAGTTTGGATAGTTAAAGAAGCAAGAGATGAACACAGGAGTGCTATTGAATGGCTTAATAATAACACTTCAAAAGATATTAATTTTTTCCTTATTGAACTTCATGCATATAAGATCAATGATTCTGTTCCTGCTCCTATGTTTCAGATAGTAGAACAGCCTAATGATTTTATTAAAGAATCAAAAAATAATAAATCTACTGATGCCATTAACAAACGCCAATCTGAAAGAGTTGAGTTTTGGACTAATTTTAATGAACATATTATTAATCGTGGCAAGCCATTTAATGTCCGTAAGGCAACAACAGACCATTGGTATGATATTGCCATTGGGACGAGCGCAGCTCATATTAGTGTTACTCTTGTAAATAAAGAGTCGTATGTTGGTGTAGAATTATATATAAGTTCAGACAAAGAATTGTTTGATAAACTTTATAAAAATCGAGAAGATATTGAAAAGCAATTAGGTTTTAAATTAGAATGGCTCAGACTGGACAATGCTAAAGCAAGTAGGATTTTACATAAGATTAATGGCTTAAATTTCGATGATCACAGCAATTATGATTCATTAATTGAAGAAGCTATTGATAAAGTGATAAAAATGAAATCGGTTTTTAAAGATAAAATTAAATGAGTATCTCAATTGTACAGATTTCCCTCCGTAATCTCCGGAGGGCCTTTATTTTCCGCGATATTGTTGAAAACTTCGCCAAAATCTATTGAAATCTCAATTAAAAAGTGCTATAATAAATTGTTATAACAGCAGAATTCAGAAAGGACACCTAAAATGCATATTTTCGACGCTCATGTTCACATCTACCCGGACAAGATCGCAGAGAAAGCGTCACATCACGTCGGTGAATTTTACGGCATTCCAATGGCTTTTGACGGCAGGATCGGCACTATGACAGAGAACTGGAAAAAGAGCGGAGTTGAGCGCTGCCTTGTCCACTCCGTAGCCACAACACACGATCAGGTGCCTAAGATAAACGACTTTATCCATGCGAGTGTTGAAGCAAGCGGCGGTATGTTCGTAGGGTTCTGCACACTTCACCCGTCAATGTCCGCAAAAGAGATCGAAGCAGAGGTTGACCGCATAATTTCCCTCGGACTTATGGGAGTAAAGCTTCACCCGGACTGCCAGAAATTCCGTGTGGACGAGCCGGCAGCCATGCAGATGTACGAAATAATAGATAACAGGGTCCCGATACTTATTCACGCAGGCGACAGAAGATACGATTATTCCAATCAGGACAGGATCAAAGCTGCGGCAAAGAGGTTTCCGCGCCAGAGGATAATCGCGGCGCATCTCGGCGGATATTCCGTATGGGAAAAGGCAGTGCCGGTGCTTGCGGGAACAGAGAATCTGTGGGTAGATGAGAGCAGCTCGCTCGCATTCATCACCCCCGAACAGGCAAAGGAATATATTCTTGCTTACGGTGAGGACAGGGTTTTCTTCGGAACGGATTATCCGATGTGGAGCGTTTCCGAGGAGCTGGAGCGTTTTGACAGGATAGATCTCACCGACAGTCAGCGTGAGAAGATACTCTGGGAGAACATCAACAATTTTTTAAGTTTAAAATAAAGAGGTAAAAATTATGAAATGGACAGGACTTAATGAATTAAGAGAGAGCTATCTCGAATTCTTTGAGAGCAAGGGTCATCTGCGTATGGCTTCCGCTCCGCTCGTACCGCAGGGAGACAACTCCGTGCTGCTTATCAACGCGGGTATGACTCCCCTCAAGAAATTTTTCCAGGGCGTTGAGACTCCTCCGAGAAAGAGAGTTACCACCTGCCAGAAGTGCATCAGAACTCCCGATATCGAGAATGTAGGAAAAACAGCGCGTCACGGCACATATTTTGAGATGCTCGGAAACTTCTCATTCGGTGACTACTTCAAGCATGAAGCAACTGCATGGGCCTGGGAGTACCTCACAAAGGTGCTGGAGATACCGCCGGAGAAGCTTTGGGTAACTATATATGAGGAAGATGACGAAGCCGGTGAGATCTGGGCAAATGAGATCGGCGTACCGCGCGATCGCATCGTTAAGCTCGGCAAGAAGGACAACTTCTGGGAGCATGGCAGCGGTCCCTGCGGACCTTGTTCCGAGATCCATTTCGACCGCGGCGAGAAGTATGGACCTTTTGAGAGCTTCGAGCAGGCGGGTGACTGCGACCGTATAATCGAGATATGGAACCTTGTATTCACACAGTTCGACAACGACGGTCACAACAACTACACCCAGCTCAAGAACAAGAATATAGATACCGGTATGGGACTTGAGCGTCTCGCATGCGTAATGCAGGGCGTTGACAATATGTTCGAGGTAGATACCATACAGAACATCATCAAGCGCATCTGCACTGTTACCGGAAAGACCTACGGCGCAAATCACAGTGACGATGTTTCTATCCGTGTTATAACCGACCATGCCCGCGCAACCACATTCATGGTAGGCGACGGAGTCCGTCCGTCCAATGAGGGACGCGGATATGTACTTCGCAGACTTCTCCGCAGAGCTGCACGCCACGGCAGACTTCTCGGCGTTACAAAGCCGTTCCTTACCGAGATCGTGGATCAGGTTATCGAGGAGAACAAGAATGCGTACCCCGAACTGCTTGAAAAGCGCGAGTATATAATGAAGGTCATCGCTACCGAGGAGGAGAGCTTCAACAAGACTGTTGAAAAGGGCTCCCAGCTTTTAAGCGATCTTATCGCGAAGCTTGGCACTAACGGTGTGCTCAGCGGTGACGACGCATTCAGACTGCATGACACCTACGGCTTCCCGCTTGATCTTACAAAGGAGATACTTGCGGAAAAAGGACTGTCTCTTGACGAGGAGCGCTTCAAGGAGCTTATGGTCAAGCAGAAGCAGACCGCGCGTGCAAACCAGGCATTCAAGGGCGGCTGGGACGAAGCTTCCATGAATGCGGTATCCGGCTTAAAGACCGAGTTTGTGGGATATAACAGCCTTACCGCAGATACGAAGATCACTGCCATTATCAAGGACGGTGCCGCAGTTGAAGAATGCGGCGAGGGTGACGAAGTTATAGTTGTTATCGAGAAGACGCCGTTTTATGCCGAGATGGGCGGTCAGGTAGGCGATACCGGTTCGATCACAGCCGGAGACAGCGTACTTACGGTTGTTGATACGAAGAAGGCGGCTGGCGGTCAGTTCGTTTGCTACTGCGACGTAACGAGCGGCGGATTCCGCACCGGTGATGCGGTCACAGCGCAGGTCGATGAGGAGAGAAGAAACGCGATCAAGCGAAACCACACCTCTGTGCATCTGCTCCAGGCTGCGCTGCGCAAGGTACTTGGTGACCACGTTCACCAGGCAGGTTCGTATGTTGACGAGAAGATCGGAAGATTCGACTTCTCGCATTTCAGCGCGATGACACCTGCGGAGACAGCGGAGACAGAGCGCCTTGTAAATGAAGAGATACTCAAGGGAATTGATGTGATAACCGAGGAGCTTCCGATCGAGGAAGCCCGCAAGAAAGGCGCTATGGCGCTGTTCGGTGAGAAATACGGTGATGTTGTGCGTGTTGTAAGCACGGCAGACGGATTCTCAACGGAATTCTGCGGCGGTACACATCTTGACAACACTTCTAAAGCCGGTTTATTCAAGATCATTTCCGAGACATCGGTAGCTGCCGGGGTTCGCCGTATAGAGGCAACAACAGGTTATGGAGTGCTTGAAGCGTTTGAAAACGCGAAGAAGACGATAGCCGATGCTGCGGAAGTGTTAAAGGTACCGAATCCGAACGCGCTCGTACAGCGCTGCGAAGCAATTACAGCAGAGCTTTCCGAGGCGAAGAAGGAGATCGACAAGCTCGAACGTCAGATCTCGCAGGCCGCAATGGGAGATATCACCTCCGGTGCGGCAGAGATAAACGGAATAAAGGTATTCTCCGCAACGCTTGAAGGTACAGTCGGAGACAGTCTCCGCAAAGCAGGCGATGACATCAAGTCGAAGTATGACAGCTTTATCGCTGTTCTTGCCGGTCATGCCGACGGAAAGGGCAACTTCCTCTGCATTTGCAGCAAGGAAGCGATAGAAAAGGGCGCAAATGCCGGAAATATCGTAAAGCAGATAGCCGCAATTGCCGGCGGCAAGGGCGGCGGAAAGCCCGACAGCGCTATGGCAGGTATCGCCGATATCTCCAAGATCTCCGAAGCACTCGCCGCTCTGCCCGGTATCGTGTCTGAGATGATGTGAGAGACTTTTTGAGAGATTTTTGAGAGATTTTAAGACGGGGCTCCGCCCCGGACCCCGCAAACCCCCTTTGAAAAAGGGGGCTTGACCCCCTAAATAAATTCGCCGCACAAGTGAGTATTTATCCCGCATCTTGCACAGGCGGCGACTCATTGACAGCCGCACTGCTTATTGTCGCTGACGATTCTACTGTTCAGGTCACAGTAATGGGGAGACAGATTCCGGAGTTTTGTGCAAAAAAGCCTGCTGAAAACATACGTTTCAGCAGGCTTTTGTATTGCTTTAATATACACAAAACGATTTATTTCGTCACGATTCAAATATTTCCGCGAAGCGGAAACCACAATTATTCATTATTCACTATTCACTCTTCATTATTCATTTCTTTTTGCTCTTCCGGAGACCATGATTTCTGAACGTCCTCAAAGATAAGGTCTTCACCGGCTTTCACAGCGACCTGATATTCGTCCTCGTAAACGATCTCGCCCGGATAGTTCGTATAAACGACATAGAATGGGTGGTGATACTTGTCCAGAAGCCACATCGCCGGATTTATCATCTTCATCATCTCGGCAGAATTATCTGTCTTGAAGAAGCAGACAACATTCTCCTGATTCCTGCATTGCGGCGGGAAAGGGAGTACATCAGCGAACCATGAATCTATCTCACGGAAAAGCTCGGCGTCTTCTTCTTCCATAACGTCGTTCTGTATCAGCTGCCAGCACATACTGAAAATGCCTTTTGCGTATTTTGTATTGCGGGCAAGTTCTTTGCCCTGGATGCGCACATACTTGAATTTCATATTATGTCCCTTTTCAGATCACCCGCAGAACGGGAAAGCCTTCTTTGTAGTCTTTTATAATGAACGGGTGCAGCTCTGCGTATGCTGCGATCTTGTCACCGACTTCTCCGTCTGCAAGTTCCTGCATCACGGACAGCGGTTTTCCGGATATCACCGGGCAGGTGGGAGTAAGGCATATCGCCAGCCCGCCGTTATACCGCATAACACGAAGCGGCCAGATGCTGCAGTCGAACGGTTTGAGGTCTGCACCGAGAATGCAGCCGTTTTTGTTGAACGGACAGAGCGCTTCTTCTTCGCTGTCGTCGGTGCGGTATTGGTCATCAATGTCGATAGTGAACGCATCTCCGCGCGGCTTGAAATGCGCGTCTGGATAAAGTGATCTCAGCTTTCCGACAGTTTCCTCATCGAAAAGCGGGGTCTCCCACAGGCTCTTTCTTCTGAACGAACAGCAGAACCTGCAATCTGCGCAGTCACTGCGCGAAAGTACCGAACTTAACATCTGCACACCCCATAGTATTTTTTCAGCTTGAATGCCGGGAAGTAGGACTCCTTCGCAGCACGCAGTCCCTCTATCCCCATATCCTCTTCGCGGTTGATAAGGTCGCATTCCTCCGGAAGCGACTCAGCAAACAGCCGGTTTATCACCGTGAATCCGCCGTTCTCCGCATACTCGCCGTATGACTTCTCATAGTGAACGTCCACGGTCTGTGCGGTAATATGCGAGGCTATCGTCATGGCGGCAGGCTCGCTTCCTACATAAAGCATGCCGCCGACAAGTCCGAGAGTGTCAATGTTATCCGCAGCAAGCTTAATGCACTCAAATTCGGCAAGCTCGTCCGCGTCGGCATTCTCGCGCTCCTTTAGCCAGAGTTCCGCAGCCTTTACCGCATCTGCCTTGTTCTCCCGTGATATCGGGCTGTATCTGACATCGTCATACACGCGCATGAAATTGTTGATGTGATTGCGCTTCCGGTGCAGCTTTTTACCTGCGAGCGACGCGAGACTTTCCTTTTTGTAGATATAGTCGCTGTCGTCCTCGGTGCATTTCCAGTCTATGGTACAGACCGAATCCAGCGCCGCCTTCTGCCGTTCGTCGCAAAGGCAGAATTCAAGCGGGACTCCGCGTTCATTCGCGTCCCGGTACAGCGTTTCGATAAGCGCGGGAAGATCGGAAGGCTCCGGCGCTATCGGGAAACCGTAGCCTCTGCGGTTCGGCTTGCTGCCGTTATAGTAACGGAAAACGGCTCTGTCCTGTGCGGCAGTCTGTGTATCATATTTGGGAGCAAGAAGAAAGATATTTGCGGGAGCGGTATCACTTCCCGCCCTTTTTACGGAACGGAGTATTTCGCTGTTTTCAGTTATGAATGCAAGATCCGGACGGCTCCATTTCAGCATTTATTTCATTCCTTATCTCTGTTTAAATAGCAGTGATTTATTCTACCATATTTATATGTTTTTGTCAACCGCGTTCTGTCCGGAGTCTTTCAAAGTTCCGTTTTACGGAATCAGGTTTAGGGATCCAACCCCTTTTTAAAGGGTGATCTCCCCGCAAACGGGGAGGTGTCACCGTCAGGTGACAGAGGGGCTGACCGACAGACAGGCGCCGTCCGCGCAGACACCGCTGCCCGCGTAGGGCGCGCGCAAGCGCAGAACGCACGGCGGTCACTGCACCGGCACTTCCCCCAGGTCGAACGAGTAGAGGAGCTTTTCTTTGACACGCATGCCGGTGGCTTCGGAGAGCGCGCGGGCGTAGATCTCAAGCTGTCCGCGGTACTCGTCGGCAAGCTGTTCGGCTGTGACATTCCGGTTGGTCTTGTAATCGACGAGCACGATCTCGCCGTCCTCCACAAAGAACATATCGGCAATACCCTGTATAAACGGCTTTTCCTCGCCGTTCCAGTCGGTTATCCCCCATTCGCCCGGCTCCGGCTCGTATTCGCAGAATATCGGGTATTCGCGGTTTATGTCGCCGCTTGCCGCGGCGCGTCCGCATAGCGGACTTTCTAGAAAAGCGGCAATGTCTTCTTCTGAAATCGAGATGCGCTCGATATCCGAGAGCTTTCCGCTGTCGTGCAGTGCGTCAAGTATGTGCGGGACATCGGCAGGCTTCGCGGAGAAGTCGAGCAGCTCCATTACCTTGTGGTAAGCGTCGCCGCGCTTCTTGCCCGTCAGCTTTGATGACTGCCTGCTGCCAAGGAATGACGGTGTCCGCAGGAAACGGTCTATGTGGTCTGCCTGTTCCGAAAAGTCGTCCACGCTCTTGACACCTATCTGCGTTGCCGTAACTTTTGCCGGCACTTCGGATATGCGGATATGCGGGTATTCGGTGAACGGCTTTATCTGCACAGGCTCTTCCGGCTCGTCATAAGCCTTTTCGGTTTCTTCCGGCCTGTATCCGCTGTAATTGCGTACTTCGATCAGTCCGTTCCGTACCGCCGCGCTTTCCATTATCCAGCCGTAGTGCATCTTCAGCGGGGTCTTTGATGTTATCGGAACGGTGAAGATGAGCTTTTCCTTTGCGCGGGTCGCAGCAACATAAAGCAGACGCATTTCCTCGCTCAGTTCCAGCCGCCCGGATTCCGCCGCCGCCATATCATAAGGCTGAGTGTCGATAGTCAGCATATTTCTGCTGTCGCTTATCTTCATTCCTATCCCGCAGTACGGGTCACAGATAATGCCGCCGCCGGAGAATACGGGCGGTTTTGTTGAAAGATTCGCAACAAAGCATACCGGGAATTCAAGTCCTTTAGAGCCGTGGACTGTCATTAGCCGGACAAGGCTGCTGCCGGTGCTGTCGCCCTTTGCCTGCGGGAGCTTTATCTTCTCGCGGTCAAGCTTTTCTGTGTACTTTATGAAGTCGTAGAGACTTGCGCTCTCGCCGCCGGAGAATGTCCGCGCATAGTAGGTGAGCATTCGCAGATTCGCGCTTCTTTTATCGCCGTCCGGTGCGGCTTCCGCCGCCGGTATCAGCATACTTTCATCGCATATCTTGCGGATAAGCCGTTCGGCGGAGTTTTCCTCCGAGAATTCCCTGTATCCGCGTATTTCCTCAACTACAGCCGCGGCGCGCTCGTTTTCCTTTGCATATTCTATAAGCCCCGGCCAGAGATTTTTGCGCTTTGTGCCGCCCGCAAGCTTTATCTGCGCCATTTCGTCGGCGGTGAACATATAAGGTTCCGACATCAGCACAGCGGCAAGGTCGCTGTCGCGGTAAGGGTCGTCTATGACGCGCAGGAGCGCAAGGGCATGCTGTATTTCCGCGAAATCGGTATATCCGCCGTCTTCCTTTGCTTCAAAGGGAATTCCCGCCTTTTCGAGAGCCGCCTTGTATATAGCGGCATTGGAGCTGTAGCTTCTCATCAGTACCGCAAAATCGCCGTAATTGCAGGGACGGGAATTTTCACCGCGCCCTACGCGGTATCCGCTTTCAACCATTTTCCTGATGCGGTCGGCAATGTAGGCGGCTTCGTCCTTCCGGCTGTCCTCGGTACGTCGTCCGGTGAATGTCACAAGCTCGGTCTTATGGGAGCTGTCCGGTTCGTAGGGAGCGCCCTGCACAAGCGCACAGGTCTCGTCATAGTTCACATCTCCGAGTTCCTCGGTCATAGTGCCGGTGAAGATGCCGTTTACCGCGTCTATTACCTCGCCGCAGCTGCGGAAATTACGGTTAAGGTTTATGACTGTGAAATCCGGATCTTTTGTGAGCCGTGCGAATACAAGCGGATCGGCGCCGCGGAAACGGTAGATCGACTGCTTTATATCGCCGACGAAATACAGGTTTCGCTTGTTGTCGGAGAGCAGCCGGAAGATCTCGTACTGAATCTCGTTGCTGTCCTGGAATTCGTCAACTATTATTATCTTTATGCTTTTTGAGATCTCTTCCGCAGCGGCACTTTTCCCGCCGTTTTCGTCCTGGAGCAGCCTCAGCGTCATAAGCTCGATGTCGGAGAAATCCACGCGTCCTTTTTCGCGCTTTCTTGCGGTATATTCCTCGTCCAGCTTCTTGACCAGCGAAATAAGAGCGGAAAGTACGGGTGCGCAGGCGGTCATATTCCCGTTCCTGCGCGCGAGAAGTCCTGCCGCGCGGGTCACATTCCCCCACAGCTCCTTCATCTCCGCATTCAGCTCTTTGAGCGCCGAGTTGTCGAAAGTCTTGGTCTTGCGCGGAAGTGCGGGTATCTGTGCGTCTTTCAGCTGTGTTTCGTATGTATTAATGCAGCTTTTCGTGTCGGTGATGCCGGACAGCATCTCATACAGCTTCTGCCAGTCTTTCGAGAAGCCCTCCGCCGGCGTTCCCGCGGCAGAGACCGAAAGCTGCTCACACATCTCACCCAACAGTTCCGCAGGACGTTTTATCTGCGATCCAAGGTATTTCTCAATCGCTTTCCCCGCATCTTTCCCGTCCGGGTCGGAGTAGAGTGCAAGCTGTCCGGCAAAGTATCTGTCCGCGTCGGGGATATTCCGGGAGAAGTTGTAAAGGTAGGTCACAGCCTCTTCTATACGGCTGTCGTCCTCGCCGAAATACCAGTCATACAGCAGATCGCGCTGTTCCGGATCGCCGTTTTCACAGAGATCTTCCATAACGGCGGTGAGTGCCTGGGAGAAAATCAGCTTCGCTTCGGATTCGTCGAGAACCGCGAAATCCGGCGGGAGATCGGTGACTGCGCTGTTGCGGCGGAGCAGGCTCAGGCAGAACGAGCTTATCGTGGAGATAGATGCGTCTTCGAGGCGAAGCCGCTGTTCGATCAGGTGGGTGTTGTCGGGAGCTTTGGCGAGCTCCTCGTCTATCGCCTTATCGAGCCTTGCCTTCATTTCCGCGGCGGCTTTCTGTGTGAATGTCGAGATCACCATTTCGTCCGCGTTCACCGGGTCTTTCTCATCGAGTATCAGCCTTTTTACGCGTTCGACAAGAACAGCGGTCTTACCGCTTCCGGCAGCAGCGGAGACGATCGCGGCACCGTCTCTGAAAGTTATGGCCCGTTCCTGTTCGGGCGTCCATTTTACTTGGTCAGGCATAGATTCCCCCGTTATTTGTTATTGAATACACATTTCGCCGCGGGGCGTTCCCCGCCGCGATCCAGCCGCGCAGGCTGGCGCCGTCCGCGCAGGACAAAGCGCGTAAGCGCAGCAGAAAGGGCAGAGAACTGCCGGTCATTCTGACAGAGCGAGCATATAGCCGATACCGCGCGCGGCTTTGATCGTGACGCTTCCGCCCACAGAAGCAAGCTTCTTGCGCAGACCGGAGATGTTCACCCAGACTACATTTATCTCGGATTCGCTCTCATATCCCCATATCTTCTCCAGAAACCGCTCGGTGGATATCGCCTGGTTCGGATTCATCATCATCATTTCGAGCATCTGATATTCCTTGTTGGCAAGCCGGATATTGCCGTCCGGTCCTGTGAGAGTGTAGTCCGAGCGGCTGAGCGTCACGTTTCCCGCTTTGAGCAGTGTGTCCGTAAGTTCCGGCTGTCTGCGTGTCATAGCGCGGATCCTTGCAAGAAGCTCCTTCGCTGCGAAGGGCTTTGTCATATAGTCGTCGGCACCGCTGTCAAGTCCTTCGACGCGGTCGTCTATCTCGCTTTTGGCGGTAAGCAGCAGAACGGGGATATTAATACCCTCGGCGCGTATCTTTTTAAGCACGGTTATACCGTCCATTTTCGGCATCATCACATCAAGCACGGCGCAGTCGTAATTTCCGGCTTCAAGATAGTCGAGAGCGTCCTGACCGTTATAGACCGCGTCAACGGAATAGTTGCTGTGTGTGAGCATGGCGGTGAGAGCGTCCGAAAGCGTTCGCTCGTCCTCCGCAAGCAGAAGTCTCATACCGTTTTCCTCCAATTTTTATATCTGTAATAATGATATCAAATATCCGGATTTTTGTCAATGATTTTTGGTATTTACAAATTACATCAATTATAGTATAATGTAAGATATCACAAAACAGGAGAATGAGATATAATGACAGATACAGAAAAAGGTCTTACCGAAGCGCAGGCGGAAGAGCTTGCCGCGCAGGGTAAAATAAACGGTTCCGCGGAGATAAAAACCAAATCCGTGGCGCAGATAGTAAGAGACAACACACTCACATTCTTCAACTTTCTCAACATCGCCCTTGCCGTGATCGTCCTTATTTTCGGCGAGATCAAGAACGCTATGTTCATCGGCGTGATTCTCTGCAATACCGGCATCGGCATCGTCCAGGAGATACGCGCAAAACGCACCATTGACCGGCTCACCCTCATTTCCGCTCCGAAAGCCCATGTAATTCGTGACGGAAGTGAAAAGGAGATTCTCAATTCACAGATCGTGGAGGGCGATCTTGTCGTATTCCGGTCCGGAATGCAGGCTTCCGCAGACTGCGAGATAGTACAGGGCGAGTGCGAGGTAAACGAGAGCCTTATTACCGGCGAGAGCGATCCGGTTTACAAAAAGCCGGGCGACAAGATACTTTCCGGAAGCTTCATTGTGAGCGGAGAGTCACGCGCCGTTGCGGTAGGGCTCGGTGCAGACAGCTTCGCTAACAAGATCACAAGCGGTGCGAAATACGTCAAAAAGACCGATTCAAAGATGATGCGGGCGATAAACACCATACTCAAGGGCATCTCGATCATCATTATCCCGCTTATGGCGCTTCTTATATACAACGGCATTTTCGTTTCCGGACAGACTGTGAACCGTGCAATGGTAAGCACTGTCGCCGCGATAATCGGTATGATACCCGAGGGACTTGTCCTGCTGACAAGTATCGTTCTTGCCGTAAGCTCTATCCGCCTTGCACAGCGCAAGACGCTTGTGCAGGATATGTACTGCATCGAGACTCTTGCAAGAGTAGATGTGCTGTGCCTTGACAAGACCGGTACCATAACCGAGGGAAGTATGCAGGTAGCCGAAACACGGCTTTTCTCCGGCAGGGAAGAAGAGCTTGAAGCGGCAATGTCAGCGCTCGCGTCGGCTCTTTCCGATACCAACCCCACTTTCTGCGCCGTAAAGGAGCGCTGGGGCGGCGGTACGGACTGGAAAGCGGCAGAGACTGTGCCTTTCTCCTCCGCGAGAAAGTGGAGCGGAGCTTCATTCGAGGGCAAGGGTACATATATTATGGGCGCCGGCGAGTTCATACTCGGCGAGAGATACGGCGCGATAAAGGCAGATGCGGAAAAATTCTCCGAGGGCGGAAGGCGTGTTATTATCCTTGCGCATTCTCCGGAAAGCTTTGCGGACAAGTCCGTTCCCGCAGGCACAGAGCCGATAGCGATGATCGCAATTACCGACAAGATACGCGCTGAAGCTCCCGATACGCTGAAATACTTCGCGGAGCAGGGCGTCGATATAAAGATAATCTCCGGCGATAACCCGGTGACGGTAAGCTTCGTTTCGCAGAAAGCCGGCGTTAAGAACGCGGAAAAGTACATTGATGCTTCCACCGTGGATAATATCGGCGAACTCGTGGACGAGTACACCGTCTTCGGGCGCGTTACACCTCCGCAGAAACTGGAACTTGTAAAGGCGCTGAAAGCGAAGGGGCATACCGTAGGTATGACCGGCGACGGCGTGAACGATGTTCTTGCGCTGAAAGAGGCTGACTGCTCGGTTGCGATGCAGAGCGGAAGCGAGGCGGCACGCAACGTCAGCAACCTTGTCCTGCTCGACAGCAACTTTGCGTCCATGCCGGCAGTGGTTGCCGAGGGCAGACGCTCTATCAACAATGTCGAACGTTCTGCGTCCCTTTTCCTCTCTAAAACAACATACAGCGTACTGCTTGCGGTTTTGTTTGTAATAATACAGATACCGTTCCTCTTCGAGCCGATACAGATGACGCTTATAAACGCGCTCTGCATAGGCGCGCCGAGCTTTCTGCTCGCGCTCCAGCCGAACAAGGAGCTTATACGCGGGAGCTTCATCTCGAACGTTATCCGCAAAGCTGTTCCCAACGGCGTTTCGGCTGTCCTTTCGCTGTCGGCAGGCATTATCTGTGCGAATATTTTCGGCTTTACCACCGATCAGCTCAGCACGATATCCGCGTTTATACTTTCCTGCGTTTCATTCGTTATCGTACTGCTTGCCTGCGATCCGATGAGGCCGTGGAAGATCGGAATGGTAGCGGTGCTGCTCGGAGCATTCGTCTGCGGGCATTGGTTCTTCGGCGAGTTCTTCGGATTTGTGGAATTCACGCCGGATATGATAATGGTAACGATGATAATAGTAGCCTGCGGAACGGTACTGACTGCGCTGCTCAACTTCTTCACCGTAAAGATAGCTGACCGAATACTTGACAGAAAGGCGAAAAAGGCATAAATGGAGAAAAAGACAGTTTATATATTCTCGGACGGAGCCTGCTCCGGAAATCCCGGCCCCGGCGGTTACGGAGTGATACTCCGGTACGGGGACAAGGAAGCGGAGCTCTCCGGCGGTGAAAAGCAGACCACCAACAACCGCATGGAGCTTACAGGCGTTATAAAGGGGCTGGAGGCGCTTAAATATCCGTGCAGGGTGATAATCCAGACCGACTCGCGTTATGTGGTGGACGGCATCACAAAAGGCTGGGCGAAGTCATGGCGCAAGCGAGGCTGGGTGAAAAGTGACAAGCAGCCCGCGCTAAACCCCGATCTCTGGGGACGTCTGCTTGACCTGCTGGAGATACATGATGCCGAGTTCACATGGATAAAGGGTCACGCGGGGCATGAGGAAAATGAGCGCTGCGACAGGCTCGCCGTTGCGCAGAGAGATCTGTTTGCAAAAAGGTAAGTAACAAAACATACCTCTTCCGAATAGAATAAAGAGAATGAAACTCGTATTCGGGAGTGATATGATGTATTTTGAAGCTTTGAGGGGAATAATGATCCCCTTTATCGGAACAACGCTCGGCTCGTCATGCGTTCTGCTGATGAAAAAAGTGCTGAGCAGGAATATAGAAAGACTGCTTATGGGTGCTGCTGCGGGAGTAATGACCGCCGCAAGCATCTGGAGTCTGCTGCTTCCGGCGATATCGCAGTGCGAAGCCGGAATGGGACAGCTCGCGTTTATTCCGCCGGCGGCGGGATTTGCGTTCGGTATCCTGTTCCTTATGCTGATCGACAGGCTCATACCGCAGATAAAGACGGAGGACTGCGCCGACGGTTCTGGACGGACTATGATGATGCTGGCGGTCACTCTGCACAATATCCCGGAGGGAATGGCAGTCGGCGTGGTCTATGCGGGGCTGCTGTACGGCAGCAGCGATATCACCGAAGCTGCCGCGCTTACCCTTGCGGTCGGGATAGCGATACAGAACTTCCCGGAGGGCGCTATAATATCAATGCCGCTGCACGCTTCGGGAATGAGCCGGGCAAGGTCATTTGCCTTCGGTACGCTCTCCGGCATAGTCGAGCCGATAGGCGCGGCAGTGACCGTAGCGGCTGCGGGGCTTATAATACCGGCAATGCCGTATCTGCTGAGCTTTGCGGCAGGCGCTATGATCTATGTTACGGTGAGTGAGCTGATACCGGAAATCTATGCGGACGGCGGCTCGGAAGCAGGGACTGCGGCGTATTCGGCAGGGTTTCTGCTGATGATGATACTTGATGTTGCACTCGGCTGAATCCCGTCCGGCTGTCTTGACAAAACCGGCATTTTGTGCTACAATATCTACTGTAAAATCCTTTTAATTTTCATTTTTTATTCCTTTTCCAAAGTTAAAACCGCTCCGGGAAACCGGGGCGGTTTTGCTTACTTATACTGAATCAGTATCTATCCGCAGACATAATCAAGAAATTTCGTCACGATTCAGATATGCGCGCA
>DEWH01000023.1:22145-24371 GCA_002363155.1 Ruminococcaceae bacterium UBA3215 | reverse complement strand
TGTGAATTGTGCATTGTGCATTTGTATAGTATTATATAATGCTGCCGAAGCCCGCCATACTGCGGACGAAGTTCCGGAGCTCGGTGCGGGAGCTTATGGTGTTGGTATGCTCAATGACCTCGCGCTGCTTTTCGGCGGAAAGCTCGGAGAAGTATTTGAGGGCTCCGGTATTTTCCGCGAGAGCTGTTCCGAGACCTACCGGAAGTTTCGGCTTCTCGGTTCCGTTCATAATATCAGCTTCCTTTCGGTTTTATTATCCGAAAGGAAGCTGTATTTTATTCTTTTTTCTTTTTTGAATTTTCTTCCTCGTCCGCAAGCGGGATAATGTCCTTCTCCTTCTTTGTGAAGAAGAGCACGAACAGGAATGTACCGCTTATGAGGGCAGCTGCCGCAGCGTCCATATTCAGCACTGCGAACTGCTTTGCGCCCTCGCTTCCGAAGAGCATTGCGAGCAGATCGGAGATCGTGTGTGTTGCAGAGGGGAGGAATGCGATACCGGCGGCAAGTATCTCACGCATACGCGAGCTCTTTGTTTCAAGCCGCGAGTAGAAACGTGCAGATGAAGCGAAGAAGAATGTAGCTGCCGTATATGAGAGCAGCACGATAAGGTTCTCCGCGTGGTTAAGCACAGTGAGATCGGAGTTGAAGAATGACGCTGTGCGAAGGAAAAACGCGAGCGAGCAGACAAGCATCAGATGCCCGGTGACCGCCGGCGGAACTATCCGTCCGAGCAGTATGAATCCCGATATCAGCAGGCACAGCGCGGATACGATTATCGCTGCAATCTGGATAGGTTTGTTATTGCCGCCGAGTATTTCCGACGCGATCATAAGTCCTCCGACGAACTCCGCGATGCCGAGAAAGCGGGTGGCATTGCTTCCCATTCCGTCTGACGAGAGTGAGTATGCCGCATCGCCTTTCTTTGCGCCGATGACAGCGAGGACGATGAATATTGCCGCGGACAATGCGAGCGCGATATATATCAGTATCCCGCCAAGCTCGGAGCCTTTAAGGAACCAGCCGGTATTCAGGTCCGTGAGTGAAGTTATCTGGAAAAACCGGATAATTCCGCATATAACGGCTGTCACCGCGGCTATTATTACGATCAGTTTATTTGATGTTTTTTTCATTTACGTCTTCCTTTTGATATTGTGATCTGAAAATGCAACTTTTATTATAGTATATTTTCCCGGATTAGTCAATATAATTTAGTGATTATTTTTCAAAGGAGAACCAAAATGAAGGACATGCTCATAATACTTCTGATGTTTGCGGCGCTGATATTCGGATTTCCGATGCTGCTGAACGGGATCCCGGTGCAGCAGGCGGAGCCGGGCGAAGGAGCGCCGGCTCCCGTGTTCCCGGATACGGTGAACATCTTTCTTACAGCCTCCGGCGAGGTGAAAAGCATAACTGCCGAGGAATACATAGAAGGCTGTCTTGCGTCGCAGATAGCCATAAATTACGAACCGGAGGCGCTGAAAGCGCAGGCTTCCGCTTCCGCGACCTATGCGCTCCGGCTCATGGGTGAGCTTAAAGGGAGCGGGGAACTGCCCGAAGGCGCGGATATATCCGACGACAGCCGGACCTGTCAGCCGTATTTCACCCCGGAGCAGCGGGAGGAGATGTACGGCGAAAGCTATGAGCGCTGTGCCGCAAATATCCGCGAAGCAGCCGCATACGGAAAGACGCACATACTGACGTATGAGAACGAGCCGATCTGCGCGGTGTATCATGCGGTAAGTGCTGGCAGCACCTGTCCCTCCGAGTATGTGTGGGGAGCAGCACTTCCGTATCTGCGGGCTGTCTCCAGCACGGCGGATAAGGGGTATGTAAACTATGAGTGCGTGAATGAGATGAAGTCCGAGGAGATAAGGCAGGCACTTATTGCCTACGACTACGGCATCGAGATCCCCGCGGATCCGGCGCGCTGGTTTACGGATATGAGTGTGAATGAAGACGGATATGTGATATCCGTGAAGATAGGGAAGAACACATTCTCCGGCGGTGACATCTGGCGGATACTCGGTCTGCGCTCAACGGCATTCGCGGTGACATACGCCAACGGAATTTTCACTTTCACGACAAAGGGCGCCGGTCACGGCGCCGGGCTCAGTCAATACGGCGCAAACTCCATGGCTCTTGCCGGAAGCAAAGCCGAAGATATACTGCACCATTACTATCCGGGGGCGCAAGAGTGAGCGCGCACAGCGCGCGAGAGTGGGC
>DEWH01000023.1:0-22058 GCA_002363155.1 Ruminococcaceae bacterium UBA3215 | reverse complement strand
GAGTGGGCGCGCACAGCGCGCGAGACTGGGGGCACCCCTTTTGTGAACAAAAGGGGTGCCCCCAGTCCCCCTCCCCAAAAAACTTTGATCGCTTCGCAGTTGATGGGGAGAGATATCAGAACAGATTGAAAGCCTGAAAGCAGGCAACCGTTTGACAATAAGAAGGGGATATGATATAATATTATCCGCTGTTGAAAGGAAGACGGATAATGGGAAAATTGCTGAAATATCTGACCGGAAGATATATGAAAGAAACAGTGCTCGCACCGCTTTTCAAGTGCATAGAAGCGGTGCTTGAGCTTTTTGTGCCGCTTATTGTGGCGGATATAATAGATAAGGGCATAGGAAACGGCGATAAGGGATATGTTATGCTGATGTGCGCAGGGCTCGTCGGACTCGGCGCAACAGGACTTGCATTTTCCATAACTGCCCAGTTCTTTGCCGCAAAAGCAGCCGCCGGCTTTTCAAAGACTGTCGGCAACGCGCTTTTCCGGCATATACAAAAGCTTTCATATTCGGATATTGACGAAATGGGAACATCGACGCTGATAACGCGTATGACAAGTGATCTCAATCAGGTGCAGACAGGCGTGAATATGACGCTGCGCCTGCTGCTGCGATCGCCGTTTGTGGTTTTCGGCGCAATGATAATGGCGTTTACGATAGATGTAAGTTCAGCCTTGATATTCGCGGCTGCAATTCCCGTTCTCGCAGCTGTGGTCTTCGGGATAATGCTGGCAGGTATGCCGCTTTACGGGAAAGTCCGCTCAGGTCTGGACAGGCTTCTCGGCAGGACTCGTGAGAATTTAAGCGGCGCGAGAGTGATACGGGCATTCTGTATCGAGGACAGCGAGATAGAAGCATTCGGCTCCGAGAATAAAAAGCTGACCCACGATCAGCTTACTGCCGGACGCATTTCCGCGCTGATGAACCCGATAACGTTTGCACTGATAAATCTTGCGATAATCGTGCTTATCTGGACAGGCGCCCTGCGCGTTGATGCTGGCGAGCTTACACAGGGACAGGTCGTTGCCCTGTACAACTATATGTCGCAGATACTCGTGGAACTGATAAAGCTTGCGGGACTTATAATAACGATAACAAAGGCGGCAGCCTGCGGAAAGCGCATACAGTCCGCACTTGACGGCGGCGGCGGAATGGCTTCCGGAAGCAGGACTGAGGGAGTTCAGGATTGCACATATTCCGTAGAATTCCGCGGTGCCGGATTCAGATACCGCGGCGCAGCCGAAAACTCGCTGACAGGTATAGATTTTAAGGCGGAAAAAGGCTCTGTTATCGGCATTATCGGCGGTACAGGCTCCGGTAAATCCACGCTTGTGAATCTTATCCCGCGCTTTTATGACGCGACTGAGGGCGAGATCTTCATCGACGGGAGAAATATAAAAGAGTATGACACCGAGGCACTGCGCGCAAAGATAGGTGTTGTTCCGCAGAAAGCGGTGCTTTTCAGCGGGACTTTGCGCGAGAATATGCAGTGGCGGGACGGGAATGCATCGGACGAGGACATCTTGCGGGCAGTGGAGACTGCACAGGCGAAGGACATCATAGACAAGAAAGAGAAAGGGCTTGACTGCCGGGTAGAGCAGGGCGGCACCAACTTCTCCGGCGGTCAGCGTCAGCGTCTTACTATCGCGCGTGCTCTTGTGGGAGAACCGGAGATACTGATTCTCGATGACAGCTCCTCCGCGCTTGATTTCGCCACGGACGCCGCATTACGGAAGGCTCTGCGTTCGCTCTCCGGAACGACTGTATTCATAGTTTCACAGCGCGCTTCGTCAATAATGCACGCGGACAGGATAATCGTGCTTGATGACGGAAGGACTGCCGGGATAGGAACGCATGACGAGCTTTTGAAGACCTGCGAGGTTTACCGCGAGATCTACGATTCGCAGTTCAGAAAGGAAGGGGGCGCTGCCGTATGAAGAACAAAGGAACGCTCCGGAAGATACTTCGCTATATAAAACGGTACATCGGGCTTATGGTGCTTTCGATGATACTTGCGGTGCTTACTGTTGCCGGCGCGCTTTATATCCCGATAATCATAGGGCAGGCGATCGACCTGCTTGTGCCGGGGCAGGCTCCGGTAAGCTCATTGATAGCGCAGGAAACGATAGATCTTGCATCTGTGCTTTCATTGCTGGTGCAGGTGGGTATCGTTGCGGGGATCACAGCGTTTTTGCAGTGGCTCATGGGCGTGATAAACAACCGTATTGCATTTGATATTGTCCGTGACATACGGAATGACGCATTCCGGCATATAGAGGAACTTCCGCTTTCGTATCTTGATACAAAGAGCACCGGTGATATCGTGAGCCGTGTTATATCTGACGCCGACCAGTTTGCGGACGGACTGCTTCTTGGTTTTTCGCAGCTTTTTACAGGGGTTGTGACGATACTCGGAACGCTGGTTTTTATGCTGATGCTTGACCCGTGGATTACGCTGGCGGTAGTTGTGCTTACTCCGATATCGCTGTTTGTGGCGCGGTTTATTGCGAACCACACATACAGCATGTTCAAGCTTCGCTCGGAGACTCTTGGCGAGCAGACCGCCTGCATAGACGAGGTGATCGGCAATCAGAAGGTGGTAAAGGCATTCTGCCGCGAGGACGAAGCGACAGAGAAGTTTGAAGAGATAAACGAGCGGCTGGAGAAATGCTCTCTGCGTGCGACTTTCTTTTCTTCTCTTACGAATCCGGGCACGCGTTTCATAAACAGTCTTGTTTATGCGGCGGTAGGGCTTTTCGGTGCATTGTCGGTCATTGACGGGAGCGCATCGGAAACCGGGATCACGGTAGGCGAACTGTCCTGCTTTTTAAGCTATGCGAACCAGTACACGAAGCCGTTCAACGAGATCTCCGGCGTTATTACGGAGTTACAGAATGCGTTTGCTTGTGCGGCAAGGCTTTTCGAGCTTATCGAGGAACCTGCCCAGTCTCCCGATCCTGCTGACGCGCTTGTACTGAGTGATGCGAAAGGCGGCATAAAGGCTGAAAGAGTAAGCTTTTCGTATGTGCCGGACCGCAAGCTTATCGAGGATTTCAATGTTGACATAAAACCGGGGCAGAAAGTAGCGATCGTAGGTCCTACGGGCTGCGGAAAGACGACATTTATCAATCTTCTGATGAGGTTTTATGACGTGACAGGCGGGGCGATACTTGCGGACGGCACAGATATAAGGAACATCACGCGCAGAAGTCTGCGCTCATCATACGGAATGGTGCTTCAGGAGACAAGGCTCATCACCGGGACGATTCGCGACAATATTGTAATGGGGAAGCCGGACGCAACGGACGAGGAAGTTATAGCCGCCGCGAAAGCCTCGCATGCTCACAGCTTTATCAAGCGTCTCCCGCACGGCTATGATACGCCGATAGGCGAGGACGGCGGCACGCTCTCACAGGGTCAGAAGCAGCTTCTCTGCATAACGCGCATAATGCTGTGCCAGCCGCCGATGCTGATACTTGACGAAGCGACATCGAGCATAGACACGCGCACAGAGCTAAAGATACAGGACGCATTCGCAAAGCTTATGAAAGGGCGCACAAGCTTTATCGTAGCCCACCGCCTTTCAACCATCCGTGATGCCGATGTCATTCTCGTAATGAACAACGGCTCGATAATCGAGCAGGGTACTCACGAATCCCTCCTCTCCCTCGGCGGCTTCTACGCCAGCCTCTATAACAGCCAGTTCGCAGATGCGTGAGAGGTCGCTTGCGCTCGAGAAGGTCGCGCACGGCGCTTGAGAAGGTCGCGCACGGCGCTCGAGACTTGGGGGAAACCTTTTTGTGAATCGAAGTTTTCTGTATGGCGCGCATCGTGCGCGCTTTTGGAAAACTTCTCACCGCTTCCGTGCGGTGCAAAAGGTTATCCCCCAAACCCCTTTCCAAAAAACTTTGATCGCTCCGCAGTTAAGGGAGAAGGTTATCACAACAGAATGAAAGACTGCTGAAACTTATAAATCTCAGCAGTCTTTTCTTGTATTCAGATGAATATAACTAACCGAGGTGGCGCACCTGACGATAGAAGAATGTCGCTACGCATCAGTTTAGGGGGTCCAGCCCCCTTTTCCAAAGGGGGCTGGCGGGGGGTTGGGCGTTCCACGCCCATAAAGAGCTTTCCATATTTCCTTTGGCAGCGCGCTTTCTCACGCTGCCGTTTTCTTGTATTCTCTGCTGTCAAGTGTGATTGTGGCAACATACACATTGAAGCGGAAGTATATTTCAACCTCCTGCTCACGGTGACCACTGGATTTGTCAGCTTCATGAACGATGATCTTTTCCACAAATTCGTGCATAAGCTTCGGAGTAAGCTCCGAAATGTGCTCATGCCTGCGAATGATCTGCATAAAGCGGGAAATATCGTTACTTTTCTGCTCTTTGGCTTCGATCAGATCACGGAGTTTTGCCGCTTCTTCTTTAAGGGTACGCTGTTCTTTGGTGTAATCCGCTGACATCTGCGTAAACCGCTCATCGTCGATCTTTCCGAGAACATTGTCCTCATACAGCCGTTTGAACAGTCTGTCAAGCTCCATAATACGCCTTTCGTCCTTATTGAGCAGCTTTTTGGCTTTCTTCACATCTTCAAGGTGTGAAGCAGCCGACTGTTCCATCAAATTCTGCAAAAATATATCTTCGTTGTCGTTTACCGCAGTAAGCAGCTTGTTGATTTCACCGATAATCAGTTCTTTCAGAATGCAAGTCCTGATGTAATGTGCAGAGCAGTCGGTATAATTCCGGGAGTATGTTGCGCATTTAAGGGACTCGCTTTTAGTCGGTTTGCAGGTTCTGCGATGCAGATGGAGCTTTGCACCGCAATCAGCGCAATAGACTATACCGGAAAACGGATTCGGCTCGTTGCATTTCTGCGGTCTGTGTTTCTCGGATCGGAGAGTCTGAACGATATCGAAATCGTGCTGTGAAATTATCGGTTCGTGCGTGTTTTCAAAAATCTGCCAGCTTTCCTGTGGATAATGAATACGTTTTTTGCATTTATACGACTTTGTAGAGGTCTTGAAATTCGCCGTATGCCCGATATATTCGATCTTTTCTAGTATGCTGCTGACTGCCCGGTGATCCCATCTTGATGATACGGGATTATTACCGTTAGTACCCAATTCCGCAAAATGTGCAGACGGCGTCGGTACTCCTTCTGCGGTCAGCTGCTTGGCTATATTCCGCAGACTATATCCTTCGATGCAAAGCTTGAAGATTTTTCGGACTACCTCGGCAGCGGGCTCATCGATCTCCCAGACATTTTTGTCAGTCTCGGATTTCTTGTATCCATAGGGTGCGCGTGTGGAAATCGGCTTTCCAGACTGACCCTTAGCTTTGAAAACTGCGCGAACCTTGCGGGAAACGTCCTTGGCGTAAAACTCGTTCAGCAGGTTCTTGAACGGTGCGAAGTCATTGTCACCGTGTTGAGAATCCACATTATCATGAATAGCGATGAAACGAACGTCATGCTCCGGGAAAAACATTTCCGTGTAGTACCCCGTCTGCAAATACTCACGTCCGAGGCGGGACAAGTCCTTGACTATGACAGTCGAAACCTTGCCGTTTTCTATATCCGACTTCATGCGCTGGAAGTCCGGACGATCAAAATTCGTTCCGCTGTAACCGTCATCGGCATAGACCTGTGGGTTCAGAAAGCCGTTTTCCTTTGCAAACTTTGAAAGAATATCTTTCTGATTTGTTATGCTGTTGCTTTCTCCTGCAAGCATATCGTCCTGCGAGAGTCTGCAATAAAGTGCCGTTATCTTGTTTGTCATCTTTTCTCCTTTCCCAACAAACAAGCGGCGGCTTAGGTTTGTACTATTATTATACACCTTTTCAAAGAATTTGTCAAGGCTTTAAAGCTTCATTTCGCTAAACCGCCGCTTTTCATTGTTTTAGTTATCTGTATCGTTCAGATCCTGCAAGATCAGTCTCCCCACTACATTGGTAAGTGTCTCCGTACATTCAAGATTGAAGTGCGCCCGGACCTTGTACACCGATTTGCCGAATCTGTAAATCGACACATTGTCCTCATGAACAAGCTGCGGCTCGTTCTTGGATTCTGCCGTATTTGCTACGGCGGCAGTATTGAGTAATTCATTTCTTCTCATTAAGCTCCTTTCGTGCAATAGTGCAACTTCCTTGTTTCTCCCAAACTTAATCTTTCCTGTTTAATGCAGTGACGTTTCTGTTTTTAATCTTCATCATCTGCATTGACAGCATCATCAAAATTCCCGGAATATATATCTGTAATTCCCGGTGTAGATTTTGATTTTGCATTTTCCGAAAGTGAGCAGTCAGACAGCGTATTGTCAATAATAGTATCTTTCACAATAGCTGCTTCAGCCGCCTTCCGCTTCTTCTTTTCGGATTCGATGTACTCTCTAATTTCATCGTTCAGGAAAATGAAAGCGATCATTTCTTCAAACTCAGACGGAGTAATGTCGTCTCCGAACTTTTCGTAGATAAGTTCTCCCATCTTACGACAGTTCTGTGTTTTCTGTTTGTCAAGCTCAGCGTGGAGCTCATTTTCAAGCTTTGCGAGCTTAGTCTCGGTCTTATCGACCTCGGTCATAAGCTCACGCTGTCTTTTCTGCGCTTTGGCAATGCTTGCGCGCAGAGCTTCGGTTTTCTGTTCTCTTGTCATTTGTTTTCCTCTCTTTCTTTTTCTGTAATTTTTTATCTGCAAAGTGCGATCCGCGGTGCTGCTTTTACTGCAATTCTCGGCATGCCGGCGAAGATACCGATGATCGCAGCTTACGGCAGCAAGGTTGATTGAGAGCTAACCAATTTATCAGAAAGCACTATTATTAAAAATGAATGAAACAAATCTGAAAAACTGAGTAACTAACCAACCCCGTAGGGCGCACTTATACAAACCTACCGGTTTGTGTGCGCGAGGGACGTATTCCCTCGACCTTTGAATAACATGGCATCTACCCGACGCCACGAAAAATGCGCTATAGCCGCGCGTATGCGCCGCAGGAGCGGCGAAAATTGAATGGCAGACATACAATATTATAGACTGCGCTTGCGGGTTGATTTGGTAGGAGTGGAAGGCTTGGGTGTTTCGGGAACTTCAATGGATTGTTGCTTCTGCTGTTCTTCCTGCTGCTTCAAAAGATGATAAGTCTCGACAATATTGTTCCAGCCCGAAGGATAAAGTCCGTGTTCGTGAACATAATCTGAAGCGGTTTGCATTTCGTCCATTACCTGTTGAAGTATTTCCTGATTTCGCTTTGCAACGTATAATCTTGATAGTTCATCTGTAACTTTCGTTTTCATAACATTGACATTTCTGCGTTCAACTTCTCTTCCCAAGAACGATATATAGTCGTCTTTTTCTGTAACCTTGCATGCTTCGGATACTCTACAGTCCAGCCATTCCTTTAATACCAGATCTTTTGTATCAATAATGTACTGCTTGTTTTCTTCCATTTCCCGTCGCATATTTACAAGAGAAGTGTTCGCGTTTTTGATTTCTATTTGCAAATTCAGCAGCCCACGATCTGTCTTTTTTCCTTTTTTCTCTATTGCGCAGGCTCCCGCGCCGAGATGTACAGTCGGTATTTTGTCAATGCCCTGAGCATTGTAGCTTCGGTGATCTATTCGCTCATTGGAAACAAAGTACAGTTTGTGGTTGCACCAGTCCGCCCATGATTCCCGCCATTGCTCCAGTATCGCCCTGTCATTCCACGAACGGTCTTTTACTGTAAACCCATTCTTATCTACGCGACGGGTCGGCAGTAAAATATGCACATGGGGATTGCCATCATTCTTGTCATGAATCGCAAAGTCTGCACACATTCCCTTTGACGTGAAGTTCTGTACAACAAATTTCCGAACAAGGTCAATCTGCTCTTCACGTGATATTTCTCGCGGAAGTGCAGCGTCAATGGTCCGCGCGGTCTGACTGTTTTTTCGGGTTTCTTTCTGTTCCGCAGCATTCCAGAGTACAGCACGCTCTCGAAATTGTTCGGGAGCTCCCGCAGGCAGCAGGATCTCCTTATGAACGACTTCATGCTTGCGACGATAGTCATGGGTGACACCGTCTCGCTCATTTTTGATCTTCTCTCCGGCGATGTAAGCAGCTTTGGCGACGCAGCTTGCACCGGCGGTTCGTGATACGATCTTAACGCTGAAATGATAAATAGCAATTGTCTTTTCCTCCTCCGTTATTTAAATTTTCTGAAAATGTTCCAGAACATTATGTTCGTTTGAGCTCAAATATATTATCGCACGGTATTGACAAAAAATCAAGGGTTTGGTATCATATTTATTAGAACGATATTGATTTGACGATTTCGGCAAAATCCATATTGTCAAAAATCAAAAGTGAGGTTTTAGGCTTCAATGAGCGAAACTTACGAAATGTCTCCCGTAGAAAAATATGACTTCATTCGCAGAAATAAGAAAACAATATCATTCGACGGTTATTACAATCATGTGCATATTGATTCCGCTGCACGGACTATTACTATAGATGTTGACGATGATTATGAATTTATCGAAGAAGGCAATGAGTACAAGCGTCTCAAAAATTTCGATTCTCCTGAGCAGCGATTGATAGATGCAATATTCCGTCCTCATTTGATTGATGATGACGGGAAGCGTATTGGTACTCCGGAAAATGAAGATGACTACCGGTTCTTTCCGATAGTCAGCCACAAGGATATTACGAAAAAGTATAACGGCGATTATGTTTACCGTGATGTTTTTCATTTAAATGCACATTATGGAGAAAACAACAGAACGCTGTTCAATCCGTTTGCCGGGCTTCTTATAGCATTTCCCATTGGCGAGGGATTACTCGATTTTTGCTTTTCGATGTTTGGTACATCTCCGGAAGACTTGTTAGAATGTGCATTGGAGAATCTCAAATATAACAGCATAAATAAAGAGATCACTACGCCCAAAGCTCGTAACAAAGACGAATTGCGTGATCTTGAATGTGAATATATGCGGCGCTCGATAGTTGCACTTGACCCGTATATGTATCGGTCTCTCTATTCGTCGATTTTCCCGCCGGAACTGGAAGAAATCTCAGAGACAAGTCTGAAATATTACATTTTCTATCTTAATGAGCTGAAACGGGAGATGCGCAATCGTCTGAAATTTGTTTTCGATGATGCGTTCTATCCGGAAGAATTATCGGGGTTGCGAGCACACGAACGTTTTGCAATGTATGCTCAAAAGTATGGGGTTCCGAGATCATTCAGAAGGGAAGAATCCTTTTGGATAACTTCACGAATGGATAAGACATCTCTGGAGTGCAGCCGCCTTCCTATGGACGTTATTCTGAAAAAGCTGCATAGCAATGTTACGCGCAAAGAACAGAGTCCCCTTGAAAAAGAAATGGAGCTTGCTCCCGGAAAAGTTGGTGTTTATCACAGCGTACCGCTCTTTATGTCAGTTGCCTATAAATGCTGCACCATTCATGATATGCTGGAGCTTGAATTTACGAAAATGCTTGAATATGACATCAAGTTTCACAAATGCAAGAATTGCGGACGGTACTTTATCGTCAAGGGCAATTATAATGCGGAATATTGCGACCGCATTCGTGAGGGTAATACCCAAACTTGTCAGCAGATCGCCGCACAGAAGAAATATGAAGAAAAGCTCCAGAATGACAAAGCTGTTTCCGTATTCCGGAAATACTATAAACGCTACTATGCCCGCAAGCAGGCAGGCACAATAAAGCCTGATAAATTCCGGTTGTGGAATTATCAGGCTTGTGAAAAACGGGATATGTGCCAGCGTGGGGGGATCTCGCTGGAGGAGTTTGAGGAGTGGCTGGAGGGGAGCTTTAATAATAAGCCGATGAGTTAATACATAATATATTTAGACCGGACTGTTAAAAATACCAATATTTATATGTTTTTAGCAAAAATGTATTGCATTTTACACTAAAATATGCTATAATGAACTTGCGACATTTTATAGTTTTCCATATTTTCAACGTGTGTATTTTTATCATTTATGGTAAAAATGCATGCTCTATTACGCATACGTTGATGTATGGAGTAAACTATATTGTGTCGCAGCAATCATGAGCTGCATTTTTCGGTGTGTGGCTTTTGGCTGCACACTTTTTGTTTTGCGCATATATTATTTTACATAATGGAGGAACACAATGAGTACAAAAACAAAATCGGTCGCACTGTCGGTGATAGCTTTTATTATTTCAGCTATTATAGCAGTAGGGTTTGTGATGCAGGAGGCGACTATTATTGCTTCTGCGGATAACTATTCTTCTACATATGGGATTACAGAGGAGCAACTATTTAAAAAATATCCTGCATATTTATGGGAAAGTGGTTATTTAAAACTTTTATCCGATAAAAGAATTGGTATATACGATGATGTTAATTCAAATACAGATTGGTGGCTCACGTTCTCAAACGCTGTATTCAATGGAGCTGAACTAGTAAAATCTGAACTCCTGTCTAATATTGGATTAAGCGCATCTACGGAAGAAAAGGTTTGTGATGAAGTTGTTCTTAAAATAGCTCAATCTATTGAAGGAAGCGAAACGTCATTAACGAAATATTATAAAGATCTTGAAAAGATTTATAAGACTGTAAAAGTTTCGGATTCATTTGACTTATCCTCGGAAACAGGTCGAGCGCAGGCTGTAACGGAGCTTTGCACTGCGACTGGAAAAGAGCCAGAGGTAGTTTTACCATATTTGATTGCGGGAATCGAATTTGCTCAGCATTCTAAAAATCTATTTGGCGATAGTTGGAAATACATTGATAAAACAACTTCAAAAAGCATTGATGTTGTTGAAATAGTTGCTAAAATAATTGAAATAGACGATATATCTTCACAAGTGTGTTGGGATATGATTTTTCTTTTCAGAGAACAAGGATATACAGAACTTGAAAATGCCGCGATCAGACTATATAATAGAACATCCAAAGGCTTGATAGACAAGGCGATAGATATCTATTTCAATGACGAGTTTGTTGGAGATGTAGTAAAACTTCTCGAAAAAGGGACTACAATTTCTAAAGCCACAAAAGTAATGAAATCTATAGGTAAAGTTTTAGGTTGTTTCAGCTTAATGACAGATATTACTGATTACATGAAGGCAAACTATTCTGCTGTTGCTTCTTCGGCAGGATACTATGCAATAATGGATTTGTTAATAAAGTCTAAAAAAGAGCAGCTGAGCGACACCGATATCGAAGATTTCCAGTTTGCATATTCAATCTGTCAATCTGCTCTGTCGGTTGGTTATGGTTATTCGTCAAAGTGTGTAGGAAAAGATACAAAGAAAGCAATATTAAGAGATAAGGCTTTTATTGAGAATTCTCTTTCTTATGATGATTACATTCTTGACTGCATGAAGAGGTATAAGAATGCAAAAGACAACAATGAGCTTATAACTGCTTCATATATCAAGGACGAAGAGACTGGAAACACTTCTGTTACAATATCTACTTCCATAACTCCTGAAAGGAGCTACGAGAACATTCTCGAAAGATTCGGCAAAATACAGACTTATTATCCTCCTAATGCAGGTGTTCAGTTCCTTGAAGGCGGTGAGTGTTTCGGTTTTGCAAAAATGGTGTTCCGTAATCTCTTCGACAGAGAGCTTCCGGGATGCTATTATACGGCAAAAAAATATGAATATGCAAACAACGGTAATGTTGGTATCGTCGGACAACTCGAAGGTGCCGATGTAACCGTGGAGAATCTTGACGCTCTGTTCAGCAAGGCTAAGCTTGGTGACATTATTCAGGCTTGCGGCAAAGATTTCCTGCAGCATACTATGGTATTTGTAGGTTACAGCAACGATGGTGTTAAACTGTATGATGCTAACTTCAGATACTCTGACGCAGCTACCGAGGCATACGGTTCCTGCTTTGTTCATCAGAGAACATATTCTTTGGACGAATTTGCAGGCTGGTATGACAATGTCGGCTCATACAACGAGCCCAACGGTGTTACTCTTTATCATGCTGTAAACTATGAGTACATATACGGCGGCGAGGCTGCTATATTCTATGATGATTCTGTAAACTTTGTAATCAATGACGGCGTTCTTACAAAATATAACGGTACTCAGAGATATGTCGAGATACCTGATGAAGTTACTGCAATAGGAGATAATGCATTTAAAAACAACGATTACATGGTGACTGTTTCTATTCCTGACGGAGTATCATCAATTGGTAATTCGGCATTTTACGATTGTGATAACTTGACTGCTGTTATTTTGCCGGATAGTGTAGAAACAGTTGGTAGTAGTGCATTCTATTCGTGTGATAGGTTGGGATATGTTTACTTTTCTAAAAATTTAACTCTTATTGGAAAGTATGCTTTTCAAAATTCTCCAAAATTAGATAATATAGAGTTTCCTAACCAACTTGAAACCATAGATGTCGGTGCATTTGATAATTGCGATTCGATTTCCTCTATATTTATACCATCTAAGCTATCTAAATGCGGAACAGGTAAGTGGTATGGAGAAAGTACATATGGTGCATTTTCAAATTGCGACAATTTATTATTTGCCGAATTTGAATATGGCGCAACTACAGTTTGGGGTAATATATTTAGAGAATGTGTAAATTTGCAAAATGTTATTATTCCTGAAACCGTTAATACTATTGAGAAATACGCTTTTTATAATTGCCAATATATGGATATAATAAATATTCCTAGTCAAGTAATCAATATTGAGGAATACGCTTTTGCTAATTGCACATTGTTAAATAATGTTATAATTCCGAGTTCTATTACAAAAATTAGCTCACATGTTTTTTTTAATTGTGTTTCTTTGGATAGTATTATATTTCCAGATAGTATTACTGATATTGGATGGTCTGCATTTGAAAACTGCATTAATCTTTCAAAGATTGTATTCTCAAATAATTTGAAAACAATAGAGGGTTCTGCATTCGCAAATTGCAAAAAAATAACATCAATTTATATTCCGCAATCATTACAGTCTTGCGACACACATTATTCCACTGGATATGGAGTTTTTCGTGGCACAAATATCGAAGAGGTCACCTTTGAAAAAGGAATTAGCAAAATTGCATATGGCTTGTTGTATGGTTGTGAAAGTCTGAAGAAGATAGAAATACCAGAAACTATTACTGAAATAGGATATGGTGCTTTTATGGATTGTAAGGGGTTAAAAGAGATAGTTATACCTTCAAAAGTTACTGCAATTGGCGGTTCTGTCTTTCAAGGCTGCTCAAACTTATCTAAAGTGATCCTGCCTGATTCTTTACATACTATAGGTGATTGGGCTTTTGGTTATTGTACATCTTTAGAAAAAATACATATACCTAACTCGGTAGCTAAATTTGGCAGTTCTGTATTTTATCACTGCGATTTATTAAAAGAAATAACACTGCCTGATGGGATTTTTGTTATTGGATCAAGTATTTTTGCAGGTTGCTCTAATTTAGAAGCGGTTCATCTTCCGGTTATGCTAAAAGAAATACCTTTCCAAACCTTCCATAGTTGTTCAAAATTAAAAGAAATAAATATTCCTTCTACAATTGAATTAATTGCTGGGGATGCCTTTAATAATTGCGACGCCCTTACAGTTATTACAATACCAAGCTTAAAGACTATAGGCAATCAAGCATTCTACGATTGTGATGCTCTTAAAACTGTAAAAATAGGAGGCGTAAACTCAATAGGTACTAAAACATTCAGCGACTGTGACGTGCTTGAAAACGTTGATCTCGGCGACTATCTCGGCACGCTTGGAGCAAACGCATTCAGAAAATGCTCGAAGCTCACAACAGTAAATATACCTTCTCCGTTATCTTCTATACCAGATTATGCATTTGCAGACAGCGTTAAGCTTGCAAATGTTTATATACCGGATTCGGTAACAACGATATCTACGACAGCATTCTCATATCCAGGAGTAACAACGCTTCATGGCGGTTCGGGTTCAGCTGCTGAGTCGTATGCGTTAACGGAAGACTTTGACTTTGAAGCAACCGATAACTATGTTTCTATACCTCTCAGAGCTGAAAAATATGCTAACGGTGAGATAAAGCTTATATGGGACGCAGCGGAAGGCGTAAACAAGTATTCTGTGGCTTACCTCGACACAAACAGCATATACAGACCGCTGGCAGATAACATTACTAATACAAATTATGATATTGGTGATCTCACATGGTCGGGTACTGGGAAATTCTTTGTCAGAGCGTATAAGAACAACAGATACAGTGATTACAAAACGAGCGATTATCTGTCTATAAGCTCCAGTCTCAGCAAAGTGGGTACAATATCTTCTGTTACAGATAAATCTGCTGATACGTCGATAACTCTCTCATGGACATCTGCAACCAATGCTAAAGGATATATCGTTTATTTAAAGGGCGGTGATACTTGGGAAGAGATTGGAAGAACAGAATCATCGGCAAGACAGTTTACCATTGATGATCTGGTAATAGATCAGACTTACGAATTTGCGATATGTGGATATTTCACAAACGGAAATGTAACTGTTTTTGGAGAGAAGAAAACGGTTAACCTAACATTTACAGGAAAACAGGTGAACGTTAAAAGTATTTCGATACTTAAAGCTCCCACAAAAACAAAGTATTATGTTGGCGATGAGCTTGATGTTACCGACGGTATCATAAAAGTTACCTATGATGATAATTCAACAGGTAATATAGATATGACACCTGATATGGTTTCCGGCTTCAAGCCGACTACAACAGGCACACAGACACTTACAGTCAAGTATAAAGGATTCTCCGTAACTTTAAAGGTAACTGTCGAAGAACCAAAAACAACCTCAATAAGCGTTTCAACATTTCCGAAAACAAAGTATTATCTTGACGATCCACTTGATATCTCCGGTGGAAAGATCACTGTAACATACGCAAATGGCAATACCGATATTATTGATATGACAGCTTCAATGGTTTCCGGGTTTGCTTCCAATAAAACCGGAACCTTTGAACTGACTGTAACTTATGGCGGATGCAAAACAAAATACAGCATCAGTGTTTCAATTGATCCGACGAACGCTAAGGTAGTTCTTACCGGAGACGGTGTAAATGATAATTTCACAACATTATCAGAAGCTTTTGCTAAAATAACATCATTAAAGAATAATAATGGCATTTATACAATAACCGTAAGTAAAAACATTACTGAAAAGTCTATAGTGTTGCCAAAAGCGGCAAGTGAGATCACAATTGTGACTGAAAACAATGCTGTTATCTACACAACATCTGCTTCTCTGTCTGCATTTTGCGACCTTGCCATTGATGCTGGTATCATTCACACTGATACTAAGGGGGCTCTTGACGGTAAGAAAATAGCTGTCAAGATACCCAAGGACTGCTCACTTACTTTAGTCAAGGAATATGACAATCTAGGTGCAGTATCCGGTACCGCTACCAGCACACTCATTGTTAAAAACGATATCATCGCTGACAGTGTTGCTACATTTGGAACAGTGAATATTGCTGACGGTAAGTCTCTTACTGTGAATACGAAGATGTCCGGTATCGGAACGATAAACGGTTCTGTGTCACTTTCCGATGCGGCTAAGTCTTCCGCAGTCGTTACAAATGCAGGAAATGCAGCATTCAGACTTACTCAGGGGGTAAACAGCAAGGGGACAAAGATACTTCCGAAGCTTACGGTAACAGATGTTGCCTATGATCTCACAATCACGGTCGTTGACGGGAACGGAGATGAGGTCGATCTTGAATCCGGCACATCAATTATGACAGCAGGAAATCCGAAAATCGACTTTACTAAAAAGATAAAGATCGAAAATTTGACAGGTTCGGATAAAGAACTTAATGCGTTCGTATATACCAAGGATATCCGTGCGGAATATGCAGGTGCGATCACGCTCAACGGCGATAATTATCCGAACTTTGAACAGGCGTTTGCACATCTGAAAACTACAGGCGAAAATGAGCTTATCATCAATGATGACCTCGCACCCGTAAAATTCACTCTTCCCACAAAGGCAGAACAGCTTACGATCAGAAGTGAAGGCGATGCAAAGACGATCACTCTGAATAAGGTTACTTCTCTTGCACCTTCGTTCAGCCTTACGCTCGACAATGTAAACATCATCAGCGAGGGAGCAAAGACTTTTGCGATAAACGGCAAGAAGGATATCACACTTAACGACTGCTCGATCACTCCTGTTCCGGCAGTAAAGGTGGGTATGGACAGCACTCTTACGCTTTCCGGAGATGTTTCCGAACTCGGCGCACTCGGCGGAACAAAGTCATCGAAGCTTGACGTAAAATCCGATGTTACGGCAGCAAGCATTGCAACATTCGGCAATGTTGAAGTCGGATCCGGATATACATTAACAGCAGAAGGCAAGGTAAGCGCAGTAACAAAGCTTGACGGTACACTGAAAATCGCGAATGCAGCTAAGGCTACAACTGCTGCAGTAACCGATATCGGCGATGCAAAGATCATTCTCACAAGTGAAGCAGGAGTCCTCGCAAAGACTACGATCAATGATATTATCACAGGTCTTGAAGTCGAGATCGTTGACACAGCCGGAAATACGATAACAGTTCCTTCCGGAACAGCTATCCTCACATCGGGCGGCAAGTCAGACTTTACCGACAAGATAACAGTTTCCAATAATGACAGCGATATGCATGAACTCAGCGCATTCCTGTATAAGAAAGAAATACGTGCAGAGTTTGCGGGAATCCTTACAGTAGAAGGAAATGGTATCAGCAGAAACTATCCGAACTTCGAGACAGCGATCAACGCGATCAACGACAGGGAAAAAGCTACAAAGGCAAATGCTGATTACGTTATCACGATAAACGGTGATACTTCTGCAGCAAAGTTCACACTCCCGACAAATGCAGGCTCACTTACAATCAGAAGCAATTCTGATATGAAGACACTCACACTTACCGGAACAAGCACTCTCACAGCAAAGTACGATCTCACTTTAGAGAATGTGAAGGTAGTAAACCTCAACACAAAGAATGCTGAATCTGCACTTACTATCAGCCAGACAGCAGGAACACTCGTACTCGACAATGTAGTATGCAATACACTTTCGACAGTAAAGGGAACCGCAAAATCAGCCCTTGATCTTTACAGCTGCAGCATCATCGACACGATCTCTGGTTTCGGAACAGTAAATATCTACGAAAACGCAACTGCAGGAAAGAACTTCAATGTAACAGCACTGAACATCGCCGCAGGAAAGGGGATCACAGTTCCGAGCGGAAAGACGATCACAGCAAAGGCAGTTTACGGAGCGGCTGATTCATTCATCAAGCTCGAACCCGGATTCAAGCCTCTTGCATTCAGCGGAACAGTTGACGGAACAATAAAGCTGATCTCGGATTCTGCAATAGCGGAAACAGTTCAGATACTCAATTCCGCAAAGGCATCTCTCGGCGTGTTTGATGTATCGGGTATAACCCCCGATGACGGACTGGATTACGCGCTTACAAGAACCGGAGCAAAGGTATTCTGCAAGGAAGCAAAACTTGGATTCAACGGAAAAAAGTTTGTAACATTCGCAGATATCTGCACCGAGATCGAAAACGCAAAGAATGCAAGTGCAAATTATACAGTTGAAGTTCTCGCTGACTTTGACAGCGGTGCTGCACTGAAATTCCCGAAGGCAGGAACATACTACAGTCTCACGATCACATCGGATAACAAAAAACTCTCGTTCACAGGAAGCCTTACACCTACAGGCAATACCGTTTTCGAGAACATTGACCTTTCTTCTGTAACAGCAAAGGGAGCAGCGAAATACACGATCACCGGTGCAAAGAACAGCACGCTTACGATCTACGGTTGTGATCTCGGACTTGTCACAGCGATAGGCGCAGCGACAACCGATGTAAATATCAGCAATGTCAAGTTTGCGAACGGTCAGGCGGTCAAGCTCACAGCAGATGAGCTGTTCTTCAGAGATATCGACGGCATCACAGAATCGATAATTGCCAACACGATCAAGGCAGACGGCGCACAGACGCTGAAACTCCTTGAAAAGAAGACCAGCCAGATCAAGACAGGCATGACCAATGACTCCGGCAAAATAACGATCAATATCGTTACAGCTGCAGGAGCCGATGCGGCGCTCAAAAAAGGCACAGTGATCTTCTCGGCGTTCAAGGGTGAAAGCTTCAATGCCGATCTCGCAAACGACGGATTTGTTCTCAGCAGAGATGCAAGAACTTTCAAGGTTACAATAGCTGCATGATCTTATCAGCACATCAATATTAACGCAGACAGCCGCTTTTCAGCGGCTGTTTCAATGTAATGCCAACATCACCAGCCTATACACGGCAAAGAGCCGTGTATAATTTCGGTTCTTGTGATATATGAGGTACACGCTCAATAATCCAACGTCCGAATAATAAAAAAAACGCTGTCCAAAGATGTCTATAGACCAACCTGGACGGCGGGGATTAATTCAGAATACCATTTGCAAAACTAAGGTAACCCGGCAGACCACGGCGAAGCTTGTCAAGCTGCTCAAAAGACGGGTTTTCATCAAGCTTCGGAAGCTCTGTAAGTAAATGTGAAAGGTAAGCAAAGACGTTCAGCCCGTTAAGTTTCGTGGATTTCATGATGCAAGAATGTTTGTAGATGGTGGAATAATATTGACCACTATGTACATCAAATATATTACAACACCTTTTTATATGCCAATTATACTCATATGTCTGGTTGTTGCTGTCACAAAGAAAACCGGCTGAGAAGAATTATGATTCTTAGCCGGTCATTTTGTTATTCAGTTGTCATTACATCGAGCATTATCAGTGCTCCGAGCTTGAAACCTCTCTCGAAGTCCTGCAACCCCTCGCAAGCTGCGGTAATATGAATCGCAGCTGCGTAGCTTTCGAGAAGTTCTTGGCAATCGGGATATTTAGTGAGTATTTCCGAGCTGTATTCCTCAACATCTTCTTTGGCTTTCAAATACATCTCTGTAGTTGGTGTTGGCAGTGAGCAGGGACTTATCTCCCCATAATAGAGCTTTTCAAGTATTGATGTCATTTTAGTTTTCCTCCGGTATTATAGTATTACAAACTTATGCCGCCATATCTTGTCTGTTGATACGGTTCAGGAAAACTTCTTAATGGGAGTTTAACGGGGGGCAGCGCCCCCTCTCTCAGATCTCTCAAATCTCTCAAATCTCTCCGATCTCTCAAAATCTCTCTCAATACTTTCGGAAGCCTTGGATAAAGAGCATGATGAGGAGCCAGAGGAGGTTCCAGCCGATGATCGCTTCGGGAGTAAAGACGGCGGTGATCGGCGAGAACGCGAGGAAGATCATAAACAGTGCGCCTATGATAAGTCCGAGAATGAGTGAAACACGGGACATGCTCACGTCTTTGAGCAGCTTCTTCGATGCGTTGATGCCCTTGGCGAGAGATACGAAGCTTCCGGTGCCGGAAAGCGCTCCGCAGCCGTTCGCCGTGTACGATGTACACTCGTTATACAGCCCGTGCAGACTTGAACCGATTATCCTTACGCGCTCCGGGTCTATATCGAACAGATCGGTTATCCTTCCTATGGTTATGAGCGAGTCGGTAGTCTTTATTATCACCGATGTTCCGCGGCTTGTGAGTTCCTTTATCTCGGAACGTACCGACGGATTTGCTGTAAGCCTTATAAAGAATATGACCGCAAGCTCTCCGCCTACCGCAAGATAAACGCTGTCGGAACCGTTGCGCGAGTACTTCGCGATCGCGCTCATCTCCGGTATCTTTATGCTGTGATGCTTCATGTGCTCACGGCTTCCCATGATGATGCGCTTGTTCTCGTACCAGCCCATAACGCCCATGTTGTCCTCATAAACACAGCCGTCGATCTTGAGCAGCATTTCGCGGTTCGCACCTATCATCTCGAAGAACAGCCCGGAAAGTACCGAGTTGCAGTTCACCGCAAGGCTTGCCGCGAGTATTATCGCCATATCCAGCGAGATGTTGTTTATCGAGTTCTGGAGCTTGCACGGCTTTATGTTCGTGCATTCAATAGCCGATTTCGGGAAAAGTGTAGCTGCATCAACAAGTACCGAGTTCGCTTCTCCGAATTCCTCCGCAGATGTGTAGCCGAGAAGCGCGCTGCCGTGTTTGAGCAGAGCCCTTGACGCACGCCTGAACGGGTTGTTTACAAGGAACATCATCGAGAAAGGCGACAGCAGGCAGACAAATGCAACAAATACCGAGGTCGCCCAGTAGATATTGTTATTGAATACCTGCACTCCGTTGACTTCGGTGGTGTTGGGGATAAAGTAAACGAGAAGCCCCATTATCACGCCTATCGCAAGGGATATCGGTACAAGCCGTTTTGCGATCCTGTCTGCCATATCCTCGCAGTAGCTCTTCTTGAGGAAGTCTGTGAAAAGCTCGGTCTTGCGCATTGTCACAAGATACGGAAGCTCGGAAACAACGCCCTTTGTGAATGCAGACGCTTCACTCTGACCGTCAACGACCTCCGCACAGTACTTTGCAGCATCGGACTGCATGAAGTGGTAGTTCTTCTTCGCGCGCTTTATCATGCTGAGCTTTCCGACTGAATTAAGCAGCAGCCCGAGAAGCGCGGCGGGGATATAGATAAATGCCCTGCCTTGCTGGAGATCGTTGGTGTCAATAAGATTGAGTATGGAAGCCAGTAGCGATACCGTGCAGCTTACCGCGCAGACGCTGTCGCAGTCTGCCTTGCCCTTGAATATCTTTCCGAGACCGCTTATCATCACCGACGAGCAGAGTATCATTCCCAGCACGCCGCCGATAAGGTTCGCAAAAACGATGCCGTCGTTGCTGAGTATGCCGAGTTCGTTGCCGAACATACCGATCTTCTGATATATGAATACCTTCTGTATAATATCTATTGCAAATACCGCGGCAGTCACAATGAACAGGAGCACGAAACGGAGCCGCAGGCTCTTCTGGGTCTCAACGAGATCTGTCCAGATGCCGGCTTCGTCATCTTCATTGATCTCTCCGGAAGAGTCGTCGTAGTAATCGAGATCATCATCCGAGATATCTTCAAGCACGAAGTTTGAAAGGCGGCGTTTGCGCTTTGTGGCAAGCTCTTTGAGCTTCTGTTCCGCTATCTCCGGGTCGTGCATTGGTATTTCGCCTGTGTGGAGAGCTTTATTGACATCGGCTTCGTACTTGAATGTGTTCGTCGGGATCACGATCTTGTCGAAAGGTCCGGTGTCGTATGCGGAAGCGGGATTCGTGTCATGTATGTCTGAGAGACGCTTCTGCTCGATCGTGTTGTTTATCGAGCGCAACAGGCGTTCTTCTTCCTCGGAGTGCTTGCGTACTTCCTTGGTATCGCTTTTCGGAATGAACTCCTTGATATCGTCGTTTATCTCGAATGTCTTGTCAAGGTTAATCGCATAACCGGAAGTTTCGGGTTTTTCAATATCCGGCATTATGCGGGTATCTCCGCCGACGATGCGCTCTATGGAGCGTGTATCCTCTACCAGCGGATCAGCCGCGTTCGACTTTGCCAGCTCCTTGAGCATTATCGCGTCAACGCCCATTGTATCGCCCGCCAGCTGCTCGGCTGTAAGGGTTTCGATCTGCTGTGTGTATTCGGATTTTTTGGAGAAATCGTAGGGGTTTATAGCTTTGAGGAAGTCGTCGGGATCCTCAAGAGCCGTTTCCTTAATAAGCAGTTTCTGTGAGTCTATTTCGATCTTCTGCTGGCGCAGCACCTTTTCGAGCTGTATTTCCTCGGTGGTGGGCTCTTTCTGATCCTGTCCGTCCTTGGCTGCATTTCCCGGCAGTTCGATCGGAACGTCCTGAACGATCACGCTCTTGGTAGCGAACCGGCGTTCTTCTTCCTCGAATTTTCTGCGTTTCAGTTCTTCTTCCTGCTGACGCATTCGTTCTTCCGGGCTGATACGTTCTTCGGATTCCGGAGCGCCGTTCCGGGTGTTCTCCGTTTCGGCGGAAGGCTGAACAGCTTCGGAAGCTGCCGGAATGTCGGATCTCTGTGTCTCCGCAGATCTCTTTGCCTCTTCTTCGGCAAGTCTCCGGGCTTCTTCCTCTTCTTTGCGCCTGCGTT
>DEWH01000016.1:5622-38329 GCA_002363155.1 Ruminococcaceae bacterium UBA3215 | reverse complement strand
AATTTTCCTTGCACTTTTGCAGCCAATAAATTGCTTCAAGCTGCGCTACGAAGCAATTTATTGGCTGATGAGCAGACATTAATAAAGCATACGATAAAGCTCCGTCCGGATCGTTTCCGAACGGAGCTTTTTGTGTTTTCGGCATTAATCATCTGCCAATACAATTAGAATCCCAATAAAAAATTATTCAAAATAACTAAAAAGGACTTGAAATTGTTAGAATAATATGATATAATATTTATATATAGCACTTACCCGGACACTTAGACAGACTTATTATAGCTGTCAGCCAGCGAGGTACTTATATGGACAGAGAGAGAAATGAAAAGTACAATATCCTGTTCGAGCGAATGATCGACGCTATGACGGATATGAATAATTTTGACCGCGAAGAATTTATTGCTGTGCTGCATGAGATCTGCAGCTTTTTTGACATTTCCAAAGGAGTAACGGAGTTTTACGGCAGCCTTAGCGCAGAAAAAGCCGGACAGGGAGAGGTACTGATAGATCACGATGACGGCAGGGGCGAAGGAAAAATCGCTGTATTCCGCAGGATAATCACTCCCTCAAAGACCGTTATAAAAAGTACGCTGTACAAGGCGGAAGATTCTGAGAACCTTTCCGATGAAGAATACCGGAAACTCGATCTTATGCTGAAAGCCATGCTCAGCTTTATAAGCAGGAACAGGCTCCAGTCCGCGGTAGAACGTCTCGCATTCTACGATGAGACCGGATATCCCAACATAAACTTTTTCAAGCGCCGGCTTGAGATGATGAATGAAATAGGCGAGATACACGGAAACACAGTGATCCAGTTCAATCTCCGCCATTTCTCACTTATAAATCAGGAGATCGGACGGGACGCAGGCGATGTCGTTATAAAAAACTATTATGATCTGATAAAGGATTTCTTAGGAGACAAGGGACTTATATGCCGTATCGTAAGCGATAATTTTATTGCGGTTTTCAGAAATGACCTTATTAAATTCATTCTCCAGATACTTGAAGGATTCCCTGTTATCTACGACAAGCAGGACGAAAAGCGCGTTCTTGTTTCCGCCAGCGCCGGAATATATGTTATCCCGGACGATTATGTTTTCGAGCGCCCTGACGAAATTATCAACAATGTCGGAAGCGCCGCGCAGGACGCAAAATATGAATTCAACGGCGATTCAATCGTTTATTACACCGAAAAGATTCATGTAGAGAAAGAAAAGGAAGTGCGCATCCGCAGATTTTTCCGTGATGCTCTCAAAGAAAACGAGTTCAAGGCTTTCTATCAGCCGAAAGTAGATATCACCACCGGAAAGATCGTGGGGGCGGAAGCGCTCTGCCGCTGGGTCATCGGAGATAAGACAGTTCCGCCCGTTGACTTCGTGCCTATACTCGAAAAAAGCACCGATATATGCCTGCTTGATTTCTATATGCTCGACGCGGTCTGCAAGGACATAAGGCGCTGGCTTAACGAGGGGAAGAATGTTGTAAAGGTGTCTGTAAATCTGTCTCGCAAGCATCTTGTTGATGTGGATCTCACAGAACATCTTATGAAGATAATCAGCGACAACAAAGTACCGCACAGATTTATCGAGCTTGAGCTTACCGAGACCACCACCGAAGTGGAATACACCAATCTGAAGCGTATCGCAGATGACCTGCAGAAGGAAGGCATTTCCATTGCTGTTGACGATTTCGGCGTGGGCTACTCCTCCCTCAACCTTATCCGCGAGATACCGTGGGACGTTATGAAGCTTGACCGGTGCTTCATTCCCTCAGAGGAAAACTACGGCGTAACAGAGCTTATGTTCAGACACGTTGTTGCAATGGCGCAGGCTATGGGGCTGGACTGCGTGGCAGAAGGCGTTGAAACGGAGAAACAGCTTGAGATCCTCAAGGACAACGAATGCCGCATAGCACAGGGATTTTACTTCGACAAGCCACTCCCCCTCGATGAATTTGAAGCAAAGCTCGGAGGATTTACATACAGTATCCCCGATTTTCTGAAAAACTGGTAATTAACAACGGCACGGGTTTCCCGTGCCGTTTCAGTCTATTCAAGAGGTCGCTTCGCTTGAGATTGGGGGAAACCTTTCTGAAGAAAGGTTCTCCCCTACGACAGGAAGTCGTACAGAAGGTTTCCAAAACGCCGCAAGGACGCGGCGATAAGAGAAACCTTCGACAGACCCCTTTCCAAAGACTTTTGATCGCTTCGCGTTTATTTACAGAAATGCTGTATAATTAATAAATATACTGTATATTCTCCATGAATATCATAGGGTGAGCTGTGCAGAATTTCGTCTGCTTCATATACATTCCGAGTGTGACATCGCTGTCGTCAATGCAGACTACCTTTTCGGGCGGAAAGTCTCCGAAATGCTCATTTACGATACGTTCCGCAAGAGCCGGCTTCTCATCATATTCAAGCGTATAGTAGCAGTGGCTTTCCGGTATCCCGTAAAGTCTGCCGAGCATCTCCGATTTCCACTTCTCATGTCCGTGAGGCTCTTTGGAAATGCAGAAAATCCTGTCCGTCCCATGCTTCTGTATGTAGTTGTACATAGGGATAAGCCGTTTGCAGTCGGCATAGATATTTACATCTCTGAACTCCGGCGTGAAGTCAAGTTCATGGTGCGCGTGGTATTCTCCGTAATTGTAGCTTGTGAGCGTTCCGTCAACATCGAACAGAACTACCGTATCGTCCTTATTCAGCAATTCCCATACCTTATTCATTCTTTTTCCTCCATTCAATACAAGCATTATACATCGGAAAACACCGTCTGTCAATTCCGTGATCTGTCTTTTCCCTGCTTCCTTACAAAATAATAAGTGCCGTCGTCGGAAAGGCTTTCTTCAAAGCTGTAACCGCTCCAGCGGAACTCTTTCGCCTGTTCGGGAGACTTTGCGTCTGTCTCTGCAAGGAACCGCACCATTTCTCCTCTTGCCATTTTGCAGTAAACGCCCTTCTGGACAACTTCCTCTTCATTTTCCGGCGATGTCTCACCGAAAACAAATGTTATATATCTGTCACCGGGCTGAAGGTATTTTCCGATACACTTTGCGTACTGAGCAGATGCAAGATTGATTATGATACGGCTGTTATCAATGACCTCACGGTAAAGCAAGCCGCCCCAGAAATCATATAAGCTTCTGTAACCGTCAAGTCCGATCTTCGCATTCATTTCAAGCCGGTACGGCACTACCCCGTCCATCGGTTTCAAAACGCCGTAAAAACCGGAAAGGATACGAAGATTCTTCTGAATATACTCATACTGATCTGTATCAAAAACCGTCGAACCCATGTATGTATATTGTATCCCGTCATAAGCAAGTATCGCGGGAGTAAGCTCCCTATACAGATCCATTTTCGCAAACCGTTCGGAATTCAGAGCAGCTATCCTGTCATTGCATTCCCAGAGCTTCTTCTGCTCCTCATACGTCAGACCTGCGATCCATTGCTTCAGCGTCTCTGTCTTTTCCATAAAAACGGGTGTTCCGGTATTTCCGAATGTGTCTGTATCGACCCGCATCTGCTTTGCGGGCGCAATAATGATCCTCAAAATATGCGCTCCTTTATCTCTGCATAACAGTCTGTTTTCTTCGTTACCGGGGGAATTCCCGATATCAATGTTACGAATACATCTTTGAAATGCTTTTCAAAAGCTCCGAAAAGCTTTTGCGCACAGCTGCCGGTCTTACGATCTCCACACTTTCGCCGTATTTCAGCACCCACAGACAGAACCTGTCATTTATACCGGCTTTTACGCGGACGAGAACGCTGTCCGCATTGTCACTGTCATCGCTGAAACTGCCGTATTCACCCAGCTGTTCGAGCATCTCGTCAAGCAGATACCGCTTGACACGCAGTGTAACGTACTCGAAATGATCGGGAGCGAACATATCCGCAACAAATCCGTCATACTTCATGTCATCCGGGATCTTCTTCCGGCTCTTTGCACCGCTGACAATATTCTTCATGCGGTCGATGCGGTATGTGCGGAACTGCTCGTTTTCCTCGTTGAAGCAGCGCAGGTAGAAATGCTCGTCGAAGTAAACGACGCGTACCGGGATCATCTCGCGGCTCTTGCTGTAATAGTTCATCTGCTTTTTCGTGTCGAACTTGCCGTACTGGAAATTAATCTTACGGCGTTCGGAGATTATCCGGTGTATCTTGTCGAGATTTTCAAGCAGGTCAAGAGACGGCGCCGCGCTGCTGTTGAGCGATATACGGCTTATAAGATTGCGTATCTCAGCATCTGTACACATACCCTCGAACTTGTGTATAAGCTTCTTTTTCTGCTCAGCGGAAAGGAACTTGTTGATAGAGATCGAATCTACCATAAAGCGTATCTCGTTGAATGTGAAGCCCTTGTCGATAAGGCTGTACATCGCAGTGTTATGCGGACCGTTTACCCTTCGGATATCGTTGCCGGCTGCACAGAGCCTGTCTATATCCCGGCGTATGGTGAGCGGTGACACATCGGTAAGGTTCGCAGTCCTCGCAAGGTGATCCTGTATATCCTTGCAGGTAGCGCTGTGCTCCTCATCGGTGTTTCTGCACAGATAGTCATATATGTGGATTATACGTTCATGTTCCATAAGCACGCCTCCGTTTTTTCTGTATCAATTATACCACTTCGGACGCTGAAAATCAACAAAATGTATTGATAAATGAAGGAAAATGTGCTATTATTGTTTTACCATGAAACGGGTCACCGATGATATTCGGCGCAAAGGAGACGCAATGTACAGATACATACTTTTTGATCTCGACGGTACGCTGACCGATCCCGGTGTCGGGATAACAAACTCGGTCATATATTCGCTGAGAAAATTCGGCATATCGGAAAGCGACAGGACCTCTCTGTACAGATTCATAGGTCCTCCGCTGAAAGAGTCGTTTGAGATTTTCTACGGCTTTTCGCGCGAACAGAGCGAACTTGCGGTCAAGTATTACCGCGAATATTTCAAGGACACCGGAATATTTGAAAACACAGTGTATGACGGTATCACAGACTTGCTTAAAGAGCTGAAAGAGCGCGGCAGAATTCTCGCCGTTGCCACATCAAAGCCGGAAGTATTTGCCGTGCGTATTCTGAAACATTTCGGGCTTTACGGGTATTTCGATCATGTTGCCGGTGCGACAATGGACGACAGCCGGAGCAAAAAGGCAGATGTCATAAAGTACGCTTTGGAACAGTGCGGTACAGTTTCAGAAACGGAAGCGGTAATGATCGGTGACAGAAAGCACGATATTACAGGCGCAAACGAAAACGGCATAGATTCAATAGGCGTGCTTTACGGTTACGGCGATCTCGGAGAACTTCAGGAAGCCGGCGCATCATACATAGCCGCCGAACCTGCGGATATTCTTAAATTCATATAAACAAAAAGAGAAAAGACAATGAAAACTGAAAACAACAAACGCAGCGGGATCATTCTCGGCTGGCTGAAAATAGTGGCAGGACTGCTGGTTTTTTCGTTCGGTGTGCATCTTACCATATACGCCAATATCGGGCTTGCTCCGTGGGACTGCCTCGGTATGGGAATTGCAAATCACACCCCCTTCAACTATGGGATTTCCATGACGATAATAGCGGTGACAATTCTGATAATAGATGTTCTGCTGAAAGAGCGGATAGGCTTCGGAACGGTAATAGATGCGCTGCTTACCGGCAATTTCGTGCAGATGTTCAATTCCGTGGATCCGCTTCCGCCTAACGAAAACATCTGGATCGGCATTGCTGTAATGCTGGCGGGATTTGTTTTTATGGCGCTGGGTATGTGGATATATATGAGCGCGGAACAGTGCTGCGGTCCCCGTGACGCGCTTCTGGTAGCGCTCGGCAAACGTCTGCCGAAAATACCGATAGGGATTGTGGAAGTGCTGCTGTGGAGCGGAGTATTGCTTGTCGGCTGGCTTCTCGGCGGACAAGTCGGTATCGGCACGCTTATCAGTCCATTCGGAGCCGGTCTTGTGATGCAGCTCGTTTACTCGCTTATCCGTTTCGAGCCGAGAGAGCTTAAACACAAGGGGCTGTTTGAGACGGTACGGATACTTTCGGGGAAAAGAATTGACCCGTGAAATTTTGTGCAGATGAGGTATTTCATGGTTTACGAAAAAGCCGGGACCAAAGATATAAAAGAACTGACGGATCTAAGGATCGGGTATCTGACCGAAGATCACGGCGACATACCGGAGGATAAATTACGGATTATGGAGGACAGCCTTCCCTCCTATTTCAGAGATCATCTGAACAAGGATCTTTTGGTTTATATATGCAGGACTGACGGTATCATTGCCGGCTGCTGCTTTCTGTACATTTCGGAAAAGCCTCCGAATCCCTCATTCATCAACGGCAGGACCGGAACCGTTCTGAATGTATATACAAGACCGCAGTTCAGAAGAAAAGGTATTGCGGGCGGACTTATAAAAATGATGCTTGCCGAGTCCGAAAGAATGAAGCTTGATTTCGTGGAGCTGAAAGCTACAGATGCAGGTTATCATCTTTACAGATCACTGGGATTTGAAGATGCAGCTTCAAAATACCACAGCATGAAATTTATTATCGACAAGCGGAACGATATATAGCACAAACAGCTTCGGAACGCATTTCTATGCGCTCTGAAGCTGTTTTTATACTGTGATGCCGTCACTCTTTTGCAGAACTGCGACAGCGGCATAATGCAGGATACAGAGATCAATGCGTTTTTATGTATCCGATCACCGGCTCAATGTACTTTCTGTCCGTCCAGTCACACTTGCTGCCGCCTGCCTCCATAAGCGCCTTTTCCCATACTTCGAGGTCTTCGGGAGCCTTTTTGGCAACCGCTTTCCGCAGCATACCGCACAGCGTTCTGTCCGTAAACGACATAGCTTCCATGTCAAAGGAACCCCGTCCGTAGAACAGCGGGATCTCTGCAAGCGCTTCTTTCATATTGTGATTTCTTATCTGCTCAAATGCGCCTTCATCATAGGGAGAAGCACCGCAGCAGAATACAAGGATCTTTTTGCCGGATAACCTGCCTATGTTCTTTTTGAGAAAGGAAAGCCCGGAAATGCCGGAAGCATAGATACCGCCGCACAGAACCAACGTATCATGATCGGCAGTCTGCTTTATGCCGGCTTTTTTCAGCTCGATGCACCCAAATCCGGTTTCCTCCGATATCCATTCCGCGTATTTCTTCGCTGCGCCGTACTTTGACTGATACAGAACTATCCCGCTCATATTTTTACTCCGCTATTCTCAATTTTTTTTTCTTATACTTGACCTTCTCCGACTGCAAGCCGTCAAAAGAAATATCTTTGCCTTTAAGGTACTTGTCGAAAAAGGTGATGTGGCAGTATTCGAGATGTCTGAACATTTCTTTCGGTTCGAGCTTTCCAGAAATGAACTTAACGGGAATAAAGAACTTCGCATCAGTGAATCCTATGTGTGCCATATCATCAAAAATGACGTGATATGTATCGGCATTCGTATTCAGCAGCGGTTTTGTCTCTGCATTTACATTCTGCCGGCAGCTTATCTGACAGAACGGCTTTTCCATTGTCTCTTCCGGAAAATCACCGAACAGCACACCATCAATATTGATACCGCAGGAAAATTCGTCATTACTGCGGCAGAGATAGTATGCCGTGCAGCCGCCGAGGGAATGCCCGGTAACACCTATACCGCGGCTGAGATCAATGCTTTCGGCATATCTTTCCTTCACTGCTTCAACTGCTTTTTCGATATCTTTTCCCCACTCCTTTGTCCGACCTTTCAGAAACGGGGTGTATTTGTTCTGAAACTCGTCAAACTTTTCATCAGCTTCGGCATATCCGAGTTTCTTCTTCATAAGCTTGTTCTGAGCGAGTACCGCACCTGCCATGCTTGTGTACATCGCTTTATTTATACGCTTGTCAAACAGATCCGTCGTTCCGTCATCATAATCGTTCTCAAGGGCTTCGTGAGCATGACCGACAGAAGCGACTATATAGCCGCGGCTCGCAAGTGCGCACAGCAGAAATGTGTTGCACTCGACATAAGAATTATATCCCATGCTGAACATTATCAGCGGGAATTTCCTGTCTGAAACGATCGGAACATCTTCGTAATACTCGGCGCAGTTCATATCATCACTGACATTTCTTATGTGATACGCTTTGATAAGCGCAGCCTTTTTTGCATCTGAAAATATCGCCGCGTATTTCTTTCCCGCTGAAGCTTCCCTGTTTACAGGATAGTACATTCTTACGGCGATCTTTCTGTCCTCTGTGCCGTCCTCAACAACCATTTTTCTGCCCTTATCGACTATGGTAAAGCACTCTGTCCCTACTGCATATTCTCCGGAAGTGTAACCGGAAGGAGCTGTGATATGTTCTTTCGCTGACATAATACCACCTCATTTTTCTATCTTCTTTTTCATTACATCATAACAGAGATGATCGCCGAAAAACGAATCTGCACAGTGGTACTCCGTTTCTTTGTAACCTCGTTCAAGATATATCGTTTTCGCGGAAAGCGATGCGTCAACTTTGATCTCATCATAGGATTTACCGATCTCGTTCTCCGCAAAGTCGATCAGCTTCCTGCCGTATCCCCTGCCCTGATATTTCGGAAGAACAAACCACCTGCATATCTCGTTTTTCTTTATGGTTACTGTACCCACTGCCTTCTGTTCATCATCGAAGATCAGATGAACACAGCCTTCCGAGATATCGGCAGAAATGCTTTCGATGCTGTGGTGCCTGATGAAGAATGTGACGGTTCCCGCGGGGTAATAATGCGGGTAAATCTCCGCGATCGTTTTGTGGGTTATTTCCTTAACCGCATCAAGATCCGATGCCTTTGCCTGTCTGATATCCATGCTGCCCTCCTGCGACAATTCGTCTTTCACCTGCCCGGCGAACCGGGTCATGTAATTAATTACTGATATTAATTATACCACATTCAGAGATATATTGCAACAAAAATAAAAAAGCAGTACAGATTTACTGTACTGCTTTTCAGATCCTTTATAATTAAGTCTCGAGGTAACCGAAGTTGGACTTACCGGACTTCTTGATCTTGTACATCGCGTCATCTGCCTGACCGATGATCTCTTCAACTCTCTTGGTGTTGTCTCTGATAACGGAAATACCGATAGAAACATTGACTGTGAAGTGATCTCCGGAGTCGCTGTCAAAGCCTTCTTTAAGGGTCTTGAGTATGCTCTCGGCAATAAGCGACGGATCGTTGGTGTCAGCGTCCTTGATACAGATAATGAACTCATCGCCGCCGTAACGTCCTACCATACCCTTATCGCCAACCGCATTCTTAAGAGTCGTAGCGGTAAAGCGGAGTACCTGGTCACCGGTTGCGTGGCTGTACTGGTCATTGTAGAACTTGAAGTCATCGATATCAACGAACAGGATAGCGAATTCGCTCTTTCTTGCAGCTATAAGCTCGATCTCGTTGTTGATCGCAACTTCGATAGTCTCACGGTTGAATACGTTTGTGAGGGAGTCGAAGGAAGCTCGTGCCGTAAGAACATTCTCGCTCTTCTTTGCACGGTCGATATCAACTATAACGCCGACGATCTTTATAGTCTTGCCTTCCTGGTCAAGAATGGACGATGTACGGATAAGTACCCATATATAATCGCCGTAGATGTTCTTGATACGGTACTCATTGTGCTTGAAGTTTTCGCCCTTTTCAAGCTTCTGGAGGTCAGCAGTATATCTGTCAGCATCTTCGGGGTGGACCTTACACTTGATAAGGAAGCTGTCCGCGAAGTGATCGGAAGGAGCGCGGTAGCTGAACTTCTTGTTGAAGTTGTTGGAGAATGTAACTTCCTTTGTAGAAAGGTTCCATTCAAAGATGATATTGTCGGACATGTCGATGATCGTTCTGTAACGGGACTCGCTGACGATGATGTTATCGACGATATCATTGAATACTCGTGCAAGATCGCCGTACTCGTTCTTGGACATTATATCCACACGCGCATCATGATCGCCGCGGCTGATCTTGATAAGTATATCCTGTATTTTGTAGAGGGGCTTTGTTACGATCACGATAAGAATGATCGCTGCTGCGAGGAAGATTATGATAAGTGCGACTGCAACGCCTGTAACTGCACCGTAGCTTGAGGAAGAAGCCTGGATAGCTCTTGCTGTTTCCTGGTAGGAAACCGACTTCCAGCCGCTGTCAGCAGCCGAAACATAAGCCACTACAGTACCGTCCGCATTGTAGTTCTTGGACGGAACGGCAGTTGCTGCCTTTACGGCGTCCTTATAAGGTGCGCACTGTGCGGTAGCATCGTTCTGATCGTAGTTTCCGCCGTAAGTTTCACCAGCAACGCCTGTTGCGATCGAATTGAGGGGATCAACTACGAAAACAAGTCCCTTGGACTGCTTGATAATATTGGAGACACCTGTGTTCTTGAACACAAGACCAACATTATAGTTGTTTACCTTGCTCTTAACCGAAACTCCGTAAGAGTTCTTTCCGTCCTCGTTGAAGAATACGGGAACATTATCCTGCGCGTTTACCTCACAAGCTCCTGCGGCATTTGTAACGGTTTCTGCAACAGCACCGGCCTTGAGCACTATATTGTTGCTGCTGTCATAAACAACAGCACTTGTGAGTGTACCGCTTGTAACGAGAGAGTTCAACGCATTCTCCGCAGCGGTATATTCTGCGCTTCCGGAGCTGAATGTACCGGAAGTGAACTTCTGTACAGCGGGCAAAGCTGTGATAGTGTTGTATCTGTCGGTGATATCCTTGGTGTAGCGGTCAAGGTTTGACGCCTGCATCGTGGACACATCGGCAAGGTACTTGTCGAACATCGACTGTGACGTTGACGAGAGCTGGAGATTGAGGAACACACTGAAAGCTGCCATAGTAACAATAAGAAGTAATGCGGCAACGATCATCAGTTTCATTTTGACTTTCATATCTGTAGAACACGCTCCAATTCAATATGATGTATGGGTAATCACCATTTAATATATAATATCACAAAAAAAGCAAAATGTAAATATTTTAGCAAGATTTTGTAACTTTGACTTAATTCAGCGATTGAATTTTGTTAGTTTTGACCATATGTTTGCACATAAATATGCTCCCCGCATCCACATTCAGCTGAGCACGGGGAGCCGATATCACATTCCGAAATTCTTTTTGAGATCGTCGGTAAACTTTTTCAGTCTTTCCGAGAATCCGCTCTTCTTTTCGTAGTTCTTTTCTGTGAGCTGCTCGGAGAACGCTATAAGAGCGTCCTTCTGCTTCTTGTTGAGGTTTTTCGGCACTTCCAGAACCACTTTGACGAGCTGGTCACCTCTTCCGTCACGCTGGAGACGCTGAACGCCCTTTCCGCGGAGTCTGAAAATGGTATCGGGCTGCGTTCCCGCCGGAACGGTGTAAGTAACATTTCCGTCGATAGTCGGCACGGTTATCTCATCGCCGAGCACCGCCTGGGAGTATGTTATCGGGATCTCCGTCCAGATATCGAAGCCCTTTCTCTCAAAGAGAGCGTCCTTCTTTACAAAGATCTTGACATTGAGATCGCCGCGCTGACCGCCGTTCTGTCCCATATTGCCCTGCCCTGCGACCCGGAGTATCTGTCCGTCATCTATGCCGGCAGGGATATTTACTGTAACGGTCTGCCTCTTCTGTACGCGTCCCGTACCGCGGCAGGTCTGGCACGGAGAATCTATGGTCTTGCCGCGTCCGCCGCACTTGGTACATGCCCGTGTGGACTGCATACTGCCGAAAAGGGTACGCTGCGTGAAGCGTATCTTTCCGGTGCCGCCGCACTCGGAGCAGGTCTTGGGCGTCGTACCCGGCTGTGCGCCGTTTCCGTTACATGTATCACAAACCTCGGAGCGGTTGACTTCGATGTTTGCGGAGACGCCCTTGCAGGCTTCCATAAAGCTGATCGTATAGCTTGTTGATATATCGGAGCCGCGTCTCGGAGCATTCGGGTTTGAACTTGCTCTCGAAGAACCGCCCATGCCGCCGAAGAATGAGTCGAAGATATCTCCGAGGTCTATGCCGTCTTCCGACGAGAATCCGCCGCTGAAACCGCCGAATCCTCCGAACCCGCCGGGTCCTCCTGCGCCGTAGGAAGGATCGACGCCGGCATGTCCGAACTGATCGTATCTCTGTCTTTTCTGCGGATCGGAAAGAACGTCGTTAGCTTCGTTTACTTCCTTGAATTTCTCCGCTGCCTGAGGATCGTCCGGGTGCAGATCGGGGTGGTACATCTTCGCCATTTTACGGTAGGCTTTCTTTATCTCGTCTTCCGTAGCGCCCTTCTGTATGCCGAGGACCTCATAATAATCACGTTTTTCCGCCATACTTACCTCCTCACTCCGTACTGCGGAGTGACTGTTGTGAAATACAGCACAGTGCTATCGGGCAAAATACCCGACAGCACCCTGCTTCGTTATAGGATCTTTTTATCAGTTGGCATCTTTAAAATCCGCGTCAACAATGTTGTCGTCGGGATTGCCGCCCATGGAGCTTGTTCCCTCGCCCTGTACGTCGGGGCCTGCTGCTCCGGGCTGTCCGCCTGTCTGCTGATATACTCTCTGTGCTACTTCGTAGAAAGCCTTCTGGAGTTCGTCCTTGGCGTTCTTGATAGCGTTGATGTCGCTGCCCTTGAGAGCTTCCTTGAGCGCATCGAGCTTCGGGTTCACAGCGTCCTTGTCGGACTGTGTTACCTTATCGCCGAAGTCGTTCATGGACTTCTCTACCTGATATACCATCTGGTCAGCCTCATTGCGGGCATCTATCTCTTCCTTCTTCTTTGCGTCCTCGGCAGCGTATGCTTCCGCTTCCTTGACAGCCTTGTCTATATCTTCCTTGCTCATGTTGGTGGAAGCTGTGATGCTGATGTGCTGTTCCTTGCCTGTGCCGAGATCCTTTGCGGAAACGTTGACGATACCGTTCGCGTCTATATCGAACGTAACCTCGATCTGCGGTACACCTCTGGGAGCGGGAGCGATTCCGTCGAGACGGAAGGTACCTATGGACTTGTTGTCCTTTGCGAATTCACGCTCACCCTGGAGGATATTGATATCAACGCTGGGCTGATTATCAACGGCTGTGGAATATACCTGTGTCTTCTTTGTCGGGATAGTTGTGTTTCTCTCGATCATTCTCGTGCAAACGCCGCCGAGTGTCTCGATACCGAGTGACAGAGGTGTTACATCGAGGAGCAGGAGACCTGTTACTTCCTTATTGAGAACACCGCCCTGGAGTGCAGCACCCATTGCTACGCACTCATCGGGGTTGATGCCCTTGAACGGCTCCTTGCCGAGGTAGTTCTTGACTGCGTCCTGAACTGCGGGGATTCTTGTTGAGCCGCCGACGAGAAGGATCTTGTCGATCTCGCTCAGCTTGAGTCCGCTGTCGCTTACAGCCTGTTTCAGCGGTCCCATTGTAGCTTCTACAAGGTCAGCTGTAAGTTCGTTGAACTTCGCTCTTGTAAGAGTTACGTTGAGGTGCTTCGGGCCTGTCGCGTCAGCTGTAATATACGGGATATTTACATTTACGGAAGTGGAGTTGGAAAGTGCGATCTTCGCCTTTTCAGCTTCATCTTTCAGTCTCTGCATAGCGAACTTGTCGTTCTTGAGGTCTGTTCCGTCGCTCTTCTTGAATTCAGCAACGAGGTAGTCGATTATTCTCTGGTCGAAGTCATCGCCGCCGAGACGGTTGTTACCTGCTGTTGCAAGAACTTCCTGAACACCGTCGCCGATCTCGATAACGGATACATCGAATGTACCGCCGCCGAGGTCATATACAACGATCTTCTGATCATTCTCCTTGTCTATGCCGTATGCAAGTGCAGCAGCCGTAGGCTCATTGATGATTCTGTGGACCTTGAGTCCTGCGATCTGACCGGCATCCTTTGTAGCCTGACGCTGTGAGTCGGTGAAGTAAGCGGGAACTGTGATAACAGCGTCCGTTACCTTCTCGCCGAGGTAGTTTTCAGCTTCGGTCTTGAGCTTCTGGAGTATCATCGCGGAGATCTCCTGGGGAGTGTACTTCTTTCCGTCGATATCTACCTTGTAATCGCTGCCCATGTGGCGCTTGATGGAGATGATAGTTCTTTCGGGGTTTGTTACTGCCTGGTTCTTTGCGAGCTGACCTACAAGTCTCTCGCCGTCCTTTGTGAATGCAACGACGGAAGGAGTTGTTCTGCTTCCCTCGCTGTTTGTGATGACGGTAGCTTCGCCGCCCTCAATAACAGATACGCACGAGTTTGTGGTACCTAAGTCGATTCCTATGATTTTAGCCATAATGGTTGCCTCCGTTCAATTTATATATTTATTGATGTTATGCCGCTTTGTGCGGCTGTCAATATTTACTGCTACTGCGCCACCGAGACCATTGCGAATCTCAGCACCTTTGTCCCTATACGATAGCCGTTCTGGAACACTGTAACGATCTTGCCGCTTTCGTGGTCATCGCTCTGCACCTGCTGGACTGCCTGGTGCATTGACGGATCGAAATCCTCTGTCGGCACCTTCTCTACTCCGAGCTTTTCAAGAGTCTCGTTGAAGGAGTCGTAGATCATCTGCACGCCCTTCTTGTATCCTTCGTCCGAGCAGTCAGCCGCCAGCGCTCTTTCGAGGTTGTCGAGCACCGGGAGGAACTCTCCCACCACTCTCGCGGTTATATCCGGCATCATCTCCGTCTTTTCCTTAGCAGTACGCTTGCGGTAGTTGTCGTATTCCGCCATGTTGCGCATCAGCTGGTCTTTCAGCGACGCTATCTCAGCGTCCTTCGAATCCGCCTTTTCCTCTGCGGTATCTGCGGTTTCTGTTTCTTCGGCGGGCTCCGCTTCTTTCACAGTCTCCTCTTCAAGGATCTCTTCATCTTTTTTCTCACTCAATTTTCTCTTCCTCCTTTTCATCGGTAAAATCATCTCCTTCCGAATCGCCGCCGTCTCTTGAGAGAAGGTCGCTTACTTTATCGGTGAAATATTCTATATAAGGAATGATCTTTTTATATTCAAGCCTCATCGGTCCTATGACTCCGAAGCCTCCTGCACTTTCTCCGTCCTTGCTGAATGTTCCGGTTATCATGCTGGAGTTCGAGATGACGAAGGTATCATTTTCCTGCCCGAACAGCACGTTTATGCCGGAGAAGGTATTGTCGAACGCCTTTGTGAGTTCATCTTTCTTCCGGAGCACCGCGGCTATCTCTGTGCCTTTCAGCTCGCTGCATTCGATAAGGTTTTCTTCGCCCTCGATATGCACGCTCTCGTTCATCATATCCGCCGACAGCTCCGCGATGCCTTTCAGCAGCGGCGACAGCGTTATCATATAGCTTCCGAGCGCTGCCGAAAGATTGTCGATATACGCGTCCGACAGCTCGGTAAGGTTTAAGCCCTGCAGATTATTGTTAGCGAAATCCCGGAAGAAATCCATCTGTTCATGGGTAAGATCGAACGACAGCCGGCAAACGCGGTTCTTTACTCCGCCGCCCGACGTCATCATCATCAGGACATACATTCTTCGCCCGGTAGGAATGACCTCGACTTTGGTTATGACCGAGAACTTGTTCGCGTCATTGGCTGAAACTATCGCGCATTTTGTTATGTCCGCGAGAGCTCTTGCCGCGTTCTCGATTATGACCTCATCGGTCATGCCCTCCATATCCTCGAATATCCGGTCTATCTTCTGCCTGTCAGCTTCGGGTATCTGCTTTTCGGCAAGCCTGCTTATATAAAGCCTTAATCCCTTGTAAGTGGGAACACGTCCTGCGGAAGTGTGCGGGTGTTCAAGCAGTCCCTGCTGTTCGAGAGCAGCCATTTCATTGCGGATAGTGGCGGACGACACCTGAATATCGAGCAGTTCCTGAACTGCCTTCGAGCCTATCGGTTCACCTGTGCGGATATACTCGTCAACTATGGTATCGAGTATCTTATACGCTCTTCTTTCCACTTTCCCGCCTTCTTTCCTTTCTGCGCGTTCAAGTCAATACAGTTTAGCAGTCTTGGCTGCTGAGTGTTAGCACTCTATCTCCCCGAGTGCTAAACATACTATATCACTTTTTCCTCCGGTTGTCAATAGTTTTTTCAAATTTTTTTCATTTTATTTGATAACCCTTGCCTTGAACCTCTGTTTATGGTATAATACAGATAAAATTTATATATTTCGGAGGCATATCATGAAAGACTTTCTCGAACTCGCTAAGGCAAGATACTCTGTGCGCAGATTTAACGGCTGCGATATCCCGGAGGAGGATATAAACAAGATCATAGAAGCCGGTATTGCCGCGCCCACCGGCGTAAACTTCCAGCCGGTAAAGATCTGGGCATTCAGAAGCGCGGAAGCCCGCGAAAAGCTGCTGTCATGCACAAAAATGAAATTCATCGAGCCTGCAAAGGTCATTTTCGCTGTCGGAGCAGACCCGACACACGCGTGGGTGCGTCCTTTCGACCAGAAGAACATTGCGGATATCGACGCGGCTATCGTAATAACCCACATGATGCTTGAAATACACGATCTCGGCTACGGCTCCACATGGATCGGTCATTTCGACCCGGATGCCCTTGCGGAGCATTTCCCGGAGACGAAAGATTACAGCATGGTAGGACTCCTCCCCGTAAGCGGCATAGATATGGAGCCTTCCGAACGCCATGCTCTGCGCAAGCCGGTATCGGAAATGGTAACATTTCTTTAAAATTTTTCAGAAAAGTTTTCAGTTGTATAACTTCTGAACATCTGATATGATATAATAAAGCCACAAAAGGAAAAGAAGCACCGCAAAAATGCGGTGATAATGCAGAAGGAGGCTTTATTATGTGTGCAAATTTCGGATTTGATTACGATAATGACGGCATCACAAGCTGGGAGGACGATTATTTCGGCTGCCGCATCACCAAGGACATTCTCGAAACCAAGACGGATTGCATCTACGACGCGTGGCTCGACGACATCTACCTCGGTGACGACATCAAAGAAGCAGTGTGATGCCCTCGGCGGAGGAAAGCTATGACATTCGACAAAACTTCGGCGGCTCTCGACAGAGCCGCTGCTTCGGGAGAGGAGACCGGCGCTTCAATAGTCGTGAATATCGGCGGAAAGACTGTTTTTACTCACAATGCCGGACTCGCCGACGCTGAAAACACCGTTCCTTTCACGGAAAATACGATCTGCCGCGCTTTTTCATGCACCAAAGTGGCAACCTCGGTTGCTTGTATGCTGCTCGTTGAGCGCGGCATTCTGGACACTGCGGACGAGCTTTCGTGGTACATTCCGGAGTTCTCCCGCCCGTTCTTTATCAAGGACGGGAAGAAAATCGACAGCCCGCCTGTAAAGATCCGCGACCTGCTGAACATGACCTCGGGTATCCCCTACCCCGGAGCCGGACGTGAAGGAAGCACGGAGACCGATTCACTCTGGGGAAGGCTTGACGCAAGCATCAGGGAAGGTCACTCCATGACAACGCAGGAATGGGCTGAGGAAGCCGGGAAATGCCCTCTTCTGTACCCTGCGGGAAGCGAGTGGATGTACGGAGCGTCTGCCGATATCCTCGGCGCGGTCATAGAGAAGGCTTCCGACACCGATCTCGGCGAATTTATGCGGAAGAACATCTTCTCCCCGCTCGGAATGGACGATACTGCGTTCTTTGTTCCGCCGGAGAAGCATGACAGGCTTGCCGTTCTTTATGAGGGAGCCGGAAGTTCCCGTAAGAAGCCGGATTATGTGAACCTGTGCATATACGACTATGATACCGAACCCGCCTTCCATTCCGGCGGCGCGGGGCTGTTCTCTACTGCGTCCGATTACTCGAAACTCGGCGCGGAACTTGCTTACGGCACCGCAGGTATAATCAGCAGAAAAACAGTGGATATGATGCGTCAGAACGGGCTTTCGCCGGAACAGCGCCGTACTCTTAACTGGGATTCCGTCCGCGGATTCGGCTACGGAAATCTGATGAGAATGCTGGAGGACCGGAATGAAGCGGGACTAATCGCCTCGGAAGGTGCATTCGGCTGGGACGGCTGGACCGGGACCTACCTGCTCTGCGACACATCGGAGAAGCTGTCGGTCACACTGTTTATCCAGCGCTGCGGTGCAGGCACTACCCGGCTGTCAAGATGCGCAGTCAACACCGTTTATGCTGCTCTGCGCTGATACGCTGATAAAAACAACCGATCAATATAAAAATGCTGCTGTACAAAAACAGCAGCATTTTCTTGTTTTAACTTTTACGGGACAGGCTATATCTTCTTTTTTATTGTAAAGATATTGCAGCCGTCCTCATGGCTGTAAAGCACTTCGTCCATACTCTTTTTGACCATATAGATGCCCAGTCCGCCGATCTGGCGTTCCGCAGCGGAAAGAGTAACATCGGGATCATCCTTCGCAAGCGGATCGTATGGAATGCCGCGATCAATAAACGTAATAGCCACCGACAAAGGGTCGCCCTCGAAGTCCACTTGTATGCGTGCCTCTCCAACTCCCTCGGTATATGCATAATGCGCTATATTTACGAATATCTCCTCGACAGCAACATCGATCTGCATCTGCGGCTTCATCTTACATTCCCGCTCCTCAAGGAGCGTATCTACAAAGCCGAGCACCTCGGGAAGATTCTCCGTCCGGGCTTCTATCTTTAGTTCCTTCATAGACACTCCTTTGTTTCAGACGACAACGCTGAAAAATTACTCGATATTAAGAATATCAACGAATCCGGTAACATCAAAGATCTCCATGATGGTCTCGTTTGCTCCGGTAACAGTCATCTCGCCCTGCTTATTCATTGTCTTCTGTGCGGAAAGCAGTACTCTGAGTCCAGCAGAAGATATGTATTCAAGTGCAGAGAGATCAAAAACAAGATTGCTGATACCGTCAAGAGATGTCTTGAGCTCATTTTCAAGCTCGGGAGCGGTAGTAGTGTCAAGTCTTCCCTCAAGAGCTATTGAAAGCTTGCTTCCGTCCTGTTTTTTGTTAATAGTCATAATTAAACATTTCCTTTCCTGATTACATTAATGCCAAAGCATTTCCATTAATATTATAATACAAAAATATCCGGTTGTCAATATAAAATAATTCATTTAATCCATTAAATCAAATACAGAAGGCAGATTTGCCGCATAGCGAAGTATCTGCGTAGCGTCCTTTGCAGTGAGTGTACTGTTTCCGCAGACCTTTGCGACGGAAAGAAGGTATTCATCGACTATCCCGTCCTCGCCCCTTATGAGGGAAGGCTTGCCTACATCATAGAGGAGTATCTGCACAGCATCCTTGGAATCAACATACCCGTCGCCGTTCACATCTCCGTACCGTCTGAGAGTAAGATTCCGCACTGTCGATGAAGCTGAAGCAGCAACGCTGAATTGCCCCGGAACACACCTCGGCATTGATACCGAAATAATATAGTTCTGTCCGGATTGAACATTATTGAATACATAACTTCCGTCTGTCGTATATACGGTATCGAGAACTGTCCTGTTCTTATCGAGAAGCCGTACGGTAACAGTTCCCTCGTTATCTCCGTATCCGGTAACCGTTCCGCTGATCCTGCCGGCAGTAACATTGATGCTGACGTGCTTGTTATCGGGATCCCAGAGCTCGATATTCTCCTGTCCGCCGTCTGCAACGTATGAGATGCTGCTTCTTGTTATATCGATGCTGTGGCTTCCCGCGGAAGCGGTGCTCCTGACTTTCATTGTCGCGGTCAGTCTTATGCTGCTGCCAAGATCTATGGAATGTTTCGCATTTGTGGCGGAGAGGCTGAAAAAGCCGCTGCCGGAGTTAACCATACTTCCGCTGATGATGTTTCCGACATATCTGCTGTCCGTCACTTCATTGGAATACCACGAAACCACCTCAAAAACGGTAGGGTCAAATGTGGCTCTGAACGATACGGTGTCCGCATCATGTTCACATTCCGGGATATCTATGTACACGGTGAATGTGCCGGAGGGCGCAGCGTCTGTCACAGATGCGCTGATACCGCCTCCGGTGATATAAGTTACGCTGCCAGGATCCGTGTCATCACCGCTCTCGGAATAATCATAGTGGATCATCACGGACTCTTTAAGGAAGAGGTAATCATCAATGTCCTGCTTAAAATATAAGTCGTACTGCCGGAAAAGTTCGTCCCATTCTGATTTGCTTCCGTCATACCAGACATCTCCCAATGCGTCGTTGTATGCAAAAGCTCCTTTTCCTATCCGCTCAAGCCCGGCAGGCAGAAAAACGTCACTCAGATTCTCACAGGCAGTCACAGCATACTGTGCGATCTCCTCAACGCTGTCCGGTACAGTAAGGGATCTGAGACCTGTGCTTGAAAAAGCAGCGGAGCCGATATACCTTACTCCCTCCGGGACAGTTATACTCTCAAGTGCGGTGCAGTACGCAAAAGCGTCATTCCCGATGCGGGTCACTGTATTGGGGATTGTTACTGTCTCCAGGTTCTGCAGTCCGTAAAACGCGTAATCGCCTATGGAAGTGATGCCCGGTTTCAGAATGACTCTCTCAACGAGTTCGGCGTATTCTCCGCTGTAGAAAGGAGAGTCAGCCGAATCGGCGTAATCCTCCATAGCCCCGGTACCGCTTATCTGCAGGGTCCCCAGATTGCCGATTATCCAGGAAAGGCTGCCGATTGTTCCTTCGGCTATGACATATTCCGCCCCGGCATCTATACCGAGTGAAGGTATTATCTCCGGAGCGCCGGAACCGAATACTCCGAAAGCCATACATATGGCAGCCGCACACGCAGCGATCTTTTTTGCAAGACTGATCTTTTTCATAAAGCATATCCTCCCGGTTCTGTTATACAAGTCTGTCAAATATCGAAGTCATTCCTACGTCATAGCGCAGTATCTGCGTTGCGTCCTTTGAGGACGGTTTCCCGCTCCCGATGATATCCGCGACTTGCAGAAGATATGTGTCAACCGTATCGTCCGCACCTTTTATCAGCGAGGGCATTCCCACTTCATAGCGCATTATCTGTGTTGCGTCTTTTGCATCGACGAACGTGTCGCCGTTCACATCTCCGTATTTTCGCAGAACGATATTCTGCTCCGTCACAGAGTCTCCTGCCGTAAAAGTGACGGTTCTCGGCGCACAGCGCGGCATTGAAGCACGCACGGAATATGATGCGCCGGGAGTAAGTCCGGAGAACACATAATCTCCGTCAACCGCGGTCATACTGCTTACCGCCCTGCCGTCGGGATCAAACAGCGTGACTGTTATGATGCCCTTGTTATCGCCGTAACCGGAGATATGTCCCGAAACAACATCGTTCATGACAGAAACTTCAAGATATTCGGTTTCCGGTTCCCAGAAATGTCTGTATTTGTCAAGCTCAGCATCATATCTGCAAATATCGGCTTTTTTCAGTGTAATGCTGTGATTTCCGACAGACGCTGTGTTTTTGACCTTCATTTTGGCAGTCAGATGTATCCCTTTGCTGAGATCTATGAGCGGTATTTTGTTTGACGCGGTAAGTGACAGATAATCGCTTCCGTGATCTACCCATGCGCCGCTGATGATGTTTTGGATATAATCCAGTGAAGAAGTGTTGTTTGAATACCAAGAAACTACCTCAAATGCTTCCGGATCGAATTCCACGTTCAGCGATATCTCATCCGCCCAATTATCAGAAGCGGGAATATCTATATACAGCTCAAATGTACCGCAAGTGTCTGACGTTGAGGAAGAAACACTGATACCTCCGCCGAGCGTGAGGTCATTATCCGGCTCTGGTGTGTCACCGAGAAAATGGATAGTAACATCATCACTTATCTGTAAGTAGGAGTTAATACTTTTTTTCTTTACATTTGCTTTCATCAGATTATTATAATCAATTGCTTTCCACTGAGCTTCGGTACCGGTATAATAAATATCGGTCACTTTACTGGATGAAAACAGATCGTATCCCATTTTGGTAACACTTTTCGGAATGGTTATCTCTGTAATACCCGAGCCGGTAAAATTCTGAACTCCAAGATAGGTCACAGTTTCGGGGATTTCCAAACTTGTAAGACTTCTGCACCCCGTTAATGCAACATCATCAATGCTCGTAACACCGTAAGGAATATTTATAGCGCTGAGTTTAGAGCAACAATTAAAAACATCATACGGCAGTATTGTTACACCGTCAGGTATAACAATACCGTCAATAGAAAAACAAGAGTCAAACGCAGCCCGACCAATTGATGTAACACTCTTTGGAATATCCAGTCTTTCAAGAGCGGAACATTCATAGAATAGACCTTGACTTATAGTATTAAGTCCGTCCGGCAGTTTTATGTCGGAAAGACTTTTACAGGACGCGAAAGCAAATATACCAAAACCTTTTACACTTTCCGGTATTGATACAGCGGTAATGTTCTGACACTGCTGAAAAGCATAACCACCGATAAATGTTACACCGTCTTCGATAATTACTGTCTTAATATCACGATTATTATAAAACGGACTCTCCCTCGTCTTCCAATCATACATTTCCCCGGTTCCGCTTATCGTCAGCGTTCCCTCATCGTCAAGCTCCCATACCAACGACTCGCCGCAGGTACCTGTGCTCTCTGCTCCCGCGGATATACCGAGAAGTGGTAAATCAAAACCTTTCCCGTAAGCACACGGGAACGTAAGCATCATACTTATTGCCGCCCACACTGCTGCCCCACGTCTCGCCGCAGCGCTCTTACTGCGTTTCCTCATCGTCTTCCCCTCCCTGATATTTTTTCGCTCTTTTCCTTTTTTTCGACTTTTTCGCAAGCACCACACAACCTATCATCGCCGACGGTATGATCACCGCGGCAGCTACTCCCGTGGCGGGATTTATGGGTCGTCCCCCGTTTCCGCCGGTACTGTTTCCGGAGATGATCTCCGGCTCCGGGTAGTATTCGTTCACAGTGTCGATTATCATGTACGGCGAAAACGAGTTGGCGCGGAAGCATATCTTTGCCGTGCCGTCCTCGGAGGTGATGCTGCTTGCGATAAGTCTCGGAAATCCGTCTGCGATGTGATATACGCGGAGCGCATCGGGAGATGTCTTCATTCTCTCCGGAAGCGGAATCGCAAGCTCGATATAACCGCTGCCAAGCGTCGAGATCAGAGAGCCGGTCTCGGTTCCGCGAAGTGTTATGTCGAATGTATATCTGTCGTGGCTCTCAAGCAGAAGGTTTGCCGCTGCATGCTGTGCATCGGCACCGTAAGGATCGGTGTTCCGAAGCTCTACGACAGTATCTTCCGTGAAGAAGTAGGATTTTGTGGAAAGCCGTATCTTACCGTCGGAAAGACCGGAAAGCTGTGAATCGAGTGTTATCTTCACATCGCGGGCAGTTTCCGGCATATCGCTTTCTGCCGGTTCCTCATCGACAGGCTCCTCATCGACAAGTTCCTCATACCAGTCGTCCGGATCATCTTCATCATCGTATATGCTGTCCTCCTCATCGGGCGGGTCAACGGTTTCATCGTCGGGATCATATACCTCCTCGATCTCGTCGGGGGTATCGTCGGTCCGTGAGGTTGTGCGCTGCGTGACTTCCTCGCGCTTTGTGGTTGTTGTAAATATGGGACCGGACCCGTTTCCGTTAATACGAACTGCGGCATTGCGGTCAGCGGGTGACCAGAGCTCAACAAACTCATATCCGTTGTCCTTTACATAGGAAACGCTTGATGTCACGAGTCTGAAATCATATCTGCCGGTAGGAGCGTTCCTGTTTACCTCCGCTTCCGCGTAAAACCGAAGCCCTCTGCTGAGATCAATCGCTCTCTGCGCATTCGCGGAAGTCACTACAAAGAAGCCGTCACCGCTGTTGGATACAGCATTCGGAACATCGGCTCTCCACGAAATTATACTGAACACATAGGGGTCATACTCCACGCGGACGGAAAGGGTATCCGCATTCGCGCTGCGGGGTATATCGACATACACAGTAAACCGGTCACCGGGAGCCGCTTCGGTCACAGATGTGCTTATTCCGTTCAGCGAAGCTGCGGCTGCGGGAACGGAAAACATGAAGAATACCGCAAAAACCGTAATAAGAGCCGGTATAGCTCTGAATATTCTTCTCATATCATCGTCCTTCTGAAATAAAACAGGCATTTTCATGCCGTTCAGTGCATAAATTATCACCTTATATTATAACATCTTTTTCCGTATTCGTCAACAGTTTCGTTTATATAAAAATCCGCCTGCCGGATCCCCGCAGGCGGATCTGTATTTCGGAGCATAAGTATCAAATACATTATAGCTTCCTATGCTGTCTTTATACCGTTTATAATCTCTTATCTGCGCTCACGGACATTACTCAGACTGAGATCAGAGACTTCCGTCCCTCTCGTCCCTGCATACGAAACTGAAAGAACGCACTACCGCGTCATGCCAGCCGGCAATAAGCCTGTCACGCTCACCGCTTTCCATCTTCGGTTCAAATGTCACAGCCCCGTCGTCTATCGCAGCTATCTCTTCAATGTTACTGAAATAACCGCAGCCGAGACCTGCAAGGAAACACGCACCGAGAGCCGTGGATTCCACTATCTTCGGGCGTATCACAGTCTTGCCGGATATATCAGCCTGGAACTGCATCAGAAAGTTGTTGGAGCTTGCACCGCCGTCCGCCTTGACCGCACCTATCTTTCCGGTATCTTTCTCCATTGCCGTCATAACGTCGCATACCTGATATGCGATAGATTCAAGCGCCGCACGGACGATATGCGCTCTTCCCGCAGCCCGTGTCAGTCCGGAAATAACACCTCTCGCTCCGCTGTCCCAGAATGGTGCGCCGAGACCTACGAATGCCGGAACAACATAAACTCCGCAGCTGTCCGGGACACTGAGGGCTATACGCTCTGTTTCCGCAGCGGTCTTTACCATCTCCATCTCGTCTCTGAGCCACTTGACCACGGCTCCCGCGATAAATACCGAGCCTTCAAGGGCATAGGTCACCTTCCCGCCTATGCTCCATGCGATCGTTGTGAGCATACCTCCGGTGGATACCGCGGAATCGCTGCCCGTGTTCATCAGCAGGAACGCTCCCGTGCCGTAGGTGTTCTTGACATCGCCCTTTTCAAAGCAGCGCTGACCAAACAGCGCGGACTGCTGATCTCCCGCACAGCCGCATACCGGTATGCTTCCGCCGAATATCTCCGGCGCCGTATCGCAGATATGCCCGGAGGAATCCGAAACTTCCGGCATCATCGAAGCCGGTATTCCGAGCAGCTCAAGTATATCCTTGTCCCACTCAAGAGTGTGTATGTTGAACAGCATCGTGCGCGAAGCGTTGGTATGATCGGTGACATGAGCCTTTCCGCCGGAAAGCTTCCACATCAGCCAGCAGTCCACCGTTCCGAAAAGAAGCTCTCCTCTTTCGGCACGCTCTCTTGCTCCCTCAACGTTGTCAAGTATCCACTTTATCTTTGTCGCGCTGAAATACGGGTCTATAAGCAGTCCCGTCTTATCACGGATAAGATCGGTGAGCCCCCGCTCTTTCAGCGATTCGCACATAGGCGCGGTTCTCCTGCACTGCCAGACTATCGCGTTATAAACGGGCTTTCCGGTGTTCCTATCCCATACTATCGCAGTCTCACGCTGGTTGGTTATCCCGATCGCAGCGATATCGGACGCGGAAAGCCCGGCTTTCTTCATGGCGCTCCGGCATACTTCCAGCTGTGATTCCCATATCTCCTCCGGGTCATGCTCCACATATCCGTTGCCCGGAAAATACTGTGTGAATTCCTTCTGCGCAACAGAAACAACATTCGCCGACTTGTCAAAAATGACCGCGCGCGATGATGTAGTACCCTGATCCAGTGACATTATATATTTCATAGATCACACTCCGATAAATACAATTATACATTATTATATCATAACAGCAGTGCAAATTCAATAGAAAAAACAAAAAATCCGGCAGCAAAATGCCGCCGGATCTCTGTATGATACCGTGATTTAAGCCTTGCCAACGGAACCGAAGATCTCCATCTTCTCCTTGACCTTAGCCTTGATAGCCTCAAATCCGGGAGCGAGAAGCTTTCTGGGATCGAAGCCCTTGCCTTCGAGATCCTTGCCTGCTTCGATGTACTTTCTTGTAGCTTCCTGGAATACGAGCTGGCACTCGGTGTTAACGTTGATCTTTGCAACGCCGAGGGAGATAGCCTTCTTGATCTGATCGTCCGGGATACCTGTACCGCCGTGGAGTACGAGAGGCATATCGCCTACCTTAGCCTTGATAGCTTCAAGTGTCTCGAAGCTGAGTCCGGGCCAGTTCTCGGGGTACTTGCCGTGGATATTGCCGATGCCGGCAGCAAGCATTGTAACGCCGAGATCAGCGATCTTCTTGCACTCTTCGGGATCAGCGCACTCGCCCATGCCAACTACGCCGTCCTCTTCACCGCCGATAGCGCCGACTTCAGCCTCAAGAGAGAGACCGAGAACGTCACAGGTGTTTACGAGAGCTGTTGTCTTTGCGAAGTTCTCCTCGAAGGGGAGATGTGAGCCGTCGAACATTATGGACGAGAAACCTGCGTTGATGCAAGCCTTTGCGCCTTCAAATGTACCGTGGTCAAGGTGAAGAGCAACAGGAACGGTGATACCGAGGGAGTCGATCATACCGTTTACCATGCCGACTACTGTCTTATAGCCGCACATATACTTTCCTGCACCCTCGGAAACACCGAGGATAACAGGAGATTTCAGCTCCTGCGCTGTGAGGAGTATAGCCTTTGTCCATTCGAGGTTGTTGATGTTGAACTGACCAACGGCGTATTTGCCGTCACGAGCCTTGTTCAGCATATCTTTTGCCGATACTAACATATTTGGGGTACTTCCTTTCGTGAAATATTATAGTTATATTCTACCACATCTTGCATAAAAATGCAAGACATAATTTGCATTTTCGGAAAAAACGGTTAGCACAGGCTTATATCCCGTTCCTGTTCATAAGATCAGTGATACCGCGCAGACCTTCTATCGTCGCAGTCCGCTTTGTGCGTACACGGGACGGTGCGGTTGCTGCGGAGATCTGATCCGCGAGCTGGCGCAGCACCGCAGAGACCCGTTCGTTCAGCTCATCACGGCTTTTCGCGCGGATATTTGCCGACTGCATCAGCAGGAGCAGTCTTATGTCCTCCGCTCCGTACATCTCCGCAAATCCCATGAAGTTGTCCGGCGTAATGTGATCGTCGTGGTGCTTTATCATAAACAGCACCTTCTCCGTCGTCCGTGTATCAGCGCCGTATTCCTCCAGAGCATCACCCGCCAGCATCACTCCGCGCTCCGCATGACCGTAGAACGTCATATAGTCGCCTCTGTCCGCGGCGCAGTCCGGCTTTCCTGCCGCATGCAGTAGCAGCGCAAGTCTGACCTGGTAATCCGGGACAGCATATCCCACCGCACGCGCAGTATGTTCATATAGCGTGTACTCCTGGTAATCGCTCTTCTGATCGAAGTTCTGCTGGATGCGCAGTACCGGGAATATCCGGAACACGATCTCCGGGAACTGAAGAAGAGCGTCTGCTGCCTGTCTCCCCAGCAGGATCCGGCGGAAATACCGCGCGATCTCATCGGGCATTATCCGCTCTATCAGTCCCGCGTTGTCGTTCATATTTTTCAGAGTGTATGAACTTATCTCCGCTTCTCCGCGCGAAAGCTTCATCATAGCTGTCAGAATGCTCTCCGGGTTTTCCTGGAATGACGGGATAACCGTCTTTTCCGGCAGTTCACGCTTTTTTCGCTTACCGGAACTGCGTTCTCTCTCGATCTCTTCATATTTCTCTTCGTCTATTGCTTTGAGCACCGTCTTTTCTGCCGTGATGCAGGAAAGCCCGTCATAGGGGTCATAGATCCCGGAATCCGGATTGTAGGCAACGGTTTCGGAGGTGAATGTGCGCCGGCACATATCCTCGTCTATGGTACGGCAGTATATGGGTTTTCCGCTTCCGTCGATGCGCGAGCGGAACGGCGAGACTGAAATGCCCATACCTCCGTTGATGATGATAAGCTCACCGCGTTCGATCTGATCGGTGCGGACTTTGAACGTTTTCTCAAAGATAGCAAGTATTCTGTCCGGCTCGGCATTGCATACTATATCGAAATCCATAACGCGTTCACCGATATACATCAGATAAACGCACTCTCCCACAAGGTACGCTGTATAGTAATGGGCTTTCAGCAGCTCCATTACCTCAAGTACCGGCTTCGGTACGTCAAGCTTTCGTGAACTGTCGCCTTTCGGCGTTTCCATTGCAGGCGGTTCCGGTTCATTCACTTCGGGCGCCGGCTGCTCCGGAGCAGTTTTTTCCGGCTCAGCCGCTTCGGACACAGGCTGTCCGGCAGCAGGCTCCTCCTGTTCAGCCATATCCTGCATGGGCGGTTCCGGTACAGCCTCATGGTCTTGCACCTGTTCCGCTTTCGTTTCCGCAGATGTACTTTCCGCCGAGCCGGTAATTATCGGTTCTTCCGCGATGTATTTATGAATGCTTTTTTCATCTTCATCTGTATCGTCATCATAGTCATCTTCGTCATAGCCGTATTCCCTGTTTAGATAAGCATACGGGTCAAAAGCGGATTTATACGCATGCTGATCACCGGATAAATGCTTAGGAAGATCACCTTCCTTATTCTTCCTGCCGTTCCCGGTGTAACCGTAATCATCTTCTTCATTGTCATCGGAAAGGACAAGATCAAGACCTATCTCTCTGTGAGCCAATACATCACCCCCTTATTGTAATCATCGCCGGCGGCGATACCGGAATTCATAATTCTTGATCGGATTTCACTCATGCCAGCCGTTGATACCGCTGCGCTCAAGTGCGCCGAATATGCGCTTTGAGAAGCCTCTGTCAGTTCGTTCCCTGTCCGCTATCCACGACTTCATTTCCTCACGCGCCGTATGCTTGTCCGCCGGACACAGCGACTTCACCGGAACTATACCGCTGCGCCGGCAGCAGGACATGATATCCTTCTCCGGAGCGAGGATCAGCGGACGGATAAGAGACTGTCCCCTGTCGGGGTACTCCGTAACGGGCGAGAAACAGCCTACTCTGCCCTCGTTGAAAAGGCACATGAGGAATGTTTCAACCACATCTCCGTTGTGATGCCCGAGAGCTATCTTATTGCAGCCGGCTTTCTGCGCTTCGTCGATAAGCGCTCCCCTCCGCATTTTCGCACAAAGCGAGCACGGATTCGGCTCTTTGCGTACATCGAACACGATCTGCCCGATATCGGTAGGCAGGATAATGTACGGGACTCCGAGTCCGGCGCAGTATTCGGATACTGCCGAAAAGTCGGAATCCGCTCCGCCGTACCGCATATCGACGGTTATCGCCGTGGCCGTGAATCTCTGCGCGGCAAACCGGCTGTACTCTGCGAGTGCGCGTAAGAGCACAAGACTGTCCTTGCCGCCGGAAACGCCGACGGCTATGTTGTCGCCGTCTGCTATCATATTGTATTTTTCGCAGGCTTTTCTGACATATCCGAGAATTTTCTGCATTTTGTAAACTTCCTGTTGCAATTTGTATGCGAAATGTTGTATAATAGTTAAAGTCCAAGCTCATCGGCGAGCATTTCCAGCACTCTTGTGTCGCGCTCGTTCATTACCGCGAACCGCTCGTTTCCGTCTTTCTCGCCGTGATCATGCGTGCGGTTTACCTCCGCGGCATAGCGGGAAGCGGCGAATTCAAGCGTGAACTGCTCCTCGGCTTCGTAGCCGTCAAGTGATGTACCGGACCGGACATCGGACACCCCGCAGAAGTAGTAGAAGTTCTCCTGCACGAATATGTCCTCTGTCTTTCCTTTCTGTGCGCGGTAAACATATCCGTACTCCCTCACCGACTCCGGAAGCACGTTGAGTCCCGTTTCCTCGCGGACCTCACGCACAAGAGTCGCTGTATGAGTTTCACCGTCGTCTATACCGCCGCCCGGAAACTTGTAATAATCGTATTTAAGGCTATGGACAAGCGCAAGCTTTCCACCGCGCACTATGATCCCTCTTACCGACGGGCGGAAGAACTTCGTTCCGTCCGGATCGTAGTCTTTCTTGTCCATATCAAACAATAATCTCATAAATAATCACCTGCTGTAAAAAGGAAGAATGTTATGACCGAAAACCAGAATGAAAAAGTACCTGTAAAGGCGATACTCGCCGCTCTCGATACCGGCGGTTATGATGCCGAGACCTCAATGGACGAGCTTGAGGAGCTTGCAAAGACAGCCAACGCCGAGACAGCGGCAAGAGTCATACAGAAGCGCCCCTCCGCTGACAGCGCAACAGTGCTCGGCGAGGGAAAGATCGAAGAACTGGCGGAACTTGCGAAAAACCTCGGTGCTGAACTTGTCGTGTTCGATACGGAGCTGACTGCAAGCGAGATCCGCAATATCGAGGACATTGTGAATGTCCGTGTTATCGACCGAACGATGCTGATACTTGATATTTTTGCGGGTCGCGCAGTTTCAAATGAAGGAAAGCTGCAGGTTGAACTTGCGCAGCTCCGCTACCGTCTGCCGCGTCTGATGGGAATAGGACGCTCGCTGTCAAGGCTCGGAGGCGGTATAGGCACCCGCGGTCCCGGCGAAAAACAGCTTGAAACCGACCGCCGGCATATCCGCCGCAGGATAGAAAAGCTCGAAAGTGAGCTGAAAGAGCTTGAAAGCCGCAGAAGCTTTTCCCGAAGCCGCCGGAAGAAGGATAACGTGCTGACAGCGGCGATCGTCGGATATACCAACGTCGGCAAATCCACACTGCTGAACCGCCTTACGGGAGCCGGAGTGCTCGCAGAGGACAAGCTTTTCGCTACACTCGATCTTACGTCAAGAGCCATAGAGCTGCCGGACGGAAGAAGCGTAACGCTCATAGATACCGTCGGGCTTATACGGAGACTTCCCCACCACCTGGTAGAAGCCTTCCGCTCGACTCTCGAAGAAGCAGCGAATGCGGATATAATACTGCACGTTTCGGATATCTCCGATCCGGAAGCGAAAGACAAGACACTTACCGCCGAAAAGCTTCTCGCAGATCTCGGCTGCGGCGGGATACCCGTTATAAATGTGCTGAATAAGGCGGATTCCGTCGATTACAAGATCCCCGAAAACGACACGACGGTCTGCATATCCGCGAAAACAGGCGCGGGCATAGACCGTCTGCTTGAGCTTATCGCAAAGAACCTGCCGGAAAGCGCGAAGAAAATGAAGCTGCTCATTCCTTATGACAAGGCGGGATTTTCCGCGGAGATACGCGTTCTCGGAAAGGTGCTGTCCGAGGAGTACACCGAAAACGGCATACTCACGGAAGCTCTCGTGGACAAGACTCTCGTCTCAAAAGCAGAGCAATACTGCGTTCCGAAAGAATGACCGGCATCAGTCCGCGTTCTCTATGCTTTCCAGCGTTACCTCACAGCCGCCTATCGGACGTATCTTGAGGACGTGGCAGCTGCCGTTTCCGAATACCTTTTCCAGCTCCATTTTGAACTCCTTCAGCAGTTCAAAAGGCACAAAAGCCTGAATAGTGCCTGCAAAGCCGCCTCCGTGTACACGGGAGGCGCCTTTTCTTTCAAGGGCGTATTCCGCGATATTAAGACCGATTCCGAGACCCTGGTGCTTCACGTCGGCGCAGGAGTATATGTTCTGGAGGTATTTGTATGAGGAGTTGCCGCTTTCGTTTATCGAATCGAGGAATGCCTGGAAATCATTGCGTTTCAGCGCGTTCACAAGCTTATCGACTCTCTTGTTCTCCTCGAAGAAGTGAATGGCGCGCAGAACCGCACGATCTCCGAATTTTTCGCGGAGTATCTTCATATTCAGTATTATGTCGTGCTTGCATATACGGCGCAAACAGTCAACCGAGAAATAGTCCGCTATCTGGTGCATTTCATCAAGTATCGCCGCATATTCGACATTCAGATACGGGTGTTCGCCGTGGGTGTCAACGATGCACAGCGCGTGTCCGAAGCTGTCGAAGTCAACGTTCACGTTCTCGATTATCGGGCTTTCCACGTCCTTGAAATCTATCGCGACAAAGCCGCCTACGGAAGCTGCCATCTGATCCATAAGTCCGCTTGGCTTGCCGAAGTAATTGTTCTCCGCGAACTGAGCTATCTGCGCTATTTTAATAGGATCCAAGGCACCGCCGTTGAAAAGGAATGAATAGATCGTTGCGATAAGCACCTCGAATGCCGCGGAAGAAGAAAGACCGGAGCCCTTCATAACGTTGGACACTGTGTATGCACGAAAGCCGCCGACGGAATATCCGCGGTTCCTGAATCCCTTTGTAACTCCGCGGAGCATGGCGGTCGAAGTGAACTTCTCTTCCTCGATAACGTCAAGTTCGTCAATATTTATCCTGTCCTCGTCAAGTCCCTCGGACTTTATGACAGCCACAGGCTCGTCTATCGGCTCGACTATTGCGATTATATCAAGATCGACGCTTGCCGCAAGCACCTTGCCGCAGTTGTGATCGGTATGGTTCCCGCCGACTTCGGTTCGTCCCGGTGATGAGAATACGCGTATTGCCGCTCCGTCCGACGAGAAGTACTGCTTGTACTCCTCTATCGCCTTTTTGTAGCGCTTTCTCTGATAATCGAGAGTTTCGTCCCTGTACAGCTTTTCCAAGCCTGCTATCCTCGGTTTAACTGCCATTATTATGTCCTTTCCCGGATTGCTCCGATGAAATGTATTGTATCCCCGCGGGGTATCAAACTGTATTTCTATCGAAATACAGACAAATGCACAATTCACAATGCACAATGTACAATTGTGGAGCGCGCTCTGCGCGC
>DEWH01000016.1:0-5565 GCA_002363155.1 Ruminococcaceae bacterium UBA3215 | reverse complement strand
TGACGAAATTACTTGGTTTTGTCTAAGGACAGATACTAATTTAGTATCAGTCGTATTTTTCGGTATAGAACATGTGCTCTGCCTTATGCCGGTGATAGTGGACGCTCATCACGAGACCCACTGCCGCATACAGCGACACCACCGATGTTCCGCCCGCGCTAATCAGCGGGAGAGGTATGCCGATAACAGGCAGAACTCCGAGATCCATACCGATGTTTATTATCGAATGCGAAAAGAATATCGCAAACACTCCGATACATATCAGCCGCCCGAGACTGTCCTTCGACGAAGCGGCATTCGACAGTATCTTCAGGCAAAGCACCGCCAGTACTGCCGCGGTGAGTATGCAGCCGACAAATCCGAGGGTCATTCCGATATACGAGAAAATAAAGTCCGTATCAAGTTCGGGAACGTAGGTGTACTTGTCGCTGCCGAAGATGCCGAGACCAGTCATTCTTCCGGAGCCGAGCGCCTTCTTGCCGAGGTACTGCTGCATATAGATGCCGAGCATCTCCTCCTGCTGCATCTGCTCGTCCCAGAGTATCTGTATGCGCTTGATCTGGTAGGGCTGCATCATATAGTTCCAGACGACATAAACCGCAGCAGGAACCAGAAACAGCGCCGCTATGATGTACTTCCACGAGATACCGGCAGCAAAGATCATTGCCGTGAAGATCGAGATGAACACCAGCGCCGAGCCGTCATCGCCCTGCTTGACGATTATTGCGACAGGAACGGCTCCGTGTAAGCACAGGAGCATGACATTCAGCGGTTCATTCAGCCTTGCCCCGACTTTGCTCAGATGCGTGGCAAATGTCATTATAAACGCTATCTTCAGCAGCTCGGAAGGCTGAAACTGTATAAAGCCGAGATTGAGCCAGCCGATATCGTCCGCGCCCTCAACTCCCCTTCCGAGGGGTGTGAACAGCAGAAGCACAAGTATCAGCGCTATCGGGGTATATATCCACCATATCCTCGACAGAAATTTATAGTCTATCGGCGCGATAACAAGTGTGCAACAGATACCTATGACCGCCGAGACCGCATTTACGCGCCATTGTCTGCCGCTTACCTGACCGCTTATCCCGTTCACATTCATAGTGTACAGCAGAAAAACGCTGAACGCGCTTATAAGCACGCACAGAAGAAGCAGCGCCTTATCGAGGTTCTTCCAGTATTCGGTTATACGCTTAAAGGCTTTGTTCATTTCGCTCTTTCCCGGATCTCATTATCACTTTCATATCTATTCTATTATATACCAAAAGCGAGCTTTTTGCAAGGGTTTTCGGCAATTTACAGAGAACAGCATTCTATTTTCCCGACACCGTAATAAAGCATGGCTTCTGCTGCTTCCGCCGGGATCACCTCACCGGGATAAACTATCGGCACACACGGCGGACATGGTGAGTTTATACCTGCACAGATCATTCCCACCGCTTCTTTTACCGAAACGGTCTTTTTCGCGGAGAAATAAGCTTCTCTTGCCGTCATTGCAGCTTCCGGTCTGATCACCGGGATTTCCCGTATTTCAACCGGTTCGGTGCGCGGTATGCTCCGCAGCATCTCCGACAGAACAGCGAAGTCCTTCTCCGGCTGTACAACCGAGAACAGCAGCACGGCATACCTGTTCCCGCACATCTCGCATTCTGCGCCTTTCCCCCGGATAAGCTGTCCGATCTGTTCGCCGGTATATCCCATAGCTGCCGCGTCAACGGTGATGCGCATATCGTCACTCGGATACAGCGGAACACCAGCCGAAATCAGCTCCGCTTTCAGTTCCCGCACACGCTCTGTTGTGTGCAGCGCACTTTCCCGTTCTTCCGCAATATACTTCGCGCAGAGATCGAGACTGTCCAGCATAAGATAGGACGGGCTGGAACTGCCGAAAAGAGACATTGCAGATTTCGCCGCGGAAAGATACGCACTGTCCGCAAGATGAAGATATGCCGTACCCGTTATCGCAGGCAGCGTCTTATGGGCGCTGTCGGCGGTCATATCGGCTCCGAGCGAAAGCGGGTGGTCACCGGTAAATACCTTGTAGGCACCGTGGGCGTTGTCAGCGAGCAGCAGCACACCGTGTTTTTTGCAGACTTCCGATATTGCGGCAATGTCGGACTGACCGCCGAGATAGTCAACGGAGTTCACGAAAACTGCCGCAGTATCGCCGTCTATCGCACGCTCCACATCTTCCGGCTTTATATCCGCACCGAGAAACGTGTCCGGATATATCCATTTCACGTTCAGACCCAGCAGCACAGCGCTGTTTATAAGGCTCTTATGCGAGTATCTCCCGGCAGCTATCTTTTTCTTGCCGATAAGCGATACCGCCGCGGCAAGCATAGCCTGTATCGAAAGAGTCGCTCCCCCGCAGGAATAGCAGGTCTCTGCCGCACCGAAAAGACCGGCAGTATTACATTCGCTTTCGCGTATGATACCGCAGCTTTCATACAGCACATCAGCACCGTTTATCTCGGTTATATCGAGGGGGTACTCTATCCCCTTTCCTCCCGGCATGTGAGCGCGGACATTGCCGCTTTCCGCGTATTTTACAAGAAAATCGTGTATTGGTGTTTTCAAGATCTCTGTCCTCCGAAAAAAGCTCCCCCTCTCGGGGGAGCCTTGATTTTGTTCAAAAACGATACATCTGAACTGTCTGCATACCTTGCATTATCTCATTCGGGTGCAGCGTCACGCCGCCGTCCGCGCGGATCATGAGCCGGCAGCTTCCTTGATGAGCTGGCGGTAAGGATCGAGAGAAGCTTCAACTACGTTGTAGTTCTCTTCGAGCATCTGGATATAAGTCTCGGTACCCTTGAGCGGATAGTCGAAGATGTCGATTATCTGCTGCTTGAGGTCTGCGCCGAAGCCGCGGTGGCAGTCGAATACGAAGTTGAACTTGGAAGGATCGACCATGTCGTCGAATACCTGCATCTGCTGCTCGTCGTAAGTAACCTTGAACTTAGCCTTTCTGGGCGTTCCGCACTCAGGGCAGGTCTCGCCTTCTTCGCCGTATTCACTCTCAAAGGGGTGCTTGCACTCGGGGCACTTGATGTAGTAGTAAGCGCCGTCATACATAAGCTCGTCACGGTTCTTCTGAACGACTTCGGGATCAGTTCTGTAGATACGCGCAGCAAGGATCCACGCAGCAGCTCCCTGCATATTCGTAGCGCCGGAGGGAACAAGATATCCGTAAGAGTCGCCGAGTATCGAATATGTGTCGGAGTTCGGGTCACGCGGCATGGGAACTGTGCGGATCTTACCCTCAAGACCCTTCTTGAACCATGTCTCCTGTCCGCAGGTGATAGCCCACTCGGCAGGCATGATAAAGAACATCAGGTTGTCCCAAGATGCATCTGTATCGGGTCCTCTCCAGTCGGGGAATACAAGGTCTTCACGTCCGAGCTTCTCGGCAAACTCCATAGCCCTCATAACATTTGCGCTTCTGAGGTTATTGACGATGTCTGTACCGGTGAACTCGATAGCAGCGGTACCGGTGGTAGCCGCAAGATGAAGTGCGGAGCTCTCACCCATTGAAATGCCGACGTTCTCGGGATCTATTGCCTTCCACTTGAGAAGGATATCCTCGAACTCGTTCCATGTCCATTCGCCGGAGAAGTAAAGATCCATAGGATCCTTGCAGCCGGTAGCCTCTACGTTAGCCGTGCAGTAAGTGATGCCGTAGTTCGGGGACAGGTTGGACGGCCAGTAGTAGTGCTTGCCGTTATAAGCGTAGCTTTCAAGGATATTGCTCATATCCTTCCAGATGGGAGAGTTGATATCGAGCCAGTCGTCCATAGGCTGGAATCTGTTGTTGATGAAGTATCCGGGCATGTACTCCCAGCCGGATCTGATGATATCCGGGGACTGACCGGAAGCCATAAGCACGCCGAGTCTCTCGGGAACTTCCGTAGATCCGCAGATCTCGGTCTCAACGGTACCGCCGAAGCGCTCCGCATAAACTTTGCTGACGGAAGCGTCAGGCTCTATGTTGTGGAAATCGTAGAAGCAGAGAACTTTAAGGTTTCCGGCAGTCTTACCGGATTCATAAAGCTTTCCTGCACCTTCCTCGTTGGAAGAGCTTACCTCTTCGATATTCGCCATATCCTCGTAGTTTACCTCGGTATCGATCGCCTTGTTGGGATCCTCCGTGGTGGTAACCGCGGCAGTGGTCTGTGCAGGTTCTCCGCCGTTATTGCCGGCTTCGGTTGTTCTTCCTCCGCCGCCTCCGCAGCCTGCAGCTCCGATTATCAGCGTTGAAGCGAGTAATGCCGACACTACTCTTTTTGATGTTCTCATTGGATCGAACAGCTCCTTTCATCTGGCAGTACTGCTCCCCTGCGCCTCACCCGGTCTCTCGCACCGTTCCGGTGCTGTCGCCGGGTGAATCTCTGCGCGCTTTCTCATTCTGCTCATAGTAGCAGCACGGAGAGCTTACTGCATTTGTTATAACGGCTCTGCCTTCGAGACAGCAGTAGCCGTCCTTCTGATAGCGGCAGTCACTGCCGCATACTATCATATTCATACGATCACAGCCTTTCGGATATATGATACCGATTTATGCCGGATTTATCCGTAAAAGCCGTGATTTTTATGAATTTCAGGAAAACGGATTCTCGGTCCTGTAAAGCATTCCCTTAGGACGTGCAAACGCGATATCCTGTACTCCGAGAAGTCTGAATGTCTCGTAGAGGAGCTTTCCGTAGTGACCGAATGCTACGGCGCCGTGGTGAGGATAGCGCTTTTCGATGAGGACGTGTCTGTAGAAGCGTCCCATTTCCTTTATAGCGAAGATGCCGATGCCGCCGAATGAACGTGTGGGTACATCAAGTATCTCACCTTCCGCAATGTACGAGCGGAGATTGCCGTCGGAATCGCACTGCAAACGATAGAATGTGATATCACTCGCAGCGATGTCGCCTTCAAGGGTTCCGCGGGTGAAATCGGGATCGCTTCCCTCGGGTTCAAGCAGTCTGTGCTGAATGAGCTGGTACTTGACAGCTCTGTCGGAGCACATCTTGCATTCGGGTGTGTTTCCGCAGTGGAAGCCCATGAATGTATCTGTAAGGGTGTAGTCGTACTTGCCCTTGATATCCTCGTCGTAGATGTACTGCGGAACGGAGTTGTTGATATCAAGCAGTGTTACCGTATCACCGGAAACACAGATGCCGATGTACTCGCTGAGAGCGCCGTAGATATCAACTTCACAGGATACCGGGATACCGCGGCTTGCAAGACGGCTGTTGACATAGCAGGGCTCAAAGCCGAACTGGGACGGGAATGCGGGCCAGCATTTGTCTGCGAATGCAACATACTTGCGTGCGCCCTTATGGTTCTCAGCCCAGTCAAGAAGCGTAAGCTCGAACTGAGCCATTCTCTCGCTCATCTCGGGATAGTATCTTCCCTCGCCCATTTCCTTAGCCATATCGGCGCAAACTTCGGGGATACGGGGATCGCCCGCATGCTCCTTGAAGGATACGAGCAGATCGAGCTCGGAGTTCTCCTCGATCTCAACGCCCAGCTCATAGAGACCCATTATCGGAGCGTTGCAGGCAAAGAAGTCCTGCG
>DEWH01000015.1:21878-26146 GCA_002363155.1 Ruminococcaceae bacterium UBA3215 | reverse complement strand
CGAAGAAGCCGTTCTCGGGGTTGATAGCATAAAGTCTGCCGTCGGGACCGGGCTTCATCCATGCGATATCATCACCGACTGTGAATACCTCATATCCCTTTTTCTTGTATCCCTCCGGCGGGATAAGCATAGCAAGGTTTGTCTTGCCGCAGGCGGACGGGAATGCAGCTGTAACATAGAACATCTTTCCGTCGGGCTTCTTTACGCCGAGGATAAGCATATGTTCTGCCATCCAGCCCTCGTTCTTGCCCTGGAAGGAAGCGATACGCAGAGCGAAGCACTTCTTGCCGAGGAGTACGTTTCCGCCGTAAGCGGAGTTGATCGACCAGATAGTGTTGTCCTCGGGGAACTGAACTATGTATCTCTTTTCGGGGTCAACATCAGCCTTGGAATGCAGACCGCGGACGAAGTCGTTGCTGTCAGCCGGGAATGCGTCAAGAACCTTCTTGCCCATTCTTGTCATAATAGCCATGTTGAGTACAACATAGATAGAGTCTGTGAGCTCGATACCTGTCTTTGCGATAGGAGAACCGATCGGTCCCATGGAATAAGGGATAACGTACATTGTTCTGCCCTTCATTACACCGTCATACATAGGTGTGAGCATAGCGTACATTTCCTTGGGGTCCATCCAGTTGTTTGTAGGACCTGCATCTTCCTTTCTGCGGGAGCAGATGAAAGTTCTGTCCTCAACGCGGGCAACGTCGTTGGGCTTTGTTCTGTGATAGATACAGCCGGGGAGCTTCTCCTGGTTGAGCTTGATCATCTCACCTGTTCTGAAAGCCTCTTCACGAAGTTCGTTGAGCTGAGCCTCGCTTCCGTCGATCCATACAACGGTGTCGGGCTTGCAGAGAGCCTTCATTTCCTCAAACCACTTGAGGATATTCTGATTGTTTGTCATCATAGCGATTTCTCCTTCTTTTATAATTATACTGCGAGAGTACATTTAACTTACGCGGGCATCAGCCTGAGCAAATACCAAATAATATTATATTACATTTTTGCCGTTTGGTCAAGAGTTTTTTAAACGATTTTACTGTTTTTGAAATATTTCATACCAAAACTTTCAAAAAACAAGATCCCGGCAGATGTCCTGTCGGGATCTGAGGGTTATTTCTTTGTTGTTGCAGCCGTTACCTTGCTCTGTGAAGTTTTTGTCCATTTTCCGTTGACATAGGCACGGACGAAGAACTTGTACTTTGTGCCGGCAGTGAGCTTCTTTACGGTATAGCTGTTAGCGCTCACCTTGCTTGCAATGCAGGTGTACTTGCCGTTCTTGTACATATAAACGGCGTACTTTGTCGCACCGCTCACCTTGTCCCATGAAAGCTTTACAGTGTTCTTTGTAACGGAAGCTTTAGCTTTAATGTATGAAGTACCGGTTGAAGATGAAGTTCCCGCGGAAGATGTCTTTGTGTCGGAAGCCAGTGCCGGCTTATTTGCAGTTGTGAACGCCTTTACGATCTCCGGGCATACAACCTTTGCTGTAGCGCGGTCAATGAGCTTGTGACCCTTTACTCCCTTTGAGCCGGCATTGTTATCCCAGAATACGACCGACATACCGCGTGCTCTTGCATAAGAAGCGAAGTCTGTCATGCGATTTACAGCGGCATCGGTGTTGTCGAAATACTTATATCCGTCGGAGTTGAGACCGTATTCGGTGAGTACGACCGGGACACCCTTGGAAGTAAACGCTTTGTAAAGCCCGTCAAGTGTCTTGTGTCCTGCGCTCTCGCCGATACCGTAGAAATGCACATCGGCGATAAGTCTGTTCTTTACGGTGTCCGTGGGCATCTTGAAATACGAAGAAAGGATACCCTTATCGGTGCCGTCCGTATCATATCCGCCCACAAGTATGTAACGGGTCTTGTTATTGCCGCCCGCCGCGCGAATGGTATCGACGCATTCCTGATTGAGCTTGTTGATGCAGTCAAGGCTGTCAGCCGCTTCTTTCGGAACGCTGTTTGTGTTATACCACCATTCAAGATCCGTTCCGACGAGACGGGGCTCGTTTATCGTCTCAAATATGAGCTTTTCGCCGTAATCCTTGAATTCGGCGGATATCTGCTGCCAGATTTTCTTCATATAGACGGAAGACGTTTTGTATTCAGCGCTGCTGGGGTAGTAGTACCCTTTCAGCACATCGTGATGAACGTTTGTAATAACGTAAAGGTCTTCCGCGAGACACCAGTCAATGACTTCCTTAACGCGGGCAAGCCATGCCTTGCTGATATTCAGGCTTGAATCAACGTGATCGTGGTAGGAGACAGGTACGCGGATAGTCCTGAATCCGGCATCTTTGACAGTTTTGATAAGTTCCTTGGTCGTTTTGGCACCGCACCATGCTTTCTCATAGTCAAGCTCGTTGCTGACCCATGTGCAGTTGGCTGCGTCAAAAGCATTTCCGAGATTCCAGCCCGCTCCCATTGCATCAACGAATGTCATTGCCTCGTTGGAAGTCAGCTTTACAGTCTCATTTGCCGCAGACACAGGAACAACCGCGGCAGTTACGGTAAGTACCGCCGCGGTCAGAATAGCGATCGTTTTTCTTATTATATTTTTCATGTGAGTTCCGCTTTCAGAATGGTTACAGGATCAAAGGCTCTCTTTTGCTTCGGGTTCTTCTTCCTTGTTATCGGACGCGAAAGGCATTGTGTTATCGCTTCCCACAACATATTCGGAGTATCCGTCGTCCTCGCCGAAAAACTCGTCCTCATCGAAGAACTCGTCATCGCCGATCATATCAAAATCCTCGAACTCATCGAAATCATCATCGGCAGCAAACTTCTTTCTTAAAATAAGAAATGCAGCCAGAGCACCTGCGAGAAGTGCAATAACAGCGACAAGTACCGCAATAAGACTTTTGTTCATTTTCATTTTCCTTCCTTTGCAGAAAAAATTTTTACAAATATATTATAAATCATTTTCTCTCTTTTTTCAAGCAAATTTTCAAATTTATCATTTTGCACAAATATCTCACATATTATTTGTAATATTCATCAATACGGCGATCGCAGCGACAGGTGCAGTCTCACAGCGCAGGATACGCGTTCCGAGGGTAGCGGTTTCAAGTCCCGAAACATGTGCAAGCTCGGCTTCTTCCGGCTCGAATCCGCCTTCTGAGCCAATGAAGACATCTATGCGGGGCGGGAAAGGCGCGGTAACTATCTCCCCGAGGCGCTTTCCGCCGCATTCATAGAAGAAGATGCCCTTTTCACAGGAGTTTGCGGAGAAGCTGACAGCCTCGGCAAAGCTCATCATACTGCCTACTGTGGGGATCCTTCCCCTGCCGCACTGCTTTGCTGCCTCGTCCGCTATTCTCTGCCAGCGTTCGGCTTTCTTTGCTGCGCTTTTCTCGTCCGGTCTGGACACACAGCGCTTTGATATGACGGGTATGATCTCGCTTGCGCCGAGCTCCACTGCCTTCTGCACGATGAAATCCATCTTATCGGATTTCGGCATACACTGGAAAAGGCGCAGATAAACGTCCGGTTCACCTGCCGAGCGTCTTCTGCCGAGCACCTCCAATTCCACAGCGCTTTCCGCGGCAGCAGTTATCCGGCACAGCATATCGGTGCCGTTCCCGTCGCAGACGATAGCACGGTCTCCCGCTTTCATTCGCAGTACGCGCGTAATATGAACAGCATCGGTTCCGGTTATCACAACGCTGTTTCCGTCCGCCGGGCAGAAAAACCGCGGGTACCTCCAGTCCTCCACATCGTCGGAGGTTATGGTCTTTTCAAATTCTTCGTTCAGCTTCATTGTTCTACCTGCCTTTGAGAGATTTTGATACTATATTTCTATCGAAATATAGACAAATGCACAATGCACAATTGTGGAACGCGCTCTGCGCGCGTATCTGAATCGTGACAAAACTTCTTCATTATAGCAATTGAATATATACAAATTCAGTATGACAAAGTCTGTGAGATCAGAGACGGTTTTCTGCGTTAAAAGATGAGCCGCAGAAAGTGTTTTCTGCGGCTCCGGAAATATGTATCAATATTTGTTGTCCGGTACGTCGATAAATTCAGCATTGGCATAGCTGTTGGACGAGCGCGGAGGCAGAGACGAACCTGCCGAAGCGACAGGCTTTGGCGATAAAGCCGCAACAGGCTTGGGTGTCGGTTTGGGCGCAGGTGTATATGTCGGCTTTTCCGCAGGCTTCGGAGCAGGTGCGGGAGCCGCTTTGGGCGCAGGTCTCGGAACAGGTGCGGAAGCCGCTTTTGACGCAGGTCTCGGAGCAGGTGCGGGAGCCGGTTTAGGTG
>DEWH01000015.1:401-21750 GCA_002363155.1 Ruminococcaceae bacterium UBA3215 | reverse complement strand
GGCAGACGCAGGCTTCGGTGCAGGTCTGTAAGCTGATTTGGATGCAGATGCGGGAGCCGGAGTAAATGCCGGCTTCTCAACAGACTTCGGTGCAGCATAAGACTTAACGGAAGGCTTTGCCGGTGCAGTGTTTGCGGCTCTCGGAGCAGCGCCCTTCAAATCACCGAATCTGAATCTTCCTACTATCTCACGAAGGTCTCCGGAGCGGCCGGAAAGCGCTTCCGCAGAAAGAGCACACTCGTCCGCAGTCGCGGAAGTATTCTGGATTATATCGCTTATCTGGTTTACACCTATATTTATCTGCGAAATAGCTTCGGACTGCTGTTCGCACTCTCTCGAAATAACATTCAGACCTGCGCCGATCTCTTCAGCCTTTTCCGCGATGAGGCTGAATGCCTTTGCGGTCTCCTGCGTCTTCTCAACGCCGTCCTTAACGCTCTCAACGCAGCTCATAATGACCGTGCTTGTCTGGTGCGAAGCTTCCTGTGACTTTATGGCAAGATTCTTGACCTCGTTCGCAACAACAGCAAATCCCTTGCCGGCTTCACCCGCCCTTGCTGCCTCAACGGAAGCGTTAAGCGCAAGTATATTCGTCTGGAACGCGATATCTTCAATGACCTTGTTGAACTTTGCGATCTCGTTGGTGGAGTTGCTGATATCGTCCATTGCCTTGAGAAGCTCGTTCATCTTCTCCGTTCCGAATCTGACCGCATCGCTCGCTTCTTCCGCGTTCTTATGCGCGTCACGGGCATTTTCCGCATTCTTCACGACTGCGGAGCGTACTTCGTTCACGGTAGTTGAAAGCTCCTCGACAGTGCTGACCTGTGCATTGACCCCCTGCGAAAGTGTGCGGGAAGCCGCTGAAACGCGCTCGCCGTCGATATTCACTTTCTCCGCGCCGCTGGAGATGTCGCTGAACGCAAGAGACATATTGCGGTACAGGGATTTGAGCCCGTCTATAACGGAATTGCTGCCGGATACAGCGGAAATATCGCGCGAGAAATCGCCCTTTGCGATATCGCTGATTATCTCCGAGCTTACTCGGGTATTCTCCGATGCCGAACCTATGGCAGCCGCGATGCTGTCGATATCCGTACCGGTGTTTAACTTTAGAGATGCGCTGTAATCGCCTGCATTGAACTTTTCAGCAGCCTTTGCCACCTCTCCGAGAGGCTCAAACACCTTTGATCCGAACGTCTTTAGAGAAGCCGCTGTACCGCCTATGGCGACACAAAGACCGATAATGCCGACGATCAGAACGGGAACACCGCCCGACGACAGCATAGTTATGCCTATTATCGCCGTGACAAGGAACAGCACCGCACTAATGCCGCCGACGATAAGCGTGAACTTTTTTATAATACTCTCAGCAGAAGATCTCATGGAACACCTCCGGAAAGGATTTTTCGGCAAACCACCGCATTATTACATATATTTTAACACATTTTTCCCGTTTTGTCCATACCTGAACAGCATTTTTTACAAAAAACATCAATTTTGCGCAAAATTATCTTATTCAGAGCAATTTTGATTTGTGCTTTTCATGTCAAGCAGATAAATGACCGCATCATCATCGCCGTAGTAACCTTTGCGTACCGATATCACAGCAAACCCGTGCTTTTCATAAAGCCTTCTCGCCGGCATGTTCATCGAACGCACTTCAAGGAACAGCTTCTCCGCTCCGCGCTCACCGCATTCCGAGATAAACCGCTCCAGAAGCCTGTCTCCGGCATGTCCGCGCCTTTTTCCGGGCAGTACCGCTATCCGGTGCAGTTCCGCCTCGTCGAACGATAAACGCCCGATCGCATACCCGACACCGTCCTCGACCGCACAGACGCCATATCCGCTCTCAACCGCGGATCTCACGCTCTCCGCAGTCCACGGGTCATCAAAGCACACGCTCTCCGCGTACACTATAAACTCTTCGCTGTTCATATCAGTGCGCCTCATACCAGCTCTTGCCTGTCTTTGCATCGACCGTCAGCGGCACCCGCAGTTCCGCGGCATTCTCCATTTCCTCCGCCACTATCTGCGCGACCCGCTCCGCACAGCTCTCCGATGCTTCGGCTATAAGCTCGTCATGCACCTGCAGTATCAGTTTAGCGTCCAGCTTTTCCTCCGCGAGCCGCCTGTAAACCTTTATCATTGCCAGCTTTATCACGTCCGCCGCAGTTCCCTGCACCGGCGTGTTCATAGCTATTCTTTCGCCGAGCTTCTGCACGTTCTTGTTTGACGCGGAGAGTTCCGGCACATAGCGCCTTCTTCCCCACATCGTCGTAACAAAACCGTTCTTTCTGCCGTCCGCAACAGTCTTTTTCATATACGCATCAACCCCCGAATACTTGTTCAGGTAGTTCTTTATATATCTATCCGCTTCCGCCACCGACACGCCGATGTCCTTTGACAGCGAAAACGCGCCTATACCGTACACAATGCCGAAGTTGACCGCTTTCGCACTCCGGCGCATCTCCGGCGTGACCCACTCTATCGGCTGATCGAACACCTGCGACGCGGTAACGGTGTGTATGTCCTCACCGCTTCTGAATGCTTCTATCATCGCCTTGTCATCGGACAGATGCGCAAGAATACGCAGTTCTATCTGGGAGTAGTCCGCATCGACCAGCACATAGCCTTCCTTCGCCGTAAAGAACCGTCTGAATTCCCGTCCCAGCTCCGTTCTCACCGGTATGTTCTGTATATTCGGCTCGGCTGAGGAAATGCGCCCTGTTCGCGTTTCTGTCTGCTTGAAAGTGGTGTGGATCCGCCCGTCCTCACCGATCTCTTTCAGAAGTCCCTGCGCATAGGTGGAATCCAGCTTCGTGACCGCCCTCCAGCGCAGTATCAGCTCGATTATCGGATCATACCCGGAAAGCTCCTCAAGGACCTCCGCATTTGTGGAATATCCTGTCTTGGTCTTTTTCCCGTGGGGCAGTCCCATTTTCTCGAACAGGATCTTTCCGAGCTGTTTCGGCGAGCCTATGTTGAACGGCTCCCCTGCGCACACATATATCTGCTGTGCAAGCTCGTCCGCTTCTTCGGACAGTCTCTTTCCGAAATCCACAAGAGCCTCCCTGTCAACGGCAATACCCTCTTTTTCCATAGAAACAAGCACATAAGCAAGCGGGATCTCGATATCGCGCAGCAGCTTTTCCATTCCCTCTTCGCAGACCCTTGCGTTCAGCGCCGCACCGAGAGCATGAACAGTCGCCGCGTCCGAATTGCCGGCAGCAACTCCGTATTCCGCGCAAAGCCGTCCTATATCGTACTCGGAAGCATTCACGTTGAGAAGGTACGCCGCCAGCGTGCAGTCAAACACCACGTTCTCAACCGGACGATCCAGCTTACTCAGCATACCTTTCAGATCAAACGTCCTCTTCGGCATATTCCCCGCAAGTTCCGATATGTCCGCTTCCGTCTGCACCCCGTTCACATATTTCAGCAGTCTCCCGTCCTCTGTTAGCAGATAATCCGCAATGCTCCCGTCAAACGGCGGGAGTTCCTCATCTCCGGCACTTGTCTTTTCGTTATCCCCGGCATGAGCGGCTGCCGTTTCCAACGCTTCCGCTTTCAGACCGAGTTTCTTTATCATCGCAAACATCTCAAGCTCTGTCAGTATCCCTGCCAGCTTCACTTCATCGCGTTCTCCCGAAACGCAATCCTCCGGCGTGATGCCGACGGGGGCATCTTTGACTATCTCGCCGAGCATACGGCTGAGCCTTGCGCTCTCCTCGCCGGAAGCCAGCTTCTCTTTCACCGACTTGGTTGCTTCCACCGACGAAACGTCCGCAAAGATATTGTCTATCCCATGATACTTCTGTATCAGCGCAAGCGCCGTCTTTTCGCCAATCCCCTTTACACCGGGTATATTATCGCTTGCATCACCCATCAATGCCTTCACATCAAGCATCTCTGCCGGTGCTACTCCGTAAACCTCCATTATCTTTGCGGGAGTGTACAGCACATCTTCCTTGTTCCCCGCAAGATTCACATAGACCCTGTCGGTTATCAGCTGGAACGAGTCACGGTCACCGGTTGCGATGATGCACTCATTTCCTGCCAAATCACAGGCATGCGCCAGTGTACCGAGTATATCGTCAGCCTCATACCCCTCGCATTCTATAACTTTCACGCCCAGCGCCTTCAGCAGTTCCTTCACATAGGGCATCTGCATTGCCAGCTCGTCCGGCATAGGCTTTCTTCCTGCCTTATACCCGTCATAAGCCTTGTGGCGGAACGTAGGCGCTTTAAGATCGAATGCCGCAGCCACTCCGTCCGGCTTATATGCAGCTGTCAGCTTAAGATAGATATTCAGAAACCCCGTCACCGCGTTTGTAAATACCCCATTCTTATTTGAAAGCATTTTTATCCCGTAGAACGCGCGGTTGATAATGCTGTTTCCGTCAATTGCAAGCAGTTTCATTCATATTCCTCCTTACGCGCATCAGCACGCCCGGTAATATCTTCTTATCTCCCCGCCTGCACCTGTGCGGGCGGAAAGTAACATAATTATATCATAAAAAGGAAATTTTATCAACCCAAAAACTATTTTTCATAAAAACATTGATTTTTATAAAAAAATGTGTTATTATATAGTGTACGTTTAATCACACAATGGAAAGGAAATTGTTATGGCAAAAAGATGTACAAGATGCGGAAACTTCCTTATGGACGACGAACGCTTCTGCACACGCTGCGGAGAGAACGTCTCCAATATCCCGCCGGAGCCTCAGTCAGCTTCTCCCGCCGGACCCGACAACGCTTTCGGAAGAAACGAAGGCTATTCCGCGCCCGCAAACTATACCGCTCCTGCACAGAATCCCTATACATACGCACAGCCGATGCAGAGACCGGCTGAGGAAATGACAGTCGGCAAGTGGGTGCTCACTATCATAGTGACCACATTCTTCAGCATCATCAGCCTTGTTTTCCTCTTTATCTGGGCATTCGGCGACGGTCCTGAAAGCAGAAAGAATTACTGCAAGGCTATGCTGATCGTTATGCTCATCTCTATCGCCCTCTCAATAGTTCTCGGCTTTGTTTTCATAGGCATCATAGGCACTATGGCAGGCAGCCTCGGCGATTACCTCGAAAGATACGCCGACCGCTATCAGTACAGCGCTGCCGCTGCCGCTTCCCTCGCTCAGTTCATTGGTATGTAAGGCGGAATAATATTGGATAACAGAAAACTCACGATAGTGACCGGTCACTACGGTGCCGGCAAGACCAATTTCTCGGTGAACCTCGCACTCGATATCGCAGCCCGCGGTGAGAAATGCACCGTTATCGACCTCGATATCGTAAACCCCTATTTCCGTACAGCCGACTTCACAGGTATGTTTGCGGAAAAAGGCATCAGCCTTTACGCGCCGGTCTACGCAAACTCAAACCTCGATATCCCCTCCCTCAATATCCCGCTGGAAAGCATTCTCGCCGACGGCGGTTACGCTGTGATAGATGTGGGCGGAGATGATGAGGGCGCAAAGGCTCTCGGACGCTTCGCTCCGGTAATAACCGCGTTCGGCGATTCACAGATGCTATATGTCATCAACAGATACCGCTACCTTACAAAAGAAGCTGCCGACGCGGTGCAGGTAATGCGCGAAATAGAGTATTCCTGCGGTCTCCTGCACACCGGCATCATCAACAACTCCTCCCTCGGCGCAGAAACTACGGAAGAAACCGTCCGCAGCTCCCTCGCTTTCGCCGAGGAAGTCTCACGGCTCTCCGGTCTGCCGATCTGCGCTACCTGCGCAGCCGAAGGCGCTATGCCGGAAGAAGCCCCCGAAAAATACCCCATTAAGCGCTATGTGCGCAACCTGTGGGAAAAATAAGTTCCGATCCGCGATACGCACTTTCACGCTGTTACGCACTGCACAGAGCGTATCGTCAGAGATAAATAAATGCCGCACAGACAGGCGCAGTCTGCGCACGCTGTTTATGCGGTACAGACTAAAAGAAAGGAAGTATGGTCAATGGCAAAAATGGAAGTTGAATTCGACCGCTGCAAAGGGTGCGGACTGTGCGTAACAGCCTGTCCCAAGAAGATAGTCGAGATCCAACAGGAAAAGCTGAACAAGAAGGGCTACTACACCGCTCACTGTATCGACGACGATGCCTGCATCGCCTGCGCTATGTGCGCTATGATGTGCCCGGACTGCGCTATCACAGTAACAGGAGGTAAGAAATAATGGCTGAAAAGAGCTTGATGAAGGGAAATGAAGCCCTCGCGGAAGCCGCTCTGAGAGCAGGCTGCAAGTGCTTCTTCGGTTACCCGATCACTCCCCAGACAGAGATCGCAGCTTACCTCTCGAAGCGTATGCCCAAGGTAGGAGGCGTGTTCCTCCAGGCAGAGAGTGAAGTTGCGGCTATCAACATGGTTTACGGCTGCGCCGGTTCCGGTATCAGATGCATGACATCTTCATCTTCCCCCGGAATCTCCCTTAAATCCGAAGGTATATCCTACATCGCAGGTGCGGATCTTCCCTGCGTTATCATCGACGTAATGCGCGGAGGTCCCGGTCTCGGCGGTATCCAGCCTTCCCAGGCGGACTACTACCAGATCACCAAGGGCGTAGGTCACGGTGACTACCATATCATCGTACTCGCTCCCTCCACCGTCCAGGAAATGGCTGACTGCGTAACAAGAGCATTCGACCTCGCAGATAAGTACAGAATGCCCGCTGTCGTACTCGCAGACGGTCTCCTCGGTCAGATGATGGAGCCCGTTGCATTCGACGACGCTGAGATCATTATGTCCGACGCTTCAAAGAAGCCGTGGGCTGCGAACGGTCACAAGAACAGCAGAAAGCACAACATCATCAACTCCCTCTACTTACAGGCTCCCGAGCTTGAAAGAACTATCCGCGAGCGCTACGAGAGATATGCCGAGATCGAAAAGACAGAGACTCAGGCAGTCGCAGATTACTGCGATGACGCAGATATCGTAGTAGTTGCATACGGTTCGACCGCAAGACTTGCAAAGTCCGCAGTTGACGAGGCAAGAAAGCTCGGTATCAAGGCAGGCGCATTCAGACCTGTCACACTGTACCCGTTCCCCGTAAACGAGCTGAATGCGGCTGTAAAGAACGCAAAGAAGGTGCTCGTTGTCGAGATGTCCATGGGACAGATGGTCGATGACGTAAAGCTCGCTATAAACTGCTCAAGACCCGTTGAGTTCTTCGGAAGAACGGGCGGCGTTATCCCTGCGCCCGCAGAGATACTCGCAAAGATAAAGGAAATGGGAGGTAATGACTGATGCCGGATTTTAAGAGACCTCATGCCCTCACAGACGTATATCTCCATTACTGCCCCGGCTGCACACACGGTATAGTTCACCGTCTCGTTGCCGAGGTAATAGATGAAATGGATATCGAGGGCGATACCATAGGAGTATGCCCGGTAGGCTGCTCCGTTATGGCTTACGATTATTTCAGCTGCGATATGATGGAAGCGTCCCACGGACGCGCTCCGGCTGTTGCAACAGGCGTTAAGCGCGCCAACCCGGACAAGTTCGTATTCACATACCAGGGTGACGGCGACCTTGCCGCTATCGGTACGGCAGAGACAGTTCACGCAGCTACCCGCGGCGAGAACATAACCGTTATATTCATCAACAACACGACCTACGGAATGACAGGCGGACAGATGGCTCCGACCACCCTTCCCGGTCAGGTCACACAGACCACCCCTTACGGCAGAAACACGGATATCGAGGGATTCCCGGTAAAGATGTGCGAGATGCTCTCCCAGCTCGACGGCGTAGCGCTCGCAGAGAGAGTTACCGTAATCGACCCCGCCAATATCCGCAAGGCAAAGGCTGCTATCCGCAAGGGCTTTGAATACCAGAAGAACAAGCAGGGCTTCTCTATCATCGAAGTTCTCTCCACCTGCCCCACAAACTGGGGACTCACTCCGGTAAAGGCTATCGAGAGACTCAAAAACGACATGATACCCTACTATCCGCTCGGCGTTTACAAAGACGCTCCGGTAAGAAATAAGGAGGGTGCGTGATCATGACTAACGAATTTTTACTCGCAGGCTTCGGCGGACAGGGTATCCTCTTCGCCGGCAAGCTCCTCGCTTATGTAGGTCTTTACGCGGGCAAGGAAGTTTCGTGGCTCCCGTCCTACGGTCCCGAAATGCGCGGCGGTACCTGCAACTGCTCGGTCACTGTAAGTGACCTGCCGATCGGCTCACCTCTCATTCTCAACCCCACACAGCTGCTCGTTATGAATACCCCCAGCTTTGACAAGTTCATCGGCGCCGTAAAGCCCGACGGAATGGCATTCATCGACAGCACCCTTGTTGAAGGCACTTCCGACAGAACGGACATCAGGTGCTTCTACGTTCCCGCTACCGCAATGGCTAACGAGAACGACCTCAAGGGTATGGCAAACATCATTCTCGCCGGCAAGCTCCTCAATGAGATCGGTCTTACCGATGAAGCCGTTATCGAGAAAGCATTGAAGAAGTGCATACCGCCGAAAAAAGCTGACAAGCTCGAAGCCAACATGAAGGCTCTGAAGCTCGGAATGGAATACTGATCGTTTCCGCGTTGTCCGTCAGAGACGGGCAACGCGGAATAATTGTCAATTATCAATTGATACAAAGTTTGGAGAAGGTTATGAAAGTATTGCTCTTTTCAGAGGGCTTGAACCTAATCAAGATATCCGGGCTCGGACGGGCGATAATGCACCAGCAGAGAGCGCTTACAAGCGTCGGCATACCGTTCACCACCGATCCGAAGGACAAGGACTGGGACGTCGTACATATCAATACCCTCGGTCTGAAATCAAAACGGCTTGCGAAAAAGGCTCATAAAATGGGCAGGAAAGTCGTTTACCATGCGCATTCCACCGAGGAGGACTTCCGCGATTCATTCTTCTTCGCAAATGCACTGTCCGGTCTCTTCAAGAAGTGGATAATCTCCTGCTACAACACCGGTGACGTTATCGTGACGCCTACCGAGTATTCAAAGCGCCTGCTGAAAGGATACGGCATCACTAAGCCGGTCTATGCAGTATCAAACGGCATAGACCTCCCGTTCTATGAGCCGAAAGATACCGACAGAGCCGAGTTCCGTCAGAAATTCGGACTTAAAGACGATGACAAAGCAGTTATCGCAGTCGGTCTCTACTTCCAGCGCAAGGGCATTCTCACATTCGTGGATCTTGCAAAGCGTATGCCGGATCACAAGTTCATCTGGTTCGGAAAGACACCGATGATCTCCATTCCGCACAAGATAAGAAAGGCAGTGCGCACAAAGCTCCCGAACCTCACTTTTGCAGGCTATGTGCAGCCCGACGAGCTGAAAAAGGCTTATGTCGGCTGTGATGTATATATATTCCCGACTTACGAGGAGACCGAGGGCATCGTGCTTCTTGAAGCGCTCGCCGCACGGGCGAATGTAGTCGTCCGCGATATCGGCTGTTTCGACTGGCTGAAAGGCGGTGCCGACTGCTACAAGGCAACCGATACCGACTCGTTCGAGAAATATATCAGAGATATAACCGGCGGAAAGCTTCCGTCGCTGCGTGACGCGGGTCACGATGCAGTCGAGGACAAGAGCATCGACAAAGTCGGAGAACGTCTGAAAAAGGTTTATGAGGACGCAATGAACGCATAAAAACCGCAGCGCGTAATAATTACACGCTGCGGCTGCGACATAATACTATAAGTCATGTGACGGGAGCATCGGTCAGCCCGGTGTCTCTCACATCTTCTTCAGCTGGGCTTCGCTGCTCTTTATAAGGCTGAGCAGAGCGGGCGACTGTTTCGGATACTGCGCCTCGATAAGTACGGTGGATATCTCTGTGCTTACGCTGTCAATGCTCTTGTTTGTGGTAGCGATATCCGCTTCCGCGAAGTGAATGCCGGCATCAGCGATGTGACATGCACGCTCGTCCGGTATCTCGAACATGGTCTGCGTATTGGCTCTGTTTGCACGGAAGATCAGCCTGAACACCTTATACACCGTAAGATTCAGAATATTCGTCACAGACGAGCTGAGACGGGTATTGCCGATCTTTCCGAGTATATCATAAATGATATCTATGCTGTTCATAAGAAGCTTCTTCGCCATTGTGACGGAGATGTTGTCACCGGCTTTTGCCTTGCCCTGGAGCTCTGCATCGGGAATATCGCTCTCGGTGATGATGCTTCCGGAACTCACAGCAGAACGTCCGAGCAGATAGTCGGTAGATACATTATAGTAATCAGCCACACGGACAAGAAAATCAAGTCCGCACTCGCGCTTGCCCTTTTCGTAATGCGAAAGAAGGGCCTGTGCAACACCGAGATCGGCTGCCGCGGCTTTCTGACTTATATGACGCTCCTTGCGCAGAAGCGATAAAATTCTCGGGAAATCTGAATTCATAAAACCAAACCTTTCAGAACAACTGATAATACAAAATGCATCACATTCTCTCGAACGCGATACACAGGAATATATATTTATTATATTACAAATGTAAACAAATGTAAAGTGGCATTTTCGACAAAAAAAGCACCTGCAGTCAATAACTTAATATGATTTTATACAAGTTAACTGCACTAAATATAATTTCCATTTTTCCGCACAAAATACGGCTATTACAGATAAGGAATCACAGCTATGAAAAATTACACTATCTATCTAATACGGCATGGTATTACTCAGGGTAATCTCGACGGGAAATACATCGGTCTTACCGATCTGCCGCTCTGCGACGAAGGCTACTGCGCCATAACGAGATACGCCCACGACAGACTTTACCCGGACGTTCAGAAGGTCTATTCAAGCCCGCTGAAACGCTGTCTGGAGACTGCGGATATCATCTATCCCGATCGTTATGTAAAGCAGATAGACAATATTGCGGAATGCGATTTCGGCGAGTTCGAGGGCAAGACACAGCAGGAACTCGAAGATCTTCCGGAATACACCGAGTGGATCAAAGGCGGATTCGACGCGAAAGCTCCGGGAGGCGAGACTATGGAGGAGTTCACTCTGCGCTGTCTCGACGGTCTTGAGGAGATATTCAAGGATATGATGCACGATCAGATCACAAAGGCTGCCGTTATAACCCACGGCGGAGTGATAATGAACCTGTGCGCTGGATACGGGCTTCCGAAAGCCCGTCCTGCCGATTTCGTAATAGGTCAGGGCGAGGGTATAGCAATCGCGCTTTCCACATTCCTCTGGCAGAAGGGACCTGTATTTGAAATACTCGGGAGGTTGTTCTGATGACTGATTTTGAAATGAGATGCAGCGAAAAGAGCGTGCGCGAATATGTGAAGATACTTCTGTTCGGCGGTACGGTGAAACAGGCTTTGCCTATTATACTTATGGGTGCGCTGCTTACGGCCATGCCGATACTCGGCATAGTAGGCTATATTATGACGCAGAATGCGGCAATGCTTATCGTTACCGGCTGCGGAGTGGTATTCGACGCGGCTGCCGCGATAATCATATCGGTAATAATGAAGAAGAGCGCAAAGAAGCTGAAGGAAGCTTACGATTCACAGAAGGGGCTTGTCTGCTCGGTAGCGGAGACCGGCATAACAGTGGTGCATGACAATCTGCCCGCGCGGGTCATCGGCTGGAGCAGTATAGAGGATATCGAATCCGGAAAAACAGCATTCTTCCTCAAAACGAAGGACAACCTTCTTCTCATTCTCGAAAAAGATGCCGTTCTTTCAGGAGAACTCCGCGAAACGGAAGAGATAATCGCCGCAAAGCTCGGGACAGAGAAATGAACGCACAGAACATCAATTTCCAGAAAGAGCTTGACGCGAAGATAGCGGAGATCACCGCTTCCGGCAGCGTCCCTTCCCTGCTGCTCCACTGCTGCTGTGCGCCGTGCAGCAGCTATGTTCTCGAATACCTCACCGAATACTTCCGGATAACGGTGCATTTCTACAATCCCAACATCTCAGAGAAAGCCGAGTATGAAAAGCGCTCGGCTGAACTGCGCAGGCTCGTCTCCGAACAGCCGCACAGATATCCTGTCACATTCACCGAGGGCGCTTATGAACCGGAGAAGTTCTATGAGACCGCAAAAGGGTATGAAGATGTGCCGGAGGGCGGAGAGAGATGCTTCCGGTGCTACCGTCTGCGTCTTTCGGAAGCTGCCGACGCGGCAAAAGCCGGCGGTTTCAGCTATTTCACCACAACACTGTCGATAAGCCCGCTCAAGAACGCACGGAAACTGAACGAGATAGGAGCGGAGGAATCGGAGCGTGTGGGAGTACCCTACCTTTTCTCGGATTTCAAGAAAAAAGAAGGCTACAAGCGCTCTATCGTGCTTTCGCAGAAGTATTCGCTTTACCGTCAGGACTACTGCGGCTGTGAGTTTTCGAGGAGGGAAAGAAACAGAACGGAGAACAGACCGGTATGAGTATAAAGGAACGCTTTAATTTCAGAACAATCATCACTTTCGCGGCTATAAGCCTTTTTGCCGGATCTACATTCTGCTTTTTCTCTCCGGCGGAAATATACACTGCCGATCCCTCCGAGTTCATTATAGGGGTTTCGGAAGCGCTGGTGCCGATGCTGTCACTGTCGAAGAAAAACAATGTGATCGTGTTCCTTACCGACAGGCTTGACGGAAACTGGATGCAGGAAGCTCTCGACAGGTATCCGGAGCTTTATGATACATTCGACGGGTTCACTTTTTACAGAAACAACATCAGCCGGAATACGAACACATTCCCGTCTGTGCCGGAAATGCTCTCCGGGCTGGATTACGCTGATCTCAGCCAGACTGATTTTATCGAAAAGATCTGGGAGGAAAACCGCCTTCTGAAGCCTCTGCATGACGAAGGATACCGCGTTAATCTTTTAATTGACAGGTTTATGTACAAGAACCTTGAAGATGTCGAATCCTACGGTTTCGTTGACAATATCCGCAGGCAGAATATGGAATATCACATTGACAATCTCGGTGAACTCGGGTATGCCGACACAGCTGAAAATATCTATGATCAAAATGATGCCGTATGCTCTGAAGCCGTTCTTTGCCATAAATCTTTCTTCAGACTTCGCCAACAATTTTATAGTCACAGACACAAACGATCCGGTCCGGTCATCGGTCGGCGTTGATTCCGATATCGCATTCTTTGATTATTACCGCAGGAACGGTCTTAATGCCGATACGGGATCTCCCGTTTTTGACTTTATACATCTGAACTGCGCTCATGACATCAGCGAAGAGCTTTCGATGCTTTATCCGGGAAATGCCGGCATCACGCCCGATGCAGTCACTACCGCAAGAGGCGAGTTTGAGATACTCGGCATGTGGTTTGATGAGATGAAAAAGCTCGGCATTTATGACAATTCCACGATCATAATCATAGGAGATCACGGAAGGCAGATATCCTATGAAGAAGCCATTGCCGAAAAACTTGATTCCGAAATTCTGACGGGACTTCTGATAAAGCCTGCCGGAGCGGAACACGGCAAGCTCAGAACAGATACGGAATCCGAGCTGTACAACGTCTATTTTACGGCAAGCATACTTGAATACGCAGGAATAGACCATTCGGAACTCGGAGTATCATACAATGACGCTATAACAGCAGAACTTCGGACAGAAAGGATCCTACGTCCGTATGATTTCGGCGGTCACTATGACCGTCCCGCACTGCCGGGTGTCTATCGCATAAACGGGAATGCAGCGGACTTCTCAAACTGGGAATACACAAAGATACAGTAAAAAAACATCTCCGATGCTTCCTGCACCGGAGACGTTTTTATGTACCTGTTCTGAATCTCGACACCTGATCTTTCAGCAGTCTTGACTGCCCGGACAGCTTTTCGCTGGAAGCGGCGGTCTCTTCCGCAGTCTCGGAGTTTGTGCGGATAACCTGTGTTATCTGCTCGATGCCGTAATTTATCTGCTTTATCGACTCGTTCTGTTCACGGCTCGCCTGCGCTATTTCGACGATAAGCCCGGACGTGCGCTCCGTCATCTCGCGCACCTCACGCATTGACTCTGCTGTTCTGTCCGCGACCTCGGAGCCTTTCTCTACGGCGCTGATAGCCGCGGATATCAGCTCGGTAGTGCTCTTTGCAGCCTCGGAGGATTTGCCGGCAAGACTGCGCACCTCATCTGCGACTACCGCAAAGCCTTTTCCGGCTTCTCCGGCTCTTGCGGCTTCCACTGCCGCGTTGAGCGCAAGTATATTGGTCTGGAACGAGATATCCTCGATCGTCTTTATGATCTTTCCTATCTCGCCGGAAGTGACTCTGATCTCATTCATGGCGCTTACCATATTGCCGATCTCTTCGTCCTGGCGCAGCACCTTTTCTTTCGTAAGCTCGGAAAGCTCACCTGCCGCGGCTGCATTATCGGCTGCCGCAGCGATACGGGACGAGACTTCGGAAATGCTGCCGGATATCTCCTTTATCGCGGATTCCTGCCTTGCTGCGCCGTCTGCGAGCGTCTGGGAACCCTCCGCCATTCTACCCGAACCGGTCATGACCTCCTCGGAGGAGCGGTTCATATTCGCAAGCGCCGCGCCGAGATCGTCTTCGATCTTCAGGACGCTGTTCTTTATCCGCCCGAAATCGCCGGGATAAGCGCTGTCCGGCTTTGCGGTAAAGTCGCCGTCCGCCATGCGGTCAAGTATCGCGGATATATCCTCAATACACTTGCTTACGTCCTTTTTTGCATACCGGAGCTTTCGTGCGAACATACCCACCTCATCGTTCACGAAGAAGTAGTCCACCGCGGTAGAGCTGAACTTTCCGCTCTCCATTTCCTCTGCAAGCACCGTTACCTGCCTTATCGGGATCATTACCCGCTTTCTTATGAATACCACGACAGCGACCGCACTTATTGCCACCAGAACGAGCGCTGCGGAAGAAGAAGCTATTGAAACAGCGGCAAACTCCGCGTCAGATGCCGCTGAACCAAGTCCGGCGAAATATGCACCCGCCGGCTTGCCGTCTGCGCCGGTTATCGGGGCATACGACACATAGAAGCCTTTTCCGTCAATTAACGTATGACCGGTGTAGGTCTGACCGCCGGAGAGCACCTTGTCCCTTACGCCGGCGGGCATCTGAATGCCGGATATGTTCCCGGCGAGAGTTGCAGCGCACGCCGTATCTCCGCCGAAAAGGGCTGTCTCGCAGCCGGTGAGTTCCTTGACACCGGCGGGAATGCCGCAGTTATCAAGGTCATAGCCGAGCACGAGAGCGCCTTTTGCCCCGTTCTCATTCACCGGTGAAGCATATACGGCGGCAGTCCTGCCGTCGAGGGTAACGATACCGCTGACAGTCTTTCCTGCCGCGACGGAAGCAAGATCGAAGGAGCTGAACGGGTAACCTTCCGAGTATATTACATTTCCGCTGATATCAAGTACGGCGCAGAAGCAGTTATCTTCGCGGTATTCCGGCCATGTCTCCACAAAATACTCATTGTAGTAGCCGTTCATGGACTTGGCGAAGGGCTCGTCCTCGGACCAGTTCCTGAATTTCTCGGAAAGCCGCACGACCTCACGGTCAAGGGCATCTTCAAGCACCAGCATACCTATGCGCGCACGCTCTGTCTGTACATCATCGTTGTAAGACCTGAACATAACCATAGTGATAAATGTCGAAACCACGACAGTAACAAGAATTGCCGCAACGAAAAGTACAGCTGCCGCCAAACCGAGCTTCTTGTTTTTATATTTCTTCTTTCCCGATGCCAAAGCTTTCACCCCGCTCCCGGACGCTTATAAACGTTCATACATTATAAAAATATCACCGTTTTATATAAATGTCAACACTTGCGAGTAATTTTATCGCTTTTCGAGTAATATTATTCAAAATACCGCAAAATAAAAAAATTAGTGACAAATCGCGGGTTTTATGATATAATAAATATACAGATTCCAGCTTAATTCTGGTTAGGAGGTCAGTATGGACAAGTATGTTATAACAGTATCGAGAGAGTACGGTTCGGGCGGCAGACTGATAGGAAAGAAACTTGCCGATGAGCTCGGCATCGGCTTCTACGACGGTGAGCTGCTTTCGCTCGTCGCAAAGGAGAGCGGATACACCGAGGATTTCGTGCGCAGAAACGATCAGAAAAAGACACAGAGCCTTCTCTATCACCTCTATATAGGAAGCCAGATCCTCCCCGCTTCGGATATGATCTTCATTGCACAGTCAAGGGTCATCAAGGATCTCTACAACAAGGAAAGCTGCGTTATCGTCGGAAGATGCGCGGATTACGTTCTCCGCGGATACGCCAACGTTTCCAACGTTTTCATCACAGCTCCCCTTGAGAGCAGGATCGCCCGTGTGCGCGACGAATACGGCGAACAATCGGAGAACTACCGTGCGTACCTGCTGAAAAAAGATAAGAACAGGATCGCATACTACAACTATTTTGCTGACGACGCATGGGGAAAGGTGCAGACCTACGATATCTCCGTGAACTCCGATATCGGCATCGACCGTTCCGCTGACCTTATCGCACAGTACATAAGAGAGAAGTACGATCTATGAGCATTGACCTTATCAGCCCGGATTTCAGTGCGGCTATCTTCGATCTCGACGGCACGCTGTTCGATTCAATGGGCTTCTGGACTCACCTCGACCAGCGGTTCCTCTCTGCTCACGGCATCAGCCCGATCCCCGATGATTACCTGCTGGAGATAGCGCATCTCGGCGCGGAAGAGACTGCGATATACACCAAAAAGCGCTTCGGCTTCACCATGACCGTCGAGGAAATGATGAATGAATGGCACAGGGACGCGCAGGAATACTATGCCGCCGAGACCGTGCTCAAACCCGGAGCCCGTGAATACCTCACAAAGCTGAAAAATGCCGGAATAAAGCTTGCCGTAGCCACCGCCAACAGCAGCGATCTCTATATGCCGGCAATAAAGCTGCTGGGGCTCGAAGAATACTTCGGCGCTTACGCGGAAGTTGCCGAAGTCGGCAGGAAAAAGGGATTTCCGGATATCTACGAGCTTGCCGCGGAGCGTCTTGGCACTTCTCCGGCGGAAACCGCTGTATTCGAGGACATATACATAGCGGTAACAGGTGCGAAAGCCGGCGGATTCAGAACTGTCGGCGTTTTCGACGAGACTTCCGCACGGGATACCGAACGGATCCGTGAATGCGCAGACGCGTTCATATTTTCGTTCAACGAACTGCTGTGACTTTTCTGCATTCTCTGTTTGGCTATTTTTATCAAACAAGCAACGCATTTTCCGACAGGATTTGTTTTTTATCTACAAATATATTCCTGTTTATATGGAGAATTTTTACAAAATTTTTAAAATAGCGAAGTAAAATTGAAAAACTGTTGAAATTACGCGGAAAATGTGGTATAATCAATTTGTATGTTAAATCACAGGCATAGATATGCCCATTAACAGGAAGGGACGATTACGGATATGACATCACCTTTTACTCAGGAGCAGATCAGCAAGAAGCTGAAGGATACGCTCGAACTTGATTTCAGAATAGGACCCGCCGATGCAACAAGCACCCAGATCTATAAAGCGCTTTCAAAGATAGTGGTTGAATACCTCAGAGAAAAGCGCCACATATTTATGACAAAGTGCAACTCCGTCGGCAAAAAGCAGGTTTACTACATCTCCATGGAGTTCCTTATGGGCCGCTCTCTCAAGACCTCGCTCTACAATATAGGACTCAATGAGACAGTAGAAAAAGTGCTCAAGGAAGAATACAAGATAAAGCCCGAATCCATATACGAGGAAGAACCGGACGCAGGTCTCGGAAACGGCGGTCTCGGACGTCTCGCAGCCTGTTATATGGACGGAATGGCGACCTGCGCTTACCCAGCAACAGGCTATTCCCTGCTCTATGAATACGGTATCTTCAAGCAGAAGATAATCGACGGCTGGCAGACAGAGCTTCCCGACAACTGGCTCCCCGGCGGCGGCGCATGGCTCATTCCCGTGGAAGACCAGGCGGTAGAAGTGCATTTCGACGGCGAAGTGCGCGAATACTGGGACAACGATTACCACCACATCTCACACGTCAATTACAACACTGTTCTTGCTGTGCCTTATGATATGTACGTTTCCGGATATGACAGCGAGGGCGTTTCCAAGCTCCGTCTCTGGAGCGCAAAGAGCATGTCATTCGATATGAGCGCATTCAACGCCGGCGACTACTCCAACGCTCTCGGCGCAAGCAACATCGCTCATTCCCTCACAAAGGTGCTCTACCCCAACGACAACCACCTCGAAGGCAAGGCTCTCCGTCTCCGCCAGCAGTACTTCATGTGCGCGGCTTCCGTCGGCGATATCGTAATGAGACACATGAACGTTTACGGCACGCTTGAGAACCTGCCGGACAAGGTAGCTATCCATATCAACGATACCCACCCGACACTTGCCGTCCCGGAGCTTATGAGAATACTGCTCGACGACTGCGGATACGACTGGAACAAGTCCTGGGATATCGTATGCCGGACTTTCGCCTACACCAACCATACGGTAATGGCGGAGGCGCTCGAAAAGTGGGATCAGAATCTTATCGAGAGAATACTTCCGAGAATATATTCCATTATCTGCGAGATCAACAGACGCTACTGCGAGAAGCTCTCCGAGACGCTCCCCTACGAGAAAGTCGAAGAGATGTCGATTTTCAGAAACAACAAGATCAGAATGGCTACACTTTGCGTCGCTGCTTCCCATTCGGTAAACGGCGTTTCCAAGCTTCACAGCCAGATCATAAAGGACAGCGTATTCCACGATGAATACGAGCTCACGCCCTACAAGTTCACAAACGTTACCAACGGTATAGCATACAGACGCTGGCTGCTCCAGTCGAATCCCCGTCTCACAAATCTCCTTTCGGAGTGCATAGGCGACGGCTTCAAGAAGGACGGCGGCGAACTCAAGAAGTTCAGAGCATTCGAGAATGACAGCGAGGTGCTGAAGAAGCTTGCCGATATCAAGCGCAGCAATAAAGAGGACTTCGCAAAGTACGTCCTCAACACCACCGGCACCAAGCTCAATCCCGACAGCATCTTTGATGTACAGGTCAAGCGTCTGCATGAATACAAGCGCCAGCAGCTCAACGCGCTGAACATTATCGCAGACTTCAACTATCTGCGCAGCAACCCCGATGCCGACTTCCAGCCCAAGACCTATATCTTCGCTTCAAAGGCGGCTCCCGGCTACTATATGGCAAAGCAGATCATCAAGCTTATCTGGTGCATCGGCGAAGAGCTCAAGAAGGATCCTAAGCTGAACGAGAAGCTCAGCGTTATCTTCCTTGAAGACTACCGCGTAACGCTCTCCGAGATTCTTATGCCGGCAGCCGAGATCTCCGAGCAGATCTCCCTTGCAGGTACAGAGGCAAGCGGTACCGGCAATATGAAGCTTATGCTCAACGGCGCGATCACAATGGGAACCTACGACGGAGCAAACGTTGAGATTCACGAGCAGGTAGGCGACGACAACATCTTCATCTTCGGTATGTCCACGCCGGAAGTGAACGTAATGAAGTCCAACGGCTACTCGCCCGACGGCTACTACGACAGAAACGATGTGATCAGAGGTGCTATCGACGCAATGTACCGCGGATTCAACGGCGCTACATTCGATGAAGTCGCAAACGCTATCCGCTATGTCGATCAGTATATGTGCCTTGCAGACTTTGACAGCTACCGCGGCACACAGGCAAAGGCAAGCGAGACATACAAGGATCTCCTCAAGTGGAACAGAATGTCTCTTGCAAATATTGCCGGCGCAGGCGTATTCTCCGCTGACCGTGCTGTTACGGATTACGCAAAGGATATCTGGAGAATCTATTGATAACCGCATAGAAATACAAAAGCAGCAGGTGAACTTCACCTGCTGCTTTTTCAGTCTGTCAGAAAACAAGTTTTTTGACAGACGTGTCCTGCATTGCATCACGGTATCCTACTGAACAGAACTGTACGCTTGCTGAGGTTTATCCGCGTTACATCAAAGCCGTTTCTTTCAAAGTATGGCTTTTTATCAATAAATGTGTGATCTATCTTCACACCGCATATATTATAGATCTCATCAAAAGTAAGCACTTCTGTTCCGAGACACTGCGATTCAAGATATTTCAACAGCTTTCTGTAATCCTGCATACTCTCTCCCCCTTTTGGAAGCTTTATGCCGCTCGGTATCTGATGTTTTTATTATAGCATTCTGTCCGGAGATTGTCAAATAGAGCATTAATATTTTTTTGTAAAAAAACAGCGAACCTTTCGGATCGCTGTTTTTAATTTGTGCATATTAAGCGGTCTTTACAAAAGATCACTTATTTTTGTTTTTCTTTCTCTTCTTCCCTGCTGCTATAATAACTGCAAGTTCAGATACAAGAAGTGCGGCTATTCCGACTTCCCTGCCGGTATGGGGGTTATCGTCGGACTGGCTGGACTTTGTGCTTGTATCAGTCGAAGTGGACGATGTAAGATCCTCGGTTGTCGCGGAAGTCTCGGGCTTTTCGGTCTCTTCCGGAGTCGTTGTGGTCTCTGCATTCGTCTTTTCCGTTACACCAGTCGTTTCTTCTGCGGTTGTCGTAGTCTCTTCGGTCACTGTTGTCTCTTCTGTCACAGTCGTTGCGGGAGCAGCTTCCTTCGTTGTGGTAGTCGTTGTTACCGAAGGAGTGCTCGGAACAATTGGCTGAGAGGGAGTGTCGGGTGCAGCGGGAGAACGGCGGTTGAGTACCAGGATATTTCCGTCTGCATCGAGTGCTATGGAGCTGTTGGAAGATGTGGTATCAAGCTGAACTTCTCCGTCGGCTACCACAAAGCTGAGTATGCCCGCCTTCTGATATCCGGCAGGTGCCTTGGTTTCCTCAAGAGTATAGTTTCCGTCAGGCAGACCGGTAAATGTTGCATAGTTACCTGCATAATTGTACGATTTTACAGCACTGATCACTGTTCCGTTACAGATAACTCCGCTAAGATCCTTGCCGGCATCAAGTATGGTAAGTGTGAAATACGCCTGATTTGAGTCAGGAATACGGTTTCCGGAAACATCGGTTTTGATGATGCTGAAGACGGTAACCGGTACAGTAATTTCCTCGGCATGGTTTGTGATCGTTACAGTAGAATCCGCTGCGGAAGAAACGTTCTCGGACTTGCCGCTTGTTTCTGCGCCTGTTCCGACTTTGTATGTCGTTGTGATCGTGTAGCCTGTCTTTGTTACGGCAGTCTCGGTGATGTAATACTCACCGCTGTCCTTCTCAACATCGAAGCTTGCGCTCCAGCTGTTTGCCGTGAGGTTCTTGCTTTCTACAAGCGAGTTGTCGGAAGCCTTGTGAAGCTCTGCGGTAATGCTTGTGATGTCGATCTGAGCGCCTGTCCAGGATTTCAGAACATTGATCTTGACATTGGTCACGGGTACGATATCTTCCTCT
>DEWH01000015.1:0-334 GCA_002363155.1 Ruminococcaceae bacterium UBA3215 | reverse complement strand
TTGATGATCGTTACAGTAGAATCCGATGCGGAAGAAACGTTCTCGGACTTGCCGCTTGTTTCTGCGCCTGTTCCGACTTTGTATGTCGTTGTGATCGTGTAGCCCGCCTTGGTTACGGCAGTCTCGGTGATGTAGTACTCACCGCTGTCCTTCTCAACATCAAAGCTTGCGCTCCAGCTGTTTGCCGTAAGGTTCTTGCTTTCTACAAGCGAGTTGTCGGAAGCCTTGTGAAGTTCCGCGGTAATGCTTGTGATGTCGATCGGATCGCCTGTCCAGGATTTCAGAACATTGATCTTGACATAGGTTACTGGTACGATATCTTCCTCTGCATTGT
>DEWH01000017.1:127539-207419 GCA_002363155.1 Ruminococcaceae bacterium UBA3215 | reverse complement strand
TTTAGGGTGTCCAGCCCCCTTTTTTAAAGGGGGCTGGCGGGGTCCGGGGCAGAGCCCCGTCTTAAACTTCTCTTAACTTCTCTTAACTTCTCTTAACTTCTCTTAACTTCTCTTAACTTCTCTCAATCTCTCTCAATCTCTCTCAACCTCTCTCAACGTCTCTCAGACACCTCTCACCAACGGGAGAATGATTGTTACGAGGGTTCCTTCGCCGAGAGAACTTGAGATATCGAGGGAGCCGCCGTGGATTCGGATTATCTCGTCTGCTACGGCGAGACCGATACCGGAGCCGCGGACGGTGTTGTTAGCTTTATAGAACTTTTCTTTGATGCGCGGGATATCGTTCTCGGCTATGCCGACGCCGTCGTCGCGCACATAAATTATTATGCGGTTCCCGGAGATCTCGGTGCTCACAAACGTGTGACCGCCTTTTCTGCCGTATTTGATCGAGTTATCTATGATATTGATAAATACCTGCCTCAGCCGGTTCTTGTCGCCGTAAACGATCGCGATATCTTCGCTCTCGTCCATTACGAGCGAGATATCTTCCGCTTTCGCGCGCTCCTCATACATCAGTACAGCGTCCGAAAGTTCCGCTATCACATCAAGATTAGCCTGCTGGAGAGAGAAATGCCCATTCTGTATGCGGGAGAAGTCAAGAAGCTCCTCCACCATTTCCGAAAGCCTTCCCGTCTCCTTGCCGATTATCTGCATTCCTTTTTTCCGGGTCTCGATGTCATCTATATCCATGAGCGTCTCGCTCCAGCCCTTTATCGCAGTGAGCGGCGTGCGCAGTTCGTGTGATACCGACGAGATGAACTCGTTCTTGATGTTCTCGGAGTGCTCAAGCTCGTCCGCCATATAATTGAATATATCGCAGAGCTCGCCTATCTCCTCTGTGGTGTTCTTCTCGCTGTCGATGCGCACCGTGAAGTCGCCGGAAGCAAGTTTTCGTGCAGTCGCGCCGACACGGTGTATCGGACGGACTATGCTTCGTATGAAGTATATGCCAAGTACGAACAGAAGCAGAAGTATGACGGCTGTGATCGCAAGTACGCCGAATGTCACGCCCCATATATGCGCGTCGGTCTTGTCAAGCGATGTGACGATCCTTATCCCGCCGCCGGTAAGCGCATTCAGTATCGTGTACGCCATGTATCTTTCGCCGCCGGAAAACCGTCCGACATAGTAGCCGTCCATGCTCTCGGAGCCGGAAGCTTCGTCATAATCCGGCATATCGTATGTGCCGGAGGGCGTGAATCCGCTGCTCGACAGATATACCTTACCCTCGCGGTTTATCGCCATAAGCTCCGCGTAGTTCTTCTTCTCGAACTGTTCCACCGAGTTTATTATCTCGTCCGAATAGTCCGAGCCGGATTCTTCATACGAGCGCTCCACAACTCCCGCAACTATGTTCGCCTGCGTCTCGATATACTGCCTTACGGCGCCGTAATAGTAATTCCTTATCAGAAAATACGCCACGATATCGAGTATTATCAGCAGGACGGCTACTATGCTGAAGCTGTTGTAGAACCAGCGGGCGGCAATGCTGCGCCTCCGCAGTGTCATGCTTCACGTCCGAGCGCAAATGCCTTCTTGTTGATATCTATCGCTTTCTTCGGAACGCACTCGTCAAGTGCTTTCTGCCATGCTTCCTCCGGGAATCCCGCTGTCTTTGAGATAAGTCCCATGAGCACAACGTTCACCGCGCGGGAGCTTCCCGCCTTTTCTGCAAGTGTAAGCGCGTCTATCGCCGTGATGTCAACGCCCTTTGCGCGTATCTTCTCGGTAAGTCCCTCCGGATAAGCCTGTGCGCCCATAATTACGGGCATGGGGTTGATCTGCTGGGAATTGGTGATGATCTTTCCGCCCTTTTTGAGATAGGGGAGCCATCTTGCGGCTTCAAGTTCCTCAAAGGAGATGATGACATCGGCTTCACCCTTTTCGATAACAGGGGAGAAGATCTTGTCGCCGTACTTTATATATGTTACTACGGAACCGCCGCGCTGCGACATTCCGTGAACTTCGCTGACCTTTACGTCATATCCCGCGGAAAGCAGAACGTTTCCGAGGATACGGCTTGCGAGAAGTGTTCCCTGACCGCCTACGCCTACCAGCATTATTGCCTTTGTTTCAGCCATTTCACAAATCCTCCCTTATTCCTCTATCGCGCCGAATCTGCACATCTGTGTGCAAAGTCCGCAGCCTACGCAGAGAGTATTGTCTATCTGCGCCTTGCCGTCAACCATAGATATAGCGGGACAGCCGATCTTCATGCACGCCTTGCAGCTCTTGCACTTGTCCCTGTCAACCTTGAACGGAGGCTTGTGCTTCACTGTCTTGAGCAGTGCGCAGGGTTTCCTGCAAATTATAACCGAAGGCTCGTCCGCGGCAAGTTCTTCCTTGATCGCAGCTTCCGTCTCGGCAAGATCGCCGGGGTTGATTACTCTTACGCGGTCAATGCCGACAGAGCGGCAGAGAGCTTCGAGATCTACTGCCGCAGCGGGATCGCCGTAGATGTTCTTTCCGTTTGCAGGGTTGTTCTGGTGACCGGTCATACCCGTGATGCTGTTATCGAGTATCAGAACGGTGGAGTTTGTGCGGTTGTATGCTATGTTGATAAGACCGGTTATGCCGGAGTGGATAAATGTGGAGTCGCCGATGACTGCCACAGCCTTGCCCTCGTATTCGCCGCGCATAGCCTTGTTGAAGCCGTGAAGTCCGCTGACGGAAGCACCCATACAGACTGTGGTATCCATAGCTTCAAGCGGTACGGCGGAGCCGAGTGTATAGCAGCCGATATCGCCGCTTACGAACACGCCGAGCTTCTTGAGCGTATAGAAAACGCCTCTGTGAGGGCAGCCTGCGCACATTACCGGAGGACGTACCGGGATAACGTCGTCAAGTTGGACGAACTCGTTCTTTTCGCCGAGTATCTTTTCGCGCAGATATGACTGCGAATACTCGCCGATGAATGTGAACAGCTCCTTGCCGATCGGGTCAAGCCCGATCTTGCGGCAGTGTGTCTCGATGATATCGTCAAGCTCCTCTACGACATAGAGCTTCTTTACCTTTGCGGCAAAATCCTTGATGAGCTTAACGGGGAGCGGGTTCACCATACCGAGCTTCAGGTAGCTTGCCTTTTCTCCGAGTGCTTCGCGTGCATACTGGTAAGCCGCGCCGTTGGTGATGATACCGATCTCTGTGTCAAACATCTCAACTCTGTTGAGCGGGGAAGTCTCGGCATACTCGCGGAGCTTCTTTGTGCGCTCCTCAACTATGATATGCTTTGGCTTTGCGTTGGCGGGCGTCATTATGTTCTTGTGGGGATCTTTCTTGTACTCATAGCGAACAGTCTTTCTGTCCTCGGTCTCAACAATGCTCTGTGAGTGTGCCACTCTTGTGGAAAGGCGGAGGATAACGGGGGTGTCGAACTGTTCGGATATCTCATACGCCAGCTTTGTGAACTCCTTGCATTCGCCGGAATCCGACGGTTCAAGCATAGGGACCTTTGAACCGATAGCGTGGTTGCGGGAATCCTGCTCGTTCTGGGAGGAGTGCATACCCTGGTCATCTGCCACCGCGAGGACGAATCCGCCGTTCACGCCTGTGTAGGACGCTGTATAGAGCGGGTCTGCCGCAACATTGAGTCCGACGTGCTTCATAGCGCAGAACGAACGTCTGCCCGCAAAAGAAGCGCCGATAGCGGCTTCACAGGCTACCTTCTCATTGGGAGCCCATTCCGTGTACATTTCATTTTTGTCGTAGGTCGAAGCGAATTCGGTGATCTCTGTGCTGGGGGTGCCGGGATAGCTTGAAACGAACTCAACGCCCGCTTCATACAATCCTCTTGCCACAGCCTGATTTCCAAGCATCAAACCTGCCATAAGAATCATTCCTTTCATAATTAACATTACGTCATCATTTAATTATATCACAAACGGTACAGTTTTGCAATACATAATTACTGCCATATCTCCGCATTTCAGTCTGCACCTGTCCGTTTTCGTGCGCTCTGAGATACAGCATTCTGTTTAGGGGGTCCAGCCCCCTTTTTAAAGGGGGCTGGCGCCGTCCGCGCAGGACACAGCCGAAGGCAGACGGCATAGCAGAGTCTTTCTCAATTCAAGCCTTTCATTGTGAGTGAGATCCTGTTCTTCTTTACGTCTATGCCGAGTATCTTCACATTCACGATATCTCCGACTTTTACCACATCGAGCGGGTGTTTCACATATCTGTCCGCAAGCTGAGAGATATGCACAAGACCGTCCTGATGCACGCCGATATCAACAAACGCGCCGAAATCCGTTATATTGCGGACTGTGCCTTTGAGCTCCATACCCTCTTTGAGACTGTTGATATCTACCACATCGGTGCGGAGCATCGGCTTCGGCAGTTCGTCACGCGGGTCGCGTCCCGGCTTCATAAGCTCTTTGACTATATCGGAAAGCGTCATATCGCCGACGCCTGCCTGTTCGGCAGCCTTCTTTATGCCGATCTCCTTTATCTTTGCGTTTATGCTTTCGGACGCAGCTTTCGAGCGGTCGCCGGAGATGTCGTCCTCCGTAAGTCCGCACAGTTCAAGAAGCTTCCGCGCCGCCGCATAGCTCTCCGGGTGTACGGCAGTGTTGTCAAGCGGCTCCTTTCCGCCCGGCACACGCAGAAATCCTGCGCACTGCTCGTATGTTTTCTTGCCGAGCTTGCTTACTTTAAGCAGTTCCTTTCTCTCTGTGAAACCGCCGTTTTCCTCGCGGTATGCAACTATATTCTTCGCTATTCCGGAGTTTATGCCCGCAACATACGACAGAAGCGGCACGGACGCAGTGTTGACATCTACGCCGACATTGTTCACGCAGTCCTCGACTACACCGCCGAGTGCTTCGGAAAGCTGTGCCGGCGGCATATCATGCTGGTACTGCCCGACGCCTATCGCTTTCGGCTCGATCTTGACAAGCTCCGACAGCGGATCCTGGAGACGCCTTGCAATAGAGACCGCGCTTCTCTGGGTGACGTCGAAATCCGGGAATTCCTCCTGTGCAAGCTTGCTTGCGGAGTAAACGCTGGCTCCTGCCTCCGATACCACCATGTAGCTTACCGGGGTGTCCAGCTCGTGTATCATATCCGCCACAAAGACTTCGCTTTCGTGGCTTGCGGTGCCGTTTCCTATCGAGATCGCTCTGACGCCGTATTTCTTTATGAGCGCGGTAAGCTTCTTCTTCGCTTCCTCGGTCTTGTTGTGCGGCGGTGTGGGATAGACTACCGCGGTATCAAGCACCTTTCCTGTCGCGTCAACTACCGAGATCTTGCAGCCTGTTCTGTATGCCGGATCAAGCCCCATTGTCACCATTCCCTTTACGGGCGGCTGCATAAGGAGCTGGCGCAGGTTGTCCCCGAACACCTTTATAGCCGCTGTGCAGGCTTTCTCTGTAAGGTCGTTGCGCACTCTGCGCTCGATAGACGGGTGGATAAGGCGCTTGTATGCGTCCTCCGCAGCCTCGGTCACAAGATCCGAGTTCTTGTTGCGGCTCTTTCCCGTAATGCACCGGCTGTATATCGTTGCAAGCATATTGTCTGTATCTACTTCAACAGCCGCTTTAAGTATGCCCTCGCGTTCTCCGCGGTCAATGGCGAGAATACGGTGTGTGGGTATCTTCGATACAGCTTCCTTGTATTCGTAGTAGTTCTCGTAAACGCTCTCTTCTATGTCGTCCTTTGCCTTTGCCGAGGTGATGAGTGCAGTGCGGTCGTAAAGCCCGCCGAGTATCTTGCGTATCTCCGGGTCGTCGGAGATGTTCTCGGCAATTATGTCCTTTGCGCCGTCAACAGCGTCCTGTACCGATGCAACTCCCTTTTCTTCCGATATGTACTTTTCCGCCTCGGCATAAGGGTCGCCTGTTGACTGGGCAAATATGAACTCGGCAAGCGGTTCGAGCCCCTTTTCGCGGGCTATGCTTGCACGGGTCTTTTTCTTGGGTTTGTAGGGACGGTAGATATCCTCAACAGCCGCAAGTGTTGCCGCTTCCGACAGATCGTGTTCGATCTCATCGGTGAGCTTTCCGAGCTCCTCTATCGCTGTGCGCACTTCTTCCTTGCGCTTTTCGAGGTTTCGCAGGTATGTAAGGCGGTCGGAAAGATCACGGAGCTGCACGTCGTCGAGAGCGCCTGTGACTTCCTTTCTGTACCGCGCGATAAAGGGTATGGTGTTGCCCTCGTCAAGCAGCTTTACAGCTGCGTCAACACGCGAACGTGATATGTTCAGTTCTTCCGAAATTTTTGCTGAAATGTCCATTTCATTTTCTCCGTTTTTCAAATGTAGTCCTATAATTATATCATATCCGGGCAGGTAAATCAAGAAAAAAGTCATATAACTATTGACTTTTATTCCAAAACAGGCTACAATAAAGATAGAAATAATATATAATATATATTATTATAAGGAGAAAGATCATGTTTTGTCCAAAATGCGGTACGCAGATACGCGACGATTCAAAATTCTGTGAAAACTGCGGAGCTCCTGTCTCCGGAAATGAGAACCCGTCTGCGCAGAATAATACATACGTCCAGCCCCCTGTTCAGAATGCCCCGTATGTCCAGCCCCCTGTGCAGAACACCCCATACGTCCAGCCTCCTGTGCAGAACAATCCCTATATTCAGCCGCCGGTAAATCCGCCCCAGCCCAATCCGGGTCACGGAGCGGGCATTGCGTCAATGGTACTCGGCATTATCGGCGTGCTTGGCTGCCTTATCCCGATCATTCAGTGGTTCACGGCGCTTCTGTCTCTGATCGCGATAATTCTTGCGGCTGTATCCATGAAAAAGACTCCTGCGGGTGCAGGAAAAGGTATGGCGGTAGCGGGACTTGTCTGCGGCATAATCGGACTTGTTGTCGGAGCAAGCACGCTGCTCTGTATTGGCTGCTTAGGCTGTGCGGCGCAGGGAACGGCGACAGGGCTTATCCCGTATATGAACTCATAACATATTGTATTATATATAGTATAAAACCGGCGGGACTGCATTTGCGCAGCTCCGCCGGTTTCGTTTTATTTTTGAAAAATTTTCAAAAAAGGTATTGACAAATCGAAATAAATGTGATATCATTGTGATATCAAAGAGAAAACTTTGATCTAAGCAGCAAAACGGGCAGATGCCCGAAAGGAGTGCATTAAAATGACAGAAAAGATCTACACAACCAAAAAGAACGGTATGGCAGTGCTTATATTTACTATACTGCTGTACATCGCGGCGATAGTGCTGTTCATTATGAGCATCATAAAGACAGACGCGGAACAGGGCGGCGCAATATGGGTACTGACGCTGATCGTGTCCGGCATCTGGATGTTCATAGGCTGGTTCCCCTTCTGCGGGCTCCGCGTACTCAAACCCCAGGAAGCCCTTGTTCTCACGCTGTTCGGAAAGTATGTCGGCACGCTTAAAGGCGACGGCTTCTACTATGTGAACCCGTTCTGCTCGGCGGTAAATCCCGCAGCCGGAACAAAGCTCCGTCAGAGCGGAGATGTAGGTCAGGGAAGCGGTCCCGCGGCGGCACTTCTGAAAGCCGGTGCCGGCGATATAACCATTTCCGCCGTATCGACTGTTGACAAGCGCATTTCCCTCAAGATAATGACCCTTGACAACGCAAAGCAGAAGATAAACGACTGTCTCGGCAACCCGGTGGAGATAGGAATTGCGGTCATGTGGAGGGTAGTTGACACCGCGAAAGCTGTATTCAGCGTTGACAACTACAAGGAATATCTTTCACTTCAGTGTGACACGGCACTGCGTAATGTTGTAAGGCTCTATCCTTACGATGTGGCACCGAATGTTGACACCACGGGCGACGGAGTTGCGGACGAGGGAAGCCTGCGCGGCTCAAGCGATGTCGTAGCGAACCGTATCAAGTGCGAGATACAGGAAAGAGTAAAGGACGCGGGACTTGAAATAGTTGACGCGAGAATAACATACCTTGCGTATGCACCGGAGATAGCTGCCGCTATGCTGCAAAGACAGCAGGCTTCTGCGGTCGTTGACGCAAGAAAGCTGATAGTTGACGGCGCAGTCGGTATGGTGGAAATGGCGCTTGAGGAACTGAGCAGGAAGAACGTTGTCGAGCTTGACGACGAGCGCAAGGCTGTAATGGTCTCCAACCTGCTGGTAGTTCTCTGCGGCAACCACGATGCACAGCCCGTAGTCAACTCCGGGAGCTTATATTAATGGGCGCTAAGAAGCAAGTCCCCCTCAGACTTTCCGAAAAGCTGTACAATGATCTTGCTGTATGGGCGGAGGACGATTTCCGCTCCGTCAACGGTCAGATCGAGTACCTGCTTACCGAGTGCGTGAAACAGCGGCGCAAGAATGGCGGCTACGTCGGAAAAGAGATCGACGCACCGGCAGATATAGAGGTAGAGGACTTTGGTAAGGATTGAGAGATTGTTTTAAGAGACTTTAAGAGACGGGGGGCTGCTTCGGCTGCTCTATATGCACGCATCGTGCGTGCCTTTTGGCAGCCTACTCACGGCTTCCTGCCGTGACCTGGACCCCCTAAACTGATCCCGTAAAACGGAACTTTGAAACATACTGCATAGATCAAGCAAACCCGCAGCCTTGTGACTGCGGGTTGTTTTAATTTTCTTTCATGTGTACGTCGATCTGCTGATACGGTATCTCGATATCTTCCTCAATGAACTGCATACGGATATGCTCGATCATATCGAAGTAAACGTCCCAGTAATCAGATGTCTTGCACCACACGCGCACCTGAATATCTATACTGCTTGCGCTGTGTGCGCACATACGGACAAAGGGCTTGTGTCCGTCAGTCTCAAGTACCTGCGGTATCTTTTTGAGCGCCTTGTAGATAGCGCCGACAGCCTTCCTGTAATCCGCGTCGTAGGATATCGAAAACACGTTGTCAACACGTCGGAGATCGGCTTCCGTAACATTTATCAGCACTGCGTTGGACGCATTTCCGTTTGGTATATATATCGCTTTGTTGTCCAGTGTCATCAGCTTTGTGTAGAGGATATTTATGCTGACCACAGTGCCTTCAACTCCGGAAACGCTTATGTAGTTGCCGACTTTGAAGGGCTTGGCGATAAGTATAAGGAATCCGCCCGCAATATTGGAGAGGCTGTTCTGGAGCGCAAGACCGATAGATACACCGGCGGTACCGATGACTGTGATTATAGATGTTGTCGGCACTCCGAGAAGCGTGAGTATCACGGTTATCAGTATAACATACAGTACGATCTTGAGCGCGGATTTTATGAAGTGATTGATCGTGAGATCGAGCTTGGATTTGTCGAGTGCCTTGCCCATGAGCTTTACGGTAAGCTTGGACAGGAATATCCCTATAATCAGCAGTATTATAGCAAATATGATAGTCGGGAGCTTTTCGAGAAAGCCCTGCCAGATATCATTCAGCATTTTGTTCATTCCGCTTACATTCTCGACGAGATCTTCACCGAGCGTATTAGTTAAGGTTTCCTTTATATCTTCGAGCGGAGCAGCGGTCTCTGCCGCTTCTGTGACGGCTGCGGCAAGCAGTTTTATCATCATTGGCATTTCCTTTCGTATAGGTCTTTTTCTATCATAACATATCCCGGAAAGAATTGCAAGAGTTCACAAAAAAATCGGCAGCCGTTAGTGACTGCCGATTTTGTCTGTATATGGGTCTGTTTGCGGACTTTCAAAGTTCCGTTTTACGGTCATTTCGCCGCGGGGCGCTCCCCGCCGCGGTCCAGCCGAGTAGGCTGGCGCCGTCCGCGTAGGACACGCGCGAAGGCGCTGATCAAACCACGCCCTGAGCCTTCATAGCTTCAGCGACCTTGAGGAAGCCTGCGATGTTAGCGCCTGCAACGAGGTCATCGCCGAGGCCGTATTCATTGGCAGCCTTTACGGAAGCTTCAAAGATGTTCTTCATGATGCTCTTGAGCTTTTCGTCAACTTCTTCAGCTGTCCAGTTGTAACGCATGGAGTTCTGGGACATTTCGAGACCGGAAACTGCAACACCGCCGGCATTAACAGCCTTGGAAGGAGCAACTATAACGCCGTTCTCCTTGAGGTAAGCGATAGCTTCGTTTGTTGTAGGCATGTTGGAAACTTCTACATAGTACTTTACGCCGTTTGCAACGATCTTCTTTGCTTCGTCGATGTTGACTTCGTTCTGTGTAGCGCAGGGCATGATGATGTCAGCCTTAACGCCCCAGGGCTTTTCGCCTGCATGGAACTCAGCGCCGAACTTGTCAGCGTAATCCTGAGCTCTGTTGCGGCAGGAAGCACGCATTTCGAGCATATAAGCGATCTTTTCGGGAGTGCTGATGCCGTCCTTGTCGTAGATGTATCCGTCAGGACCGGAGATAGTAACTACCTTGCCGCCGAGCTCTGTAACCTTGAGTGCAACGCCCCATGCAACGTTACCGAAGCCGGAGATAGCAACTGTCTTGCCCTTGATGTCATCGCCGAAGTGCTTGAGCATCTCAACTGTGTAGTATGTTGCGCCGTAGCCTGTTGCTTCGGGTCTGATGAGGGAGCCGCCGTACTGGATTCCCTTGCCTGTGAGAACGCCGGAGAACTCATTCTTGAGTCTCTTGTACTGACCGAAGAGGTAGCCGATCTCACGTCCGCCTACGCCGATATCACCTGCGGGAACATCGAGGTTCGGACCGATGTGTCTGTAAAGCTCGCTCATGAAGCTCTGGCAGAAACGCATAACTTCTGCGTCAGACTTGCCCTGGGGGTCAAAGTCAGAACCGCCCTTGCCGCCGCCCATAGGAAGGGAAGTAAGGCTGTTCTTGAAGATCTGCTCGAAACCGAGGAACTTGATGATGCCGATATATACGTTGGGAGCGAATCTGAGACCGCCCTTGTAAGGTCCGATAGCGGAGTTGAACTGTACTCTGTAGCCGCGGTTTACCTGAACCTTGCCGTTGTCGTCAACCCACGGAACGCGGAACATGATCTGTCTCTCAGGCTCAACGATGCGCTCAAGAACGCCTGCGTCAACGAGATCCTGTCTCTTTTCGATCACGGGCTCGATAGACTCGAAAACTTCGGTTACTGTCTGAATGAACTCGGGTTCATTCGCGTTTCTTTTCTTTACTCTCTCAAGAAGTTCGATGAGATACTGATTTTTCAGTGCCATTGGTTGTTTCCTCCTGTAGTTTTGTTGGCTGAAATGCGGAAATTTCTTCCGCTTTAAACTTACAGAAAATATCATACCACATTTGCAGGAATTTTGCAATAGGTTTTCACAAAAAAATCAAAAAAAGTAAAAATTTTGCCGAATTGCATTTAAAATCAGACTCAAACGGCAGGATTTTTGAAATAATAATTCAGAATAGGGCATTATTCACTATTTATATCTGTTGACAATGATATTATTTTCTGATATACTGACATAAATCATAATAAAGGAGTTCTGTGTCATGCTGAAAAAATTATTATGCACCGCGCTGACCGTTGTTGTTGCCGCAGTTATGTCATTTGCCGCATTCTGTACGGAAGCCGCGGCGGTAAATGCGCCGAAGCTCACGAAAACATCACTCACCCTCGCTGTCGGCGATAAATACCAGATCTATGTGAATAATGCGATAGATACGATAAAGTGGTCATCTTCAAACAGCAAGACCGCAAGTGTCAGCAAGGGGCTTGTGACAGCCAAAAAAGCCGGTACGGTTACGATAACCGCAAAGCACGGCTCGGTTTCGCTGAAATGCAGGGTGACTGTGAAAGCAAATGCAAAAAAGTACACCTTCCGCACCAAAAGCCTTTACGACGAGCACTATAAAAAGCACAGCGCCGAATTCGGCGATATCACGCAGGCTGAATATCTCACGCTTGCAAACGAGCTTATCAGATCCGGGTCGGCAAATGTGCTCCACAAGACCGAGTCCGACGGCGACAAGCTGTACTTTGACAAGGAGACGGGGTACTTCGCGGTGCTTTCAAAGGACGGGTATATACGGACGTTATTTGTTCCCGATTCCGGCATAAAATACTGGGAAAAACAATAGATGCTTCAATGAAAAAAGCACCGGTGTGAACCGGTGCTTTTCGTTTATACCGTGACTGAATTTGAGAACTCGCTGTAATATGTCTTCTTTCCGACTTTCTTGTAAGAACGGATCTTGAAAACGTATGTGTTGTCTGTATCGAGACTGAGCGAACCCGAAGTCTCGGAACCGCCTATGGTTGTCTTTGAGAATGTTTTCCCGCCGTCTGCGGAAACATATACCTGGTACTTGTCAATGCCCTTTACCGCAGTCCACGAGAGCTTGTATTTCGCACCGCTGCGTTTTGCCGACAGTGTCGTCTTTGCGGGGAGTATCTTGAACGACTTGGTCATTTCTCCGGTGTACTTGCCCTTGCCCTTGAGAGTTACCGTTGCTATACCGATCTTTGTGTTATTCTTGTAAGTTACGGTGTAATCCGTTCCTTGGACGAGAGCGGCGATGCCCTTTGTAAGCTTTACCTTCGGCTTTATTGCGCTGCCGGTGTATGTCTGGTTCGGAATGCTCGATAAAGTGTAGGCGGTGATGCTCTTTATATCCTTTTCGCTCTGATAGAAATTAACTTTTATGCTTTTGGTGTTGTTGTAGTAAACTTCCTTCTTGAGCTTGCCTGCATAAAGCTGGACATTGACGGAAGAGCTGTTTTTAAGCGTTTTTACCACGCCGTACTTGTTCTGTATCTCGAAAACGAATGTATAGCTGCTGGCATTTTTCTTGTAATATCCGTCTTTTATGAAGTACGCGATATCGTTTCCTTTGAAAGAAGAGGTGATAAGCTGCGGTTTGCCGACATATTTCAGATAAAGCGGGGCTGACTTGTAGCTGAAAGTCATGGTCAGCGTTTCGTAATCCTTGCCGTAGATATTTTTCATTTTCGACTCTGTCATGCCCGCAAGATAGATATAAACCGTGTCTTTTGTTTCCTTGTAGTATGCGTACAGATCATCGTTGTCGCCGAAGTCATCGTACGCGGAAGCCGTCACGGCGCAGCAAACCATTGATGTTACGGCTATCACTCCCGCAAGAAATAGCGATAAAAGTTTCTTAAACGACCTCATTTCTTAATACCCCCTGTCTTTGTTTTGCAGCTCTGCTGCATTATCACATTACTATTATACTTTATAAATGATGATATGTCAAGAAAAACCTCCCGGATCATGGGAGGTTTTCTTCTGTCAGTTGTGTATCCTGATGCTGCCGCTTGCGACATCGCCGTTGATATTGTGAACATTGCTGCCGCCGACGGTTACGCCGGAGATCGTGCTGTTCAGCTTCTGGGAATTGCCGTCAAGGTCAATGCTCATGCTGCCGGAGAGACGCTTGAGAGAAGCATTGGCGCCGGAACCTGCCGGCAGGGTCACATCGGCGGTGCCGCTGAGAAGCTGTATATCGAGATCGTCGTTCCACTCGGAATATACCATTGTGAGCTTGCCGGAAGCAAGTTCTCCGTTTACCTTTCCGGAGATGCCGTTCAGAAGTACGGAGCCGCTTGCGATGTTTGCGGCAGTCTTTTCTGCGCCGTAACCGTTGAGCTCGACTTTTCCCGATGCTACCTGTATCGTGATCTTGTCTGCTTTGTCTTCTCCGCAGTTTGTGAGCAGAGTGCTGCCGGAAGCTATGTTTATATCTATATCTTCTGCCGCGATACCGAGTTCCACGGAACCGCTTGCCACATTTGCTCTGAAATCGTCGGCTTTGATCTTCTGCGAATAAACCTTTCCGGACGCAAGGTTGATGTCCAGCGAGTTGTAAAGTGTTTCGGGTATCGTAAGCGTAAGCTCGGAGCTCTTTGCCGAGCCGAACAATGACCAGCCCACGTTCATTTTTTCCTCTAAAGCAAGCACGCCGTTATTCAGCTCCGCCGTGAAATTCACAGCCCTGCTGCCGGTTTTATAGACGATATCCACTTTGTCTGTATCTGTGCAGATAACGTTAGCCTTGCAGCTTGCCAGCGAGAGCTTTATGTCGGTGAAGTCGGCAGCGTCGAAGCTTCCGGTGTATTCCTTGTACTGCTCGAAATCGTATCTTACGTTTGTCTGTCCTTCTCTGAAAAGTATTTCCGCATTTCCCATGGGTATTCCTCCTATTGAAATTCCGTCGATGACCTTAATTCCCGTTCCCGGAATATTTATGTTGTAGTTGCCGTCTGTAACGCCGAATGCCGCTACGGTGAATCCGAATGCTACCGCGCTCACGATAGCGATGATGCCGAATATCAGAAGCCATTTTCCCGATCTGCTCATTGTGCCTGTACCTCCCTGTTCTTCTTTCCGATCTTGTTGAGGACTTTATGTCCTGCGAAGATCTTTGCATGGTGGTTGATTATTGCGATTATTATGTTTATGAAGCCCTTTACCGAGCCTATGGACGCTATCACGAGCATTCCGCCGAACGCCATGAACATTATTCCGAGGAATATCAGGCTCAGGGGCGCGAATCCTGTCGAAATCACTCCGCTTATATTGACGAAGCAGGAGAGGATCCCGGCTAAGAATATTCCGAGACCCGATGCCGCGAATGATATCGTAACTCCCATAAGCGAGATTATAAGGCTTGCGAGTGCCGGCAATGCCCACGAATAGATGAAAAGATCGAGACAGAGGATACCGACTATCTTTCCGGCGCTGGGCTGGAATCCGGCGGGCTGGGGTGCAGCTTGCTGTACATTTCCGTACTGCGGAGGCGGCGGAGCGCTGTACTGTGAATCGGCACCGAAGCCTGAAGCTTCGGGAGCGGCGGTCTGTGCATTTCCAGTATATTGCTGTGCGTTTGCGGTCTGTTCAGATGCCGTGTTTTCCGTCATATCCCCGGATATGTACTGTTTGATTATCTCGTCGATGTCACCGAGCTTTCTGCAAACCTCGGCTTCTGTTTCTCCGGCAGCTTCTCCGTCTTCGAAGTGCTGGCGGAAGTCGGTAAGTATATCGCGAGTATCCGTAACATTGTTATTTTCGAGGGCGATACGGAGCCCTGTCATAAATTCGGATTTTGTGGTGCAGATCATTGTCTGTGTTCCTCCCCGTCAAGCAGTCTGTTAATTGCGGCGGAGAATGTCCGCCATTCCTCTTCCTGTTGTTTCTGTATCACCCGTCCGCTGTCGGTGATATTGTAGTATTTGCGCGGCGGACCTTCCTGGGATTCCACTATGTAGGAATCTATGCTTCCGGCGTCCTTCAGCCGCTTCATCAGCGGATATATCGTTCCCTCGGTTATGTGCATACAGTCCGAGATGATATTCACAAGCTCATAGCCGTATCTGTCTCCGCGGCACAGTATTGAAAGCACGCACATTTCGAGAGTCCCTCGTTTAAGCTGTGTCTGCATTGTCTGCTTCCTCTCTTTGGTATTTACAAGGTACTTTGTGATGCAAGGTATCTTGTATGTTTAGATTATACCACATAGTACATTGTTTTGCAAGGTACTATGTGTACAAATATTGCAGGATTTTTCCGGCGCTTATTGTGCATTTTGACTTTTGCTGACATAAAGAAGCTCCCCGGATAATGTATCGGGGAGCTTATAATAGCCGAAGAATGTTGTTGCCCGCAGTCGCGCTCAAAACCGAGCCGATAAACAGACACGAAAGCAATGATATAATACTACAATTCGATAATATCATCATATATCTGTACTGCTTTGATGTTGTCAACATCGATAACCGTACCGCCGGAGGATATATCGACAATAAGATCAAAAGATCCGTCATCACGCGGTATAGTATTTCCGCCGGCTCCGCTGCCGTAGCCGGAAACATCAACTGTAGTTCCATTGTTATAGGTGATGTATATCGGCATTTGTCCCAGCTCGGTAAAGATATCAATATCATTATCATCAATAACGCAGTACGCTGTTACTCCGAAAGTTGAGACAGTTATATTACTTATATTTACACTCTTGCCTTTATTGAGCGTTTCATTTATATTCGTGTCTATATCCAAGGATTTCATTCCCGGAACTGTAAGATCGATCTCAAATGAAGCAACGGCATCTTTAATATCATACGGAGATGCGTCCGTATTCTTTCTGTCATCAAAGAACGAGAGAACAGCTTTTTCAGAGGTAACGGGTTTTCTCAGATTAAATTCACACGAAAACGGAATATTATCTCCGTAATCATTGTAGTCGATAGTCGGACCACCGTTTGCGCCGGTAGTCAGAGCGTCGCTGTTTTCATCAGACAGCCAAAGGCGGAACGGATTAAAGTCCCTGTGATCGTCTTGTTCTATCTTGCTTTTGATCTCATCGAACCCGTTCTTGTATGTGAGGTCATACAGTACCTCGACGTGACTTCCGTCGCATGAGTAACCGCTGATGTGTATCAGATAGTTGTCATAAGTCACGGTCTTATCGACATTATGTGAAATTTCGCTGAGCAGCTCATATTCCCTTGCGGAGTCAGCGCTGTCTATGACAGCATCTGTATTCTTAACGACATTGTACTCCTTGTCGATCTCATCAACTATCTGTTCACGTTTCTCACGTTCGACTGAATTATTGCTCTGAAACAGTGAAGCAATATCCCAATTCAGCGCTGCCCCCGCAGAAACCGTCAGCGCAGCCGCAGCCGCTATCGAAATCGCAATAACAGCCGGCTTCTTTGATCTTATCTTTTTCTTTTCCATACTACTCGCCCTTTCTTTAATACCTTGAATAAATGCATTGTCGTCGGAAAGAGGAGTTGTATCATATTTTTCGTACATAACATTATCGAACAGTTCTTTGTAATCCATCATCGTCATTCCTTTCATCGGTAATAAGCTTTTTTAACTGCTGCCGCGCCCGGCTGAGCCGTGATATGACGGCGTTAGTGCTTATACCTAATATGTCTGCAATTTGTTCTGCCCTGTAACCTTCATAGTAATACATATGAAGTGTGATACGATTATTCTTGTTCAGCTTTCCTATCAACCGCAGAATTGTGCTGTCATCGTTATAGCTGTCGGTATGTATCAGCTCCGCAGCTGATTCAAGCGGCTGAGCAAATTTGCGCCAGCGTGAGCCGAGCAGGGTTTTTCCGCGATTAACGGCACATCTTATCAGCCATGCCTTTACATGTTCATCGTCATTGAAAGTTCCGCCGTACTTGTATAGCCGCATAAACGCCTCCTGCGTAATATCATCTGCATCGTACTCATTGCGTACCAGACAGAGCGCGGCGGCAAATACATTCCGCCGGTAGAGCCTGACATAATGCTCTAATTCGCTGTCAGTCATTCGTATCTCACCTCCCTCTTTCTGCTGAAAGGACCTTTCACTTATAACACCCTGCAAGTTCGCCAAACCTGTCATTTTCCGAAAAAATTTTTTGATTTCATCAATTTGAACAATATTATACATCGTTTTTGGGGCAGCTGCAACAAAGCAGATATGCCGTCCCGGTCAATATTTCCGTTTCCGTGAAAAACTGACGATCAAAAAGAAAATTTTATGGAAAAGTGTCGAAAAGCATTGCAAAAATTGAAATAATAGTGTATAATATAATCTATATTACCTTGCAAAGGGTAATTATTTTCATGCGAATTATAATAGTATATATAAGCGGCGCATTGCCGCATATCTTATAAAGGGTGATAATTTATGCTTCATATCGGACTTGACGTAGGTTCAACAACTGTCAAGATAGCCGTTATCAACGACAAGAACGAGTTTGTTTACAAGAACTACCAGAGACATTACTCCGACATAAAAAAGACGCTTGCCGAGGTGCTTCTCGGCGGACTTGAAAAGGTTGACGATACCGAGATAACCGCTTCCGTTACCGGTTCCGGCGGTATAAACGCCGCAAAATGGCTGGACATACCCTTCATTCAGGAGGTAGAAGCCGGCGCGGTGGCTATCGAAGCGCTCATTCCCGAAACAGATGTTGCTATCGAGCTTGGCGGAGAGGACGCAAAGATCACATATCTGCGCGGAGGCATAGAACAGCGCATGAACGGCTCCTGCGCAGGCGGCACCGGCGCGTTCATAGACCAAATGGCGGCGCTCCTTAATACCGATATCACCGGGCTCAACGAGCTTGCGAAGGATTACGAGACTATCTATCCTATCGCTTCCCGCTGCGGCGTTTTCGCAAAGAGCGATATCCAGCCGCTGCTCAATGACGGCGCGAAGAAGTCGGACGTTGCCGCGTCTATCTTCCAGTCGGTAGTAAACCAGACCATAAGCGGACTTGCCTGCGGCAAGCCTATCCGCGGAAAAGTGACATTCCTCGGCGGACCGCTGTTCTATCTGTCCGAGCTGAGAAAGCGCTTTATAGAGACGCTGAACCTTGCTCCCGAAGATGTGATATTCCCGCCCGATGCGAACCTGTTCGTTGCGACCGGCGCGGCTCTCGCGGACAACAGAAAGACCGTGAATATCGCCGCACTCAAGGAAAAGATCGCGTCCCTCGGAAGCGTTACCGTTCACGAGGTAGAGCGCCTTGCTCCGCTTTTTGAGAGCGAAGAGGAGAAGCAGGCTTTCCTTGACCGCCATTCAAAGAATGTCATTCCCACTGCCGATCTCGCGCAGCACAAGGGCAAGTGCTATCTCGGCATAGATGCGGGCTCAACCACAACAAAGGCGTGCCTTATCAACGAGAATGCGGAGATACTCTATTCATTCTATAACAACAACCTCGGTGACCCGCTGAAATCGGTCATCGGCATACTTAAAGAAATATACTCGCTTATGCCGGAGGGCGCATATATCGCGAAAGCGACTGCTACCGGATACGGCGAACACCTTATAAAAGCGGCGCTCGGCGTTGACTACGGCGAGATCGAGACTATGGCGCACTACAAGGCTGCGGAGAAGATACTCCCCGGTGTCGAGTTCATTCTCGATATCGGCGGTCAGGATATGAAGTGCATGCGTGTAAAGAACGGCGAGATCGAGAGCATACTGCTCAACGAGGCATGCTCTTCCGGCTGCGGCTCTTTTATCGAGAACTTTGCCGCCGCGCTGGGCATGACCAGCCGTGAGTTCGCGCAGATCGGACTTGAAGCCGAGCACCCGGTAGATCTCGGCTCCCGCTGCACGGTATTCATGAACAGCCGCGTAAAGCAGGCGCAGAAGGAAGGCGCGTCCGTTGCGGATATCTCCGCCGGCCTCAGCTACTCGGTAGTAAAGAACGCGCTGTTCAAGGTAATAAAGATACGCGATCCGAAGCAGATGGGCGAGAAGATAATCGTCCAGGGCGGTACGTTCATGAACGCCTCCGTTCTCCGCGCATTCGAGCTTACCTGCGGGCGTGAGGTAGTTCGTCCCGACAAGGCGGGGCTTATGGGCGCATACGGAAGCGCGCTGGTCGCTATGCAGCGCGACGACGGCACAGGCTCCACCGTTTCGCCGCTTGAAAAGCTGGAGAACTTCACGATACAGAAATCTACCGCGCGCTGCGGAAGATGCTCAAACAACTGCCTGCTCACCATAAGCAAGTTCTCCGACGGCAAGCGCTTCATCACCAATAACCGCTGTGAGCGCGGCGCGGGTACGGGCGCGGGGAAATCCACGCTCCCGAATATGTACGACTTCAAGTACAAGCGCCTGTTCGAGCACTATAAGCCGATACCGAAAGAGGAAGCAAAGCGCGGCGTAGTCGGCATTCCGAGAGTTCTCGGAATGTACGAGAACTACCCGTTCTGGTTCACTTTCCTTACCGGGCTCGGATACAGTGTTCTTCTATCGCCGAAATCCTCCCGTGAGATATACGATATGGGTATCGAGACGATGCCCTCCGAGTCGGTATGCTATCCGGCAAAGCTCTCCCACGGACATATAGAATGGCTTTTAAAGAACGGCGCGGACTTCATATTCTATCCCTCGCTTACTTATGAGATGGACAACGGCGGAAAGGGCGACAACCACTATAACTGCCCCGTTGTGGCGACATACAGCGAAGTAATAAAGAACTCGGTTCCCGCGCTTCGTGACAAGAACGTGCGGTTTATGAACCCGTTCCTTCCCATATACGATAAAAAGGCTATGACACGCCGTATCGTCGAGGAATTTTCTCCGCTCGGCATAAGCGGAGAAGAACTCGGAGCGGCACTTGCCGAAGCTTACGCCGAGGACGCGCAGTTCAAGGCTGACGTGCATAAAGAGGGCGAGCGCATACTGAAGCTTCTCGAAGAAACGGGCAAGAAGGGCATAGTGCTTGCGGGAAGACCCTACCATGTCGATCCGGAGATAAACCACGGCATACCGGAGATGATAACCGGCTACGGCTACGCGGTGCTTACCGAGGACAGCATAGCGCATCTCGGCGATCTTCCGAGACCTATACGCGTGGTGGATCAGTGGATGTACCACAACAGGCTTTATAATGCGGCGGCATTCGTCGCAAGCCGAAAGGATCTTGAACTCGTCCAGCTCAACAGCTTCGGCTGCGGACTTGACGCGGTCACTACCGACGAGGTGCAGGAGATACTTCAGGGCAGCGGAAGAATGTACACGCTGCTGAAAATAGACGAGGTCAACAACCTCGGCGCCGCGAGAATAAGGCTCCGTTCGCTCATTTCCGTAATGGAAGAGCGCGAGCGCACCGGTTATGTTTCGGACAAGGTATATACCGGCTACAAGCGCCAGCCCATATTCACAAAGGAAATGAAGAGCCGCTACACGATACTTGCGCCCCAGATGGCGCCGTATCACTTCGAGCTGCTCGAAGCGGCATTCAGATATTCGGGATTCGACTTTGTAGTGCTGAAAGACTACTCGAAGCAGATAGTCGATACCGGACTCAAATATGTCAACAACGATGCCTGCTATCCGTCCATACTTACTGTCGGACAGCTGATGAACGCGCTCGAGAGCGGAAAGTACGATCTCTCGAAGACTGCGCTGCTCATCACCCAGACCGGCGGAGCCTGCAGAGCCACAAACTACATCAGCATGATAAAGAAGGCTCTTGCGGACGGCGGTTACGGCGATACTCCGCTGCTTTCGCTGAACTTCAACGGTTTTGAGAAGCAGCCCGGATTCAAGATCACGCCCGCGCTTGCGGTAAGAGCGTTTATGGCGGTAGTTTACGGCGACGCGATATGCCGCTGCCTGTACCGTGTAAGACCCTACGAGATCGAGAAAGGAAGCGCGGATAAGCTTTATGAAAAGTGGAATACTTATCTCCGGAAGGATCTTGAACACATCAGCTTCTCGCGCTACAAGCAGAACCTGCGCCGCATGGTACAGGAGTTCAGCGATCTGCCGGTGTATGATATCGAAAAGCCCCGTGTCGGCGTGGTCGGCGAGATTCTTGTAAAGTACAGCCCTGCCGCAAACAACGATGTGGTGCGCTTCCTCGAATCCGAGGGCGCCGAAGCGGTGGTTCCCGATCTTATGGGATTCATCTACTTCTTCTGCGATCACGCGAATTCCCGCAAGGAGTTCCTTACCGTTTCCGGTGCGAGATACTTCTTCAGCAACAAGGCGATATCGCTGCTGGAAAGCCTTGAAAAGCCTTTCATAGAGGCAATAAAAGGTACCAAGTTCGGCGGATTTACGCCGATACGCGAGATGAGAAAGCTCGTTGACGGCATTGTCTCCACCTGCAATATCGCGGGTGAGGGCTGGTTCCTGTCGGCGGAGATGCTGGAGCTTCTTGAAAGCGGCGTCAACAATATTATATGTATGCAGCCTTTTGCCTGCCTGCCGAACCATGTTACCGGCAAGGGCGTTATCGGCGAGCTTCGCAGACGCAATCCCGAGTCGAACATAATCGCCGTTGACTATGATCCCGGCGCGTCCGAGGTAAACCAGATCAACCGCATAAAGCTGATGCTCACCGCGGCGCTCAAGAAGATCAGAAACAAGGATTCCATCGCGATACCGGAAGCGCTCGTAAAGGACGGGTATTCCGAGATCCTTGACAATAAGGCGGTCTGATGACGAAGCGCCTTCGCGCGTCTTAACAGACGGTTCCGGGGCTGCTCGCCCCCGTCCCCCGGCAGGGCAACGCCCTGCACCCGGATACCGTAATACGGAAATCAAGATAATGTAAATAAAATTTACATTTTTGCAAAAAAAGCTATTGACAGGTAAATAAAATTGTGGTATTATATAAATGTGGTAAATGATATTTACCCTGAAGATAAACACTGATTGGAAAGGTGAAAGTTATGGCTGAATTCAAATTCACAGACGCAGGAAAGACCGGCAGCGGTACAAAGAGCACAGGCTCCGGAAACAAGACAGGCGGCATCATTCTCGCAGTTGTTATACTCGTTATAATACTTGCCGTTGTGTTCAACTGCTTCACTATCGTGCAGGAAGGTTTCATCGGCGTTAAATACCAGTTCGGACGCATAATCCAGGACGATCTCTCCGCAGGTCTCAACTTCCGCATTCCTTTTGTTGAGGAGATACAGGAAGTCGATATCCGTGACCAGATATACTCCGTAACAGCGGACGCTTATACAAGCGATACCCAGAGCGTAAATGACCTCCAGCTCAAGCTCAACTACCGCTATTCCAGCGGCATGCTTTCGAGCATTATCCGCGATACCGGAATCAACAACGTCGAGAACAAGCTCCTTGTTCCGAACGTTGCCAAGATCGCAAAGGACGCTATCGGTAAGGTCAAGGCGGAAGACCTCGTCCAGTCCCGTTCGCAGGTACAGGCTTCTATCCAGTCCGAGCTTACGGAAGTCCTCAATCCCTACGGCATAATCGTTACGGCGTTCGCTATCGAGAACCTCAATTTTGACCCTGCATTCGAGGCTTCGATACAGGAAAAGGTGATCGCTGCACAGGACGCTCTCAAAATGGAGAACAAGACCCGTGAGAAGGAAGAGGAAGCAAAGCAGATAGTTATTGCGGCACAGGCGGACGCAGACAGTCAGGTAGCTATCGCAAAGGCGGAGGCGGAAGCTATCGGACTTATCGAAGAGCAGCTCGCCAACAGCCCGAATTATATCGACTACTACAAACTCCAGAAGTGGAACGGCGTGCTCCCGCAGGTAATGAGCGACGGAGTGAACCCCTTCGTTACTATCACCGGAAGTCAGCCTGCCGCGCAGTCAAGCCCGGCTTCCTCCGCTCCCTCTTACCCGGCATATACAGCCGATACCGAAGAATAACGGCTGACAGCAGGATCATAACAGAACACGGCTTTATGACAAGCTGACCTTACGCACAGAAATGTGCGTAAGGTTTGTGTTGTTTTGCGGAACAGCGCAGATACAGCCGGTGAGCTGTTATTTTTGGTGCGCCGGCAAACCGCATACAGACCTGAAAACAGGAAAGGAGATATATGGACAGTAAAGAACTCAGAAAAAAAGCGCTCGAAAGGTTTTTCGCGCGTTCAAACAATATGCAGAAAAAGGCGATATTCCGGACGGAAGGTGCTGTGCTTATAATCGCCGGAGCCGGAAGCGGAAAGACCACCGTGCTCTGCAACAGGATAGCGAACCTGCTGCTGTTCGGCGATGCTTATACCACGCCATGTGCGCCGGAACTCGGTATGGAGGACGAAGCGTTTGTGCAGGACTTCTCCAACGGCATCATTGCCGATACTCCGGAAGTCACCGAGCGCCTTTCCTCGCTTATCGGGCATAACAGAGCCATTCCGTGGAAGATACTTGCCGTAACGTTCACGAACAAGGCTGCCGCGGAGCTTAAAGAAAGGCTTTCCCGCATGAACGCGCCGGGAGCCGACCAGGTATGGGCGGCGACATTCCACTCCACCTGCGTTCGTATTCTCCGCCGGAGCATTGAGTCCATAGGCTATGACAGAAACTTCGTCATTTACGATACCGACGACAGCAAGCGCGTTATCAAGTCCGTATTCGAGAGCATGAATATCTCCGACAAGACTTTCAACCCGAAAACCGTGATGAATGCGATCTCCCGCGCAAAGGACAAGCTTATTGTGCCGGAAGCGTTCCCGGTGACGAACGATGACGGAAAGGCGGACTTCCAGCTCGGCACGATACGCGATGTTTACCGCGAATACCAGAACCGCCTGAAAGCCGCGAATGCGCTTGATTTCGACGATATCATAATGAAGACCGTGCAGGTGTTCAGAACCGATCCGGAGGCTCTTGCTTACTGGCAGAACCACTTTGATTACATAATGGTGGACGAGTACCAGGATACAAATAAAGCGCAGTACGAGCTTGTGAAGCTGCTTGCGGGCGGCAAGGGAAACCTTTGCGTCGTGGGCGATGAGGATCAGTCCATTTACCGTTTCAGAGGCGCTACAATCGAAAATATCCTCTCATTCGAGGACGAGTTCGACAGCACGGTAATAAAGCTGGAGCAGAACTACCGTTCCACATCGAATATCCTTGACGCGGCAAATGCCGTTATCCGCAACAACACCCAGCACAAGGACAAGAACCTCTGGTCCGATCTCGGAGCCGGAGAGAAGATACACGTTTACCGTTTCTATGACGAAATGAGCGAGGATATGTTCATCGGAAACGAGATCCTTGCGAATAAGGACAAGGGCTGCCGGCTTGCGGACAACGCCGTTCTCTACCGTGCGAACGCACAGTCGAGAAGCGTGGAAATGGCGCTGTCGAAAATGGGCATTCCCTACACTATCGTCGGCGGCACCAAGTTCTATGAGCGCAAGGAAATACGCGACGCAATGGCGTACCTCAGCGTTATCTGCAATCCCTTTGACACCGTCCGTCTCAGCAGAATAATAAACGAGCCGAAGCGCGGGATAGGCGATACCACATGGGGCGAGATCGAGCGAATATCCCTTGCGTGCGGCATAAGCCCGATAGAGACGATGGAGCGCTGTGAGGAGTTCGCCGCGCTGGCCAAAAAGTCAAAGGCGCTGAAACCGCTTGCGGCGATGTTCCGCGAGCTTATCGACACGGCGGACGAGCGCGATATCACCGATATCCTCGATGACGTGATGCAGCAGTCGGGATACATCGATATGCTGACAGCACAGGGCGAGGAGGGCATCGGCAGACTTGAGAACATCAAGGAGCTTAAATCCGCGATGATATCGTTCTGCGAGGAGAACGAGAGCCACACGCTGTTCGATTACCTCGAACAGGCGGCGCTGATCTCCGATATTGACAGCTACGACACTTCCGCAGACAGGGTGACGCTGATGACGATGCATTCTGCAAAGGGACTTGAATTCGAGAACGTGTTCATTGTCGGCGCGGAGGAGAATATCTTCCCTGCTTACCGCAGCCTTGCGGATATGTACGAGCTGGAGGAGGACAGGCGTCTGTGCTATGTGGCGATAACCCGCGCAAAGCGCAGACTATACATAACAACTGCTGAGTCGAGACTTCTTTACGGTCAGACGCAGCATAACAAGATGTCAAGATTTATACAGGAAATACCGGGGGAATATATGGAATTTACAGATAAAACAAAACGGCAGGCTCCCACAGGGAACGAGAGAACATACGGCGGAAGAAAGCAGTCCACTTATCTTCAGGACAGGACTGCGGCACAGGAAGCAAAGGCAGCTGCGGCAGCACCGGCGGAGAGCTTTTCGCCGGGTGACCGCGTGAGCCACAAGAAGTTCGGCGAGGGTACCGTTATCTCGGCAAGCCCGCTCGGAAACGATACGCTTCTTGAGATAAGCTTTGACGAGAGCGGCACAAAGAAGCTTGCAGCTAAATTTGCGAAGATAACCAAGATCTGACCGCTTCCGAAAGGCGGACTGTGCTTCTTACTGCATTTTTCTCTTAATGTATTGAAATTTCCGGAAATATGTGATATAATAAATTGATATAGTATATCATATTCCCGAACGAAAAGAGATGACAGCTATGGCAGATCCCATAAACGGAACCGTTCTCGTCGAGATAGACGATAAGTATATGAATGCCAGACTTACCATAACTCCGCCGAGAAACGGAGGCAAAGCCGTTACCGAGGAGCAGGTGAGACAGGAGATAGCCCTTAAGGGCGTGCGCTACAATATAGATGAAAATGCAATAAAAGAGGCTTTCGGGAACGGAGGGGTAAGCGTCCAGCTTGCCAAAGGCACGCCCCCCATTGACGGAAGGAACGGTTATCTTGTCTATCATTTCGAGCGCAAGAACGGCGCGCAGATGAAGGCTGACGAGTTCGGAAATGTGGATTACCGCGATCTCGGAATGATACAGAATATCGAGAAGGACGTTGTCATAGCCGATATCTTCCCGGAAACCCCCGGCAGCAGAGGAAAGGATATCCGCGGTATCGAGATACCCCAGTACCCCGGCAAGCCCGCGAAGATCACCCTCGGAAACGGCGTTATGCTTACCGAGGACGGAAGGCAGATAAGATCCTCCATAGAAGGAAATCTCCGCTGGGACAGGGATCACTTCGTCGTTGACAAGGAACTTGTGGTCGGGGATATAGACCTTTCTATCGGAAATATAGACTTTATCGGCGACGTGACGATAAAGGGCAGCGTGAACGAGGGCTTCAAGGTGCGTTCCGGCGGAAACGTTACAGTGTTCGGAAATGTCACCGGAGCGAATATCGAAGCTGCGGGGAATGTTTTCGGCAAGCTCGGATTCGTTAATTCCACCGTTACGGCAGGCGGAGATATCTCGGTGAACTTCGGCGAGAACTCCGATATAAGCTGTGAGGGCGCAATAAAGGCGCAGAGCTTTGTAAGCTGCAATGTGCGCTGCGGCGGAGATCTCAGCGTCGTAGGCGGAAAGTCCGTTATCGTGGGCGGCAAATATACCTGCCTTTCAAATATAGAAGTAAATTACATAGGCTCGGACGCTTATATCCGCACGATGATCGTGCTCGGAAATGTGGCGGTGCTTGCGGAGGAGCTGAATGAGCTGAAAAAGAAGCTCAAAAGCTACGAGAACCAGCTGAGCCAGCTCGAAATGGTATGCGCGACTCTCCAGCAGCAGAAGAAAGCAGCTCCGCTCACTCCGGAGAGAGAGGATATGCTGCGGCGCTCGATAAAGGCGAAGTTCGGACACATGGGACTCATCAAGGAAACACATGACCGCATCGCGGAGATAGAGCACGAGATCGAAAATACCAACGATCTCTGCGTAAAGGTGAAGCGGGCAGTATTCCCGGGCGTGACCGTGAGAATAAACAATTCCCAGCTCGTTGTGGCGCAGAAGACCGGAGCCTGCACTATCAGAATGAATGAGGATAAAGATGTTGTTATCCGGTAATTTCCGAAAGGAGCCGAAGGTTTGAGTTTCGTTTCAGTCCGGGACGTGTACAAGCGCTATAAAATGGGCGAGATCACGATAAATGCGTCCGACGGTATCTCATTTGACATAGAAAAGGGCGAACTCGCTATCGTTCTCGGTCCTTCCGGCTCGGGAAAGACAACGGTGCTCAATATGCTCGGCGGTATGGATACGATAGATTCCGGAAGCGTTGTCGTTGACGGAAATGATATCGCGCGCTATTCCCGCAAGGAGCTTATAACATACAGACGCTATGAGATCGGATTCATCTTCCAGTTCTATAACCTTATCCAGAACCTTACCGCGAAGGAGAATGTGGAACTTGCGGCGCAGACCTGCAAGGATTTCATACCCGCTGAAGAGATACTCGAACAGGTAGGGCTCGGTGACAGAATGGCGAATTTCCCCGCACAGCTCTCCGGCGGCGAACAGCAGAGAGTGGCTATCGCAAGAGCGCTTGCGAAAAAGCCCAAGCTTTTGCTGTGCGACGAACCTACCGGCGCGCTGGATTACAATACCGGAAAGATGATACTGAAGCTTTTGCAGGACACCTGCCGGAGCAGGGGAATGACGGTAATCCTTGTAACGCATAACTCGGCGATAGCGCCGATGGCGGACAGAGTCATAAACCTTAAGAACAGCAAGGTCAGAGAGATAACGGTTAATGACTCGCCTACACCTGTTGAAGAGATAGAGTGGTAGTAAAAACTACCGGAAGAAGGGACACACAAGCCAATGAGTTTTCTTATTTCAAAGCAAGCCGTTTTCAATCAGAGCGGCGGTACGGATATGTATGAAATGCTGTACTCCTTTGCAAGCAAGAAAAATCCTTTGGGCGACGAGTCGCTGGTGAGCGACGACGATATTGCCGAAGCCAAAGAATACATAACCAGCCACATGGACGAGATCTTCGACAAGAAGACCGCGTATATAAGACTGAGCCAGCTTCTGCTCGACAACAAGTTCCACGAGCTGTTCCTCAAGGACAGGATCGTGCTGGAAATACCGACTGAACTTCTCGCGGATCCTGTTACGCTTCAGCAGTGCATGAGGCTCAAGCGTCTCGGATATACGATCGTGCTGTCGGGATTCATGTACGAGGAGGACAACGAAGAGCTGTTCAATTTCGCGGATATCCTCCGGTTCGACATCAATTCGGACGCCGATGAGATAGCGTACACCGTCAAAAAGTGCCATGAGCGCGGAAAGCGCGTTCTGGCGGACAACGTTGAGGAACAGGAGACATTTGAATTTGCCCGGGAACTTGACATAGACTATGTCCGCGGCGGATTCTTCTCAAAACCGGTGCTTGAGACAAAGCGCTCCGGCGGACCTATGATAAAGACGTTTTTACAGATACTCGCGCTCCTTTACAGTCCGGAGCCAAATATAGAGTACATCTCCGCGGTCATTTCCACTGACCCGGTGCTTACCATAAAGCTTCTGAAAGTCATCAACCAGCTCTGCGCGGACAAGGGAAATACCGTTTCCACAGTCCGTCAGGCGCTCGTAATGCTCGGTATAGACAGGCTCAAAGAGTGGATTTACCTTGTAGGCTTACAGAGACTCAACCGCAACTCGCCTGCCGAGATACTGCGTCTGGCGCTGTTCAGAGCGCGTTTCTGCGAACGCATATCCCGTAATTCCGGCGGAAGCGTCGGTTCCCGCAGCAACGAGGTCTATCTCATGGGACTTATCTCGATAGTCACCGGAAGCAGCGATGAGGAAGCCCTTTCAAAGGCGCTCGCAGACCTTCCCGTTTCCCAGGAGATCAAGGACGGTATCACCGGCGACGGCGTGTTCGGTGATATCTTCCGTCTTTCCCGCAGCTATGAGGTCGGGGAGTGGAGTCAGGTCGTCGTATATGCGGAAGCCTGCCATATAGACTACCAGGTGCTCGCAAACGAGTACATCGAGACACTCAGATTCGTGAAAAAATACGGTAATTTCGCCTGATAGCCGCCGCGTTCTCAAAAAAATGTATAAATCGGCTCTTTCCCTCTTGACAAGGGAACGAAATTTGTTTATAATAATATAGCTGTTATTTTTAAGGGGTACTATGCCCTTTATCAGAATAAGTATGATAATGTGAAAAATTAAACGGAGGTAATCGAAATGAAAAGAACATATCAGCCTAAAAAGCGCCAGAGAAAAGTGGAACATGGCTTCAGAAAGAGAATGAAGACCGCTAACGGCCGCAAGGTTCTCGCAAGAAGACGCGCAAAGGGCAGAAAGCAGCTCACATACTGATCGTAATGGGAGATTTTTCAAAACGGTTCTATACGATCAAGAAAGACCGCGAGTTCCGATACCTTTATAAAAAGGGAGACTGCTGTGTAAGCTACGGCTTCGTCTGTTACTTCCGCCCTACGGGCAGAAGGCGCAACAGATGCGGCATCGTTACCGGCAAGAAGATCGGGAACGCGGTCAAAAGGAACCGTTCGAGAAGAGTTATCCGCGAAGCGTTCAGGATATTTGACCACGAGCTTTCAGAAGCTGTCGGAAAGAGGTTCGATCTTGTTTTCGTCGCAAGAGAACAGACTGCCGCGATGAAATCCGACAAGATACTCGGAACCATGCGTGTAAAGCTCAAGCCCCTCCTGCTCAAAAAGGCAGGGGAAACCGGTGCCGCACTATAAGCGGTGCCTTACAGAAAAAGATGAAGTATATTCTGATCGGACTAATCAAGCTTTATAGAAAAACATTGTCCAAGATCAAGCCGCCTTGCTGCCGGTTTTATCCGACTTGCTCAACATACGGGCTCAGTGCGATAAGACGGTTCGGTTCCGTCAAGGGCGGCTATTTGACTGTGAAGAGGATTTTGCGCTGCAACCCGTTCAGCGCGGGAGGGTATGACCCCGTTCCCGATGAATTCAGTCTCTTCGCCGGCAGATATAAACAGCAATTGCAGAAAAAATAAAGGGTGATAGATCATAAATTTCCTGTATACAATTGTGGGAACACCGCTCGGCTATATCATGTGGGTGTGTTATGCACTCGTTCAGAACGTCGGCTGGGCTATCATTATCTTCACGCTTATCATGCGTGCCGCAATGTTCCCGATAAATCTGAAACAGCAGAAAAATACCGCGATCTCACAGCTCTATATGCCAAAAGTGCGCGAGATCCAGACAAAGTACAAGAATAATCAGCAGAAGCAGCAGGAGGAGCTGATGAAGCTCCAGAAGGAGGGCTATAACCCCACCGGCGGCTGCCTTCCTATGGTGCTGACTTTCGTTATACTCTTCGGCGTCATCGACGTTGTGTACAAGCCCATGACACACATGGAGCACTTTAAAGCGGAGGATATCAACGCTATCGTTTCTACCGCGGAGAATGTCGATATCGTCCAGACCCTCATGACCAACCCCGATGATTATGCTGCTGTCCTTGAGTACCTCAAGGATCCTGCGTCTGTAACATACACCGAGAGTGAAGTTACCGATGATGCAGGCAAGAAGTCCAAGGTGAACAACCGTATTGCTGCTCCCGAGGGATTCGTTCTCGATAAGGCAAAGAAGGATATTAAGGTGACCGCAGCCGATATGGAGGCGCTTTCCGGTCTTATCGATGCCGCAAACAAGACGGATATGCTCAACGCGCTCTTCGCCAATACGTCAAGACTCTCCGATCCTATGAGGACAGGTCTTCAGCAGATCGTTGTCAACTACGGCGACAACACGCTTTACAGAGAGCTCCGCGCGCTTAACTGCTACGACAGGAGCGAGGAGAACAAGAGACTTATTCTCAGCAGATCGGCTATAAGCAGCGATGTCGCGGAAAGACTCGACAAGCTCAGCGGAAACATCTACTTCTTCGGCATAAACCTCGGAGAACAGCCGCGCTGGGAATTCAACGAGCTTATCATAATCCCGATAATCGCGTTTGTGTTCTCTTTTGCTCAGATGGCGATCCAGCAGCGCCTTATGGAAAAGCAGAACCCCGAACTTGCACAGCAGCAGGGCTCTATGAAGATAATGCTTCTTATGATGCCGTTCGTTTCGCTGTTCATTGTTTTCAGCGTTCCTGCCGGTGCCGGCTTCTACTGGTCGGTATCCTACCTCTTCGGTATCCTGCAGAGCCTTATAATGTACAAATTCTGGCCGTCCGAAAAGATAAGGGCGGAAGCTCAGGCTAAAATGGAAGCAAGAGCAGCCGAGCGTGAGCAGAGAACTACCGTTGTCACCGTTGACGCTGATGGAAATACCACAGAAAAGACAGAACGCATCTCAAAGCTTACGCAGAAAGAGATAAAAGAGCTGAACAAGAAGAAGCTTGAAGCCGCAAGGCGTGCGGATGCGGAAAAGTACGGGGAAGAATATATAGAATCCCCCGATGACGACGATATTTGATTTAGAAAGGACTTTCGTTAAATGGAAAAAATATATGCCGCAAAAACCGAAGAACTTGCAAAAGAACAGGCGGTAAATGAATTCCGCGCGCTCGGGATCAGCGAGAACGATATTACTTTTGAGATACTCGAACAGCCGGTCAAGAAGCTGTTCGGAATGAAGGGCGAATTCAAGATCAGAGCATTCGCAAACGAACTTGAAAAAGCAGCAGATGAGCCTGCCGAAGCAGACGCTCCCGTTTCTGCCGGCGAGAAGACCGAAGCGGCTCCCGCAGCATCGGCATTTGACGGCGGAGATGATATGCCCGAGCAGAATGTTTCCGAGCCCGCAGATGATATCGATGTACTCGAAAGCGAAAAGGTAAAGAATGCGCAGAAGTACCTTACAAAGGTCCTCGGCGCTCTCGGACTTGAGAACTTCACGATCAAGACCGAAAAGCACGGTGATACCGTCGTTCTCGATATCGTCGGCGATAAGCTGGGCGTTGTCATCGGCAGAAGGGGCGAGACACTCGATGCCCTCCAGTACCTCACTATCCTTGCAAGCAACAAGGCGGAGAACTCTTACTGCAGGATCTCTGTTGACTGCAACGGCTACAGGGAAAAGAGAAAGGAAACTCTTGAAGCACTCGCTGTCAAGACCGCTCACAGGGTTCTCAAGCAGGGCAGACGCGTTACGCTCGAACCTATGAATCCTTACGAGAGACGTATCATTCACAGCAAGGTCGCTGAGATCGAAGGCGTTTTCAGCAATTCTGTCGGTGAAGAGCCTTTCAGAAAAGTCGTTATTTCATCGAATACAAAGCCCACTTACAACAAGGGTGAAAGAAACGGCAGACGCGGTGAGCGCCGTTCTTTCCAGTCCGGAAAGAGCTACCGCCAGTCATCCGGTTTTTCCACATCTTTTGAGCGTGAGTACAAGCGCACGCAGTCTGAGCCTGTTGAGTATTCGCAGGAGACTGTTGAGATCGAGAAGAGCACTTCTCTTTACGGCAAGATCGAGTTATAATGAATAAGGGGCAGTAAGCTGCCCCTTTTATTGGACTGTCGCCAAGTGGTAAGGCAAGGGACTTTGACTCCCTTATTCCGTGGGTTCAAATCCCGCCAGTCCAACCAGGCGCGGAGTCCGCGCTGACAATCCGCCTACAGTCTCATCTGTGGGCGGATTTTTGTGTCGTATCACAAACTTTATCAGAAGATTTGATAATAAATTAGTATCTGTCCGCAGACAAAATCATGTAATTTCGTCACGATTCAGATATGCGCGCATAGCGCGCTCCAAAATTGTGCATTGTGCATTGTGAATTGTGAATTTGTCTATATTTCGACAGAAATATATAATTAAAAGAAATTCAAGAGCGGACAGCCTGCAAATAAGCTGCCCGCTCCTTTTATTAAAAGCGGAAAAGCCGGTTATGGTCCCGGGACATGGCCGCACCGGGGCTGTTCATGAGCGCGAGCGCTACCCCGGTGTTTTCCGCTTTTTATCATTATATGCAGAAACACTCATGGCGTGCCTTGTACCTTTTTAAGGGAATTTCGGGAATTTTGAAAAAAATATCTTTTATTTTTCTGCAATATGTGCTATAATATAAATAACTATGATTATTTTCATTTTATTGTTTTCATATATATCAGAAGTTTACAGATTTTTCCTCTGAAGGAGATGGGATCTTGAATATCGAAGAGAAACTCGCTTTAGCCAAAAAAGGCAGCAGAACCGCTTATGACGCGCTTTGCGCACGGCTCGCAGACAAGCTCTATACTGCCGCTCTCGTTTCGCTCAGAAACCGCAGCGGAGCGGAAAAGGCTGTCCTCGATTCCGTAGATGACGGATTCAAGGGGATCGCCCGCATCAAGGACGAGCGCCACCTTTGCTCATGGCTCGTGCATGAACTTACCAAGGTAGTTGTCGATACCCTTAAGGAATATAAGGCTGCCGGCACGGTACATAACGTCAGCGGAGAGCTTGCCGATATCGGGAAAATGCCCGATGTGGAAAGGCTCATCTTCGCCGTTTCGGCAACTTTCGGCTATTCGGACAGAGAGATATCCGTTCTTCTCGGAATGCCGGAGAATATCGTCGCGGACAAGCTTTCTTCCGCGAAAAACCACCTCGGCTCCGGATATGACAAAGTGCTCCGCGCAATAGCTTCGACTGCTGCGCCGGCAAGCCTTACGGCGCATTTTTCCGAAGCCGGAGCACAGGAAGAACACTCCCTCGCAGATGTGCTGAATATCGGCGGCGCTGACGGCGGTGCGCAGAACGATGCCGGGGAGACAAATGCTCCCGAAGACGGGGAGAGCGAAGGTCCGTATGAGCCGGAAGTCGCCGCGTCCATTTACGAGGAAACAATGGAGCTGGAGATCGGCGCAGAAGATGCAGGCAATGCGGAAACAGCCGAAGAAGAGCCGGCTGTCGAGGAAAAGGCTGCTCCGGAAAGCACAAGCCCCGTACAAGCAGACAATGAGGAAAATGTCCCCGCAAACGAGCCGGAAGTGCAGGAGCAGAGCGAGACGGAGCCTGCGGAGAGCGCCGGATATGACTTGCGGGAAGAAAGCGCTCCGGAAGAGGAAGAAAACCGTTCATTGCCGGAGAAAACCGCTCCCGGAGAGCAGACGGAGATGCAGGGACCGCAGGAAGAGGAGTCTGTATTCGCGGAGGAAAACGAAAGCGAAGATACCGACGCCGTGTCCGGAAGCGAAGCGGAGAATGAGGAATACATCGAGGAAGAAGCTCCCGCTGACGAGGAGCAGGAAGATGAGATCGGCGGATATAAGCTTGACGCGGAGACGTTCATCGCAGTCGTGTCCGCAGAAAGAATGAAAGGGAGCGAGTTCCTCCGTCTTATCGGCAACACAAGGATAAGCAACAGCGCTTTCCGCGAGATAGAACAGAACCCGAAGCTTACAAAGAAAAGACTTATAGAGCTTCTTGAGCAGTCGCCGCTCACCGAGAACGACTATTATAAGCTGCTCACGGCGATAAGAGACCGCCGTGAAGTGCTTGACGCAAAAGAGGAGAACCGGCTCGCGCTGGAAAAAGCCGGACTTTATGACGGCTCCCGCAGAAGAAAGCGCCGCCGCAGGACTCCGCCCAAGACCGAACTGCAGATGGCGATAGGCATGAGCAGTTCAGGCAGCCCCGCTCCCCTTACCTTTAATCAGCAGAATGCGGCTCCCGTCCCGGAGCAGAACGAGCAGTACAGACCCGGATTTGAAAAGCCTCCGGTTCCCGTTCAGACGATACCCGATCTGATACCGGACGTTCCGGTGCAGCCGTCGGTTCGCGTGCAGCCGTCGGTTCCTGCGGAGCTCCCGGTCAGCGTGCCGGAGGAAAAGGTGCAGGATACCGGCTATTCCCCGGAGGAAAGGGACAAGTCCCGTTCAAAGAACAGGAACCGCAGAAAGAACGGAGGCAAAAAGAATGCTTCCGAGACCGAAGAACCGGCAGTTTCACATATCCCGCCAAGTCTCGGAGACATCGTTTCCGATGTTCCGAGAAAGGAACCGGCACCTGTCTTCCAAAGTGATTACAGCGACGATGACGATCCTTACGGCGAGGCTGTGGATCCTTTCGCGGCAATTGCTGCCAACGAGATCGGCGCTCAGTCCAAGCCGGAGCGCCTTACTCCTTACGGGACAGCCGATGAGGAATCTGAGCAGAAAACGGTTGAAGCCGAAGAAAGCATAGCCTCGGAAGCCGTATCCGAAAAGCCGGACACTGCGGACGAGCCCGAGAGAGAAGAAGCGGAACCTGCACCGGCAGAAGAAGTACAGGCAGAGCCGGAAACCTCGGAAAACAACGAACCGGCAGAAGACAAGCCTGCGGAACAGACAACTCACGGCACCATTGAATTTTCCATGCCGCTTACGTCTGTTTCGGATACAAAGACCTTTGACAAGATAATACCGATACCGTTTGCGGACGAGATACCGTCTGTAAGCGAAGAGCCGGAGAAGGCTCCCGAGCCGGTAAAGCCGGCGGAGAAGCCTGCCGGCAGCTGGGTAAGACCGATAGAAGCTGTCAGAACGGAAGAACCGGAGGACGAAGTCCAGCCGTTCCGCGTCGAGATCGCCGGGGATAACGGCTATAACGATGATGAGCCGGACTACGACGATTACGACAGCAAAAAAGAACCTTCGGATTCCGAAGAACAGCCGGCTGCCGAAGAACAGTCTGCGTCCGTACCGGCGGAAGAGCCGGTTCTTACGGAAACGGAAGAAGCGGAACCGGAAAATGAGGAAGCCGAACCGGAGGAAGAAGCGCAGGAGACCATTCAGACAAGCAAACCGCGCCCCAATCTCTCCGTGACGCAGATAATCAGCGATTACGCGATAGGCGAGGCAAACCCCTACGTCAACGACATAATAGACCCCGAGGGTGATGAAATCTACGGTTATAAGCCCGATCTTGATCTTGTCTTTGAGAGCGGGAAAAACCGCCGCGGAAAATCCGAAGTCCTTGAATTCACCTCCGAGCTTGTCCTGGACAAAGATACATCGGAAGGCGATGACAACGAAGAGGACGAAAGCGCCGGCAGCATCGAAATGCAGCAGGACAGCAGAAAATCCGGCAAGGACGAAAGCACGTTAAGCATAGAGATGCCGGAAGACGACGGATCCGGCGGTGAAGAGGAGCTCCCGGAGCCTTCCGTGGAATTCACCGTTGATGACATTGATGAGCCGGAAGATGATGAGCCGGAAGATGAAGATACAGCGGAAGATGCAGATGAAACCGCCGCTTATGTCTCTCCTGTCCGCCGGAGCCGGATCACCGATGAGCCGGAGGAAGAACCGGAAGATGAATCCGATGATGAACCGGAGGAAGATGCCGGAACGGGACGATACAAGGGCAACGAGTTCTTCTACGACGACGATAAATACTACGAGGGCGTGAATAACGGCAAGATCATTGCCTGTGCGGTCTGCGCAGTCCTGCTGACTGCCGGGAGCGTCGGTATGAAGCTTATCGCGAAGCCTGCCGATACAGTTCCCGCAGATGTTCCGGCAATTACCGAAGAAGCTGTTTCTATGCAGGAACCGGAGGCGGAAGAAGTGCCGGTGCAGGCAGATACCGGTTTCTCCGATAAAGCGTCGCTCACTAAGCTCTCGTCATACTCTGACCTTACCGATGCAAAGTACAGCGGAAGCTACAGAAGCTCAAAGCGTTCCGCGGAAGCCGGATATATGCGTGCTTCCGGCGCTCCCTATGCACCGCAGATCCTTCCCGGCACAGAAGCCGGTGTGATAACCGACAAAGATACCGCATACATCTACACAAACGACTATTTCCGCAAGGTAAGCCTTGCCGCAAGCGGGGATACCCCCGTTTTACAGCCCGATCCCGTCCGTGTTGACGGCTCGGCGGTCTTTGGCTACACCGTTCTGGACGGTGACCTGTACGTTATCTCGGATATAAGAGATGCGTCGGGCGCGTCTCTGCACGAAACAGCTGTAACCGTCTATGACAGCACCCTGTCGAAAAAGGAAGAATACTCCGTGACCGGCGATTACGCAGGCGCGGTGATCTCCGGCGGAAAGCTTGTGATCGCGGCAGTCTATGCTCCCGACAAGTCGGACAGCCTTTACAGCGGAAAAAAGCCGTCCTTCTCAAAGAACGGCTCTGTAAGCGAGATCCCCGCTTCGGATATATACGCGATCGACGGGGCAAAGCACAATGCGCTTCATATTATATATACCGCGGGCGGGAATGCCGCAGCAGTTCTCGGCGGTTATACCGACAGTTACAGCAGTCCTTCCCGGCTCCGGGCAGACGATGACGGCATCACTCTCGTGACCGTTGACGAAGGCGTGACATACGCCGTAAACATCGCGGAGGATATGACCGTAAAGAGCGCGGACTGCTATATGGGCGAAGCTTTCGGCACCGACTGCCTCGGCTTCGGCGCGATGATAGGACAGCTCCCCGATAACGGCGGCATTACCGCATACAAGAACGGCACATACATCTCCACTCTTCCGGAAGGGGAGAGCGGGACCGATGAGAACGCGCGAAGCATCGCGTGGTCGGATAACGGCGTTGCGTTCGTAGTCGCCGAGCAGGGCAAGACCGCAAGGCTCCTGTACGGCTTCGATATGAGCGGTGATGTTCCCGCTCCCGCGGACGTTACCTCCGATTACATCTACTCCGACAGGCTTTCCGCGGCAGGTGACCTGCTGGTCGGACTTAAAGCGGAGCCTACTCCCGACGGCGAACGTGCAGGGCTCCGGCTCTCGCTTTACCGCTATGACGGCGGGCTAAAAGAGACTGCCTACTCGATAATCGAGCTTGACAAGGACACTTCGCGCGACAACCTCAAATACCTCAGCAGCCCGGCGGAGTCCAACAGCTCATTCATTGCCGTTGACGAGACGGGAACTATGTTCGCGGTGCCGACGGTGTACTTTGACGGCTTTTCCGAGGTTGAGCGCATAGTGGTCCTGCGCTTCGACGGGTCTGTGTTCACCCAGATCGGCGAGCATATTATGTACGACGAGAAATCCTCGGTCCTTTGCCCGGTATTCTACGGCGGGAACCTCTATATCATCACCGATTCCAAGCTTGTGACGCTGGCGCTTCCGGCGGAGTCCTGATATCCTTTCAGCTTTCGTCCAGTTCTGCCGTCACCTCGTTCTCCGGCATCACGGTGAACGACGACAGCTGCGCTTTCAGCTTGCAGTCCTCGGACGCAATCACAGCAGGCTCGGCATTTTCACCGAGAGTTACCCGGTATCTGCCGATGTCGGACGTTCCGGTAAGCGCAGTTTCTCCTGCGCTGCCGTGGGTGACTTCACCTCCCGCTGCAGCCGCGTCGTATGCCGATGACAGCGCGCGTGCCATGCTAACCGCGGCTCCGCTTATGTCAGCCGTACTTTCCATGCCGAGCATGGAAAATGTGGTCTTGCCGCCGCTCTCGGTCACGGTCAGCCCCTCCAGCGCATAAGGCTCGGTTATCGTGAATTCCCATCTCCCGCTGCCGTAACGGACTATCTTCGCGGTACATTCGCTGCCGTCGTAGGATATTTCCGCTTCCGCGCCGAAAGGCACATCGAGTTCCGGCGGTTTCGTGGCGTTTCCGGCACTCGCGCATGACGACAGTATCGCTGCCGCAGACAAAACAAAAATAAGACGTTTCATATTATCCACCTTTTCCGATTTCTGAAGAAAAAGGGGATCAGTGAAACGCCTTTTGTTTTTTGCATGCCCGCGCTATTTCAGCACTTCCGGAAGCACCTCCGGTATGTCGCGGGGGAGTATGCCGGGAAGCCCCATTCTCGCCGCGAGGGTGTCCGCAGCAAGTCCGTGCAGATATGCACCCAGCGCCGCCGAATAGAGAAGCGGAGTTCCCTGCGCCGCGAACGATGATATCATTCCGGCAAGAACATCGCCGCTCCCGGCTTTGGCAAGCCCCGGATTTCCCGTGGTGTTGATGAACGTTTCGCCCGAGGGAGCCGCGATCACCGTGTTCACGCCTTTCAGTACCGTCACACAGCCGTACTCCTGCGAAAATGCCTTCGCATAGCCGATGCGGTCACGCTGTATCTCCGGCACCGGCTTTCCGGTCATGCGGGAGAACTCTGCCGGGTGAGGCGTCACTATGATGCCCTTTTTTCTTTCCTTCAGTACATTTATATTCCCGGCGAGCGAATTAAGACCGTCCGCGTCAATTATTACCGGACAATCCGCGTTTTTTATGACGAAACTTGTCAGTTCCGCTGTTGCCTTGCGGTTCCCGAGACCGCAGCCCGTAAGCACCGCAGTGTATTTGTGGTTCAGAAGCTCCATTTTCACTGCATCGACGGACTTGTCGGATATGAAGCCGTCGTAGTCCTGTTCAAGCGGAAGATATACCGCTTCCGGCACCGCAGGAGCTATTGCGTTTATCACGCGGGTGGGCGTTGCGAGAGTGCAGAGCCCCACGCCTGTCCGGAGCGCCCCGTTTGTGGAGAGGAGCGCCGCGCCTGTGTAGAACGCGCTTCCGCTTATGTTCAGCAGTCTGCCGTAAGTCCCCTTGTTCGATACCCGCATACGGGCAGGGATAAACTCGCGTATCACGTTATCAGTCAGCACCGCTTCAAATGAGCTGTAGCAGTCGGAGGGAATGCCGATATCGCCTATGGTTATCCTCCCGCAGTTCTCATAAGCCGGGTGGGAATAAAGCCCCCGCTTCATTGCACCGAGCACTATCGTGAGATCGGGGCGGAATGCGCCTTCCGCTGTCTCACCGGTGTTGCTGTCGATGCCGCTCGGAACGTCAACCGAGATCTTCTTTCCCGGACAGCTCCCGTTCACGAACCCGAAAAGCTCTTTCAGTCCGTCCTCCAGTGCGCCGTGAAAGCCGGTCCCGAACACACAGTCGATGACCGCGTCACAGTTCGATATCAGCCGCATGACAGCGTCCTTGCGGTGAATGTACAGCGTTGATTTTACCACTTTTTCGTACAGCGAGTAGCATTCCCGTGCGCAGTCGGATTTCGGCAGATCCTGCACAAAGACAAGTATCGCGCTTGCCCGTGCTTCGGTCAGCAGATTTGCGATGACGATACCGTCGCCGCCGTTGTTTCCGCGCCCTGCGAGTATCACGAAGTCCTTGCCTTCAACGCCGCCCATGAAGCGGGATATGCGGTCAAAGCACACCTCACCCGCCGTGCGCATCATCTTCATATATGAAATGCCCCTGCTGTCGGCAGCAGCTTCCGCTGCTTTCATCTGTTCGTTTGTTACGGCAAGCCGCATTTCCTTACCTCCGTTTCCGGTATTTTCGCCCCGGCGGGATAATGCTGCCGGGGCGAAGTCATATCTATAGTTTTGTCAGCCGTTATTGGACTTTTCTGAATGTATATTCGTCCGTTTCCTCGCTGTCGTCGATGCTTATCTTTCCGGTCATCGCCGTGCCGTCGTCCGAAAGCTTCATCTTCATGAACATCGAGGAATCGTATGCGAGAGTTACTTCAGTGCCGCTTACCGGTATCACAGTCCATACCTCGGATCCGAATGTGTCTGAATACAGCGCGGTGGATCTTCCTATGTCAAAGCTGAAAGCCACATCTTCCGTCTCGAAACCGAGCTGACCGGCGTAAGTTTCGATAGTCTGTCCGTCTATCGTGGCAACTTCCCATTTTCCGAGATAATCGGTGATCGCGGGAGCAGTTTCGACTCTCTTGAAGATTCTCGCGTCGTCACTGTTTGCCGGGCTGACCATGATAGTGTCGGTCTCGGCGCTGTATTTGATCTTTGTGACCGCTTCTTCCTGCCGGTCGGCAAAACCGTCAAATCCGTCCTCTGTGGGATTGAGCAGAATGAAGTCCGTGTCGGAGAAATAAGCATCGTCATCATCTGCCTCAACCGCGACATAGTTGGTGTCGATCACGAGATAATACTCGTCGCCGTCATGAGTGCCGTACCATTTTCCGGCGATCTCCTCTATCGAGGCGTCACTCTTGACTTCGCCGAAAAGGTAGCCGTTTCCGGAAACGGTCTTCACTTCGCTTTCCCATACAAGATCAAGGATCAGAGTCTCGTCGGGGTCTATGAGCTGTGCGGTTCCCTGTGTTTCTCCGGGTACGAACCAGCCGTTGGGATCTTCCCAGCCCTCCTGCATGAGACAATATGCCGGCTTGCCCTTGTAGTCGCCCTGTTCAAGGGTGATGACCGCGGTGTCTAAGTCCTCTCCTTCTATGGACACGGACATCTTATTGCCGTTTATTATAATGTAGAATGCCGGTATGTCGCTTTCGTCAAAGTCCGGCTGATCCGAAATGTTCTCAAATCCTTCTTTTACCGCTTCTTCGTAGGACTGTCCGTTGACCGCGGTAATACGCCACGTTCCGTCATAGCCGAGAGACTGCGCTCCCTGCGCGGAAGCACCCGCGTTTGCACTGCTGACAAGGCTCCGGCTTGCGGGAACGCTGTATGTGCCGACAGGTATCACGTTTCCTGCATAGTTGATGTAGCCGTCTCCGATATCCGTGAGCCAGCCGTCAAAAATGCCGGCTTCAAAGTCATCGGTTTTCGGGAATCCTTCCCATTCAAGAGAAGCATACGGTTCTTCGGACGTCGCCGCGGTGCCCACAAGCTTTCCGTTCTTGAAGAAGAACCTTACTCTGAATGCCCGTGTATCGCCGGTTATCTCGTGAAGCTCCTTGCATTTGCCCAAAAGCTCGTCTGTGAACTCGGACGAGAACAGCTCGTTTCCTGTCCAGATGCCGTTCTCATAGAATCCCGACAAATTCCATTCGTTAGTGTCATAAGAGTACTCTACCCCGAGATCGGAGGAGCCGGAGCGGATATACTTTCCTGCCATGCCGTTGGCATCAAGAAGGTCGAATGCCTTTCCCGCCGCATTGTACGCGATAAGATCGAGGTCTTCCTTCGTGAGCTGGGGAGCCGGGTACTCGGTTGTCGTGGATTCGCCGGTGTAAAGATAGGGATATGTGCCGACAACGTAGTCGCCGATCATGCCTATGTTTTCCCACGGATAAGCCATATCCATATAGTTGAACACGCCGGGAAGCTCGTTCGGAATATCATTTCTGTCATCGGTGAATACCGTTGTAACGCCGACTATTCCGTCCGAAACACGGCTGTCAACAAGGATCTCCGCGTACACGTTGTCCGCTTCCGCAGCATATCCGGGATCAAATTCGCTGAATCCGCCGTTGTCTATTATCTCCGGATAGCCGTTTTTGTAGTAGAGCTTTATCCTGTGCTCTGTATTGTCACTGCCCCTCCTGATAAGGATCTCCCTTATCTGGTCATTCAATGTCTGGTAGATGTTGTTGCTCATATTGTCCGCGCTGTACTCCATGTACTCGGTGTACGCCGCGTAATGAGGGTTGGTGCTGTTGTTCTGACTGCCGATGTCCTGACCGAGGGAGCTTCCGATCGCACCTCCGAGTGCGCCTCCGAGCGCCCCGCCGATAGCATTGGTCATTCCGCTCTTTTCGAGTTTGTCCCGGGTCCATGCGGAGATATCCTCGCCCAAAGCAGACATACTGTCATTATCGCCGATCTTTATCGAGTTCGCGGTATCGGGCATTTCAACGGTTTCCTGCTTCTTTTCGCTGCGTCTGCCGAATTCGACTGAGCCTATCTCGCCGAGAGATATGTTCATCGTCTCGTTCATAACGTCGCCGTCCACCGTGATCTCGGACGTAAGCGTGAACTTTTTCAGCTCCTTGATAAGGGAATCGGGATTGAAGCCGTTTCCGCTCCTGCCGCTGTCATTTCCGTCTGTGTCGGCGGACATATTCCCCATAACGTCCGGGAGCTTATCCGAAGCACTGCCGAGCAGCGATTTCAGAGACTCCTCAAATGTGTCCGGATTGGAGAGGGTTATAACGTACTTTCCGACCGGGACTTCGGTATCTCCTATGAACTTTGCTTTTCCTTTTCCGGTATAATCGCAGTTGAATCTGAAATTGCAGGTTTCGGCACTGCCGTCTTTACCGCTGTTTATATCAGCTAAAATATCAAGAACAGCCTTGCCGTCCCTGCCGTTCTCCGATGTGTCAACACACTGTACAAGAACCTTTCTGCTGCCGTTTCCGTCATTGTATCCGGCAAAGAATCCCTTGCTGTTCTTGTCACTGACGAAGCGGAAGTTCAGCGTGCCGTCTTTTTCCGTCTCAAATCTGTATTCCGTTCCGAGAACGTTGTTATGCACGTCAACGATATGCTCTATGGTAAGAGATGAGTTCTGCTTGTTTTCGTCCTGACTGCTCTCCGGTTTCTTGAACGTATTGTCGTATGTTTCATCGCCGATGCCGTATGCTTCATTGAAATACTTCCGCAGGTACTCGTCGTTCTTCAGATACTCACGGCATTTGTCCATCATATCCTCAAGCTGTTCGCGGGTGAATGTGACGCTGACGCGGTTGCCCTGTACTCTTACGGCATTCTCGGTCTTGTCGATATCGACTGTCATTATGCTTGCGTCGGTGTAGGTTATCTGCGCGGTATCGTAGCTGTCGTAGTATATCTTTATAAGATCATTGCGTATGCGTTTAAGCTCTTCCATATCCGGAATGTACTTTTTGGACTCCTCTTCGGAGATCTTTACGCTGTCAAACTCCTCTTTCGGGATATAGACGGTCTTGTCTGTGATCCCGGGGAGCGTTATAAGCATTCCGCCGTCCTTGGTATAGAAAGCGGCGTTCACAAACTCCTCACCCGCGATCTCCGCAGTGCCGGAAAGCATATCGGTTTCGCCGTTTGCTATCCTGGCGGTAAATTTCGAGCTGTTGACCGCGTCTATGATCTTTCTTGTGGATTCGCTGTCCATAAGCGCAAAAACACTGCCGAGCTGTACATTTACGGAAGCCTCCGACGTAAGCGACATTCCCTCCGGAAGCGCATAACGGTCAAACGTATCCGTGATCTGGTTCAGCGCAATGAGCGTGGACTTATTCCGGAGTTCCTCGGAATCCCGGTCAGATTCCGTGTCCGACGTTTCCTTTGCCGTTTTCATGAACGCGCCCAGAGATGTCGAAGCTGTCTTTATGTATGTTTCCGACTGACTTTCGTACTGTTCCGCGCCTTTGAACGTACTCTTGTCGATCATCTTCGCGTATTCCTTGTCGCCCATAAAAAGGCGGGTGATGTCATCATGGAACCCGAAATAGCCCACTCCGGCACCGCCGACAACCACTGCCGCGGCTGTGATGCCGGCTATCAGTCCGGCTTTGCTCTTCTTTTTCTTCACGGGTGTCTCCGGTACGCCCGCAAATGCCGGCTGAATGGGAGCCGCCTGCTGTATCGGTACTTCCGGGTGAACGGGAACTGTCTGCTGAACCGGAATTTCCGGCTGAGCGGGAAGTTCGGGCTGTACAGGCATTTCACTCTGTACAGGCTCCGGATCGATAGGCATTGCGACATCTCCGGCGAGCAGTACAGGTTCTTCCTGCTGTACGGGAGATACAGGTTCCTGCACAGGCTCTTCCTGCTGTACGGGAGTTACAGGTTCCTGCACAGGCTCTTCCTGCTGTACGGGAGTTACAGGTTCCTGTACGGGTTCTTCCTGCTGAACGGGCGCAACAGACTCTTTCTGCTGAACGGGGGTTCCGCAAGCCGGGCAGAATTTTACATTATCGTCAAGTTTGTTTCCGCATTTTCCGCAAAACATAGCATATTCCTTTCTCCGGCAATGTTTAAAAACTATATACCATATTACAGTATATCATCTGAAACCGGATATGTCAAGAAAAAAACTGCCGTGCAGACGAAGCGCGGCAGGGGGTTGCCGTATGATCTGTAAATGCCTGTTGGGGGCAGGGACTTGCGATCTCCGTGTTACGGGACCGGTTTAGGAGGTCCAGCCCCCTTTTTTAAAGGGGGCTGGCGCTGCCCGCGCAGGGCATAGCGCGTAAGCGCAGGGCTGGCGCTGCCCGCGCAGGGCATGGCGCGTAAGCGCAGGTCAGAGGAGCATCTCCATTCCGGTTTTCTGCGGGAGGAGCCCGAGGTGCTCGTAAAAGCGCTTGGCGGAGGGGTTGCATTCCCAGACGTTAAGCGTTATGTTATAGCAGCCGATGCTCTTCGCGTAGCCTTTGACATACTCGTACAGAGCAGTGCCGATGTGCTTTCCGCGGGAGTTTTCGTCAACGCAGAGATCGTCTATGTACAGCGTCTTTATGTCGGTGAGTATGTTGTCGCAGGGATACTGCTTTATTACGCAGAACGCGTAGCCGAGAAGTTCGCCGTTCTCAAATGCCGCGAATATCGGCTTGCTGTCGTCGCCTGTCATCTGTGTGAGTTCCTCGTCGGTGTACTTCTTCACGTTCCCTTTGAACAGATCGGGTCTGCCTTTGTGATGCACTTCGAGGACCTGCCGCAGCAGGCGGTTCAGACCGTCAATGTCTTTCGCTTCCGCTCTTCTTATCTCCATTTTCTTCTTCCTTTCAGACAGATATCCGGTACGCACAGAACCATTATACTCCCTGTGTTTTACGTTGTCAAGACAAGGTGCGGTTTTATCGGATTTGACAAGTTCGTTCTTTTGTATTATAATATTGTACGATAAAACGCTATTCTATAAGGAGTGCAGTATCCTGAAACATACAGATAACCTGAAAAAGATCGCCGCGGCGCTTTTGTGTGCGGCATTGACAGCGGGCTGCGGCGCAAGTACGCCTGCTCCCGCCGATACATCGGAGACCGTTATAAGCACGGAGCCTCCCGTTACCACAGAGGAGCCGCCGAAGACCGAGAATGCTTCCGCAGCGGCTCTTGCAAGTGAAGATGAGCCTGCCGGAACAGTCACCGAGCTTCCGCTGACTGTTGCAGCTAACGGCAGTACCGTCGATATTTCGCCGTTTTATGACAACTCCCCTCTGTCGCGCCTCTTCGGCAAGGCTGTCGGCGTTACACTTTCCGGACGCACAAGAAACGGCGCGCTCATAACCCATGCCCGGGTGCCGCAGTACGAGATGTACGGCGGGAAAAGCTACAGTTACAGCGGTATCGCGGATATCGGCATTTCCCGCGATACGGAGACCAACATCTCCGTCTATGATATCCGGCTCCGCGATGATGTGAAGTTCTCCGACGGAGAGCCCCTCGACGCGGACGATGTCATCTTCACGCTCTACCTGCATCTTGACCCCTCCTACGACGGCATTTTCCCGCTCGGCTGGGTGAATATCGCCGGAGCGCTCAATTACATCTACGACAGCGAGATCGCAGATACGATAACTGACGAAATGATCTCGGAAGCCCTCGCTTCGGAGGGAATAACACCGCTCCTGCGGGAAAAACTCATAATACCGGCGCTCGAACAGCAGTATTCCGCTGTCGAAGCAATGTACGACGACAGCTCATACTCGTTCTATACGGACAAGTACAAGGAAGCCCCGGAGCTTTTTGCTTACTTTTACTCCCTCGGCGGCGATTACGACGCTTCCGGCAAGGACAGGGACACGGTTATCGCAGAGACCGCGGATTCCTACGGCGGCAATTACCGTCAGCTGGCAGGCATGATAACCGGCGATGAGACCGCTTACGATGAACAGGCTGTAACTGTCGCAGTCGGCTATATCACCGGGCAGGAGAGCGGTGACGGGGAACCGGCGGTCATCGGCAGTGTTTCCGGCATAGAAAAGACCGGAGATCACAGCCTTTCCGTAAGCGTTGTCGGCAATACCGACGGCTTCGAGGACGCGCTGTGCGGTATGCAGATACTTCCGCTCCACTATTACGGCAGCACCGGAATGTACAGCTATTCCGGCGAACGTTTCGGATTTGCAAAGGGAAATGCGAAAGCCGTGCTCGGCGTGCATTCCGGAGAGCCTGTCGGCGCCGGAGCCTACCGCTTCACCGGGCATGAGAACGGCGCTCTTCTCCTCGAAGCAAACGAGAATTACTACAAGGGCGCACCCGAAACAAAGCAGCTGAAGATCATTGCGGCTGCGGAAAGCGACGCGGCTTCCGCTATCGCGGACGGTCTTGCCGATATAAGCTTTTCCGACGGTACTGCGGAAAGCTATGCCGTTGTTGACGAGGCAAACCGCACTTTGGAGAAGATAATGCCGTATGTGTCGGGCGAATGCGGGTACGGATATATCGGCATCAACGCGGATAATGTCAGAGTCGGCGACGACGGTTTCTCCGATAAGAGCTACGCCCTTCGCAGAGGGCTTGCGACTGCAATATCCTTCTACAAGGAAGCGTCCCTGCAAGGCTATTTCGGCGGACACTGCGAGATACTGAATTATCCCGTTATCGACGGCGTAGTGCCGGAGACAGATGAAAGCTACCCGGAAGTGCCGTTCATGACGGACGCGGACGGCAGACCGATCTTTTCCCCTGATATGTCGGAAAGTGACCGCGAAGAGGCAGTGAAAGAAGCCTGTCTCGGTTTTTTCCGCGCCGCGGGATTTGAAATATCCGAGGAAGGCATAATTACCGGCGCTCCGGAGGGTGCAAAGACTGAATACTCTGCGCTTGTCATAGGCGGTTCAAACGGCTCTCACCCCGCATACTCCGCGCTGAAGAATGCGTCTGAGCTTCTCGGAAGTCTCGGCATCACCCTTGATGTGCGTCTCTCGGAGGATCCGGAGGAACTCTGGGATCTGCTGACAGGCGGAGAACATGAGATCTGGGCAGGAGCATGGGTGGACGGTCTCCGCAAGATCTATATTGACGGATATTACGGCATCGCTTCCCATAAGCTTGAGGAGCTTGTGGAGGCGGCGGAGAATGCGCCGGACGAGGAAAAGCCTTCCGCATATATGGCGTGCATCGACAGGGCTGTGAATGTTTACGCGGCGGAGATACCGCTTTATACACGCACTTTATGCACGCTTGTCAGCACGATAAGAGTTGATGTTTCCTCCGTTCCCGGAAATATGACGGAATGGTATGACTGGACGGACGAGATCGGTTCGTTAAGGCTCAAGAAAGGGCAGTAAGCGTATGCAGACAGATGTTCTTATACTTGCCGGCGGTTCGTCGCAGAGAATGGGCGGCGTCAACAAGCAGTTCGTTCCTGTCGGCGGTATCCCCGTGATAATAAAGAGCGCGCTGGCATTTGAAAAATCGCCGGTCATCTCCGGCATTATCATCGCCGCGAGGGAATGCGATATCGACAAGATACACGCGCTCTGCGAAGAATACGGCATAACAAAGCTGAAAAGCATTGTTCCCGGCGGTGCGTCGCGCACTTTATCCGCGCGGAACGCTTACTCGGTTTCACATGACGCGGATATTATAATGGTGCATGACGGTGCAAGACCGTTCGTGACCGCTGAACTGATAGAGCGCATTGCGGGAACTGCGGCAGAATACGGTGCGGCGATCCCGGCGATACCGCTCAAGGATACGGTGAAGTTCATTGACGGGAACGGCTTCTCGGCAGGAACGCCGGAGCGCGATAAACTCCGCGCTGTACAGACCCCGCAGGCTTTCCGCGCGGATATTTACACAGAGATGATGCTTTCGGGCAGGGAAGCTACCGATGATGCGGGACTTGCGGAGATATTAGGGATAAAGGTGAAGCTTGTGGACGGAGACAGAGAGAACATAAAGATAACGACGCCGGAGGATATCCCCGCGGACAGACCCGCTCTCCGCATAGGTCACGGGTATGATGTGCATATTCTCACGGAGGGCAGAAAGCTTGTGATCGGCGGTGCGGAGATACCTTATGAACTCGGACTTCTCGGTCATTCCGACGCAGATGTGCTGGTTCACGCGGTAATGGACGCTATGCTTGGTGCGCTTGCACTCGGCGATATAGGAAAGCATTTCCCCGACAGTGACCCGGAATACAAGGGTGCGGACAGCATCGCGCTTCTCCGTCATGTGGACAGAATGGTGCGGGAGCAGGGATATGAAGTCTCGAATCTCGACTGCACCATAAACGCGGAAAAGCCGAAGCTTGCGCCCTACATAGCGCAGATGCGCGAAAATATCGCCCGCGCTGTGGGCATTCCCGCCGAACGCGTAAGCGTAAAGGCTACCACCGAGGAAGGTCTCGGTCTCGCCGGAAAAGGCATCGGAGCCACCTGCGTCTGCCTTCTGCGCTAACGCGCTTGTCCTACGCGGACGGCGGCAGGGCTAACGCCGCCCTGCACCGGCGCCAGCGTGACGCTGGACCCTTGACCCGTAATACGGAATTTGACAAGTCTCTTGACAGATTGAAGTTCAATTGCACTATGATGTGTCTTTCTTTTTTAGTATATTTAGAAGAAAATAGCTAACCGAGGAGGCATTGCCGTTTTATATGCGCGCGTCGTGCGCGCTTTTGACGGCAACTACCATTGCTTCGTGCAATGCACCCGCCGATAGAAGAATGTCGCTGCGCATTTCCACCTTTAGGTGACAGAGGGTCGCTGCACGACGCAGCGATTGACCGCCCAAAGGCGTGCATTGATGCACGCCCTAAAGCGGGCAAAGCTGACTCCGACAGACTCGTTCCCAGCCGCAGCAGTCTTGACAAGATACTGCGTTGAGTGATATAATAGGATTTTGGTAAATGTTATTTTAATGAGGTCTTGATATGAAACTTATTTTCGCTATCGTAAACAACGATGATGCACATAACGTATCTACCGCGCTTACCCGCGGCGGGTTCTCCGCTACAAAGCTCGCTTCTACGGGCGGTTTCCTTATGGCGGGAAATACCACATTCATGATCTGCTGCGAGAATGCCGCCGTTGACGGCGTTATCGCGATCATCGCGCAGAATTCCCGCAAGCGCAAGCAGTATATGCCGAATGACGCGGCTGTTGCGATAAGCGCAGAAAGCGCTCCCGCAAGCTATCCGGTTGAGGTGAGCGTCGGAGGTGCTACCGTTTTCGTTACCGATATCGAGCGGTTCGAGAAGCTGTAATGGAAATTTACGGTAAGAAACGCGCCCTCGCTGCCCTCGGCAGGTTCGCACAGTCCGGGAGATTCCCCCACGCGCTCCTGCTCACAGGTGACAGCGGTATCGGAAAGCGCGTCCTCGCGGATTACACCGCTATGATGTATATGTGTACCGGTGAGGGCAGAAAGCCTTGTATGCGGTGCAATGAGTGCCGGCGCACCGAACAGCATATCCACCCCGATGTCGTGTACCCGCTTTCCGTAATGGAGAAGGGAAAGTACAACGCCGATGACCTGCGTTCGTTCATTGCCGGCTGCTATATCAAGCCGAATGACGGGGATATAAGAGTCTGCGTTTTTGAGGCTCTGGACAGTATGTCCGTTATATGCCAGAATACCCTGCTCAAATTCATAGAAGAGCCCCTCGATTTCAACCGCTATATCTTCACTGCCGACAGAAAAGAGCCTGTGCTCCAGACCGTGCTGTCGAGAGTTACGGCAGTAACCGTTGATGCGTGTGACGAAAAAGAGTTCGCCGCAGCCCTTTCCGGTCACGGCATTGACGCTTCACGGGCAGAGGAGCTTTTCGCCCGGTTCGGCGGGAATATCGGGGCTGCGCTTAAATTCGAGGAAAACGGCGACGATATGCAGTATTACCATGCCGCCGTAAAAGCCTGCGATGCCCTCGCGGATAAGAAGGAGCTGGACTGCCTGCTTGCTGTGTCCTCGCTTAAAACGAGAGAAGAAGTGTTCGCGGCGCTCGGCATTCTTACCGACATTTTCGCGCAGGCTGCCGCTTACAAATCCGGAAAAGGGACAGCGGAAAAATATATGGACAGGACAAAGCGTATCGCTTCCGCATACAGTCTCGCGGCTATAACCAAAATGTATGACGAGGCTCTCCGGCTCTACGGAATGTCCTTTACTAACCCGAATGTGAAGCTGTTCGCGGCGGAATGCTGCGGAGCGCTTTTTGATGCCGCGGAATCCGCGAACCGCCGTTAAGGAGGAACTATAATGACTGAGATAATCGGTATAAGATTCAAAGAGGTCGGAAAGGTATATTACTTTTCGCCCGGAAATAAAAAAGTGCAGGTCGGAGACAGGGTGATCGTCGAGACCGCAAGAGGCGTAGAATGCGGCGAGGTCGTTATCGGGAACCGGGAGGTTGACGATAAGGAGGTAGTCCAGCCCCTCAAACCCATAATAAGGCTCGTTACCCCGGAGGACGAGAAGCGCATCCGTGAAAATGAAGCCAAAGAAGCCGATATAATAAAGGTGTTTGCGAAAAAGATCGCGGAACACGGTCTTAAAATGAAGCCGATAGATGTGGAATATACCTTCGACGGAAGCAAGATCCTCTTCTACTTCTCCGCAGAGAGCAGAGTCGATTTCCGTGAGCTGGTAAAAGATCTCGCCGGCATTTACAGAACGCGTATCGAACTCAGGCAGATAGGCGTGAGAGATGAAGCCAAGATGCTCGGCGGTCTCGGTATATGCGGGAGACCGTTCTGCTGTGCAAGCTTTCTCGGTGAGTTCCAGCCAGTTTCTATCAAAATGGCGAAGGAACAGTCCCTCTCCCTTAATCCCACAAAGATCTCCGGGACCTGCGGCAGACTTATGTGCTGCCTTAAATATGAGCAGGACAGCTATGACGCGCTGCTTCGCATTACTCCTAAAGTCGGTGCTATCGTTGAAACTCCCGACGGTCAGGGTCAGGTGGAAGATGCAAACCTGCTTACCGGAATACTCAAAGTGAAGCTGAAGAACAATCCCGATGCTCCCGCGGCGCCTTATAAGCGGGAAGATGTGAAGCTGCTGAAAGATGCGAAGATAAGGATTAACCGCGATGAGATGGCAGCGCTCAAAGGTCTTGAAGATTGAATTCACAATGCACAATTCACAATGCACAATTTTGGAGCGCGCTCTGCGCGCATATCTGAATCGTGACGAAATTACTTGGTTTTGTTTATAGATACTAATTCAGTATAGGGACTGTCCGGTATAAGAAAATATCGGACAGTTTTATGTCGCTGAAAAAGTGAAATAGAAGAAGAGAAAATGAGAGAAATCAAGAGAAAACGAGAAAAACAGAGAGAATATGCGATATATTTTGAAAAATACCGCAAAAACTATTGACAAACCCGCTCAATATCGCTATAATAACCATTGTTCACAAAAATTCAGGAGGAAATGAATATGTCAACTACTTATATGCCCAAGGCAGAAAACGTAGAACGCAAGTGGTATATACTCGACGCGGCAGGCAAGCCCCTCGGCCGTGTAGCAGCTCAGGCAGCTACCATTCTCCGCGGTAAGAATAAGCCTACTTTCGCTCCCCACTGCGACTGCGGTGATCACGTTATCATCATCAACTGCGCTAAAGCCGTTCTTACAGGCAACAAGCTTCAGAACAAGTACTACAGATGGCACACCGGTTATATCGGTCACCTTAAGTCCATTCAGTATGAAAAGCTGATGGCTACAAGACCCGAAAAGGCTATGGAGCTCGCTGTAAACGGTATGCTCCCCAACACAACCCTCGGACGCAAGGCTCTTACAAGACTTCGTCTGTATGCAGGCGCTGAGCATAAGAACGCTGCTCAGAAGCCCGAAGTATTCGAATTTTAAGGAGGAGCACCGATATGTCTATGTATGATACAAAATCCTACTACTACGGAACAGGTAGAAGAAAGCACTCCGTTGCACGCGTTCGCGTTTATCCCGGAAGCGGTTCCATCACTATCAATAACAGAGATATCGATGATTACTTCGGTCTCGATACACTCAAGCTCATCGTTCGCCAGCCCCTTAACCTCGTTGGCGCAACAGATAAGTTCGATATCGTCTGCACAGTAGCAGGCGGCGGTGTTACCGGTCAGGCAGGTGCTATCCGTCACGGTCTTTCCAGAGCTCTTCTCCAGTACAGCGACGAACTCCGTCCTGTTCTCAAGAAGGCAGGTTTCCTTACAAGAGACCCCAGAATGAAGGAAAGAAAGAAGTACGGTCTCAAAGCCGCAAGACGTGCTCCGCAGTTCTCAAAGAGATAACAAACCGTATCTCGCAAACACACAGAAAATCGCCCCGCAAGGCTTTCTTGCGGGGTTTTTCTTATATTATGCTGATCGCCTGTCCGTCAGTCTTTGCCGTTGTATTTAAGGCAGAGCATTGTGAGATCGTCAAACTGTGGCGCATCTTTCACGAAATCGTCCACAGCCTTTGATACAGAGGCTGTCAGCTCTTCCGGCGAGCTGTCCGGAGCGGCATTGAGAGCGTCAACGATACGATCGGTGCCGAACATATTCTCGGAAGAATCGGTGGCTTCGGCAGCGCCGTCCGTGTACACGAATACGGCATCGCCCTTATTCAGCTGTATCTCGTACGAGCTGTATTCCACACCCGGGATCCCCCCGAGCACCAGTCCGTGAGGATCCTTCATAAGCTCAAAACTGCCGCCTCTGCGCAATATCGGATATTCGTGGCCTGCATTTGAACAGGTCAGCTTTCCGGTGCTTATCTCAAGTATGCCGAGCCATACGGTCACGAACATATCAACTATATTTCTGCTGCATATCCGTTCGTTTGCGAATTTAAGTATCTCCGCCGGCGTTCCTCCCGCAAGAGCGCGGTAGTTTATCAGCATTTTTGACGACATCATGAACAGGGACGCGGGAACGCCCTTGCCGGAAACGTCGGCTATCACGAGCGCAAGATGATCGTCGTCGATAAGGAAGTGATCGTAGAAATCTCCGCCGACCTCCTTCGCCGGGGTCATAGACGCGTAAATATCAAATTCCGTGCGGTCCGGGTAAGCGGGGAACGTGCTCGGAAGCACGCCTTTCTGGATCTTTGCTGCAAGATCCAGCTCGGTAGCCACTCTCTCCTGTTCACTCGCAAGCTTTATGTTTGCCTTTGTATAGCGTTTCATTTCTTCGGAGAGATGCGAAATATCCCCAGCCAGAGCAGTAAACTCGTTTGCACCCTTTATCCTGCTCATGCTGTCGGCTACGGCAGAGCTGTCCTTGGTGCTGATGTACTCGCGGACTGTGGTCTGTATCGCCTTCACCGGTCTTACTGCGATCTTCTGCAGGAAATGAAGCAGAACCACGCACGCTACAGCCATTATCAGAAGCCCGATCACCAGCATCAGCGACAGATTTTCAGCAAGTACCTTCTTGAATGCAGTCCAGTCGTAGCAGATGCAGATCGCGTATTTTACCTTTTCGCCGGTCTCGACAGGAGTGTAGCCGATATAATAGCTGTCTCCGCCGACATTGTTTACGATCTCATACTCGGTCTGGCGGTAGGTGCCGGAACGCATTCTCTTTACAGCCTTATGTCCGCTTATATCAAGATCTATCCTTGTCCCGATAGAGTCCCGGTTCACAAGAGCCTCGTCATTGCCTCGGCAGATAACAAAACCGCAGTTCTCTTCGCTTATATCGACAAGATACAGACCGTCATAGTCAAACTGGAACTGCTCTTCATTGAAGTTCAGCGAGAGGTAGTTATAGTAATCATGAGCCACGAGAAGCTTTCCGAGATCGTCAAGAGATTCATAACCGCTCTTGGTGGGTGTCAAGCCTACTATATTGTAAGCTTCGCTGCCTTTGATATACTCTTCTTCGGTAAGATCGCCCCTCATTTTCTCCGGGTGAGCTTCCCAGTATTCGGCAAATGTTGTGAATATCGGGATATCCTCCACAAGCTTTTTCACTCTCAGCAGATCGCGGTCTATCATCTCATCTTTCGCGCCGAGAAACATAGATGTTGTTCCCGTGTAAACCAAAGTGCCGACTACGAATATAAGAGCTGCGAAGAATACGGCGATTATTATTCCCACCCGAAACAGCAGCGACTTGCTTTTTTTCATTTATATGTCCTCCGGTCTCAAAAAAGTCCGACTTCTCTTTATTTTATCATTATATTATATCATTTTACGGGATAAAATGCAAGATATTCCGTTCATAAATGCCGGAAAATAATCACAGCGCATTATTGACCATTTTGGTCAACGATTATTGCCGGTCAATGTGTTATAATAATATAGTGATAAAATAGGCGTATTGTAACGCTGATTACAGGAGGTCAATATGACATACGTTCTTAACAGTCCCTTCCGTCTGCGCGGCTGGAAGGACAGGCTTGGCGGCATCTATTATACCGAAAAGAGAAGAGTAAGCTTTATCGGCAAGGAGAACTATCTTCTGCTTATGAAATGCGACGGCGCACACGATATCGATGTTGATGCTCTCCCCGAAAATCAGCGTAAATTCCTGGAGGGCATCGAGAAGGAAGGCGTTATCCGCAAAGCCGGTTTCCTGGAATTCCTTTCACCCGTGCAGGAATACAAGCTTTATCCCGCGTCATATAAGCGCTCGGTCCACTGGTCCATAACCGGCGCGTGCAATTTTAAATGCCGTCACTGCTTCATGTCCGCGCCTCATGCAAAACATGGCGCTCCGACTCACGGGCAGATTATTCAGATAGCTGACAGCATCGCGGAATGCGGCATTTTCGATGTCGGCATAACCGGCGGTGAACCGCTCATAAGAGATGACTTCCTCGATATAGTTTCGGCACTCTCGGACAGGAACATCGAAATATCGAATATCTATACAAACGGCTGGCTGGTTGACGAAAAACTGCTGGACGAGCTTGAAAAGCGCGGTCAGCACCCCTCGTTCCAGCTGAGCTTCGACGGCATCGGAATGCACGATTTTCTGCGCGGAGTGCCGGGTTCGGAAGAAAAGACGATCTCCGCGATAAAGCTTCTGCATGAGCACGATCACGGCATATCCGTATCCATGTGCATGCACAGGAAAAATATCGATACTCTGCGTGAGACCGTGAAGCTTCTGGCTTCTCTCGGCGTATCGAGCATGAAAGCCGGGTCTATGATGGATCTCGGAGAATGGGCTCAGCCGGAAGTAGCAGATCTTCAGCTCACACCCCAGGAAAATCTCGAAATGATCGAGCGCTATATCCCGCAGTATTTCGAGGACGATGCGCCGCTCTCCATAATGCTTTCCGGCGCGTTCATGTACACCCCCGGCGACAGTGACTGGCACATCTACTACAAGCGGGAATGCAGTGCGGAAGAAGAGAAGAAGTCGCCTTCCTGCGGAGTGCTTACCGAAAACTTCTACATCGGCGCCGACGGAATGGTTGCGCCCTGCATGGGTATGTGCGACTGCGGATACGCGGAGAATTTCCCGAATCTTTTCAAGACTCCGCTCAAGGACATCATCGCTCCCGGCTCGGATTTCAACAAGCTCTGCAATACCACTGTCGGCGAAGTCAGGGACAAGAGCGGGAAATGCCGCGACTGCAAGTACATAGACCGCTGTGCGGGCGGTTGCCGCAACGGAGCGATAATGCACGGCGACAATTACTACGCGCCCGATGAAGAGAACTGCTTCTTCTTTGAAAACGGCTGGGAGGAGCGCATAACTGCCGCTGCCAAGCCCGCCTTCGAGGAATACATCAAGCGCTGTCCGCCGAGAAAAGCAGATGCCGGCGACAGCGAAAAAAAGGAAGAAACCGTCGATAACTGCCCGTGAGGCATCGGATAAACAATAAAACAATATCAAAAGAAACACAAGGAAGCTGTGATCTATGATAACTGTTGAAAAAGGCGAACCGGGTCTTTACAGGGAACTGTTCGCCGGATATACCACGATGTACACCGAAAGGTGCGCGGAGAATGCCGGAAAAGACGGCAGTGCGCTTTACGCTTATCTTGACGGGGAACCCGCAGGATATATGTTTTTGGGGAATGACCGCGGAACGGAGCTGATACATCACACGTTCACGAAGCCGGAACTGCGGGGGCGAGGCGTTATGCAGGCACTTGTGCGCTATGCCGCGGATTCCGCCGGAAGTCCCATAGGAACTTCACTCTCCGATTCCCATGAGTTCGCTCCGGCTGTAATGCACGTTATGGAAAAATGCGGATTCGAGCGCCGCAACGGACGCTCTGTCTATCTCTGCGACGGCAACGATATGTGGGAACGCTGGGACGCATACATGGATAAGCACGGAAGACGGCTCTGCGATACCCTGCGCAGACAGGGATTTTCAACGCTTACCCTCGATAAGGCATCGGAAGACCTGCTTCAGCAGTACAGAGATGCCCCAAACAGCGAGTACAGGTGCCAGCAGAATCATCAGCACCTCATACTTCCCGGCGCGGAGATCACTCCCGATATCAGCGTGATATGCACCCATAACGGACGGCTTGCCGCTTATGTGTTCGCATATATGGCGGACAGAAAGAGCGTGATCTTCAAGACGCTCTCTTCCTCAGCCGCACTTCACGGAAGCGGCGTGATAATGCTCGCTATCGCAGATGCCGCGGATATAGTGCGCGAGAGGGGAGTTACCCGGCTCGTGTTCACAATGGAAAGAGCCGGCGAAAGTGCAAACGCTTTCCGCGAGAAAGTGCTGTCTGTGCTTGTTTCAAGGCGCAGCACGATAGTAGGTTTCAGCCTTTTCCCGAAAACAGAGGAGGATATCAGATGAAAGAAGAATTTGTTGCAAAGATCAGAGAAAACATCATTTCTCACCTTGATATAGACGACGATATGCTCGCCGGTTTCAGCGACGATACTATCATATTCAATACCGGCGATGACCGCCCAAACCTCGGACTCGATTCCATAGATGCGCTGGAGCTGGTAACGATGATATTTGAGCTGTTCGGATACGATGTTCCCGCCGAAGATGTAAAGAAGCTGTATTCGGTGAACGCGGTCGCCCAGTACCTCAGCGAGCATGGTATAAACGAATGAGCAGGGTAGTTATAACCGGAATGGGCGCAGTCAGCGGTGAGATAAAGCCGTGTACCGTGTTCGGCACGGAAGGGCTGCTGACGGATAAGTTCGGCGAGATAGACGGACTTGACAAAGAGAACAGGCTTTACGATATAATCCGGCGCACCATAAGCGATATGCTTGCGGACGCGGGGCTTGACAAGTCGGATATCTCCGCCTGCGGAGCGGACTGCCGAATGTTTTTCGGGACTCTGCTTGCCCGTGACAACGCCTTTCTCGAACACAGCAGGAGCGGTGCGGATACGCTCGCTATGATGAACGAGTTCGCCGTTTACGCGGCGGAACTTGCGGGTGTGCGGGGGTGTATCGACATTTCCTCCGCTTCCTGCGCAGCCGGAACTACCGCGATAGGCATGGCATACGACTTCATCAGAAACGGGCTGTGCAGTACGGCAATAGCCGGCGGCGCAGATGAGCTCACGCAGATGGCGGCATACGGGTTCAACTGCCTCAGATCCCTCAGCGCAGATGTATGCAGCCCCTACGATGTGAAGCACGACGGCATCAACATCGGTGAGGGCGGTGCGTTCTTTATGCTGGAGACACTCGAACACGCAGCAGCGAGGAATGCAAAGATATACTGTGAGATCATAGGCTCCGCGACGGGAAATGACGCATACCATGCCACAAGTCCGGAACCTACCGGCGAAGAAGCGTATCACCTTATGCTGAACGCGCTTGAGGACGCAGGTATCACCGCGGATATGATCGACTACATAAACGGCCACGGTACAGGTACCGTTCTTAACGACACAATGGAGACGAACGCGCTCGGAAAGCTGTATGGCGGCGCGGAGAAAAAGCCTTTCGTAAGCTCCACAAAGGCGCTCATCGGACACTGCATGGGAGCGTCCGGCGCTGTGGAACTCGCAAGTGTTATCCGCTCGATGCAGTCCGGAGAGCCGATAGTTATGCCGCGGCTTACGGAGCCGCTTGACGGCTGTGAGATGTACAATGCGCCGGAGAGGATAGATATGGAATACGCGATGTCAGACAGCTTCGGGTTCTCCGGAAACAGCGCAGGCATTATAATCAGAAAGTGGGTGGGAGAATGACAGCTTACATTCAGAGCATCGGTATCATCTCCCGCTGCGCACAGTCAACCGAGGATATAATAAAAGTGCTGAATGGGAACGCACCGGAGCTTTCTTCGCTTCCGGTTGAGTTCGAGTCGCAGATCCCCGCGGCAAAAATGCGGCGCAACAGCCGTTACAACAAATTAGCCTGCACCGCGGCGGATAATGCGGTACGGGAAGCGGCAATACCGGAGGGGACAGATCACCGCAGGATAGGCACCATAGTTTCCACCGGCTACGGTTCAAGCGTTTATCACTCGCAGTTCGGCGATATGACGGCAAAAGGCGTGCCGGGACTGTGCAGTCCTGCTGTCTTTTCCGGGACCGTGCCGAATTCCTGCGTCGGACAGATCTGCATACTGAACGATTTCAGAGGAGCAAGCACAGTGCTTACCGGCGGGGACCCTATCGAATACACGGCACTGCTTCTCGGTACGGGAAAGGCGGATATGATACTCTGCGGCTCGGTGGAAGAATACGATACTGCACTGTTCGATGAGCTCGGCAGGCTCGATACGCTGAAAGGCTGTGAGCTGTCCGAGGGAGCGGCAATGTTTATGACAAGCCGCGAAAAGACGGAGAGAACTCTGGCTGAGATAAGCAGGTCATATTCCGCTTCTCTCGGGAAAAGTCCGCTTCTGCACAGGCTTGACGGCAGTGCGGCGGATATCATAGCGGATATACTGAAAAGATATGATTATGCGCCGGACGCGGTATTCACCTCCGCAAACGGCACATACTTCGACGATATCGAAAACGGCGCGGCAGAAGATGTTTTCCCCGGCGCTGTGCGGTTCGCACCGAAGAAATACGCCGGCGAGACGCTGGGCTGCGGATATGCGGTGAATGCCGCCTTTGCCGCGGCTGCGGTAAAATGCGGAATGTACGGGAAGGTGCTCGTGACCGGAACGGATATGGTGGGCAATTACTGCACGGCGATGATCGAAAGGGCATAGGATATGGGAATTCTCGAAGGAAAAAAGGTGCTTGTAACGGGCATTTCCGGAGGTATCGGGACTGCCTGCGCGAAGCTGTTCATTTCGGAAGGCGCCGAAGTCCTCGGTTCATACCGCACCATGAAGCCGGAGCTTGAGACGATCGGTGCGAAGCTGTTCGTGCTCGATGCCGGCAGCAGGGAAGATATCACAAAGACGGTCAAGGCGGAGATACGCGCTTTCGGCGGGATAGATGCTCTTGTGAACTGCATCGGCATCACAGCTTCCGAACCGCTGTTTGCCGCTTCTCCCGACAAGTGGGAAAATGTGCTTGAGACCAACCTTTTTTCGGCAATGCGCATTTTGCAGGGCGCTGTCGTACCCCTCGTTTCACGCAAAGGCGGTTCGGTCGTGAATATAAGCTCGGTATTCGGCATAAGAGGCGGTATCGGGCAGTCAAGCTACTGTGCTTCAAAAGGCGCTCTTGACGCTATGACGAGAGCTGCGGCACTGGAGCTTGCGGGAAAGAATATCCGCGTAAATACGGTTGCTCCGGGATTTATCGAAACGGATATGACCGCGGGATTCGATGAGAGATTCCGCAGCGAATGCATCGCAAAGATCCCTGCGAAACGCTTCGGAAAGCCGGAGGAAGTCGCGGAGCTATGCGCGTTTCTGATAAGCGACAGGTCCCGGTATATTACCGGGCAGTCCTTCGTGATCGACGGCGGATTGTCTGTATAAAAATAACCGGCATTGGTGGTGTAAATGAAAAAAACAAGAAAACTTGCCGTACAGGTAAGTATCATAGTAACGCTGATGTTCATATTCGCGCTTGCGCTCATTGGTTTTATCGTTATCAGCGGTACCAGAAACATGTACATAGAGTCGAACAACGACGCTATCGTGAAGCAGGTCAAAGAGTACAAGAACCTGTTCATGAGCACCGATATAGTAAAATGGGTGATAGATGAGTGGGAAAAGGATCCCGATATGGTCCATGAGCCGGCCTCGGAATTACAGCTGACCTTTGAGGACGAGCTGAATTATTCCGTTTATGCGCAGACGCTTGATATGGAAGAGATCAATACATGGGATGAAGAGACGAAACGTGCTTTTCTGAAAGCCATGTACAATTATATAGTGAACGTCTTTGACAGAAAGCGCGGAGATGACACCTTTGAAGCCGTTTATTGCTTTGATATCCGTAAATACGGCGAAGAGCACAGTGAAGACGAAGGCGATATATGCATGATATTTGAAAGCAACGGCTACAGCGATGAAGTCGGCGATCACTCTCTCGGGCTCCAGGCTGAAAAAGATGATTCTGTCCCGCTGTTTGACGTGCTTCATAACGGAACATACGGCGTTGATTACGGCGATATCGTTTATCAGGACCTTTATATTGAAGGGAACAGAAGCCTTACATATCTTGCATTTGTACCGGTGATAGTCAACGGAGAAATGCTGTATGTTCTTTGCTTTGAATATGACTGGTCTTCCTTTGCGCATATACTCAATGTCAATCTGAACTATATGATAATATGGGGAGCGGTGTGCCTCATTCTCATAAATATAATGCTGATCCTGTTCATATATCTCAAAGCCGTAAGACCTACGGTGAAAGTGCATAACGCAGTCCGCGAATATATCGAGACAAAGAACAGCGAAGCGGTAGTTAAGAAAATGTCGGCTGTAAAGGCGAAGAATGAGTTCGGAAGGCTTGCCGACAGTATCTCGGAACTTGCGGTGGAGATCGACAGGTACACGGAAGAAAACCTGCGTCTCAACAGTGAGCGGGAGAGAGTGGAAGCCGAACTTGACCTCGCCACGAAGATCCAAGCGGATATGCTCCCGACGTCATTCCCGGATATACCGGAGCTTTCGCTTTACGCTTCAATGGATCCGGCAAAGGAAGTCGGCGGTGATTTCTACGACTTCTTCTTCATAGACGAGGAGCATCTCGGACTTGTTATCGCGGACGTATCCGGCAAGGGCGTGCCTGCGGCGCTGTTTATGATGATGTCAAAGATGCTTGTGAAGAACTACGCTATGACGGGGCTGCCGCCCGCGGAAGTGCTGAACCGCGCAAATGCAAGCATCTGCGAGAACAACAAGAACAAGATGTTTGTAACGGTGTGGTTCGGCGTGCTCGATATCACGACAGGTCATATAAAGGCTGCAAACGCCGGTCATGAATACCCGATGATACGGAAGCCCGGCGGCCAGTTTGAGATTTTCAAAGACAAGCACGGATTTGTGCTCGGAGCAATGAAGAAAAAGCGCTATACCGAGTATGAGTTCGATGTCGAACCCGGCGGAACGCTTTTCGTATATACAGACGGCGCGGCTGAAGCGGCAAATGCCGGAAACGAGCTTTTCGGCACGGGACGTATGCTCGAAACGCTCAACAGCGATCCAGATGCTCTGCCGGAAACACTGCTGAAAAATATGACTGAGGCAATAAACAGATTTGTAGGTGATGCGCCGCAGTTCGACGATCTTACTATGCTTTGCATAAAATACAACGGAAAAACCAAAACGGGGGAACAGATATGAATGTTACAATGAACAGAGACGGGAATCATCTTACCGTCGCACTTGAAGGAAGACTTGATACCCTTACGGCACCGGGTCTTGAAAAGAAGCTTGAACCTGCGCTTGACGGCGTTGAGAAGCTCGTGATGGACTTTGAGAAGCTTGAATACATCTCAAGCGCCGGTCTTCGCGTATTGCTTACCGCAATGCAGATAATGGAGGATCAGGGTGAGATGACGGTGAAGAATGTATGCCCCGAGGTAATGGACGTATTTGAAGTTACCGGTTTCATCGACGATCTTACCATAGAATAAGGAGAATCGCAATGGATAAACTTGATATACAGGCGGTGCCGGAAAACCTTCCGCAGGTGCTCGCGTTCGTCGGGGAACACCTCAAAGCCGCTTCGTGCAGTTCAAGAATAAAGTCGCAGATAGATGTGGCTGTGGAGGAGATATTCGTGAATATCTCAAGCTACGCCTATGACCCGGATATCGGAATTGCACAGATACGCGTGGAGACAAAGGAGGACCCTCTTTCGGTAGTCCTCAGCTTCATTGACGGTGGAATGCCCTATGACCCGCTCGCAAAGCCGGATCCGAACATTAAGACCCCGCTTAAAGAGAGAAAGAAAGGCGGACTCGGCATCTTCATGGTCAAAAAGACCATGGACGGGATCGAGTATGAATACAAGGACGGCCGCAATATACTTACCATAACCAAGAACATTGTGTGAACATCAAGGAGAATGGTATAATGGCAGAACAGAAAAACAAGATATTCAGTCAGCGTGCGCTCGACAGGATAAACTCCCCTGAACAGCTCAACGACTACCTTAAAGTAACAAATCCCGGTATCTGGGTAATACTCGCGGCAGTCATAACACTGCTTATAGGGTTTATCGCATGGGCTTCTCTCGGAAAGCTTGAAACGACGGTGAGCGCTATGGCAGACGTTTCGGACGGCACCGCGAATGTGTGGGCTACGGAAAATACCCCCGTGCCGATCGCCGCCGGCATGACCGTTCGCATAGGCTCCGAGGAATACAGCATAGCCTCGATGAGCAAAGACGATCACGGGAGAACTGTCGCACTCGTACCGGTTGAGCTTCTTGACGGAGATTATGAAGCGAAAATAGTAGTGGAGACCGTTTCACCTGTCACATTTTTATTCAAGTAAGGCGGAAAGCGTAAAATGAGCGAAAAAAAGATCAGGCCTACTGTTGCAAAGGGTGCCGCCAAGGTTCCGGTGATAATGCAGCTCGAAGCGCTTGAATGCGGAGCGGCATCGCTTGCTATGGTAATGGCGTACTACGGGAAGTGGATACCGCTGGAGCAGGTGCGTTCGGACTGCGGCGTTTCAAGGGACGGTTCAAATGCGAAGAATATCTATCTCGCGGCACAGGGCTATGGGTTCAGCGTAAAGGGATACCGCAAAACCCCCGAGTCAATTCGCAAGCTCGGACAGTTCCCCTGCATAATCCACTGGAATTTCAACCATTTCGTGGTGCTCTGCGGATTCAAGGGAAAGTATGCGTACATAAATGACCCGGCAAGGGGATTTGTCAAAGTCACGGAAGAGGAATTCGACAATTCCTTTACCGGCGTGACTGTCGTGCCTGTGCCGGGTCCGGATTTCAAGCCCAGCGGAAAGAGAAAGAGCACTGTCGCCTTTGCAAGAAAGCGTCTTGCCGGCGCAGGCGCGGCTGTGGTTTTCGTAATGCTTACGACTGTAATTTCGTACCTGTTCGGCATTATAGATCCGATAATGTCGCGCATATTCATGGACAGGCTCCTCTCCGGCACGAACCGGGACTGGCTGTTTCCGTTCATCGGCATCATGATCGGACTTGCGGTTCTGCAGATCATCGTGTCATGGGCTCAGACTATCTATTCCCTCAAGATCAACGGAAAAATGGCGGCGATAGGAAGCACCACCTATATGTGGAAGATCCTGCGTATGCCTATGGAGTTCTTCTCGCAGAGAATGGCTGGAGATATCCAGCAAAGGCGCGGTACGAATGAAACGATAGCCGGGACGCTTGTGAATACTCTTGCGCCCCTTGCGCTGAACACGATCATGATGATATTCTACCTTGTGCTGATGCTCCGGAGAAGCATAGTCCTTACGGCGATAGGACTCAGCACCATAGTGCTCAACCTCATTATGTCCCGGATAATCTCCGAAAAGCGTATAAACATCACCCGCGTTATGCAGCGTGACGGAGCAAAGCTCGCGGCAACGACTGTCTCCGGCATCGAAATGGTGGAGACGATAAAGTCAAGCGGCGCGGAAAACGGATTCTTCCGTAAATGGGCAGGCTACCAGGCTTCCGTTAATTCGCAGATGGTGAAGTCCTATAAAACCGACGAAATGATCGGAATGATACCGATGTTTTTCAGCACCCTCGCAGGCTACGCGGTACTCATTCTCGGTATATGGTTCATTATGGAGGGTGAGTTCACCCTCGGCGTGCTGCAGATGTTCCAGGGCTTCCTCGGCTCATTCATGGCACCGGCGATGACGCTCGTGAGCGCAGGTCAGACCATACAGGAAATGCGCACACAGATGGAGCGTGTCGAGGACGTGATGGAATACCCGCCGGACAAAAACGCGGAAAGCAGTGAGGGCGCTGAAGATGCTCCAAAAGAAAAGCTCGGCGGACAGGTGGAGCTGAAGAATGTCACATTCGGCTATTCAAAGCTTGCGGAACCGCTGATCGAGAACTTTTCAATGACCATGAAGCCCGGAAGCAGAGTGGCATTCGTAGGTTCGTCCGGCTGCGGAAAATCGACGCTCGCCAAGCTTATCTCCGGTCTTTATGACCAGTGGGACGGCGAGATCCTGTTTGACGGAAAGCCCCGTCAGGCATATCCGCGCCCTGTGATGACAGGTTCCGTTGCCGTCGTAGATCAGGAAATAACCCTCTTTGAAGATACAATCGCGAACAACATCAAAATGTGGGACGATTCCATAAGGGATTTCGAGATGATACTCGCAGCCCGTGACGCGCAGATACATGAGGATATAATGCAGCGTGAGGGCGGTTACAAATATAAGCTCACCTCCGGAGGACGCGATCTTTCGGGCGGTCAGAGGCAGAGACTTGAGATAGCGAGAGTCCTTGCGCAGGATCCCTCCATAATCATTCTCGATGAGGCTACTTCCGCGCTTGACGCAAAGACGGAATACGAAGTTGTAAAGTCTATCAGGGACCGCGGAATAACCTGCATAGTTATTGCCCACAGGCTTTCAACGATTCGTGACTGTGATGAGATAATCGTGCTTGAAAAGGGAAAAGTCGTCGAGCGCGGTACTCACGATGAGCTTATGAAGCTCGGCGGAGCTTATACCGAACTCGTCACGAATGAATAATTCGCCAATGCACAATGCACAATGCACAATGCACAATTGTGGTGTCGCTTCGCGACAAATCTGAATCGTGACGGGATTTGAAAGTAATGATAAACCGAAATAATCGGGAACTTGATATCCACTGCTAAAAAATTATGACGAAAGGAGCAGATGATTGACATTAAAACAAATTATCAATTGTCAATTGTCAATTATCAATTATTTTCGTGGGCTGGTTTGAAAAACAAATACAACAAAGGTCAGACCTTGATCAGCAGCTCTTTGAGGATTCGCTTCTTGGTGTTGCAGGCGTAGTAATGGGTGAGAAATACGTGTCGAGGATCACCGACGAGCGTATTATCACCGGCAAGGCGATAGATGAGGTGCTGAAATACTACCACTACAAGCCCGTAGAAGTGCCGAGATCCGTCAAGGATCCGGAGGAGTATATTGATTACTGCCTGCGCCCTTACGGGGTGATGAGGCGTGATGTGGTGCTCGAGGACGGCTGGTATAAGGACGCTTACGGTCCTATGCTCGCATTCAGGAAAGAGGACAGCGAGCCGGTCACGCTCCTGCCCGGTGCCCTTCGGGGGTATTTCTTCAATGACAGCAAGACAGGAAAAAAGGTAAGGATCAACAGGAAAACGGCTGATCTTTTCAAGCGCGAAGCATACTGCTTCTACCGTCCGCTTCCGCAGAGAAAGATCGGCATATCCGATCTCATGCTTTATATGAAAAGCTGTCTTTCGCCGAACGATGTCCCCCTCATAGTGCTGGCAACGCTTGCAATGACGCTGGTGGGAATGCTGATACCGCGCATAACCAAGGCTCTCACAGGTCCGGTGCTTACAAGCGGAGATGAGTCTATGCTGATATCCATTGCGATATGCCTTTTCAGCGCGACGCTGTCATCTCAGCTCATCGGCGCGGTCAAGGGTATGTATATGTCGCGCATACAAAGCAAGACATCTATCGGCATTCAGGCTTCGATGATGATGAGAGTAATGTCGCTTCCGGCAGAGTTTTTCCGCAAGTACAGTGCCGGCGAGCTTACAAACCGTTCGATGTCGGTGAACTCGCTGTGCGATATGCTGCTCGGAACGCTTATGTCCACGGGTCTTACCTCGCTTATGTCGCTCCTGTACATAACGCAGATAATAAGCTTTGCTCCGGCGCTTGCGCTCCCGTCACTGCTGATAATATTTGTGACGGTGCTGTTCAGCACGATATCGTCGCTGGTGCAGATACGGCTTACAAAGCAGATAATGGAGAATGACGCGAAAGAATCCGGTATGTCCTATTCGATGATAACCGGCATTCAGAAGATAAAGCTTGCGGGCGCGGAAAAACGCGTGTTTGCTCGCTGGGCTGACCTTTACTCGAAGGGTATGTCCTACACCTACGCCCCGCCCGCATTCATAAAGATAAACAGCGTCATAAATCTTGCGATAAACCTTGCTTCAACGATTATTCTTTATTTTCTCGCGGCGCAGAACGGTATCGATCAGTCGGCATACTACGCGTTCACGGCTGCGTACGGTTCGGTAATGGGTGCATTCTCGTCACTTGCGGGGATAGCGCTTACCGCCGCAAGGATAAAGCCTACGCTCGATATGGCAAAGCCGTTCCTTGAAGCCGAGCCGGAAACTTCCGACAACAGGGAGATAGTTACAAGGCTGTCCGGCGGGATAGAGCTTAACAACGTGTATTTCCGGTACAGCGAGAAATCCCCGTATATCGTCAACAATATGACGCTCAGGATAAGACCCGGAGAGTATGTGGCGATAGTCGGACGCACAGGCTGCGGAAAGTCAACGCTCATGCGCCTGCTGCTTGGGTTCGAGAAGCCCGAAAAAGGCGCGATCTACTACGACGGAAGAGATATAAACAGTCTCGATCTCGGTTCGCTCCGCAGAAAGATCGGTACGGTAATGCAGAGCGGCGGTCTGTTCCAGGGAGATATCTACTCCAACATAGTTATCACGGCTCCCGAACTTACCCTTGATGATGCGTGGGCGGCGGCGGAGACTGCGGGTATCGCGGAGGATATCCGGAATATGCCTATGGGTATGCAGACAATGATATCGGAAGGTCAGGGCGGTATCTCCGGCGGACAGAAGCAGCGTATAATGATAGCGCGCGCAATTGCCCCCAAGCCGAAGATACTTATGTTCGATGAAGCTACCAGCGCCCTTGACAACAAGACGCAGAAACAGGTGTCAGAAGCTCTGGACGCTATGGGCTGCACACGAATAGTGATAGCCCACAGGCTTTCCACGATACGCCACTGTGACCGCATTCTTGTGCTTGACAAGGGAAATGTGACCGAGGACGGCACATACGATGAGCTTATCGCAAAGAACGGGTATTTTGCGGAGCTTGTCGCGCGGCAGAGACTCGATACTGCACAGGAAGAGAATTAGCGAATACAAAGATCTCCCGATCTCATCACGAGACCGGGAGATTTTTTGTCGAAAAAGTATTATTTTGATTTACGGACTTACTTGCGCTTTCTCGAAGCGAGAACTGTAAGACCTGCAATTGCGGCAAGTGTGCCTGCGGCGAAGATGTCATCTGCTCCGGTTGCAGGGTTCTGCTCATTTGCATCGGAATCGGCTGTATCGGAAACAAGGTTTATCTTTGCGGAGTTGTGTCTTTCCGTAAGGAATCCGAGCTGTACGATAGTTCCGTTTCCGTTGTTCTTTACGGTGAAGGAAGCAACATTCTCGCCGTCAATTCCTGCGCCCTTGAGAAGGTCTTCAAGATCGAAGAATATAGTGTCGTTGTCGATAGTGCCGTTGTAGCTTACATTGTATGTTGCGAAATTCTTGTCGGCTGTTGTGAATATGAAGTCAATGTCGAATCCTTCAAGAAGCGGCATTACGTAGTTGATCTCAAGACCGGTCTCGTCTGCTCTCGGAGTGCCGAGAAGGAACTTGAACTCGCCGTTTGCATTGTAAAGCTGAATGCCCTCATCGGTAGTTTCAAATAATCCGTAATAGGAAGATGCGCCGTTGAAGTTTTTCGTATCGGCGATTACTGTTTTTACAAGACGGTAGATCGTTGAGCGGCCTTCACCGTAGTCGAGCGTCAGCATGAACGATCCGTCGCCGACAGGAAGAATTGCCGCAGGAGTGTTGTCATCTGCCGATGCCATGTGGAACACAGCATTTGTGCCGTTCTGCTCTACGCTGAACGGGAGACCGATGCCCATAATGGGAGAATTTGTATATCCCTCTGTTTCACTTGTGAATACGAAGTATGTGTCGAGCATATCATAAACTTCGTTCTTTTCCGGCGAGATGAATGCCGCATATACGCCGGGTGCCAGGAGAGCTTCCGCAGCGTCCTTCATGAATGTGTCGGGATCCTCGTCGGGGAGAAGCTCGAATCTGTATGTTACAGACTCTCCGTCCTCGCCTGTGAGTGTGACATTGAATACGCCCTTGTCAACATAAGCTATTTCCGCGGGTGTGTTGTTGTCTGCGCTTGCAAAGTGGAATACTGCGCTTCCGTCGCCAACCTGCTCAACAGAGAAGGGAAGTCCGAGTCCGTTTTCGGGCTTTGCTGTATGACCCTGTGTTTCGCTGTCGAATATGTAGTAATCCGAGATAGTATCCCCGCCGTATGCTGCCCATACGCCTCTTGTGATCTTTGTCTCTGCCGCGTCAACAGCGTACTCTACTTCATCTCCGGAGAATGTGTCGGGATCTTCGCCAGGGAGGAATACGAGTCTGTATGTCTTCTTGTCGCCGCTGTCATAGGTGAATGTGATATCGAGAGAGCCGTCTTCAACGTCCTTTATCTCTGCCTTTGTGTTGTCGTCGGCACTTGCGAAGTGGAATAATGCGGAATCGCCGTTCTGCTCAACTGCAAAGGGGAGACCGATGCCAAGATCGGGAGAAGAGGTATGTCCCTCTGTTTCGCTTGTAAAAACATAGTAGTCGGCAATATCGTCGTATTTTCCGTCGCCTTCCTTGTCCGTGTATGCTGCCCATACGCCTCTTGTGAGCTTAGCCGTGGACTCGCTTGCCGCAGCCTGTGTATCGTCTGCATATACAACAGCCGACATAGATGCTGCTGCTATCATAGCGGAAGCTATAACAGCACACATAATTCTCTTTTTCATAGTTATTACCTTCCTTTCATATTCCGTTCGGGCATCAGTTCTGCTCGATGGTTACCAGTTCAATGCACGGATCATTCGGATCGTCGGTGATATAGAACCGTGCGACATCTGCAAGGTCGATATCGTATGTATCCATAAGATCCTTCAGCTTTACGGGATAAACTACAATGTCCATTGCTCCGAGCATGGGAGCGGGAGCGATCCCGGCATCTTCAACAGTGTCCTGCTTTACCATGTGGTCAGCTATTATAAGTCCGTCCTTGTCGAGGAAAATGAAGTGAGCTTCAAAGCCGTCCTGTGCCTTTGCCCTGTCGAGCTGGAGCATGAATGCGTTGTTTCTGCCGGCTACGCCGTTCATATCCATAAGCATATCCGGCACGTTCTCCATTTCCCAGCCGGCATCTGTGTACTGGAAGGGGTGTGCGGGCTCATATCCTTCGCTCTGCGGCTCTTCCGCAAGTACGATCTTCTTCGGGTCTGCGCCGCGGATATAGCTGAATGTGATTATAGCGCCGGAGCCTTCATACTCGCCGATCGGTCTGAAATAGTCATCGAGGCGGAGTTTTACCGGAACATCGCCGTTTTCGTCATGGAATACGATCTTTCCGTCGCTGAGCTCGTATGTGGCAGTGTAACCTGTGCCGCCCATGTACATCTCTCTCATGTTCGTCTCGTCATCGAAGATGTAGAAGTTCATAAACTCGCCGCGGTTCATTCCGGAGTAAACGCCGGGTATTGTGAGAGCATTCACAGCTTCCGTTTCCGGCAGTGCAACATCGTGGTCGCCGGTCTCGCCCATAAATGTGAAAATGTATTCGTCGCCGCTCGTCTCGAACTTTCCCACGGTATATCCCAGCTCGTCGGGGTGTACCGACATCTTTGTGGTGTCATCGGGACCGCCGAAGTGGAATGTCACCTCATCGAAATTCTGCTCGTATGAGAACGGAACACCGCCGATGCCGTCCATGTTCTCGGTATGACCGCCGGCTGCGTCGTCGAAGTAGTAGAGGGACTCTATCACGCCGTCCTTTACTGCCGCATATACGCCGGGATCGAAGTAGCCCTGCGTAATGCCCTCGTCGCTGTCCTCGGGCTTGTCCGTGACTTCTCCGCTTGTTTCCGAAGTGTCCGCGGAGGTTTCCGTTACGGCTGCTTTTTCTGTGGTTGTTTCTGCCGGCGCTGCGGAAGTATCTGCCGAGGTCGCCGCGGGCGCATTGTTCTGTCCGCATGATGCAAGAGCAAGTACCGCGGCACAGAGTGCCGACGTCAGCACAAGTTTACTGCATTTCATTGATTATCTCCTTCTTTCTCCGGTATTTATTTCCGGATATCTGTTATGTCTTTTACCGCAATTTACGGGTGTCCGAAAATTGCTTCCAATATATTATACTCACATTGAACGAATGTGTCAGTGACCGGATTGGTCAAAACAAGGAAAAAACAGGTATTTTACCATATCCCGCTTTAAAAGACATTGACCGCAGCGATAAAAAAACTGAGAAGAGCCGCTTGCGCCCGGGACCCGGGCTCTGCCCGGACCCGCCAGCCCCCTTTTTCAAAGGGGGCTGGACCCCCTGAACAAATTCCGTAAAACGGAGATCCGAAAGATACTTCGGGAGCCGATGGTACTTTTAGGGACAAGCCAAAGCAGCATCCCGGCAAAGGATACTGCTTTTTGCGTTTATTCTCCCTTATCCCGGTTTTCTTCCGGTCCGAGATAGGTGAAGCCTATCATCGTGATGTCGTCAAACTGCGGGGCATCGCCGGTAAATTCGTCTATCGCCGCTCTTACGTTATGAAGCAGTTCTTTTGGCGCGGCATCGGGGTCTTTGTTGAGCGCCGCAAGCAGCCGGTCATTGCCGAACTGCTCTTCTCCCGCGTCCGTGGCTTCCGAAACGCCGTCGGTATATACAAAGAGACAGTCGCCCCTTTCCAGCTTTATCCGGTATTCACTGTACTTCATACCGCCGATTCCGCCTACCACAAAGCCGTGCTCGTCTTCGTACATCTCGAATTTACCGCCGTGTTTCAGAGCCGGGTTCTCATGCCCCGCGTTGGAGCAGGTAAGAATACCCGTCTCGATATCAAGCACTCCCAGCCATACGGTCACGAACATCTCCGCCGTGTTGCTGCCGCATATCTGATTGTTGACATATTCCAGCACCGCGCCCGGCGAACGGAGCAGCATCGCGCTGTCGTTTATGAGTATCTTGCTCGCCATCATGAACAGCGCTGCGGGAACGCCCTTTCCGGAAACGTCGGCTATGACCATTGCAAGATGATTGCTGTCGATAAGGAAGAAGTCGTAGAAATCTCCGCCGACTTCCTTTGCGGGATCCATGGAAGCGTAGATGTCGAATTCCTTCCTCTCGGGGAACGCCGGGAATATACTCGGAAGCATTCCGCTCTGGATATCCGTTGCAAGCGAGAGCTCGGTGCCGATGCGTTCCTTTTCGGCGGTGATGTCCTTTATATTCTCGATGTACTTTACCGTGCGCTCGGACAGACCGGCGAACGACTCCGCAAGCACCTGTATCTCGTCCCCTGTCCGGTATTCGTCGGACATTCTGAATTGGAGATCGTGACCGCTCAGATCGGCGATGCGTTTTGTCATAGCTCCCAGCGGCTTTACTATCCTGTTCGCGACAAACAGGGAGCCTGCGACCGCGAGTATCAGTATCGCGGCGGTAAGCACAACAGTCGTGCTAAGCGATCTGTTCACGTTTTCCTGCAATGTGCTGTCGGCATCGTTTATTATCTCGTTGTACCTGCCGATCATCGTCTCTGTGGGCTTCATCGTCCGCTCTTTCTGCACGCCCGAAATGAACGCCCAGCCTGTGGCGCTCATAGGCGCACCGGCAATATAGTATTCCTCGCCGTCGATAACAACGTCGCACACGCCGGTCTGTGAAGTCATCGCGTTCTTTATGAATTCCGCAAGTCCCGCATTCTCCGATTCCCGCATATCCGGTGCTTCGACGGACTGCACGGGGCGCAGTTCGCCCGTCTTTTTCGGCGAGAACACCACCTGACCCTTTTCGTTGAGAACGCACATGAAGCTGCCGTTCTCCTCCGAAGAACCGACTGCTTCCGCCATGGATTCAAGGAATATGTCGGCACCCACAACCGCCTTGAGCTTTCCGTCAACTATGACTGGATAAGCGCAGACTATGCCGATATAGTTGGTGAATGCGTCAAATTCGATGCCGGTGAAGTAAAGACTGCCTTTTTCGGCTGCACCTTTATACCACGGGCGTTCGCGCACCGGGAAATCTTTAAGCTCTCCGTTTTCGTCGAATTTTGAAGCGGCACGGTCATCGGCAATAATGAAGTAACCGTCGGGAGAGCCGACGAACAGCGAACCTAAACGTTCGGAACCGTCATACAGCGTTTCAAGAACGTCCGCTATGTTTCCGAGCTTTTCCATGCTTTCACGGATACCGGGCGTGTCAAAATCCTTGCCTTCCTCAAAGACCACCTGTACCGAAGTTTTCCCGTCATTGCGCTTATCCGGATAAGAAAGCGTTCTCTCGCCGAAGGAATCCGGATTCTCGTAAAGCTTCTGCACAAGCTCTCCCGTTGCGGTAACATCACTTATTACGTCCGCGAACAGGTCATTCGCTATATACGTTTCCATTGCCACATCTTTCACGAGCGTGCTGTTTACAACGCCGGTCATAGTCTGCTCGGAAACGGACACTATCGCCTGTTTCTGCTGTTCGTTGGTCTGGGTGACAAGCTCGTTCAGGACATTCGACTGGAATACCGCGACAGCTATATACAGCCCCACCATGAGCAGAATGGTTATTATGCAGAGATTGCATATCTTCTGCTGAAGACCGCCGAAAACCAAACCAAATATCTTCTTCATTCTTGTATCTCCCTCCCGGAGGAGCATTCTTTCCCATAATCACAGTGCCGTTCAGTACATTTATTGTATCAAATAATTATATCATATCTTCATTTGCGTGTCAACCGCGGCAGCATTTTTGATACGGGAGTTTTTATTGACAGCGCGCGGTACTTCTGATATAATATACTGCGCAGGGAGCCGGGCGGATCAGCCCGGCACAAATGCAGAGAAAGGAGAATAGCTATGTCAGACAAGATAGGAGCAGCGGCAATTGTCGTTTCGCTCGCAAGCCTTTGCTGTTCGGTGGTATGCCTTGTTTCCGCCGGAAATGCAAAGAACACCGCTCCCGCGGAACCGGCTGAGCCGGCACCCGCAGTTTCAGTCATGGGCGACGAAGCCGACCAGTTCGTTATGTATGTCGGGACCAACGACAAGGACACCTACAAGCTTGAGATCACAAAGGAAGAGGCAAGGGAGATCGTTGACGAGGTATGCCTCAGATTGTTCCCATACGGATATACATTGCAGGAAGCAACCGGCGCGTGGACCGACGAAGCAAACAACATCACCCATGAATATACCCTCGTCTGCTACTTTGACGGCGCGGATATCGGGACGGTACACAAGGCTGCGGACGAACTCATCGAAAAGCTCAACCAGAATTCTATCCTTATCGAGCATAAATTGATCAATATTGATTATTATTCCGGAAGCAAAGAATAAGCCTTAACGGGATATGCCGTCCGTGCATTCGGGTCCCTTCTTTACTGCGAACTGCGGTCTCGCAGGTCAATTTTGTCATGTAATACAGCAATAACAAAGGCGCAGAGCCCCGGCTCTGCGCCTTTTTGTGCGGTATTGCCCAAACAGCATCACCCAAATATCGGCTTTTCCGAAAATACGATATTGCTCACTTTCGCGGTAAGGTCATCTGAATAGAAATAGCAGTCAAACGAAAGCTCGTGACTTATCCTGCCGTTGGAAAGCCCGTGTTTAAGATCCCAGCAGAGACGTTTCTTCTCATTCCTGACAGTAAACCCGTTGCAGTAAGTGAACCCGCCGTCCTCATTATACCCTGCGATACCGCACACCATTTCCCCGGTTACCTCAACATCTGCATACACATAGCAAATCTCAGCCTGTTCCATTCCGGTCTCCGGGAAAAATGCGAGGGAAGTGACGGTATCCTTTGTGAATGTGTAGTTCCCCCTGCTGTCGAGATTCCACACGTCGGCGCCGTTATAATCGCTGTCCGAATACGCGATATCGCTTACAGTCACGGAGGCCCCGCTTGTCAGCTCGTTCAGACAGAGGATAAGTCCGCTGGAAATGCCGTCGGGGGTCTTGAATATGACCCTTTCTCTGTTTTCTTTAATGCACATAGGCGTTGAGCAGAACCACTCCCCGGACCTGTCGGGGGCGGTTAGGCACGTCCATACTTCGGCACCTTGAGCGCTCACGGTTACGAATGCGCACCGCATATCTTCCGGCTTGCAGTATTCTTCGGGAAGGAGCCGGAAAACAGTGCCGTCATTGCTCGGAGTGCAGGTGTAAGTGTAAGAGCCGTCCCCATTCAGCACCCAGTCCGGGTTTATCGCGCGGTACATATCGGTGACCTCGTCTTCTCCCGCCGGTGCAGTCAGAAATGCTGTGAAAGATGTTTTTTTGCTTTCTGTCACGGCAGATGTTTCCTGCGCGGTAGTCGTCTCCTGCGCAGAAGTTGTTTTCGGTGCAGCAGTTGTTTCCGGCGCAACACTTGTTTCCTGCGCGGTTGTCGTTTCCGGTGCGGAAGCTGTCTCCTGCGGGATCTCACTTTCCGCTGTGACTGTCGGTTCCGCGGAAACTGCGGGAGCTTCCGTAATGCTGACCGGAGCGGAAACCTCCGGCACACCGGCTGACCTTGCACACAGGAACACGGCGGCTGCCGCGATAAGAACGGCGGACGCTGCGGAGAAGAGGGCAATGCGGATACTGCGCTTATTCTGATCGAGCGCGGATTTCAGATCCGAGATATCGGAATAGCGCCTGTTCGGATCGAATCTTGTGGAGCGTCTGATGATCCTTGCGGTGCGGTCATTGGGCAGTTCGTTCTTGTCATAATCCCCGCTCATCATATAGAGCATCAGCATACCGACTGCATAGACATCGGTGCGCTCATCGGTCTGACCGAAGCCGAACTGTTCGGGGGCGGCAGTTGTTCTTGTTCCGAGGCAGACGGTATCGTTTGTATGATCTTTCTTGACCGAGCGCGCGGCATCGAGATCAATGAGAAAGCACCTGCCGTCATCTGCGATCACAATATTTTCGGGCTTGATATCACGGCAGATTATTCTTTCCGGGAGGCTGTGTATTTTTTCGAGCACCGAACACAGCGAATAAGCGACGGAGCGCGTCTGTTTTTCGGACAGACAGCCGTTTTTCTCGATAATATCGCGGATCGTTTTACCCTCGATATACTCCCTTATATAGTAGGTGCAGGAATCTTCGCGCAGCAGCATGACAGGCTTCGGTACGCCTTCCTGACCCTGCGATCTGATGATGAGGGAAGCTATCCTGTACTCATTTTCAAGGCGGGTGGAATCATCGCCGTTCTCGGTTTTGAGGACAAACTTTTTCCCGTTCCGGTCTTTAAGGACGTAGATCTGCCGCTCATCGGAGTATTTCAGACAGGAAACGATGCTGTACGTTTCGGAGAGCTTTTCGGGGAGAGTGAATTCATTCCGGTACGTTTTCTGAAATTCTTCATCAAAGTTCATTTTCGTCTATTTTTTTCAAACACTCATTTGTCTGGTACATATCCATGTGCTGATTAATGCAGCAGATAATTGCCGCGTCGCGTCTTACTTTCGGATAAAGGGGACCGCACTGACCGAGAGTAAGGAGGCGCTGTGTCTCATCGAGACTGAGACCGAGCGCAAGCGCGAGCGATATCAGCTTGTCGCGTCCGGCAGCTCTCTTGCCCGAGATTATCTGGTAAACATGGGACTGGCTGATATTGGTCTTCATTACGATATCGCGCGGCGAAACATCGTACTTGTCCATTTTCTCGTATATGTAGCTTGATAAAAGGCTGTTTGCACGGCCGAGCTTATGCTCATCAATGTTTTCCAGAAATCCCTCGCTGCTGCGGTCTATCATTTCAAACAGAACATCTGTACTGCTGCTCATTGCAATGACCTCTTTTCTTCTATATCCCGCTTTCCGCAAACATCGGAAGCGCAGTCAACGATCTGTTTCTTCCTCATTATACCATTTTTCGGCGCAGGTGTCAACATCGGCTGCGTTCGGGACTCGGGGAAATCCCCTCCTTCCAAAAATCTTTGATCGCTCCGCAGTTAATTGAGAGGGCTTTCAGAACAAAATGAAAGACTGTTGAAACTTATAAATCTCAGCAGTCTTTTCTTGTATTCAGATGAATATAACTAACCGAGGTGGCATCGTTGCCGTTATAAATGCGCGCATCGTGCGCGCTTTTGACGGCAACTGCCATTGCTTCGTGCAATGCACCTGACGATAGAAGAATGTCGCTACGCATTTCGCCGCGGCGCGTCCGCCGCCCCCTTCTCTCTGTTCTCTGAACCATCTCTTCATGCTCCGAGCACGGGCTGAAGCTGGGTATGAGCGAGGGCGGCAGTGAGGGATCCGGGTATCTTCGCAAAATCGCTCATCAGCGAGAAAGGCTTTTTGCTGAAATCGTCCTGAGAGATCGGGACAAAGTAGTAGTTCTTGTAGTTCATCAGCGCGAAGATGTTCTTCGCCGAGCCGGCAAGCGCGTCATTCGTCGCGATGTTGAGCACCACAGGCTTGCTTCCGCGCAGATGACTTTTGACTGCCATAGTAACGGGTGTGCCTGCTATTGTTACACGGAATCTGCTCGGGGCGGATGATTCGTGCTGCTATAAGATCATCAGCCCAGGAGAAAAACACCGATGTTCTCTCCGTCCCATTCTATCCTGCTCACGCACTTTCTGATGAAATTCCGCTTGTTGTCTGTGCTGAGGGTATCAAAATTATCCTTGAATGTCTTGAGAAGAGATTCTGTATTCTTCGCCGCGGCTTCAAGAGTCCTGCCGCTGACGCGAAGCCTTTCAAGCCTCTTTATCTCATTCTCTTCCTGCTCTATCTCGCTGTGCAGTGTCGTCAGCTCTTCATGCACATAATCGGCTGATATGCTGTCATCTTCACCAGCCATTCGCAGCAGTCCCGATATAGCTTTCTTCTTCTTTGCTATCATTGATTTATGGGAGCTGACAAGGCTGTCTATGTCCTCATTCTTCTTGCCCATCGACGATACGATATCCACATATCTTGCAAATACGCTGTCGTCGTCCTGGTAGTTCAGCAGTGCATCGCACACCATTCTGTCCGCAGAACGTCCGCTGACATTTGGGCAGGAGCATTTTTCGCCCTTGCTCCGCTCCTTAAGCTCGCACATATATGAATAAGGCTTCTCGCCCTGCTTGTTTGCCTTGAATGTTCTGGGGCGCATATAGCTTCCGCACCTGCACCTAAGTATTCCCGAAAGAAGCGCAGTCTGGTTATGGGGCTGTCTTACCCTTTTATGACGGCGGGAGTGATCTGTTATTATCTCCTGTGCCTCTATCCAGTCGGCGCTGGAGATAATGCCCTTGTGCCTGCCGAGGGCTATTGTCCAGTCCGAAAGCTCTGTTGGCGTTCTGCTGTCATCAAGTTTTGTCTGCGACTTCTTGTAACCAAGAAATCCATGCTCGCCGTTACAGCTTTCCCCCACATCTGCAATATCGCAGTCGCTGTCTCTGAAAAACTCATAGCTCTTGCTGTCGGCTGTGCAGTATGTAGGATTGGTGATTATATAGCGCAGGGTGCTTACTCTGAAATCCGCGTTCTTCCTTGTCTTATAGCCGGAGTTTATCATAAACGTTTCAAGCTTTGAAAGAGAGCGCAGTTCAAGGTATTTGGCATAGATGAGCCTTACGAGTGCAAGTTCTTCCTCATTCTCTATGAGTTTGTGGCACTTTCTCTCTACGCCGGAATCGTCAATGTATGTCTCATTCTGTGAGGTGAATCCGAGAGGGGGAGTGCCTCCGAGCCAGCGCCCTGTCTTCGCAAGCTTGTATACATTATCCCTTACGCGCTCCGCAATGATCTGGCGCTCAAACTGGGCGAAAGCAGCGGATATCGTCATCATCATCTGACCCGATACTGTGGAAGTATCGAAGCGCTCGTTTGTTGAATAGAACGATGTTCCTTTTTTGGCGAGCTTGTCCATAAGCACAGCAAAATCGCTCATGTTCCTGCTGATCCTGTCAAGCCTGTAAACAACTATGAAGTCGAACGGCTCCTTTTCCTCCACTGTCATCATCTGCTGGAACTGTGGTCGATTGGTGTTCTTTCCCGAATAGCCCTCGTCCTCGTAAATGAAAATCTCTTCCTCTTTAGTGTCGGGGAAGTTTGACAGAATGAATCTCCGGCAGTCGTCGATCTGGTTGTCTATTGACTCACCCTTGCCTGTAAACCTGGACTTTCTTGAGTATATTGCAAATCGCATTGTTAAGCCCTCCTTTCTGTTTCATTATATCACGCTGCAAGAATTTTTTCAAGAAGCAGGGTGCTTACAAAATCTTGCAAAAAGTATTGCGATTGAAAATTTTGCACAGCCTGTAATAGTAGCTTGCAAAAATTCCAACCGCAATTTTTTATTTGGATTTTTCTCATTTCAAGATGATTTTTTGTATCTGGTCTTCCGGAATTCCATTTTCGCGCATTCTTTTAACAAGCTCATCTTCACGTTCATCTCGACCTTGCTCACGTCCTTCTGCGCGTCCTTGCTCACGTCCTTCTGCACGTCCTTCTTCACGTCCTTCTTTTCGCGCTGTGCTCAGAGCCGAAGCTTCATCATGAAGGGCTTTCTCGCGGAGGCGGGCAAGCTCCTGTATTTTTTCGTCATCACTCATCTGGTGTATGATCATAACAGCCTTCTGTATCGGCTGAACTTCTGTTTGCTGTAACATATCAAGTTCCTCGGCGCGCCGCAGTTATTCCGATAATATCTTCTCGATCTGCTCGTCAGTCATTCCACTTTTGCGCATTTTCTCAATCATTTCGTCGCGTCCTTCTTCACGTCCTTCTTTTCGCGCTGTGCTCAGAGCCGAAGCTTCATCATGTAGGGCTTTCTCGCGGAGGCGGGCAAGCTCTTGCAGCTTCTCTTCTTCGCTCATGATATGATAGGTAATTTTAGTATTTCCAGAATATTTTACTATATCCTCAGGCATTTGTATTTCCACTCATTTCAAAATGATTTTTTGTATCTGGTCTTCCGGAATTCCATTTTCGCGCATTCTTTTAACAAGCTCATCTTCACGTTCATCTCGACCTTGCTCACGTCCTTCTGCACGTCCTTCT
>DEWH01000017.1:2250-127462 GCA_002363155.1 Ruminococcaceae bacterium UBA3215 | reverse complement strand
CCTTCTGCACGTCCTTCTGCACGACCTTCTGCACGCCCTTCTGCACGTCCTTCTTTTCGCGCTGTGCTCAGAGCCGAAGCTTCATCATGTAGGGCTTTCTCGCGGAGGCGGGCAAGCTCTTGTATCTTTTCGTCATCACTCATCTGGTGTATGATCATAACAGCCTTCTGTATCGGCTGAACATCTGTTTGCTGTAACATATCAAGCTCCTCCTCGCTTTCCGCATTTATAAGCTGCAGCCACAGCTCCATACGGTTATTTTTATTTACCTGTTTGTTTATCTTTTTCAGTTCAAAGAAATGTATAGCACACTTATCTGTAAGCTGCTCTCCGTTAGCAGGGTTAATAAGTTTAAACACAGAGTGAAAATCAGGAGTATCAAACTCGTTGAAGTTGATAATATTAATGGAAAAACTCTGCTTAAGCTTATCATACTCATCGCCGCTTTTGAGATCGCCGCTGTACAGCTTTGACCAATAAAACAGCGATCTGTCACGGAATGCATTTTCTTTTGCTATCTGCATTTCACAGTTGACAAGTCTGTTATCAACAGTCATGCGAATATCAAGTCTGCTGAACTTTCCGGAAATGGACTCAGGTAGTATCTCAGAATTTTCTACGACGATATGCTTTATGTCCTCATACGGTATTTCCAGCATACTGGACAAGAAGTCATGCAGCAGATCTTCATTATTCTTATCCTCAAACAACTTTTTAAATATTATGTCCAGCTTTGCTTTTACTATGTTTCTTCCCATAAAAATCTCCATACTATATATACTATTTATAATATATCACATATACATCGTTTTGTCAAGGATATATAGCCTTCTCTGAATATAGTCTGTTCTGCTCATTGAAAGAGGAAAATTTTTGCAAAAAACCTTGCAGGCGCAAAAGATTGTTTGGCACTATATGGTTTTCAGCAAATATTTATCGTGCAAGAACTTTTTAAAGATTTTCCGCCGCCTTATATCATTGTTTTTATCATTATAACACAGATAATGTTATTCTTATAATATCAATGTTATTTACTCTTCTGTCCTGCTTTTCATCAGCGCCTTATAGCAGTCCCTGCAAAAACTCTCCAGTGCATAAAATTCCTCAAATCCTTCATGGAGTTTCTTTCCGTCTATGAAGCTTACTGTATTTACAGCGAAGTGTATGTGTAGATTGTCTGTTTCTTCATGCACAGAAAAAACCACCTGAAACCTGCTCCGATAGAACATACTTATATGGTATGCAAGGATATATGCAAGCTCCGGCGTGACAGGCTCGTCCTTGTCAAAGGTTATGTAGAAATGCTTGATTTGCCTGCCAAACATTTTCCCATAATACATTTTAACCTGCATAAACTCTTCGCCTGCCTTTGACAGGTCAAATACATTCATTCCACCCGAAAACCTGTTCATGGCATTCCCTTGCCCTGCCTTGTCCCTTAGCACATAGTTTGTCACATTATACACACAGCTGAGGTTGCTGTATGGGTCATGATTATCGAAAAAGTTCACTGTAAAGCCTCCTCATCTCTTCATTGTAGTTCTTCCTCATGTCGTCATTCCAATTACACATAGGCAGTTCCAGCATATTGTATATTCCTGTAAGCCTTAAAAGCATTTCAGGTGTAAGACCTGTATGTCCATGTACTGACTCTGTCATGCACTTTTTGACATAGCGATTTACAGAGAGGTTCTCTTCATCTGCTTTGATTTTAAGACTGTTATAAAGCTCATCACTTACTTTGAACTGTATCACCTTTGATTTTTTACAGGGTGCAGACTTTTCCTTATATATACTACTATAATTATTACATATCTTATTATTATAACTATTACTATTACTATAAGTACTATGATATCTATCATAGGCTTTCATCTTATAACTATTCATATTCATTATCCTTTCAATACATTATTGTGACAGGATCAGCAAAAAGTATTACCGGACTGTGTCCGACACTTGCTGATCCTTGTTTTTTAATGTGATGTTATATCATTGGTAAAGGATAATTGTTGTTTTGCAACATTACAGATCATATATTACCGGGAGGTATCTTTTAATGTTCTGATTTACAGGACTTGTTTAGGGGAGTCCATAATCCTATACAGCACATTTTTTCCCATATTTTAAAGGAAAAAGCAATAGCTTTCTTGATATGAGTGTGATTATCAACAGTTATAAACAATAAGAGCGGTCGTAACTGTTGACATTCAATGTTATTCTGTGGTATAATAAAGGAAATAAAGGTCAAGGAGGTATGGATATGTGTACAAGAAATCAAGCTTTAGATATTTTCTCGCAAGCGTATAGGTTGTGCAGCGATTTGTTTGCAGACAAACTGACCGACGCATATCTGTACGGCTCCTATGCTCGCGGCGATTTTGACGAAGAAAGTGATATTGATATTCTCGTTACTGTCGATATGGACCCCGCTGCTCTTGCCGCTGTCAGAAGAAGAGTATCTGCGATAAACAGCGAATTAAGTCTTGAACACGACATCACGGTTTCGATCACTGCGAAACCTTTGGAACAGTTCAGAAGATACTCCGATATTCTTCCGTATTACCGTAATGTAATAAAGGAGGGCATACGATATGCAGGCTGATGATATTAATGCTCTGTCTGATGTTCGCCTCGGTCACGCGCTCGAATGCCTTGATACTGCACAGAAGGTTATGGAGCTCGGCGATTATAAATGTGCTGCGAACAGATCTTATTATGCTGTTTTCCACATAATGCACCTGCTTTCGAGTAGGTGCATTTATTTTATATATTCGGAATATGTGCAGCTATGGGTCTTACAGGGGCATATTCGGAAGGCCATTATAAGCGGAATGACCGAATTTGGCTTGACAAAAAAGCAGATAGAAAAATGGCAGGATTGAGTCTTTCAATTTCTTTGAAAAAGGGCAGGCATTGTCCGCAAATGACAAGTCTGCCAAAGAACTTGTTTTTGACAGACAGAAACGAGACAGCATTAAGCTGTCCCGTTTTTTCTTGTACTTCGCTCCTTGATATAATCCTCAACTGCGAACTTTGGTATCTTCCAGACGCTTCCTTCTTTAAAGCCTCCAAGGGTGCCGGAACGCAGTAGTTCGTAAACTTTGTTCCTTCCTATACGGAGCATCTCACAAGTCTCATCAATACTTACCATATCCTTGTAATCGTTAAACATACAATGTTCCTCCTGTTATTTATTACTTATCTGTTACTTTTATTCTTTTCGATTATGCAGCTTTCAGGAACATCATATGTCAGCCGATATAATTCACACCATCAAGTCTGGCTGCTTCTACTATATCCTTCTTCAGACTTTCAACTGAATCATATCTGTGCCGTGGATCGGTGATCTGGCATTTTGTTGCTATATCCGCCAGAGCATTCCCGCATTTATTGATTCGCATGATATTTGCAATTGTACAGCCTAATGAAAAGATATCTGCCCTGTAGTCAACTGCGTCTCCTCTCAGAAGTTCTGGTGCAGAGAAGAATCTGTTTCCTGCATAGATATTATCAGTCACATACCTGTTCTCTGCATACCTTGACGATTCAAGATCAACAATAGTGACATTTCCTCTGCTGATCATGATATTAGCTGTCATTATATCAAGGTGCAGAACACCAAGAGAGTGCAGCGCAATTACGCCGTCGCATATCTGCAGTATCACATTGTATAACTGTTCCTTTCCGAAACGGGCTGTCATAAGACTTTCCCCTTCCACAAACTCAGTAAGCATTGTTGTCTCATCGAATCTCAGCAGCTTCAGTATGTGCGGAGGCTTTGCATTTCTTATCCTTGACAATGCCTCAACATCGAAAATCCCTGCTTTGAAAAAAGCCTTGAACGTACCGTCGAATGTGTAAATTGCTGTCTTTCTGACATCATCAAAATACAACACCTTTTGATCTGTACATTTCATTTTATTGTTCTCCTTGTTTATTTATTATCCGAATGCATTAAATTGCATCTTTTCGGATTATTTTTATGTTATGTGTGTTGTATTTTATTATCACATATAATTTGATGTTAAGAGCAATCAGCACCTCTTGACAATCTCCGGCATCTGTTCATTAACGATCTTGTAGAAAGTTGTTTTTTTCAAACCAGTATTTCTCATAGCCTCAACAGCTGTCTGCTCCCCCTCAAGCCACTTGTTGCACTCGACGTAGAAGTTCTCGGGTATCTCTGTTTTCTTCCTCCCAAAATGGATTCCTTTTGCAAGCGCGAGCTTTATCCCCTCGGCTTGTCTTGCCTTGATTTTCTGTCGTTCCTTTTCGGCTGTGTATGCAAGAAGCTCGAAAACGATGTTAGCTATCAGCGACTTTTCAAGGTCACTCTTTTCGGCGGTGTTGAGTATTGGCATATCAATTATCACAATATCCACACCCATTTTTTGTAACTCCTGCCATTCGATTTTGATCTGCTCGTAGTCTCTGCCGAGGCGGTCAAGCTCTTTGATTACAAGAGTATCGCCGGAACGAAGAATGTGTTCCTTTAGTGTCAGATAGCCTTGTCGATTAAAATCCTTGCCGGAGAATTTGTCAGTGATAATATCGCGCTCCGCAACACCATAGTTACGGAGCGCTTCTATCTGCCTGTCGAGATGCTGATCTGTTGTGGAAACTCTTGCGTATCCGAACAGCCTTCCTCTCATAGTGTTCACCCCCTGTTCGTAAAAGTATCAGCATTTGCGAACATAGCCGAAAAGTGTAAAAAGGTATTTTTCGGACGTTCAAATCCTCGTTTTTTCAATGTCCGACAAAGTGTACTTTTCTGACTATGTCCGCATTTATTTCCGAACGCTAAAAATATAGACCCTCGTATTCAAGCACATCTGCATAGTTCATAAGCTCTTCCGGTTCGTAGAGAAGCTCTTCGATCTCATCAGCTGTGAAGCCATTTTCATAGAGCAGATCAACATAGCAAGGATCGACTCCGAAGCAGCCTGCGAACTCTTTCAATTGCTCAATCTGAAAATCATTGTGAAGAGTGCGTCGCGGGAATGTGTAGAATCTTGCAAAGTCGCTGTACGAATAAAATTCCGAGCGCTCAATATTGCCGTTTGTGTCTATTCGCAGAATATTGCCGAGCGTAGTTTTTATTTCAGTCCTTGGTGCTTTTGACAGCCCTATCCGCCGCAGAGTCCTGTCGAGAATTTCCTTTGTGCTGGCATACAGATAAAAACCATGCGCATGGAATTTGTAGAGGCATAAAGGATTGTTGCCGCGGACGAAATACATCCCGTCCGAATCATCAAGTATAGTAAATACAAACGAGCCTATCAGATCTTCTGCCATGTCTTTTATTGAATTGAAATCAAGGCTTCCTGCGTTTTCGAGAAGCTGAACTGCGATAAAACTGTCTGTCTGAACCACTGATTCGGGCAGGCTTTTTTCTTTTCTTAAAAGTTTGTCATTTGAGATCACACCATTGTGTGCAAGTGCAAAATGTTGTTCTCCAGCCCTGCCCGGAAACGGGTGGTTGTTACAGTTCAGCTTTTCGCTGCCCTGTGTTGCCATACGGGTATGCCCCATTACAGTATAGACCTCATCGGGTAAATGTAAGTGCATCTTCCTCGCCGGGAGCGGTCTTTTGTAGATCGAGATATGCCCGTTGTGATTAAAGGCAAAACCTGTAGCATCAGTCCCGCGAACTTCGCACTCCTTTGAGAGCACTTTCAGTATTTTCTCTTTCGCCCTTGTTGTAAGGCGATGTTCGTAATCCATCAAGCCAAATATTGCACACATAATCAGACCTCCTCGCTTTCATCTTCAACCGGTTCATTAACATACAGTCGTCTTTCTTTCAGATACATTACAAGTTCCGGATATTCGCTATCCGGTATCGAGAGAACAAAGTCCGTCCAGCTTAACTTCGATATCTCATCATCACTGAACTTTACTGCTAAATCGCACACGATGTTTACAAGTTCAAGAGTTGCGATAATGGTATTGACTTTCAACGTGCCACGGAACATTCTGAATTCAATTGTATTGTAGTTAGTAAGATTAACGCAGGCGTACCTTCCAATCCCTCGTTTCTTTGCGTTATCCATAACTTCTCGCGGACTGTCTTTGTAGCCGTATCTCGCAGCCCAGCGGTTCATCTGATACTCTGTTCTCCTGCTGAATTTCAGAAGCTCCTCCCAGTGATGCTCGACAAAATAAAGAACCCGCGAAACGCATTCATCTTGCGCTTCGCGGGTAAGTCCGAATGTTGTTCTGTTAACGTGGATATGTAATCCACACGTACTTGTTTTGTGACTAAGATAGTCAAGTCGAAGAGCCGTTTCAGCCACCTCCGGCCACGGCATCTTGTTCTTGTGATATTCAAGGCTCATTGGGTGAGTAACAATTTCAAGTCCTTCATTTAAAGAACCGTCGCCTTTGATGTAGATGAGTTCGTCACCGTTATTTACCTTATCTAAAATAGTCTCCGCATTATCCTTGTCTTTTCCTCCGCCGTCAATCTCCAGTTCTACCCCAAAGAACCTATCGCTGTCACCATAGAAAATTGGCTCCGGCTTGTAGCTGTAATCGTGAATCGAACCTGTGCAATGATTATGATAGCATTCCCGGCAGTACGGCACATCGTCATCGTAGTATGCATCATCGTTGCTCAAGAGTGTGTCGCAGTTATTACAGCGGGTGTAGTTTTCATCACGACAGCTTTCACACAGGCAGATGTTCTCATCGCCATAATCGTCCTCGTTCCATATTCTGTCGCCGCAGCAGTCGCACACTGTCGTCCTGTCATAAAGACAATCGCGGCACATCTCTACATCATCAAATTCGCAGACGCTTTCTGCTGTCAGCTCACAGCCACAGAAGTGACAGAACAAAGCGGTTTCGTTTCTTTCGTTTTCCATTATTATGAACCCCCTTAATATTCCTCAGCAAGCAGCATCGTAGAATATTCGATGCTGTCAATAACATAGACCTTCTCGGTCACCGGCTCCTCACAGTCAACAGAAAGCTCTCGTCTGAACTCCGGAACTTCCTGCGCCTGAGTTATCTTCTGCTTTCCGTTGACCGGAGAAAGAAAAAAGACCTGAAAGCTGTCAACTTCAACGGCTTTCAGATCATCGATCATCGCCCACATCATGAGCTGGGTTACGAGTGGGATCCTTGCGGCAACTCCACAGGTCACATATCGTTCGTTTTTAAACATAGCTGTGTCCTCCTGAAACACAAAAATGCCCTCTGCGGACTTAACCACAGAGGGAAAAATGTTTATGATCCGAATATTTCGGGTATGTGCATATCACATACACTATAATAATATATAACTGAGATTCTGGAGATTTGCAGATCAATTATTACTACCCAATAATGGTAAGTATATAACTTCTATAAATGCATATATATTCTTTGCTTTTACCGAACAAACAGCAAGTTTACCGTGCGCCGGTATGATGTGCTTTTCGAGCTTCATGCTGTAGTTGGCGGCAGTCATCTCCGCTGTGCTTGACTCGCAGAGTTCCTGCAGGTATGAATTTGCTTTGGCTTCGGCGGATTCTTTGGTCTTGCCGTAGAACGATCTGTACTTCCTTTTTGTAGATTTATTACAATTTGTATAAACACTTGATTTCCAGCGCCGTCCTTACGTTGATAAGTATTCCTGCTTATCATATTGTGCCTCCCTCATAATTATGCAGTTATCTATTTGTGCATTTTGCTAAAATTTAACGTGAATTTTCGTCAAAACGTAAAATAGTATTGACTTTTTGAATAATATTTGATACAATTATTTGACAGTGTTGAAGTAATACACCTATTTATATATAGAATATCACAAAATATTGAATTTTGCGAAAGTTTTGCGATGCGCAATGACGAAATAGCGGAGTTTAAACCTCAGATAATAATTTTTATTGATTAATTGCATAGAACTGGTTTGCTGTGCTGCGTCAAAGGTGTGGAAAGCCTATGTAGATGCACCTATGCTCGGTCTTTCTGCAACAAATATCCGCTATCTCGACAATCAGCGTGATATGGCAGATGAGCTGTTCGACGACCATATTGCAAATAAGATTGCTCTCGGTAAAGCTATCATTCGCGGATCATTCAATCTGCCGAAATACATTCTGTTGATCTTCTCATAGCAAACCGCTATGATTCTGTGCTAGATGATGTTGAGGATAAGGTTTATACGAGAGTTCTGTTCAGGAGAGACTGATTTTAATAGATTACAGGAGATAAGAAAGCATGGATTTTCTTAATGATCCCCGTTTCAAAGGAATCGAAAAGTTTGAGCATAAAATATGGCTGTCGTCACCTACTATGCACGGAGATGAGCAGCGCTGGGTCGATGAAGCTATCCAGACCAACTGGGTAAGCACAGTCGGAGCAAATATTGATGCAGTTGAAAAAGCTATGGCAGAGTACATAGGCGTTAAGTACACAGTCGGTCTGTCTTGCGGAACATCGGCACTGCACCTTGCGACAAAGCTTGCAGGCGAGAGGCTTTACGGACAAGCAAAGCCAAATGCAGGAACTCTTGCAGGACACAAGGTTTTCTGCTCGGATATGACATTCGATGCTTCTATAAATCCCGTCGCTTATGAAGACGGCGAGGCTGTATTTATTGACACCGAAGCCGATACATGGAACATGGATCCCGTTGCCTTAGAAAAAGCATTTGAGATCTATCCCGATGTTAAGGTTGTTGTTGTTGCACATCTCTATGGCACTCCCGGCAAAATGGAGGAGATAAAGAAGATATGCGATAAGCACGGAGCGCTGATAATAGAAGATGCAGCAGAGTCTCTCGGTGCAAAATACAAACTTGGAAATGAGTGGGTTGAAACCGGAACTCTTGGAGATTACAACGCAATTTCCTTCAATGGTAACAAGATAATCACAGGCTCGGCAGGCGGTTTGTTCCTGACAAACAGCAAAGAAGATGCCGATAAGGTAAGGAAATGGAGCACCCAGAGCCGTGAAGCTGCACCTTGGTATCAGCACGAAGAGATTGGCTACAACTACCGCATGAGTAATATCATTGCAGGCGTTATCCGCGGTCAGATTCCTTATCTCGATGAACATATAGCTCAGAAAAAAGCTATTTACGAAAGATATAAAGCAGGTCTTGCTGACTTGCCAGTCAAGATGAATCCGTTCGATGCAGAAAAAAGCCAGCCAAACTACTGGCTGAGCTGCATGATAATAGATGAAGATGCAATGGCACCTATGGTTCGCGGTGAGCAGGACTATCTGTGGAAACACGAGACCGGAAAGTGCTCCCCTCAAGAGATCCTCGAAGCAATTGCCGCTTTTAATGCTGAAGGTCGTCCGATCTGGAAGCCCATGCATATGCAGCCTATCTACAGGACTTCTCCCTTCATCACCGCTGAAGGCAACGGACGCGGTAAGAGCAATGCCTACATCGCCTGTTCCGGTGCAGATGTCGGAGCTGATATTTTCAGAAGAGGACTGTGCTTGCCGAGTGATAATAAGATGACGGCGGAACAGCAGGATAGGGTTATTGAGATTATTCTTAGGTGCTTTATGTAAATCGGTTGGATGTGCATGAGGGTTGTAGATAAGGAGATACCGGCTTGAAGTCGTATCGGCAGAGCATGTATCAGGTATGTACATCTGCATCGGCTGAATATGACTGAGGGCGTATATGTGCATCTGCCGCATATGCATCAGGGGTCACATCGTATCTTCTGTCTATGCTTTTAGGGTGGCAGTGAAGGTATCCACAGAGGGACGAATAGAATGGATTTTAAAGACCTAAAAGTAAAAGCGATCATATACCCACACGGCGAATACCGACTGGGCTCCCCTGTGGAAATCATAGATGAAGGCTCTTTTTATCGTATAGACGATACTCATATCATCGATAAGTTCAAGATAAAAAAAGCGGAGCTTCTCGAGGATAAGCTGACAATTGAAATGACCGACAAGGTAGTGACTTTGGAGGTGGCTCAGTGATTATCGATTTACATGAAAAGATAGAGGTTAGCCCGGAGTGGTTTGAGGAACAGGCAAAGAGGAAAGACGGCTGGGCAGAACGGCTCTGTGAGATTTTGTCTGTTTATAGGGCGAAAGACGAATCTGGAGCTAAGGAAGCAGCTGAGAAGCTGAAAGCAGCTGGGGTTAGTGATGTATTGATTAAGAGAGCGATGGAGTAAGAAATAAAGAAGAGGAATATAGATAGATGATAATACTTTGGATCATCCTCTGGATTGTAATTATTGCTGCTGTTGTTGGCGTGATTGCAGGCGTGGCGGATTTGTTTTGCAAGAAGATTGGTGAGCACAAACCATATGGCCCGTATGAGCGGTTCATAAAGAGACCGCTCGACGCTTTTTTGGCTACTGGTGCGCTTATCGTTCTGTCTCCTGTGTTACTTGTGACGGCTGTGCTGGTCAGGGTGAAGCTCGGGTCCCCTGTGTTATTCACACAGGATAGACCGGGGAGAGATGGTAAGGTATTTAAACTCTATAAGTTCCGTTCGATGACGGATGCCAGAGATGAGAACGGTGAATTATTACCAGACGAGATTAGGCTTACAAAATTTGGACGTGCTCTCCGCTCAACATCACTGGATGAGCTTCCCGAATTAATCAATATTATTATAGGCGATATGGCTGTTATAGGACCACGACCACTTCTTGTGGCATACCTTCCTTACTATACCGAGAAAGAGTATCATCGACATTATGTGCGTCCGGGCCTTACTGGCTTAGCACAAGCAAATGGACGTAATTCTAATTCGTGGGAACAGACATTATCTTATGATATCGCTTATGTACAGAAAATATCATTCTGTGGTGATTTAAGAATCATTTTTCAAACCATTTATAAGGTAATTAAAAGGGCTGATATTGTCCAAGGCTCCGAGAATACAATTGGTAGGTTGGATGTTTATCGACGCACTAAAATGGATGAAGAGTGCAAGGAGAAATGAATATGCAAAAAAAATTACTTATTCTTGGTAGTGATTATAGTACTGTTCATCTTGTTGAAGAAGCAAGAAAGATGGGGATATATGTAATTGTTACGGATTTGATGAAGACATCCCCAACCAGAGAAATTGCAGATGAAGTTTGGGGAGTAAGTACAACTGATATACCCGAGCTTATATCAAGAATTAACAAGTACCATATTGATGGAGTTTTAGCAGGGGCGAGTGAGTTTAATCTTGAAAGCGTTAGAACAATATGCAAGCAGTTGAATCTCCCCTTGTATTGTATGAGTGATGAAGCATGGAGTACTGCGCGTAATAAGAGGAAGTTTAAAGACTTATGCAAGAAGAATAGGGTAAGAGTAGCTACAGATTATACAATAACGGATAGTCAAAATCAGTCGGATTTAGATTCTGTAGTTTTCCCAGTGGTTGTAAAGCCGGTTGATAAAAGTGGCAATAGGGGTATGAGCTATTGTAATACTAAAGAAGAGCTGATAGCTGGCTATAAAAAAGCACGCGAAGTATCCGAGAATGAGAGCATTATCGTTGAGACTCGTTTGAAAGGTCCAGAATACACCGCTTACTATGTGCTAGCAGATGGTGACATAGTTCTTTCATATTATACTTCTATGCACCACGAGCCAGGCGAAGCAGATAATATTTATTCGCTTGAATATATGACATCATGCCATCTCAAACAATTTTTAAAAGAAATGAACAATGGTTTAATAAAGGTATTGAAAGATGCCGGGTGTAGAGATGGTATTGCCTGGGTTGAAATGATGTATAACCAAGATGGGTATTTTTATGCATTGGAAATGGGGTATAGATTTGCTGGCCCAGGGATATATCCGGTTCACGAAAGAGTTTCTGGATTCAACACGTATAGATGGATGATAGAGATAGCTCTTGGTGAAAAGCATAGTAGTATAGATTTACCGAAACCGTTGGAAAGCGCATATGTTGAATGTGTTGGTGCATATGATTTATTTGCGAATTGTAGCGATACTATTGAATCTATAGTTGGATTAGAAGAGATACAGCGCCTTTCGAATGTGGTAATTGACATGCCAAAAAGAGAAGGAGATTCTGTTCGAAAGCACACTAACATGGGCATTGTAAAAATATATGGTAGAGACTGCAATGAAATGTGCGACACGATTTCTTATATTAATTCTAAATTGAGAATTCTAAACAAAAATGGTGAAAATATGTTCATCGTTTTTGATTCTTTCGATATTGTCAAGAAAGAATACGAAAGTGGATTACATGAATTTGATTTGGGATAACTTGCTTCCGAGATGGAATGTGCGACCTCCCCAGAATGGAGAAAATGAAAATGAGTCAAAATAACAAGTTTAATAAAGTTCTTAATCCTTGGGATGTACTTGTCACTGCTTTTGGCGCGATGATTGGCTGGGGATGGGTAGTATCAACTGGAGGATGGCTTTCTAGAGCTGGAGTTACTGGAACCGTTCTTGGTTTTGTCATTGGCGGTGTAATGATTTATTTTGTTGGCTTAACATATGCTGAGCTGACTACCGCTATGCCCATGGTCGGAGGAGAGCGAGTATTCAGTCTAAAAGCATTTGGACCTACGGGCTCATTTATTTGTACTTGGTTTTTAGTTCTCAGCTATGTCGGAGTAGTATGCTTTGAAGCCTGTTCGCTGCCTACGGTTATTCAGTACATTTTTCCTGGATTTTTGAAGGGCTATTTATACACGATAGCGGGTTTTGATGTTTATGCAACGTGGCTCGTCGTTGGAATTATTTGTGCTTTATCCATCACTTACGTAAACATTAGAGGTATTAAGGCTGCCGCCACACTGCAAACAGTATTAACAATTATTATTGCAGCTGTTGGCCTTGTTCTGGTTGCTGCTTCAGCCCTTAAGGGAACCCCCGCTAATTTAAATAATGGTCAGTTCCATGGTGATAACACTGTAGAAGCCATTAAAAATATACTATCTGTTGCAGTAATTGCTCCATTTTTCTTATTTGGTTTTGATGTTATCCCACAAGTGGCAGAAGAGATAAAAGTACCTCTTAAAAAGCTTGGTCGGTTAATGCTACTGTCGATTGTTCTTGCAGTAGCCTTTTATGGTTTGGTTGTATTCGCAGTTGGTTATGTAATGTCTCCTCAAGATGTAAATAACTCTTTGTCATCTAGTGGCTTGGTAACTGCGGATGCAATGGCAAAAGCCTTTTCAAGTGATTCAATGTCAAAGGTACTTATTCTTGGCGGAATATGCGGAATAATTACCAGTTGGAATTCGTTTATGATTGGAGGAAGCAGGGCGTTATTCTCAATGTCTGAGGCTCACATGCTTCCAAGTTTTTTTGGTAAGCTATCAAGCAAAAAAACGCCAATTAATGCATTAATCTTTGTAGGAGTGCTGTCAATTATCTCGCTTTTCTTAGGACGTTCTGCTTTGATTTGGATTTCTGATACAGCCAGTCTTGCTTGCTGTATTGCGTATTGCATGGTTTCTATGTCATTTTTAGTTTTACGGCGTAAAGAACCTGAATTGAAAAGGCCATATAAGGTCAAAAGGCATAAATTAGTTGGGTCGATTGCAACGATAATGTCTGCAACTATGGTTTTGTTATATTTGATACCAGGAAGCGGGTGTACATTATCAAGAGAAGAATGGAGTATAGCATGTGTGTGGGTATTACTGGGAATCATTATGTATGCTGTCGCTAAATCAAGATATAAGAGTCAATTTGGAAAAAACTAATCTGAAGACGAAAGTGGATTAATCTGATATGACAATCATTCAGGATTTGGGAACTTATAAAGTTAATCATCTATGGATAAAACGTGAGGATTTAATACCATTTTCTTTCGGTGGTAATAAGGCACGGAAAGCACAGTTATTCTTCCAGGAAAAAGATAAGGGAGACTATGACTGTGTAGTTACCTACGGCTCAGGTAGCTCCAATCATTGTAGGATTGTAGCAAATGAGTGCTGCCGTAGAGGCATAAAGTGTTACATCATCAGTCCGGAAGAGGCAAGCGAATCAACCTTCAATAGTCAGATGATGGAGCTGTTCAGAGCCGAGATAACTACAGTCCCCGTGAACGAAGTCCATAACACGATAGAAGGAAAGTTGGCAGAGTTAAAGGAAGCTGGCTTTCATCCCTATTTCATTGAGGGTGGTGGCCATGGGAATATAGGCACAGAGGCTTATGTGCAGTGCTATCAGGAAATAAAGCAACAGGAAAAAGAACTTGGTGTTCATTTCGATTATATCTTCTTAGCATCCGGCACAGGTACAACTCATGCCGGCTTGGTGTGTGGGCAGATTCTGAATGGAGATGATCGAAAGATTATTGGTATAAGTATTGCCCGTAAGAATCCAAGAGGACGGAATGTAGTTTTGGATAGCATCAGGACTTATCTCGGAAATAAAGCGATAGAGGAAGAAATCCAAGAGAAAACAATCTTCATCGATGATTATACCACTGGCTATGGGAAAGATGATAGCCGTGTTAAACAGACAATAGATATGGTTCTGAGAATTTATGGCATCCCTTTAGATGCAACTTACACCGGGAAGGCATTTATGGGGATGAGCGAATATATAAAGGACATTCAAGATAAGAACATCTTGTTTATCCACACGGGTGGAACACCATTGTTCTTTGATGAGTTGAGGAGCAGATAATGAACTTTTTGATTCTTGCCGCCGGAACGCGGAATAAGGTTGTTCAATATTTTAAGAAAACATTTGACGGCGTGGGTAAAGTTATAGCAACAGATGCAAATATTCTGGGTCCGGCTATCTATGATGCTGACAAGTATTACATCGTTCCTCCGATTACTGAGCCGGGCTATATCGATATCATTCTTGATATTTGTAAGAAGGAACAGATCAGTGGTGTCCTCAGCCTTATCGACCCAGAGCTTAGTTTGCTGGCAGCGAATGAAGATAAATTCAAGACTGTAGGAACAACAATCATTGGTTCTTCTTATGACCTCTGCGAGATGGCCTTAGATAAGATGCAGATGTACGAGTGGCTCAAGGCACACGGTTATAACTGCGCGAGGTCGTGGATGGACAAGGAAGATTTTTACAAGGCAGTTCGGGCGGGAGAAGTGAGCTATCCTGTCTTTGTCAAACCTTGTAGGGGATCAGCATCCATCAGTATCTCAAAGGTTTATGACAAGGAAACGGTCGATCTTCTTTTCACTCACGAAGATGACCTGATGATACAGGAGTTTTTGAATGGACAGGAGATTGGCGCGGACGTTTATATAGACCTTATAAGTGGAGAAGTCGTATCAATCTTCACAAAGAAGAAGATCAAGATGAGAGCTGGCGAGACAGATAAAGCTGTAAGCTTTAAAGATGAGAATCTCTTGGCTCTGATTGAAAAGTTTGTGACCGAAGCCGGATATAGAGGACAAATCGATATTGATATCTTTGACATCGATGGGAAGTATTACATAAGCGAGGTCAATCCGCGTTTTGGTGGTGGTTATCCACACGCTTACGAGTCTGGTTGTGATCATATGAAGCTGATCCTGAATAATCTGCAAGGTGTTGCGAACGAAAAGAATATCGGTGCCTATGATGAGGGCATCTACATGATGAAATACAATGAAGTGAAAATCGTGAGGAAATAGGAAATGGTGGTGTGAGATATGAACATTCTTTTCTTAACAATAGGCAGATTCGAGAGCATTGAAGCTCATTCCATCTATGCTGATTTGCTTCGCTGTTTTCGGAATCATGGGAATGAAATCTATGCTATCTCTCCGTATGAAAAGAGAACGGGCAAGAAAACAGAACTAGTTAATGAAAATGGTGCTCATATTTTACATATTGAAACGGGAGATGTAACTGGAGCCAGTAATCTGATAAAAAAAGGTTTGGCTCAGATGTCCTTGGAAACGACATATATTAAGGCGATAAAGCAGTATTTCTCGAATGTGAAATTCGACTTGGTTATGTACTCCACGCCTCCTATCACCTTTAGCAAGGCTGTAGAGTTTGTCAAAAACCGGGATGGCGCAAAGAGCTATTTACTTCTGAAGGACATATTCCCACAGAATGCTGTAGACCTTGGCATGATGACGAAAAGTGGAGTCAAAGGCTTTATATATAAGTACTTCCGGGCAAAAGAGAAAAAACTGTATGCGCTCTCAGATTATATTGGATGTATGTCTGAGGCAAATGTAAAATATGTGCTTGACCACAATCCGGAGGTTGCCCCTAAGAAAGTTGAAGTTTGCCCCAATTCTGTAGAAGTCATCGACCAGAGTGTGGATGATGAGACGAGATTCAAAATCAGGGAAAAATATGACATTCCACAGGACAAGACTGTCTTTATTTATGGTGGAAACCTAGGGAAGCCGCAAGGAATCCCCTTCCTCATTGAGTGCTTGAGGAAATCTGCAGAAATTAAGGATGCTTTTTTCCTGATTGTGGGAAGCGGTAGTGAATATGAGAAGCTCAAATCCTATGTGGATCATGAAAAACCAGAGAATATGAAGCTTCTCAGCTACATGCCTAAAGAAGACTATGATAGTATGGTCGGGGCTTGTGATGTTGGATTGATTTTCCTTGACCACCGCTTTACAATTCCGAACTTTCCGAGCCGTCTATTGGCATATATGCAGGCTAAGCTTCCCGTATTAGCGGTAACTGATCCAAACACTGACATTGGTAAAGTAATCGTTGAAGGCGGATTTGGATGGTGGTGTGAGAGCAATGATAGTGCTATATTTCGCGACGCAATAAGAGAGATAATGAATACGAACGTGGCATCTATGAAAGAAGCGGAATTTAGGTATCTAAACGAAAATTATACAACAGAGATTGCTTATAAAACAATAATGAGTCACTATTAATAGTTAACGAGAGTGAGAAAATGAGCGCAAATGCAACTATTGTAATCCTAATATACTATATTATAAGTATATTTTATATGCTGTATTTATTTGGAAAATATAAGGTATGTCCTGAATTGCTTTGGTGCGCTAGTCAATTCTTTATGTTTTTTGGGATAACGCATTTTATTGACTCAAATTATAAAAGTGATGAGTTATTGCTTTGGATGTACTTACTTGCACTTGTTTGCTTTATTATAGCAAGTAATACTGCACAATTAATTTATGCCCCTAAAAGAACGATACCTGTTGAAAGGAAACCAGAATTCTTTCAGTGTAGAAAAATATATATATGGATAATGATGCTTGTCTCCATCGCTCTTTGCGGAATGTTTTTCGCACGTGGTGGTGGTAACGTTTTTCTTAATGGGATTTGGTCTTTAATTAGCGGGAATGAATACTCAACAAAATACTCCAGAATGGGTCTTTTATCAGTATCAGGAGTAGGCTATATATATCAGCTTCGAGTTGTCATTTTTCCGCTTCTAGTCCTTTACTATATAATTATTAAAAAAAGGAGAGCGTCATCAGTTATTCTGGCTATATTAATGCTTTCGTTTCTAGTAGGAACAGGTCAACGGGGAGGGCTATTTTCATTTATAGCAATAGTCGTAATAACGCTGTACTATTTGTACGGGGATAAAGAGGAACAGGAAACAACACAAAAAAAGCCTCGAACAATTATGATATATATAGGCGTATTGGGTATATCGGGGTTGTTGTTTGGTTTGTCTACCGTGCTTAATGGAAGAGTTGCAGAAGGAGGGTCTGTCTTTTCTGCTATATTGCAAAGATTTATTGAAGATAATCAAAGTAGTGCCGTGTGGGGGTTTCGGTATATAAATAATGAACCCATTCAATATGGAAAAGATTGGCTTATGCAGCTTGTGGATATCTTACCAGGACAGAATAATTACATGTCTCTTGACACAAGAATATTTGCATATATGCATGGCGGATCAACTGCCGGGACAGCTCCACCATGTATTTGGGGTTCGGCATATTATAATTTCGGGGTTTTGGGCGTTGTTTTGCTTAGCACTATTTTGGGCTTCGTAATGACAAGATTGCATGCAAAGTTTAGTAAGAAGAAAAATGATGAATGTAGTGTAATCATATATAGTGCTGAGCAGTTTTTGTTAGCATACTGGGTTGCTGCAGGACCAATAGTGTTATTTAATAACGGGTTCGTTTCAGTTTTACTGCTTAACATGATAATGTTCTTTGCCTTGAGATATCCTCTTGTTATTGGACGATAAGCTAATAATTTGTAGCTAAATCTCTGCCAACAAAACGTTATATAAATAAGGAGAAATAATCATGTTTTCTATACTGATGCCAGCATATAATGAAGAGCTACATATTGAAGAGGCGATTCGTAGCATTCTCGATCAATCATATCAGGACATTGAACTACTGGTAGTCGATGATGGTTCTGTAGATAACACGTGGGATATAATATCTCGATTAAGTAAAACTGACAATAGATTAAAAGTGTTCCACCCTGGTAAGCTTGGGAAAAATGGGGCTACTAATTATGCTAAAGAACACGCAAAAGGAGAGTGGTTTTCGTTCTTTGGCGCTGATGACATTATGGAGCCAGGAATTCTTGAAAAATGGTATGACATCACCAAGAGATTTGATCCTTTAAATGATGATATTGTTATATCTTCAAGGATCAAAATGTTTTCTACTGATAAGAGATATAAGTCGTTTGATGGAATCGAAATACCAAAGAAAAAAGATGATGTTGTAAAATCTGGAGCTGCATTCCTAGCAACCAGAAAAACAATGGAGGAATTATTTCCTCTCCCTGTAGATTTTCCAAATGAAGATGGTTGGATGAAATTATACTTTGAGTTTCTTGCAGATGAAATGGTTCCATGTCCGGAAATATGTATTAACTATCGTATTCATGATGGTAACTCAATAAATAAGAAGGCAAAATACAAAGATTTCACTGAGAAACTTCATAAGAGGTCCATAGTGACAAAGACATTTGCAGAAAGATATAAAGATAGACTTTCTCAGCATGACATCGAAGAGTTAAATAAAAGATACATGTTGGAAAACTATAGATATACAGGGAAAAGTCTGAAAATTATAGCTTTCAAGGGTATCAGTGTTGCTGATAAACTCAGAGCTTTGTTTCTTTCTAATTCTGTTCTCTATATGATTAAAGTTAATCTGAGTAGATTGTTTTTAGGAAGAAGTTAACAGTAATGAAATATATAAAACGGCTAACAGAAAACATGTTCGTCTTGTCGTTAATAAAAAAGGCAAATACTATCATATTTGGCTTTTTAACGACAGTATTAATTCATCATCTCTTGAGCCCAGAGATGAAAGGACAATATGAATATATAAACAATATTATTGTAACGCTGACTACAATATTAAATATGGGAATAACACTGGTACTGCCAAACTATGTTCGAAAGAATAAGAAGTGGACATTATCAACATTTTATATTCTTGCCTTATTTCAATTCGTAATAAATATATTCTTAAGTCTGCTGGCATGGGTAATTTTTAGAGATAATGTATATTTCTTATACGGAATGGCTGTCGCATGTGGTGTTTTTTCACTCCAATCATTGAACAGTACGCTGATTTACAATTTTAAAATAACTGTTTTTGCGAATATTCTTGGAGTATTTACTAATGCGGTGATTTTGGCGGTTGCCTTTTTCGTGAAATTCCAGAACTTCAATATTGTTTTCGTTGCATTGATTGTAAAAGAATTGCTGTGTTCGATAATATGTTATTATGCAATGGCAAAATCGATCCATTTATCAGAAGTAAAATATAGCGAATGGGTTGGAATAATTATTGCTGGTATTGTTCCTATGTTAACTTCATTGCTTTCTATATTGAATTATAAAGTTGACGTTATGGAACTGAAGTGGTTGGGTGTAACTGATTACAATATTGGGATTTATTCTGTTGGCTTAAGTTTATCAGAATATGTATTGTTAATGTCAGATGTATTTAAAGACGTTCTGTTTAATAAAACAGCAAGTGCAGATAACATAGCTATTATCAACAAATCTCTTAGAGCGTGTTCTTCTATAATGATAATAGCATATATTTGCATCATATGCTTTGGAAAGATAATAATAAAGCTTGTTTATGGAAATTCTTATATTGAATCATATGGTGTGTCAATAATTGTGATATTTGGGACATTCAGCATGATGTATTTCAAGCTTCTTGGAACTTTATTTTTGGCACAAGGAAAATGGAATTTCTATTTTTTAACTTTGCTTGGGAGTGTGGTTTTAAACATAACAAGCAATTTCCTGTTGATTCCTCTCATTGGAATATATGGGGCCGCTTTAACGTCATTATTATCATATTCCTTTGCAGGAATTGTGTTTATACTCAAATACTGTAAAACATATAAATTGAAAATACAAGATGTTTTATTTATACGGACAGATGACTTAAAAAGTATTTATAAGCTGTTAAGAAACGGCAATAGTATAGGGAACAGTAAATTATAGACTAACATATTCATCATACAAGAATGATATGATACATTCAAGCGAATACGAATAGAGATAGGGGGAAAATCTTGGATATACTTGCTAAAATCCAAAAGATCACTCAATGTATACGTTATAGGCGCGTTGTACTTGGGAAAGTCGGTAAAGGAAACCATTTTCGCCCTCAAGTGTCAGCAACCTCTGCATCTGTTATCGGAAATTATAATTATTTTGGAGATAGATGTATGATAGGGAATGCTGAAATAGGTAACTATTGTTCTTTTGGTCCGGATGTGAAGCTTGCACAAAGTCAACATTCTATAGAATACATTACAACATACCAAAGAATAAGCAAAACAAATATCGGGTATTCGCTTAATGTCAAAAAAGCTCTGATAGATCATGATGTTTGGATAGGGGCAAATGCTATTGTAATGCAGGGAGTACATATCGGAACAGGTGCAGTAATAGGTGCGAATGCAGTAGTTACAAAAGATGTTCCACCATTTGCTATTGCAGTAGGAATTCCTGCTAAAGTAATTAGGTACAGATTTTCTGAAGACATCCGATCTAAAATCTTGAATTCTGAATGGTGGGAACATGATTTTGTTACAGCGTGCCGCGCTGTAAAAGAATTAGAAAAAACAATCAATCTAAACGATAAGGAGATTTAAGAACATGAAACTGTATAATAGCCTGATTGACAGATCCGAAAGGTTAGCCCTTGTTGGCCTTGGCTATGTTGGAATGCCGATTGCACACGCTTTTGCAAAAAAAGGCCTCGATGTTATTGGGTTTGATTTAAACAAAGAAAAGATTGAACTCTACAGAAACGGAGTTGATCCTACTAAAGAGGTTGGAGACGAAGAAATAAAGAATACGAAGATACATTTCACTTCTGATGAAACAGAATTGAAGAAGGCAAAGTTTATTATAGTCGCCGTTCCTACTCCTGTGAATACCGATCATACCCCGGACCTTACGCCTGTTATTGGAGCTTCTGAGATTGTTGGTCGTAATTTGGTACCTGGTTCTATTGTAGTTTATGAATCTACGGTTTATCCTGGTTGCACAGAAGATGTTTGCATACCAATTTTGGAGAAGGAATCTGGACTGAAGTGTGGTGCGGACTTCAAAGTAGGATATAGCCCAGAGCGTATTAATCCCGGCGATAAGGTTCATCGTTTAGAGAATATTCAAAAGATTGTATCGGGAATTGATTCAGAATCTCTTGATGAAATAAAGGCAGTATACGATTTAGTTATAGAGGTCGGAACCCATCCCGTTTCTAATTTACGAACGGCAGAGGCAGTCAAGGTTGTGGAGAACAGCCAGCGTGATATCAACATTGCATTTATGAATGAATTAGCTATGGTATTTGACCGAATGGATATTGATACTAATGAAGTTGTAGATGGTATGAATACAAAATGGAACGCACTAGGTTTTCGACCTGGCCTTGTGGGAGGCCATTGCATCGGGGTGGATCCTTATTACTTCACTTATGAAGCCGAGAAGTTGGGGTATCACAGTCAGATTATCCTTAATGGGCGTATTGTGAATGACTCCATGGGTGCTTATGTAGCTGATGCAGCAATAAAGAAAATGATTGAAGCGGGACAGGCTCCCAAGAAAAGTAAAGTTGTTATCCTTGGCCTGACTTTTAAGGAAAACTGCCCGGATACAAGGAATAGCAAGGTTGATGATATTATTAAGCATCTAAATAATTATGGTATTAAGCCAATTGTAGTTGATCCGTGGGCTTCAGAGCGTGATGCAATGCATGAATATGGTGTGACGTTGACTAAGATTGAAGATGTCTCTGATGCAGATTGTGTGATTGTGGCTGTTGCACATAATGAGTTCAAGGCACTCGGGTTAGAAGAAATCAAAGCATTATTTAAGGATGTACCGGACGCTCAAAAGGTTCTTATAGATGTAAAGGGGCTTTATAGAATTGAAGATCTAAAGGAAACAGGGATGCTGTGGTGGAGATTGTAATTTTTCGCTTGGCAATTTCAGCACATGATAATAAAAGATCACTTTGCTAAATTAGCGCAATGTGTTTGATTAATGTTAAGAGACTCTGCAGAATAGACTACCTAGAATGATAGATATGATATTCTGTAAATTGTAGTTTTTACTACAGAGATGTTCTTGAGAGGGGAAAATAAGATGAAAGAAAAGAGGAACTCCGCAATAGATGCCATCAAAGGCCTTGCAATCATTGCAGTTGTCCTCTACCATTTCGGGGGGGGGTATTTTACCATATGGATATCTAGGTGTAGATATCTTTTTTGTGGTAGGCGGATTTCTTCTTATCAGAAGTTTAATGAAGCAGTTCAAGGAAGGAACATTCAATTACTGGAACTTTATATTTAGAAAGATTATTCGTCTTTGGCCACTTGTTATACTAGGCTCAATAATATCTGTTTGTGGCGGATACTTCTTGATGCTTCCAGATGATTATGAGAACCTTGCTGAATCAGCCATAGCGTCATCGGTTTTTGCTAATAATATCCTACAGTGTATAACTACAAAGAATTATTGGGACATTGTAAATCTGTACAAGCCTTTGATGCATCTATGGTATGTTGGACTTTTGATGCAAGCATATATTGTTCTCCCGTTAATATTTATGATTCTGGTAAAGTTAACGAAAAACTCTACAAGAGGAATAAAAATAGGCATCATAGGTCTAACGATGGTATCCTTTGCATTGTTCCTCATGCCACAATTTTCAACTGCTTGGAAATTTTATTATTTGCCGTTTCGACTTTTTGAAATTACCGCTGGGGGTATCTTGCTCCTTTTTAAGCCTAGGATGACTGCAAAATGTAAGAGTATATTGGGATGGGGTGGTTTCTTTATTCTGCTTTTCCTTCTCTGCACTCGATGGGAGATTCTATCAGGAAGCATAATGTTGATTTGTACGGTAATTGGAATTCTAATTTACATTGTGGCGACTGAAGAGCAAGAGCAAAATGGATTCGTAGGGAAGTTGATGAACGTTGGTGCTGTGATAGGAAAGAGAAGCTATAGTATATACATTTGGCATCAAATAATTGTTGCTTTTCTCTTCTATTCATTGTTTCCAAAACAGAATGTGGTATCATTCCTATCTTTTGCGGCGCTGACAATGGTGATATCATTATTTTCTTACAGATTTATTGAAGTTCCTTTGGGGAAGATAATCGGAAAGAAAGGAAAAGAGACTGTAGCGGTTGTAGTCACTGGAATATTTATGTTTCTTTTGTGTGGAACTTCATTCTTGATTTATCGCAATGCTGGCGTTGTTCGTGATGTTCCCGAGTTAGATGTATATAGGGATAATGTGCGTAAAGGTATGCACGCGGAATATTGTGATAGACCTTATGCCTGGGATAATGATTTCGATGAAAGTATCAAGAAGAGGAAGATTTTGGTAATTGGAAACAGTTTTGGGAGAGATTGGGCAAATATATTATATGAGTGGGATTCTAAAGATGAACTGGAAATCAGCTATCTTTATTTCACTGGAGATAGTAGCGAAAGCGAACTGAGTTCATATTTAAAGAGAATTGAAGATGCAGATTATGTTTTTTTTGCTACAGGAGGCGGAGTGGAACAAGTCCCCAAATCATTACCCAGCGATCGTTTATTTATTATAAGTAGCAAATCATTTGGGACATCAAACGGCATTATCTATGCACATCGTAATTCAGATGATTACTTTAAGCAGAGCATAGAAATTGACCAGGCAATCATCACTTTTAATAACAAAATGAAGAAAGTTCCAGCTAAAGGTTTTGTTGATATGATGTCTCCAGTAATGGTAGACGAGACTCGTGTTAGGGTATTTACTGACGACAATAAATTTATCAGCCAGGATTGTCGACATTTAACACAAGCAGGAGCACGGTACTATTCAAGAATACTTGATATTGAGATGATTTTGGATATGCACAAATGATTATCTGATAGTAATATGCTGGAAAATATCACGAAAAGCTAACCTCAGCCCTAAATCGGAGCTGCAACAATACTAGCCCTCAGGGCTGTGGAAAAGGAGAAAATTCCCATGCACAATATCACAGAAGCTTTCAAAGGGAAAACCTTAGTTATAACAGGTGGAACAGGTTCATTCGGTTCCACAGTTCTCAAACACTTCCTCACAACAGATATCGGAGAAATCAGGATCATCAGCCGCGATGAGAAGAAACAAGACTGGATGAGACACACACTTCAGGCAAAACATCCTGAATACGCATCAAAAGTCAAGTTCTACATAGGTGATGTCAGAGATATCAATTCCGTACGTGATGTCATGTACGGAGCCAATTATGTCTTCCACGCAGCAGCGCTGAAAGAAGTTCCAAGCTGCGAGTTTTTCCCTATGGAAGCTGTAAGAACAAACGTAATAGGTACTGATAATGTGATCACTGCTGCAGTTGAAAACAAGGTCGAGCGAGTTGTGTTCTTATCAACCGACAAAGCAGCATATCCGATAAACTCTATGGGAATGACCAAGGCTGTTGCCGAAAAGATAGTAAGCGCAAGAGCTCAGGTAGCTTATGACCGATCGGGGACTGTATTATGCTGTACAAGGTATGGCAATGTCATGTGTTCTCGTGGCTCCGTCATCCCGCTTTTCATTGATCAGATCAAGAGAAAAGCTCCGATCACAATAACCGATCCTAACATGACACGCTTCCTCATGAATCTCGATGAGGCTGTTGATCTTGTGGCATTTGCTTTTGAACACGCCGAACCCGGTGATCTGTTCATCCAGAAAGCTGATGCAAGCACTATAGGCGATCTTGCGGATGGCGTAATGAAGGTATTCGGAGAAACGGAAAAGAAGATAATAGGCACAAGACACGGTGAAAAGCTCTATGAGACTCTGATGACCAGAGAAGAACGACTACGCTCAACAGATATGGGACATTATTTCAGAATAGCTCCCGACGGCAGATCCTTGAACTACGATAAGTTCTATGTCGAGGGAAATGTCCTGACAGAAAGTGATGAAGCATATACAAGCCATAATACCACAAGACTTGATATAGACGGCGTTGTAAAGAAAATTATGGCTACCGATTATGTAAAGGAAGAACTCGAAGGCCGTCCTCATGCGGTGGAGGCGTAAGCAATGGTAGAGCATAAATTCAAATGGAAAAACGATGGCAGGCTTAAGATCATGATCGGCTGCGGCACCAGACCTGAGATCATCCGGCTGGCTGCTGTGATGAAAAGATGCCGTGAATATTTCGACACTTGCATCGTTTACTACAACCAGAACTGGGATCCGAACCTGAGCACTGTGTTCTGGGAAGATTTTGAGCTGTACAATGCTAACGGAGAGATTGGCCCGGATATTCTTGTGCCGGTCGTAGGTGAGAATCTAGGAGTCACCTGTGGAAATATCTTAGGTAGGAGCTACGAGCTTCTATCCGAACTGAAGCCCGATGGATATCTGGTTCTCGGTGACACGAATTCTTGCCTCTCTGCGATCTCCGCGAAGCGCCTTCACATCCCTCTCTTCCATATGGAAGCCGGAAACCGATGCAAGGATGAGTGCTTACCAGAGGAGACCAACAGGCGCATCGTGGATGTGATCTCCGATGTGAATCTCTGCTATTCAGAGTTTGCCCGTAAGTACCTTGCTGATACAGGTCTTCCGAAGGAACGGACATATATGACCGGGTCCCCGATGGCCGAAGTACTGCGGATGAATCTGGAGAAGATTGAAGCATCCGATGTCCTGGAGAGGCTTGGGCTTCAACCCAACAAGTACATCCTGCTCTCAGCTCATCGTGAGGAGAATATCGATACAGAGAAAAACTTCACCTCTCTTTTCACTGCGATCAATGCTCTGGCGGAAAAGTATGATATGCCGATCCTTTACTCCTGCCATCCGAGGAGCAAGAAGAGATTGGAAGCGACCGGCTTTAAACTGGATCCAAGGGTACGGGTGAACGAGCCACTTGGATTCAATGACTACAACAAGCTGCAGATGAACGCGCTTGCCATCGTGTCTGATTCAGGTACATTGCCAGAGGAAAGCTCTTTCTATCTCTCCATTGGTCACCCGATTGCTGCTGTGTGCATTCGCACAAGCACCGAACGTCCGGAAGCATTGGAAGCAGGAGATTTCATTCTTGCTGGAATCACGACTGATGAACTGCTTCAGGCGACCTCCATGGCTATCGAGATGAAGCAAAAGGGTGTTCTTGGAAAGGCGTGCCCCGACTATGTGGATGAGACTGTTTCCATGAAGGTGGTCCGGATAATCCAAGGGTATGTCGGTGTGGTCAACAAGATGGTGTGGCGGAAAAGCGAATAGGAGCCTCTAGCTAATGATATCAGTCATTGTTCCAGTCTACAATGTAGAACGATATTTGGGGAAATGTTTGGATAGCATCCTTGCTCAGACTTATAGTGATATGGAGGTTCTGATCGTAGACGATGGTTCAACAGACCATTGTGGTGAGATCTGTGACCGTTACGCAACGCAAGACCATAGAATTCAGGTTTTTCACACAGTGAATCATGGCCTTTCTGCGGCAAGAAATGTTGGACTTGACCACACACATGGTGAATATATCGGCTTTGTGGACAGTGACGATTGGATCGAGCCGGATATGTATGAAAAGCTTTTGAACATAGCGAAACAGACAGATGCCGATATTGTTACCTGTAGGTTTTATCAAGAATACAAAGACAAAACAGAAGAATCTTCTGGACCTCTTTCCATGTTTACGGTTGAAGGAAATGATATCCTTCGTACTTATCTTTTACAGCATAATATCTGTCAGGATTCTTGGAATAATCTGTTTAAAGCTGATCTATTTCAAGCTGTCCGTTACCCTGAGGGAAGAAGTTTTGAAGATTATTTCATAAAGCCTCATCTTCTGCAAAAGGCACTAAAGATGGTTTATACTCCGGATTGTTTGCTCCATTATCGAAATCGTCAAAACAGCCTTTCAAAAGTCCATACCCTTAAAAGCAATGTGGATTATTGGCAGGTGTATCGAGAGCGATTTGATTATCTCAGCCCAATCTCGGAAGAGTACTATCGTTTGTCACTCACTCAGGCTATGGGAGCAATCGGTCGCATGTGGCGTTGGATTGGGGCCTGTTCTAAAGAAGAAAGACGACAGGCACAAGTTTGGTTGGACGAGATGCAGCAGTTTAATAACATGCATTTTAAGGAAATCATGAAAGACCCTGCTTACCCAAGGTATACGAAGTTCGTATGTCTCTGTGCAAAAAGCAAAAGTTCCATATTATTCAGAGTCCTATATACGGGAAACCAGATTTACCGGAGACATAGAAGCGACAATGAGGAATATTATTTATGAAGACTATCATGATAGTCGGAGCAGGGAGATCTCAGATTCCTTTAATCAAAGCGGCAAAAAAGGAGAAGTATCATACTGTCGTTTGCGACACTAATCCGTTAGCCCCTGGAGTATCTATAGCTGATGAATTCCTTCCGGTGAGTACTAAAGACAGGAATGGTCTTCTAACGGCTGCAAAAAGTAGACACATTGATGGAATTGTAGCTAACTCAGAATATGCCATGTGCGATGTCGCGTATATTGTTAATCAATTAGGGTTGGTTGGCAATCCTGAAAACGCGGTTGCAACTTTATCCTCTAAAACTGGTTTTCGATCTTTACAGAAAAAGGAAGGCTTATTTGCCCCGGAGTTTTTGGATGATGCGTCTTTAGAGCAGGTTTTAACCGATAAAGGATTGCTCTCTTATCCGATCATTATAAAGCCTGATCAAAGCTCAGGAACGAGAAGTGTTGCCACCATAACGGATTCATATGATCAAGATGCGATAAGAGAAGCAATTAATGTAGCAAGAACTGTATCCCGAAATGGGAAAGCGATTGCAGAAAAACTCATACCGATGCCTACTCGAACTGTAATTGAGGGAGAAATCTTTCTTCATAACGGAGAAATACTTTGGGATGGACTTTTTCATACTGTACGAAGCCAGAATATACCAATGATTCCCATGACTTATGTTTTCCCGTTGCATGAGGAAGAGGGGAGAGTTCACCGGATAAAGGAATCTTTGACAAAGGCATTCAGATCCGCAGGAATCGTTCATGGAGAATACAATATAGAAATGTACTTCACTATGGATGATGAGCCGTTTTTAATCGAACTGAACCCAAGACAGGGTGGTAACGATCTTCCACAGTATGTTCAGGAATCGTGTGGTATTGACATGACTCGTTTGCTGGTCACAACAGCGATGGGAGACGATGATTACTGGAATTGTCTTCAACATGGTCAAAAGAATAATAACAACATAATCCACCATATGCTATATCCGCATATCGATGGGATTTTTAGCGGGCTGGTAATTAACGATTTCATCTCATCCCACATCTTACGAACACAGATTAATCCAGTCATTGGGGATAAAATAGAAAAAGCCCATGATGGTTCTTTTGATATTGGCTATGTGGATCTGAACTTCGATGATACTGAGGAACAAATGTATGCGGCAATGCGAATTGAAGATTTGATTCAAATTGACATCGGTTAGGTGTAAGAGATGGTGAGGTTTGAAGAATTAAATGCTGAGACTGTTCAGCAATACCGGAATGAAATAGCGCAGTTCTATTATGGGAATATGCAGACATGTTCTTGTCTTGAACACTATACTTTCGATCAGGCTTTCGAAAAAATAGGAGATCTGATTGCCCATCTAACCACAAATACTTGTATTGCTTATGGAGCTTTTGAGGAAAAAGAGATTATTGGCTACATATGGGCATATCAGCATCAGTTCCGTGAAGAACTTAGAATGTATGTTAATGAATGCAGCGTGAAAGATGGATACCGAAGCAGAGGAATCGGAAAAACACTAATTACGTTGATTGAAAAAAGAGCGAAAGATTTAGGCCTACCTGCCTTGTACCTTCATGCCGAAGCAGATAGTTCGGATGCTGTTAGGTTTTATAGATCTAATGGTTACAGGGAAGAACGCATTCAATTCAGAAAGGATATTATGTAGCAACCAAACGAAAGAGAGGATGTAATAGTGCTCAGCGTTTATACACTTGAAGATACTGAAAAGTGGGATGCTATTGTACACTCATTCCATGATTATGATGTTTACTGGCTGAGTTGCTATGTCAAAACATTTCAGGTTCATGGTGATGGAGATCCGATTCTATTCTTCTATGATGACGGCAGTACACGCGGAATTAATGTTGTGATGATGCGTGATATAGCGACATCAGCCCCTTTCAAAGGCAATTTGGAGGAAAACTGTTATTTCGATATTGCTACCCCATATGGTTACGGAGGCTGGCTCATAGAAGGTGAAAACGTCGAAAAATTGTTTCAAACCTATTTTGACTGGTTAGAAATTAACAATATTATTTGCGAATTTGTTCGTTTTCATCCTCTAGTGAAGAATCATGAATCATGTCGAAACTTCTATGATATCGACCGTCTCGGAGAAGTTGTACGCATGGATCTTTCTTCGCCAGAAGTTATCTGGGAAAAACTCACTTCAGAAAATCGTAACAGGATTCGAAAAGCTATAAAAAATAGTGTCCATGTGCAACATGGTAATTTTCCTGAAATATATGTAGAGTTCCAGCGAATATATAATGCTACAATGGACAGAAATAAGGCAGCTAATTACTACTATTTTGATCAGACGTTCTATGAAACGGTATTGAATGAATTAACTCAGAATTCCCAAATCTTTTGGGCCGAAAAAGACGGGGATGTAATTGCCGCTTCCATTATGATTTTTGCAAACGAGCATTTGAACTTTCACCTTTCCGGTAGTTTGGAAGAATATAATGCTCTGGCACCAAACAATCTAATTATGTATAATGCTGCTATTTGGGGCTATGAAAACGGATATAAGTCTTTTCTTCTCGGCGGTGGTGTTGGTTCAAAAGACGACACATTGCTAAGATATAAAAAAACATTTTATAAAGGTGAAAGAAACCATTTCTTTATAGGGAAAAAGATTATCAGTACAGAAAAGTATAATTATCTCGTTAATCTGAGGGGTATTGATAATAGTCAGTTTTTTCCTCAGTACAGAGTATGAGAGAGGTTATGGAGGAAATAGAATGAAGATATTAGTTACCGGTGCGGCTGGTTTTGTAGGCCGTAACCTTGTAGAAAACCTGAAAAACATCAGAGACGGGAAGAACAGGACAAGACCCAATATCTCTATAGAAGAAATCTATGAGTATGACCGGAATAACACACCGGAGCAGCTTGATGAGTGGTGTGGGAAAGCGGACTTCGTTTTCAACCTGGCTGGGGTGAATCGTCCACAGGATCCGAAAGAGTTCAAGGAAGGAAACTTCGGATTTGCTTCCACGCTACTTGACACGCTGAAGAAGCATGGGAACAAGTGCCCTGTTATGCTGAGTTCCTCTCTCCAGGCCACGTTGGCAGGACGTTTCGGTACTTCTGAATATGGTCTTTCCAAGCGCGACGGTGAAGAACTATTCTTCAGCTATGCAGCTGAGACTGGAGCTACCGTCTATGTCTACCGCTTCCCGAATCTTGTCGGGAAATGGGTACGCCCGAACTATAATTCAGCCGTGGGAACATTCTGCAATAACATTGCAAATGACCTGCCCATCACGGTTAATGATCCAAGTGTCGAGCTTGAAATGCTCTTCATCGATGATCTGATTGATGAAATGTATGATGCGATGGAGGGACATCCTCATAGAGCGGAGTATCCGAAGACTGAAGAAGTGGTGGACGGAGTGGAGTACGATGGTCTGACTCCGAGAGCCACAGCTGACGGCCGCTATTGTTACGCGCCTGTAACGCATAAAGCAACCCTTGGTCGAATCGTTGAACTTCTTCATACCTTCCACGATCAGCCACAGAATCTGATTATGCCGAAAATCCCCAGCGGATCCTTCGAGAAGAAGCTTTATTCCATGTATTTGTCCTATCTTCCCAAGGAAAAAGTTGCATTTGATCTGAAGATGAATTGCGATGATCGTGGCAGTTTTACCGAGTTGCTCAAAACATCGGATCATGGTCAGTTCAGCGTAAACATATCCAAACCCGGTATCACCAAAGGTCAGCACTGGCACAACAGCAAGTGGGAATTCTTCATAGTTGTCAGCGGTCATGGCTTGATACAGGAAAGAAAGATCGGCACTGATGAAGTGATCGAATTTGATGTCAGCGGCAATCATATACAAGCAGTTCACATGTTGCCTGGATATACACATAACATCATCAATCTTTCTGACACGGAGAATCTGGTAACTGTTATGTGGGCGAATGAGATTTTTGACCCCAATCACCCCGATACATTCGGAGAAACGGTATAATAAACAAGCAAGAAAGGATTACCAATTATGTGCGGAATAGTAGGTTTTACAGGCACCCACCCGGCAGCCCCCATACTGCTTGACGGGCTTTCAAAACTCGAATACAGAGGCTACGACTCAGCGGGTCTTGCTGTCCGTGACGGCGAAAAGGCAGCAGAAGTAGTTAAGGCAGTAGGCAGGCTCAAGAACCTTGCCGAAAAGACAGACGACGGAAAAGCGCTCCCCGGCACCTGTGGCATAGGTCATACACGCTGGGCGACTCACGGCGAACCGTCGCAGACAAATGCCCACCCCCATGTATCGGGCAACTGCACGGGTTCGGGCTCCGGCAAAGTGGAATCAGAGGTTGTCGGTGTTCACAATGGCATCATCGAGAACTACAAGGAACTCAAACAAAAGCTCGAACACAACGGTTATGCGTTCTACAGCGACACGGATACGGAAGTTGCGATCAAACTTGTTGATTACTACTATAAAAAGTATTTGCATGACCCCATTGACGCGATATCCAAGACAATGGTTCGTGTTCGCGGCTCATATGCGCTGGAACTGATGTTTGCAGACCACCCCGGTGAGATATGGGTTGCCCGCAAGGACAGCCCCATGATAATCGGAGTTGCGAACGGCGAAACATACATCGCTTCCGATGTTCCTGCAATTCTGAAATACACCCGCACTGTATATTATATCGACAATCTCCAGTGTGCGAAAATAACTCCCGGTGAAGTGCATTTCTATGACCTAAACGGCGATGAAGTAACTATCGAACCCACAGAGATCAAATGGGATGCAGAAGCTGCCGAAAAGGGCGGCTACGAGCATTTCATGATAAAAGAGATACACGAGCAGCCTAAAGCTGTCGGTGATACTCTCAATTCCGTTATCAAGGACGGCAGGATAGACCTCACAGAGATCGGACTTTCAGATGAGCAGATCAAGGAAATCTCCTCGATCACAATGGTAGCCTGCGGTTCCGCATGGCACGTCGGAATGGCCTGCCAGTATGTCATAGAAGACCTTACAAGGATTCCCGTGCGCGTAGAGCTTGCAAGCGAATTCAGATACCGCAGACCTATCCTCGATCCGAAGCAGCTTGTAATTGTTATTTCGCAGTCCGGTGAAACAGCAGATACCCTTGAAGCCCTCCGCCTTGCAAAGCGCAGCAATATTAAGACATTGGCAATAGTCAATGTCGTTGGTTCGTCTATCGCACGAGAAGCCGATAATGTGTTCTATACACTTGCAGGACCGGAGATCGCAGTTGCGACCACAAAGGCATACAGCGCCCAGCTTGCAGCGGGTTATTCACTGGCAGTGCAGTTCGGTAAGGTTCGCGGAACGATAACCGAAGAAGAATACAGCAAGTACATAGAGGAATTGCAGTCAATTCCCACAAAGATAACGAAAATTCTCGAAGATAAGGAACGTCTGCAGTGGTTCGCATCAAAATTTGCACATATACATGACGCTTTCTTCATCGGACGCGGGATCGACTATGCAGTCGGACTTGAAGGCAGCCTCAAGATGAAGGAGATCAGCTACATTCATTCTGAGGCTTATGCTGCTGGCGAACTTAAACACGGCACGATCAGCCTTATCGAAAACAACACACTTGTCATCGGAATCCTCACCCAGAATGAGCTGTATGAGAAGACAGTGAGCAACATGGTAGAATGCAAAGCCCGCGGAGCCTATCTCATGGGACTTGCATCATACGGCAAGTATGAAGTCGAAGACCAGTGCAACTTCGTGACCTACGTTCCCACGATCGACCCGCACTTCGCAGCAAGCCTTGCAGTAGTTCCCCTCCAGCTGCTCGGATATTACATCTCCGTCGCAAGAGGACTTGACGTTGACAAGCCGAGGAATCTTGCAAAGAGCGTTACGGTAGAATAAACACACAAAAACACCCCGTCCGGCATTGCATTAAGCATGCCGGACGGGGCATTGTTATTATACTGGATTTATCATTCTCAGATACATCTCAGCCATAGCCTCGGCAATGACAGCTTTGCTTTTCTCCTCATTGTCCGTGTAAAGGATCACCTTTTTCGGCATTCCTTTTCTTGGTTCAGATGCATCTTCCCTTTGCTGCAGAACGATCTTCCCGCAGCAGGGCTCCTTTATATGTATTTTCATCGCATGGTCCTCCAACTAATGATATTGTCGTTGAAAGACCTTTATGCATGATACTTTTCGTCTTTATTGATATTTATATTTATTTTCCCCGCACAAATGATAAAATGCGGAGATCGTTAATTGATTTGATACTTTAATTTATTGATGCTTTTGAATTGATATTTATTCATCATTCCGGGAAATGGTGTAAATCCCTTTTACATTTTTGACCGCGAAGTCAAGACCGTTCTCTGCGAAAATTTCGTTCAGCTTGCCTTCTTGGTGCATCACAGCCCCACGATGCCATTTCTTTCCGGTGAGTCTCGTCAGCAGATCATCAAACTTTTTGCAGAACTCGATGTACTCTTCTTTCCCGAGTTCTTTGCCCTCGAGCGAATCGAGATAGTTTATGAGCTCATTTCGTTTGGTCTGCTTCGTCTCTTTGAGAATGTCCTGGCACTCTCCGAGAGTGTGACCAAACAGCTCAGCCTGATGCGCCAGCAGCGACTGTTCGCCGTATTTGTCAACTTCCCAGAGGACGTGACGGAGGTATCGCCGCAAGTTCAAGAGCTTCTTCCGCGCCAACCGGTTGTAGCAGAGCTTGCCGTTCCTGCTGTAAATGCGCCCCGCTTTGATTTCCTCAGCGAGTTCATCGTTTCGGCTGCTCACTTCCGCGTCACTGGCTTCAACGAGCTCCTTCATTCTTTGAAGAGGTTCATCGACGCGCTTAACGAGAAGTTCTTTGACCTTGTCGATACCGAGGTTGTGGAAAAATAGACTGAATCTGTCATTTCCCCTCTTACGGCCGACAAACTGGACTGCCTGCACAGGATCCCAGACATCGACAACAACGTTTTTGAGCTCTCTGTCGTTTACGTTTGTGCCGACATCGAGAATGGGAGTCGTTATAAGGACGCGGCAGTTGAACCTTTCGTAAAGCGATATGTTTTGCTTCTCCTCAAGGGCGCTGTCCGTCATCTTGTAACCGTCGGTCTCACGATAGACGATTTCCGCGCCTTGGATTTCAGCTTTGAGCTTTTCGGCAAGCTCTTTGCTGGCGACGAGGATCAGCCACTTCGACTCGGACGAATTTATTCTCTGAACCAGGTCTTCGTATTCATCAAAGTAAACTAAATCCGCGTTCAGCTTCAGCGGTGCGCTGATGTAGACCTTGTCATAGCGGACATCCGGGTATTCCTTGGTGTAACATTCGTAGCCGTCGAGAACTTTCGGCTTGTATGTATGAGGAATAGCCTCTGTGATCGGTTCAAAACAGTCCCAGTCAGTTGCTGTCATTAAAATGACAATTGCAGAGAGGAACTGCTTGAAAAAACCGTTCAGGAAGTGGTCGGGCTGTGATGAGAACAAAGCGTCGGAAGTCAGCCAGTGCGCCTCGTCGAGATAAACGACAACCTTTTCATTTTCGTCAAACACATCGGGTCTGAACTTGCCATTTCCTTCGTAGATCTTTGCAAGTCCCTGATAAGTTTTAAAAAAAACAAAGTTGTCAAAGGTCTCGATTGGATCCAAATACTTCGGCGGGTAGTCATCATACTCGCTGCCGAGCTTCTTTGCTACGCTTAACTTCGTCTGCCTCATCAGCTGTTCGCGGGACGCGACGTACAGTACTTTGATCTGTTCACGCTTGTAATAATCAAGCGCGTCAAGGAAAGACTTCGTCTTTCCACAGCCGCATCGGACATTCTCGAAGATTACATCGCCGGGAACCCATCTACGGTATTCCGTTCCGATGACATCTGAGAAGTGCTTGTCGCTTGGCACGACTGTCGTTTGAGTAGCATACCAGTCGTGTCGTGCAAACTGCACCTTCGGATCGACATCGTACGGATTTGCGATCGGTGCCAGAACCATCTTGGACCTGTTCGGCTTCGGGAGGTCGACTTGAAGTTCAACGCCGCAGCCTTCTTTTCGCAGAAACGCGTGCGTACTCTCGATGAGCTCCTTGGGTGGGGACTTACTGTTCTTTTTAGGCATGATAAATGCCTCCTTTCATTTGATGTCCGAATCCGGGCAATTTCTCACCCATCATCGGATTTATATAATCACCGCGATGCGGTAATTAACTGAAATCCGGCATACCGAATGCTTTTAAATTCTCTCCTGTCAAATCCGAGAGCTGCATCTCTTTTGCAAAAACAGCCATAATAGCGAAAACATCTGTCATATCCGCGAAAGGGCTTATGTGTTTGCCGGGATTGTCTGTTTTTGACATAATCGAAATCCAGCTGTCTGTGAGGAGATGTGTGCCTTCCTTTGAATTTTTTAAATCCAAATTTTCATATAGAAGAAAATGTGTTTCGTCCGAAAGACGAGCAAGCTGAAGAGAACTCCCAACTACACACTCTTTCAAATCTGTGCCTTCAAGGTCATAGACCTTCCGGAGCTGTTTCTCAAACATATCCGCTGATTTGTACACCACGTCTTTTGTGATGTACAGTGGATCGCCGTCGAAGCTAAGCTTTATGAGATTTTGGCAAGGCTGATTGCCGCCCCTGTTCACGCAGCCTAATGTTATTTCCCCCGATAGCCGGATGTAGTTCTTGCAGTACATGTCGAGCAGCATCTCGAGGAAGTCTCCGTTATTCATGTGTAAAGTTTCTGCCATATCTCTTATCGTGTCCGCTACGATTGGCTTCATACGGAACGTGACCGGCTTTCTCTCTTCGTCTGGTTTTAGAATCTTTTCGTCCATTTTCATTCAACACCTTCAACATTTTTCGTTTATGTGTACATATACAGTGCTTGTGTACGAATTTTTCAACATAATGTGTACATCTTTCGTTCATATCATACCACAGATTTAGGCGCTTGTCAACATTTTTTTTGAAAAAAATTAAAAAATTTTGTTTTTTATACTATTATAATATATAAACAAAGAGCGCTTCCCGTTTTCGCAGGAAGCGCTTTCTTTTATGGGGTGAGATCACCGTTATTTTCAGCCCACTTCTCCGAATACTCTTTGAACTCCCTTTCCCATAGCTCCATAGAGGGACATCTGCTCTCCATGTTCACCCATGTAATGCCGAGCTGTTTTGAGACTCCGACACTGGGGCCAAGCTCGGATTTGGTGATGCCTTTATCGGCAAGGTAGTCTTCAAGTATCCGCTGGTGAAGCAATTTGAAGAAGTGCCAGCCACAGTAACAGGACGTCCGGTTCTCATTAACGGAAGCCAAATATCGCCGGAGTTGACTGACATCTATCGTCTCGAAATCGAATTTTCCTCTTTCTATGCGGGATACAGAGGATTTGTGGATACCGGACTTTCTTGCGACATCGGCGGCGGTCATGTTATGAGAAAGGCGCAAAGCGGTCAAAGCCTGTCCGAGTTCCTCGGAGGTGGTAATACATCTGAAATCCCACTTTCTGCTCAAAAGCGCAGTTTTATCGGCTTCGACTCTGCAAGTTGGTACAGCACAGGATTCCGTAGTACAATGACTGTAGTATCGGTAATGCTTGCCGCGAGTTTTGCGAGGGTATTACCCGTGCAGTTCGCCACAAGCATCACATCAGTCATATTCTTCGGACCTATTGGTTCCGCTCCGGCGATAGTGTGTATCACGTCCCGTCCGCACAGCTCCGCGAGCCTTTTGCGGTGATCTTCCGCATTCCCGAATCTCGTATCCGTTTCATAAGCGTTGAACGACATTATCGGCACAACTTCACAGCCGAGCTCCAGAAGCCGTTCAAGCGCGCGGAAGCAGTCAGCGAATGTGCAGAAAGAACCGCACATAGCGAAACCGACTCTGACTCCTTTAAGCTCCTCCATTTTCAATGCTCCTTTCGGTAAGAATAGTCTTGATCGTTTTGGCGATGATGTTTCCGGCAGTCCGCGGTGCGGTCTTTCCGGGAAGTCCTCCAGCGGGTATCACGCGGAACTGCGGTTCTCCGCAGGTACACGGTACAGATGCAAGCTCGATGAGAACTGCGTCGGGGCGGACTGAGGCTGCGGCGGTACCGGCGAGTATCGGAGCGGGAACGGTATTGAGAATGACATCTGCATTTCCGAGTGCTGCGGAGAATGCAGACGCGTCAGTGATATCCACCGGCTTGTATGCACAGGCTTCCGCCCATGCAAGATCGGCTTTTTTGCGGGCGGCGACAGTCACATCTGCACCGAGGGCGGCGAAACAGCGGGCGGTAAGCTTTGCTATTCTTCCGAAGCCGAGGACGAGGGCAGAAGACCCGCGTACAGTGTCCGGAAGCTCGTTTACTGCGATTCCGGCTGCGCCCTCTGCGGTTGCCTGTGCATTCAGCACTGCGAGTTCTTCGCGTTCCAGATAATCGAAAAGCGAGAAACGGTTTTCCGCGCAGATACTTTTGAGTTTTTCGGGAGCTCTGCCTGCAAAAACGCTTGCGCCGGCACCGAGCATTTCCGCGATGATCCCGCAGTCTGCATTATTTCCGCCGGACATGAGTTTTATCTCGCCGTTCCCGGCAACAACAGGCAGGACAGCGATATCGTACTTTGTGCCGGGGGAGTGGGAAGGAAGTCCGCACCCGTCACCGAACCCGTACACAGAACACCTGTACTGTTCTGACAAAGCCTTTGCGGCATATATCATACGCACATCTCCGCCTATAAAAACGATGTTTATGTTCATTTGTAGTTCCTCCGTTCAGCGGGAAGAAATCCCCCGCTGAATTATAATATGATTCTTATCATGATTTGGTGAACCGTCTGGGTTAGCTTTACTCTGCTGTTTCAGCATGGAATCTTTGCCAGCCCACTGCGTTTCAGTCAATACCCGCCCATAGCACTGCACTCTGAAATACTGCACCGGTTTAGGGTGTCCAGCCCCCTTTTTCAAAGGGGGCTGGCGGGGGGGTGGGGGGCAGAGCCCCCTCTCTCAATTCTCTCAAAAATCTCTTCCCGAAACGCGTCCTTGGATCCAAGGCGGAGCCTTGGTCGAGTCCGGGGCGACGCTCCGGCGGGGTTGTTGGGGCAGCGCCCCAACCGCCAAAGGCAGATGCCGATAGCAGAGAATGGTTACAGCGCAGTTTTCAGACGATATAGTTCCCTGTCAAAGCGCTGATTTGGGTTTAGGCATCGGAGAAACAGCGCTCCGACGGGGTTTTGACTAAGCGGGGAACCGGCTCCGCCTGTTTGGGACGCCGTCCCAAGCCCTGCTGGCGACTTCGTCCCAGACCAGACCAAGGCTCCGCCTTGGATCCATGGGCGCCTTTTTTAGAAGAGTCTTTTTTAAGAGAACTTTTGAGACGGGGCGCTGCCCCGGACCCCGCCAGCCCCCTTTTTTAAAGGGGGTTGGACACCCTAAACTGATGCGTAGCGACATTCTTCAATGGGCGGGTGCGCCGCCTCGGTTAGTTATTCTCTGCTGAACTTAAGAAAAGACTGCTGAAATTTGTTGGTTTCAACAGTCTTTTCCTGTGTAATATTACTTAGCGCCCCGATCTCACACTATATAGAGATTAACGAAAGTTACAACGAGCGAGACCGCAATGCAGACAAGCAGGAGCGGATTCGAGAAAACTATCGCAATCTGCTTGGCAGGGGGGATACCGCTCCGGTTCTTTAATTGCAGCAGGCGCGTGACTATAACGACTATTATTAGCAGTATGCCGCCAAAGACAAAAATGCTGTTCACCGCTGTAAAAATGTCGGCAAGCGACCTCAGCGCTCCGTCAAGTACCGCATTCCCCAGCGTTTCCGGCAGATATATCTGCACTCCGGCAGCAAGATTGTTCAGCGCGTGGCATATCACCGCCGGGATTATAGTCCCCGAACGCAGGGTAATAACCGCAAGGAAAAAGCCGAACGAGAATGTGTAGAGAAACTGATCGAAGTTGAAGTGTGAAAGCCCGAAAAACAGCGCCGTGATGAGCGCCGCGGTCATATCTCCGTATCTGCGCAGCGGGCGCAGGAGAATATGCCGGTAAATGATCTCCTCGCAGACCGGACCCACAATGCACAGTACGATCTCGAACGCGGTGTAGGTCACAAGGTCACGGGGCATCATGGAATCAAATGCCACTTTTGTTTCCGGTATGCCGAATACCGTGTTCAGAAAGGACGAAATAAAGCTTGTTGCGATGCTGAGTGCAGTCGATACGCCGAGCCCGGCTGCGAAAAGCAGTGCTGTCTCGCCGAAAAAGCGGTCATACCGCATCTCCGGCTCATATATGGTTTTCTCAAATTTAAGTTCGCGGTAAAAGAGCGCATACATCGTTATCATCGGAACGGTATAAGCCGCGATCTCATTCAGCGCCAGCATGAAAATAAATCCGATGTCCGTCTTTGTGTCTAAAAGCTCCGGACCGCCGGGTATCAGACCGAAGATCGTGCCTATGATCACTATGATCGTCACCTGTACGACCGTGGTGTTGGCAAGCATTATCGCCGCGGCACCGCCGTATTTTCCGGCGAGCTTCTGCAATCCGCGCTCCGGAGTTCCCTCGGTATAAGTCATCACGCGCCGCCTCTCGCTATGAGATCATGTATGAGCGACGCGGAAAAACCTCCGTAAACGTCGATCACCATAAGGACAGTGATAACAGCCGGAACGGAAAGAAGAAGAATGCTTACTTTTTTGCCGTTGCTGACTTCTCCCCAGACTTTCGGCGCTCTGAAACGCTTTATCTGCTTTATCTTCATGATCGCCGCTATGAAGCCCACGAGTATGAAGATGAGCACGCTGACCATGAAGATGCCGTACATCGCCACCCAGAACATCTCGCTGTCGGGTATCGCATTCTCGTTCCCGTTCATGATGTATTCCTGCACGCCGCTCGTGTTCATCAGCAGTACCATCACTCCGCCCACCGAGTTCATTATCGCGTGTATAACGGTAGTGGGGAATATCGAGCCGGTGACGTTTGCGATATACGCGAGGGCGATTCCTGCCGCCGCGGTATAGAAGCATTGCTGGAAATTGCCGTGGAATATCCCGAAGAGGATACCGGACACGAAGATCGACAGTCCGTTTCCGTAGGGCTTGAGTGCATGGAGTATAACGCCGCGGAACATAAATTCCTCGAATACCGGGGCAATGACTACCAGCATGAAGAACATAAAGAATGCGCCCGCCATACCGCCCTGCTGCTGTTCGGCAACGGTGTTGAGCTTTTTCGTGAGGTCAGCCTGTGACGTGAACAGGTAGGTAACGATCATCGTTATCACATTCACCATCTGCGCGAGCCCGTAAACTGCGCTGAAATTGCCTATCGCGCGGGTATTGCTCTTCGGTATGCTGTAAAGCCGTTTCAGCTTTCCTCGGCTGTTCTTTCCGATATAGCCGAACATGAACGCGCCGATGACGGAGGGGAGTATCTGGAGGAAAAAGCCGGATATCGAAAGCTGGATAATGTACATGGTCTGGTATTCCATAGTATCCTGCACCGCCGAAACGAACAGGTTTATAACGATAACGGCTATATAGCGCAGAACGAATATCAGCATCAGATATGTGCTGACGAGCAGCGCAGTTTTCCTGTATTCCGGCAGGATCTCATCTTCCGCAGCCGCCGGCGCGATGTTTACTTCCGGCATAATTCTTCTCCTTTTCAGGCTTTTTTCTTTCTCTTGAAATTCTTCTCCCAGTGATCTATGATCTTGGTCTGGGCGCGCTCGACGGCAAGGCTGTCCGGGGGAACGCTCTTTGTTATGGTGGAGCCGGCGGCGGTAGTTGCATTCTCGCCTATCTCCACGGGGGCGATGAGGTTGGTGTTGCAGCCGATAAATGCGTAGTCGCCGATCTTTGTGCGGTATTTGTTGATGCCGTCATAGTTGGCGGTGACGCAGCCGCAGCCGAAGTTTACGCCCTTTCCGACATCGCTGTCTCCGACGTATGTAAGGTGTGCGACAGCGGTATTCACGCCGATCTCGGAGTTCTTGACCTCAACGAAGTCGCCGATCTTGACGCCGTCGTGGAGCACGGTGCCGGGGCGGAGCTGTACGAAAGGACCGGCCTTGACATGATCGCATACGCGGGAATCGTAAGCCTGGACGGAGTTGAGGATAACGCCGTTTCCGATCTTACAGTTCTCGATAAGCGTATTCGGACCGAGAACACAGCCCTCGCCTATGACCGTATTTCCGCGGAGGATTGTGCCGGGGAGAATGCGGGTATCCCTGCCGATCTCAACGTTCCTGCCGATTATGATACCGTCCGTGGAAACGAACTCAACGCCGTTGTCGAGGTGCATTCCTATAACGCGCATTTTTGCGATGATATTGAGCTGCAAAAGGTCAGCGCGGCTGTTTGCGCCGAGAACGATATCCGCGTCGGGAGCGGTGAAGATGCCGGCTTTTCCGCCGTCATCACGGATAATTGCGACGGTGTCGGTGAGGTAGTATTCACCTGCCGCGTTCTCTGCCGCGAGTTTCGGGAGCGCCTTTGCGAGCGCGTCCGCGTTGAACCAGTAAACGCCGGAGTTTATCTCTGTTACCGCAAGCTGTTCGGGTGTGCAGTCCTTCTTCTCCACGATAGAATCGAAGCTTCCGTCCTCTGCGCGGATTATCCTGCCGTAGCCGGCGGGATCGGGAAGCTCTGCCGCGACCACAGTCACTGCGTTTCCGGAAGCCTCATGCTCTTTGAGCGCGGCGGATATGGTCTCACCGTTCACGAAAGGCGCATCTCCGCAGAGAACGAGCACATTCCCGCCGTTCTTCAGCATCTCCTCCGCCTGCATCACCGCATGACCCGTGCCTTTGCGTTCGGTCTGCATGAATGTGCGGTACGCGGGGCATTTCTCCGCAATATGGGCGGAGACGATCTCCGCGCCGTTTCCTACGACGATGCCGGTGTTTTCCGCGGGAATGCCGGCTTCCGCAGCAGCGTCAAGCACCCAGTCTATCATGGGGTCACCGAGGACTTCGCACATCACTTTCGGGTTGTTTGATTTCATACGTTTGCCGTCGCCTGCGGCAAGAACAATTGCACTCTTTTCCATCAATATCTCTCCTTCTGTTGTTGTCTGAAAATAATCATACCTTAATATTATCGCATATTTTCAAAAAATAATCAATAGGTTTTGTTGATTTTGTTCAATAATTGTGATATACTTTAAATATATGCACCGGAAGGAAAGATATTATGATAAAAAACTACGAAAAAAAGCCCCGTGAATTTGCGGCGGCAGTAATAGAAAAAGCGGACGGCTGGACGCAGAGCGTAAAGGCGCTTGCGGACGAAGCGAGAACGACAAAGGACGCTGTGACGGAGTATGCCGCGGTATATCTTGCGGTAAAGCAGGGGCTCGGACTTACTCCCTTTGAGTCCCAGATCATCGCGGGAATGTATCTTGACGGGGAGAACGCGGCGGAACTCGCGACCGGCGAGGGAAAGACGATAGCCGCCGTGTTTGCGGCATTCCGTTCGGTCTGTGACGGCGGATATGTGCATATCCTCACTTTCAACGACTATCTCGCTAACCGCGACAGGGAATGGATGAAGCCGGCGTATGACCTGCTGGAGGTAAAGACCGCCTGCATCACCGAAAAGACCGGTACAGAGGACAGGAAAGCCGCATACCGGGCGGACGTTCTCTATTCGACAGTGAAAGAGTGCGGATTCGACTTTCTGCGGGATTTCCTTGTATTCTCGCCGGAAGATGCTGTGGGACGCGGATTTGAGCATACCCGCGCTATCGTGGACGAAGCGGACTCTCTGCTTATAGACGAAGCGCGCATACCGCTTATCGCCGCGGGAGTAATGGACGTTGAGCGGGACGCGGAGCTGCCGGAGATATTCGCGTTTGCAAAAACGCTGGAAGAGGGCGACTACGACACCGACGAGGCGAGCGCGTCCGCATTCCTTGTGCGCTCCGGCGAACAGAAGGCGGAAGCGCATTTCGGCATTGACAACATCTACGACGAGGAGAACAACGGACTTCTGGTGCGGATAAACGACTCGCTGAACGCGCTGCATGTTCTCACCGAGGACAAGGACTACATCATCAAGGACGGTAAGGTGCAGATCATCGACGCGTTCACGGGACGCGCCGCCGAGAACCGCTGCTTCCCCGGTTTTCTGCAAAGCGCCGTGGAGCTGAAACACGGGCTTGATATAACCGAGCGCGGCGTCATAATGGGGAGCATTCCGATCCAGTACTATATGCGGCAGTACGAACGCGTATCCGGAATGACCGGAACGGCGGTGAGCGCGGCAGAGGAATTTGACGAGCTGTACGGGCTTGTGGTGAAGCACGTTGACCCGAATACTCCGTCGGTGCGCACTGACCTGCCCATGGCGGTGTACTACGACGAGGAAAGCAAGCTTGCGGCTGTGGTAAAGGAAGTAAAGACGGCTCACGAAAAGCGTCAGCCGGTGCTTATCGGGACCGCGGATATCGCCCAGAGCGAACGGCTTTCGGCGCTCCTTGACGCTGCGGGGATAGAGCACAATGTGCTGAACGCGAAGAACGACGAGCTTGAAGCCGGGATAATCAGGGACGCGGGAATGCCCGGCGCAGTCACGGTGTCCACGAATATGGCAGGCCGAGGAGTTGACATAAAGCTGGGCGGCGCGGACGAGAAGCTGCGGGACGAGGCGGTGAACGCGGGCGGACTGTACGCGATAGGCACGTTCCTTGCAGAAAGCGCCCGCATAAACGACCAGCTCCGCGGACGTGCCGCAAGGCAGGGCGACCCCGGACAGAGCCGGCTGTTCGTATCGCTGGACGAGAAGATAATGACGATATACCGGCTGAAAACGCTGATACCGCACCACAAATACCCGGAGCCCACCGCAGACGAGATAACGGACAGGACTGTGGTGAAAGAAGTTGCCCGGATACAGAAGATATCCCAGGGCAAGACGCTGGACGAGCGCATAAGGCTGATGAAATTCACCGCTATATGCGAAAAGCACCGTGATCTCGTGTTCTCGACAAGAGACAAGTTCCTGCGTGGTGAGCGGGTTCCTGCAATGTGGCAGGAAACGGCTCCGGAGCTGTACGAAGAAGCCGCCGCGAAATACGGCAGGGACGTTCTCGACAGTAAAGAGACCGAATATATGCTGGCTATGATAAACTCCACATGGATAAACTATCTCGGATTTTCGTCCTGGCTCCGCGACAGCATACATCTTACTGCGATCTCCGGAGCAGACCCCGCAGAGGAGTTCAATATCCGCTGCGAGGAATATTACGACAACATGAACCGGGAGCTGTCCGAGGATATGGCGGCGGGGATCGTGGAGATAGCCGAAAACGGCATAGACAGCCTTAAAATACCGAAGCCCAAGCGCATCTATACCTACCTGCTGGAGGACACGGGAGATGAACTGCACAGACGCTCGCTGAGCGAAGCGCTGAATGATGTGCTGAGCGACGAGGATTACGAGGAATACTACGGCGAAGATGACAGCGAAAGCGGTGAAGCCGCGGAAGAGCCGGAGCCGGAAGAGAACGAAGATGCAGGGAAAAAGGAAAAGAAAGGCTTTTTCGCAAAGCTGTTCAGAAAATAAAGGAATGATGATATGAAAACGATAGCCGCGATCGCAACTCCCCCGGCTGAGGGCGGGATAGCGGTGATACGCATTTCCGGTGACGATGCCGTAAATATCGCCGGACGGGTATTCAGACCCGCTGCAAACAGGGATATCGGGGAAATGCGCGGATATACGGCATGCTACGGCGAGATATACGACGGGGAAAAGCGGCTGGACGACGGAGTCCTGCTGATATACCGCGCCCCACACAGCTACACGGGCGAGGACGCGGCGGAGATATCCTGCCACGGCGGCATCTACACCGCAAAACGTGTGCTGTCGGCGTGCTTCACGGCGGGTGCTGTACCGGCACAGGCGGGCGAGTTCACGAAACGCGCCCTGCTCAACGGGAAGATGTCCCTGACGCAGGCGGAAGCTGTCGCGGACGTGATAAGCGCCCAGAACGAGCAGTTCCTCCTCTGCGCGAAGTCCCAGCAGGAAGGCGCTCTCTACCGCAGGATAAGAGCGGTATCGGAGGAGCTTCTGACGATAATAACGCTGATACAGGCATGGATAGATTACCCGGACGAAATGGAGGACGAGTTCGACGGAGAGCTTGAAGCGGGAAAGCTCAGGCATATCGTGTCCGAGCTTGAAGAACTGCTTGCGAGCCACGGTGAGGGTCAGCTGATAAGAGACGGCATTCCCTGCGCGATAGTCGGACGTCCGAATGCGGGAAAATCCACGCTTATGAACCTGCTGACAGGCACGGAAAAGAGCATTGTCACCGATATCGAGGGTACTACACGCGATATTGTGGAGGAGACGGTGATGCTGGGCGGGATAATGCTCCGGCTTGCGGACTGCGCCGGGATACGCGAGACGCAAGACGTGGTCGAGAGCATAGGAGTTGAGCGTATGCTCAAAAAGCTCGGCGAAGCATCGGTGGTGCTTGCGGTATTTGATTCGAGCCGTCCGCTGAACGAGGACGATGAACGGCTTATGGAGAAGCTTGACGGGAAGCGGACACTGTGCATCGTCAACAAGACCGATCTTGAGGAGAGAGCGGATATCCCGGCGCTTGAACAGCGGTTCGGGAATATCGTCCGCATAAGCGCGAAAGACCCGGCGAGCATAAAGGTGCTCGAAAAAGCGGTATCCGGTATCGCCGGCATCGGCACGCTCGATCTCACGGCAGGATTTATTGCGAATGAGCGCCAGCGGATATGTGCGGCCGAGGCTCTCGGTCACGCGCAGAAGGCTCTTGAAGCATTGGAGACAGGCGTGACGCTAGACGCGGTGGGCATCATGTGCGAGAACGCGCTTGACAGGCTCTATGAGCTTTCCGGCGAGCAGGTCAGCGAGACCGTCGTTGATCAGGTGTTCCGCCGCTTCTGCGTCGGAAAGTGAGCGGCGAACGCGCCGCTCCGAATCCGTAGCTACATTCTTCTACGGGCGGGTGCAGCACCTCGGTTAGCTATACTCTTCTATTTTAACAACGGAATCTTTGCAAGCCCCACTGCGTTTCAGTCAGAAGCAGCCCATAGAAGAAAACTCTGAAACACTGCATTTATTTAGGGTGTCAAGCACCCTTTTTTAAAGGGGGCTTGCGGGGTCGCAGGGGCAGAGCCCCCGTCTAAAAACTCTCTTAATCTCTTCTTCCCTAAACGCGTCCTTGGTTCCAAGGCGGAGCCTTGGTCTGTGTCCGTCGCTGACCGCTTTTATGCGCGCATCGTGCGCGCTCTTGACGGCAACTACCATTGCTTCGTGCAAAGCACCCGCCGATAGAAGAATGTCGCTACGCATTTCGCTGCGGGGCGTTCCCCGCCGGCGCCCCATCAGCCGAAGGCAGCAGGTATAGAACAGACCCGTCCTGTCAGCAAAAGCTGTAAAAAAGATAAGGAGGAAGAAACACCAATGAACATCAGCGCAAATACAGCAAGGCTCGGAGCGCAGGCTGCCGGAAATGCCATTCACAAGGCGGAAGAGCAGAAAAAATATCTGAACGCAGGCGGAGAAACGTCGGAAGTCCATGCTGTTGGCAGTTCCAATGACGCATTCTCCAAAAAACTCTCGGACGTGTTCAAGCGGGGCAATTCCGACCTTATCCACGGTCTCAGCGAGCTTTCCGATGCCGATAAAACAGAGATCGCCGCAAACGCCTATTTCCAGATGCAGGGACGCGTTTACCAGGCGATACAGCGCGAGGAAGCCGACATAAAAACATTTACCGCGCTTGCCGATGAAAAATCAAAGCTTACCGGCATGCTTGAAGGTCAAACCGGTGCTGATGCAGGCGATACCGAGAAAAAGCTTGCCGATGTACAGTCGCGCATCGACAAATTCCTGTCACCTGCCGGAGCAGACGGAAAGGACACTGCCGTTTTCGACGCGGTAAACTCTTCGTCGCAGAAAAGCTTTGCCGCATATTCCGCAGTTTTCGAGGAGATCACCGGCATAAAGAGCGATGCGCTCGAAGCCGGAGACAGCCTTCTTCTCCGCAAGACCGACCGCACCGAAAGCAGCTTCCTCAGCAAGGCGAACGAAACGATAGCCTCCCTTAAAAAGCAGTCGGAAGGACTGCACGACGTTAAAAAGCTCTTCTTCGGACAGGAGGACGGCGAGGACGGGACCCGCCTCAGCGAGGAAGCAATGGTGAAAATGGCAGTGTTCGAGTTCTTCCGGGAGAAATTCGCGTACGGAGGTACCGCCGACGAGCTTTACGACAGCCTCAAGGGAGTAACTCTTCTCGATACAAACGCGTAACAAAATATAACGGAGAGCAATAGATGCTTAGATTGATTTGCGGAGAAGCCGGAACAGGAAAATCCACGCTTCTCCGGGAAAGAATAAAAGAAACTGCCGTAAGCGGCAGAAAAGCGGTGCAGTTCGTGCCGGATCAGTTCTCATTCGAGACCGAAAAGCTGATCTACCGGACAGTCCCCCACGAATATGCGCGAAACTGCCGGGTAACGATGTTCTCCCGCGAAGCGCAGAGAATACTGCACCTCCACGGCGAAACGAAAGAATACGCGGACGATATCGCAAAACGCATAGCAATGAAGCGGGCGCTGGACGAGTCCGCGGCAAACGGCGCACTCGTCTATTACCGGAGCCAGACAAGGCGTGAGGGATTTCCGGTATTCGCGCTTGGAATGGTGAGCGAGATGAGAAATGCCGGCATCTCCCCGTCTGCGCTGCGGGGAAGGCTTGCGGAGGAATCGTCGCTTTCGGGCGCTCTCTCCGACAAGCTCAGCGATATCTCGGTGATCTATTCGGCATACGACCGCATTCTGACCGAGAATTTCGATGACAAGCTCGACGATATCCGCCGTGCGGGCGAGATCGTGACAGAGACCGACATCTTCAGCGGCTGTGACGTGTTCTTTGACGAATTCGACAGCTTCTCCGGAAGCCAGCTCGGATTTATCCGCACTCTCCTCGATAAGGCGGCAAGCGTCACCATAGCTTTCACCTGCGACTATCCGGTATGCAGGGAACGCAGATTTGAGGCGGTGAACCGGCTCATTTACCGCATCTCCGCCGACAGCGAAACGGAAGTCACCGTGCTTAAAGAAAGGTTCCGCAAACCGGAAAGCCTTGAAGTGACGGAAGCGCGGGATATGTGGCAGGAATGCGACTGGATAGCGGCGCGGATAAGGTCACTGACCGACAGCGGCGTAAGATGCAGGAACATAGCCGTGCTGGTGCCGGACAGCTCCTACACCGGCATTCTCGGAAGCGCGCTGAAAAAATACGGGATCCCGGCATTCGCGGATATCCCGGAACCTCTGATAACCAAGTCTTTTGTGCGGTTCGCGATATACACGCTCAAAGCGCTGACATTCTCCACAGATGACATTCTCCGCTATGTCAAGAGCGGGTTTGTCCGCAACCCCAACGGCAAGGTCATAAGCGACATTCAGTGCGACAGTCTCGAACGTCTTTGCAGGACCTATGACCTGCGCAAACGTGACTGGCTGCGCCCATTCCCGGAGGGAACGGACGGGAGCGGCGAGCTGGAGGAACTGCGGAAGAGCATAACCGAGCCGCTGAAAGCGCTGAAAAAGTCGATCGAGGGAGCTGACGGAGCAGAGATCACGGAACAGCTCTGCGACTTTATCTGCAACAGAATGGACATCTACAAGACCGTCTATGGAAAATGCATCATAGACCGCGGCGAGGACGGCAGGGCAGTGGCTGACAGGCGGCTGCTTGACGAGTACAGCGAGCTGTGGGACGACACGGTGACGGTGTTTGAGTCGGCGTACAAGGCTCTAAAAGGGTACAGGATGCCGCTTGAGGAATACACCGGCATACTCACTGACATATTCACCTCAACGACAGTCGCAAAACCGCCGCAGACCCTTGATGCGGTGACTGTCGGAGATACGGAAAGAAGCCGCTTCACGCAGGCAGACTATGTGTTCATCTGCGGCTATTCGCAGGGCATTATGCCGCCCCCGCCTAAGCTATCCGAGGTATTCACGCCCTCGGAAAGCGAACAGCTCACGCTTCTCGGCATTCCGGTCACATCGGACAGGCTTTCCCGCTATTCCCAGGAGCTTTTCACGGTGTACCGCTGCACCGGTCTTCCGGCAAAGGGGCTGTTCATCACATATCCGCTGACAGGCGAGAACGGGGGATATCTCGAACCTGCCCCGTCCCTCAAAGCTCTTGTCGAGCAGTACGGTGCGCACATAAACGGCGCGGACAACTACGGCGCGGAGTATTACTGCCGGACTCCGGATTCCGCACGGCGCTATCTTGCGAAGATCTACCGCGACAGGTCACATTCCGCGGAGCGGACAGCTTTGCTGCGCTCGGTGGATCCGGTATTTTCGGAGATGCTGCGCAGTGCGTCGGGCGAGAAACCGGACAAGGAACGGCATAGGATAGCGAAGGAGCGCTCGTCGAAACTGCTGGTTCTCGATTCGTGGTCACCGACTGCGATAACGCAGATGAACCGCTGCAAATTCGCGTTCTTCTGCAAATACGGACTTGGACTGCGGGAGGACGGCGAACGGCGCATAGATGCGCTTCTTGTGGGAAATGTGATACATTTCTGCCTTTACCGTCTGCTGACCGGGTATGAGGGGAGGCGTGCGGAATTCACGGCGCTTACCGATGCACAGATCTCCGCGCACGTCACGGAGAGCGTGAAGATATATGAGGAGACTAACTATTTCGGAGGCTTCGGCGGAGCGGAGCGCTTTTCGTATCTGCTGAAACGGCTCGGGCTGTATGCGGTGCGGGCTGCGGCAAGGATAAGGGACGAGTCGGCGCTGAGCGGATTTTATCCGGAAGCGCTTGAAAAGCGGCTCAGTTTCAGCTTCGGCGACGTGAAGATATCGGGTGTCTGTGACAGGATAGATTCGCTTGAAGCTGACGGAAAGAAGTATATCCGCGTTGTCGACTACAAGCGCGGCACCCGCGACTTGTCGCTTGACGCGATATACAAGGGCGAGAACTTACAGATGCTGCTGTATCTGTTCGGGATATGCGAAAATGAGAGCCGTGCGCTGCCCTCGTCGGTGATGTATATGCCGGTGGGAAAGATGTCCTACGAAGCGTCGGACGGCGGAGATATCGAGGACAAGGCGCTGAAAAGCATGCAGAAGTATATGAAGGAGCATTCACCCTCCGGCATTATTCTGAGTGATTCGCCGGAGAATTCTGACCTTGCCGCGCTCAACGATGCGCTGGCGGAGCGGTTCGGCAAGACACGCGGCGGATATGTGACGCCGACGGTCATAACTCCGGAGATTTACGGCGCGATGAAGTCATACTGCGCATCGTACATAAGCGCGAGATCCCGCGAGACAGCCGCGGGAATGGCAGGAGCCTGCCCCTCTGAACCGTCCGTCTGCGAGCATTGCGAGTATTCCCTCTTCTGCGGAGCAAAAGTCTGAGAGAGGTTTGAGAGGTTAGAGAGAATTTAAGAGACTTTGAGAGGGGGCTCTGCCCCCCAACCCCCCGCAAGCCCCCTTTAAAAAAGGGGGCTTGACCCCCTAAATAAATGCGTAGCGACATTCTTCAATGGGCGGGTGCAGCTCCACGGTTAGCTATATTCATCTGAATACAAGAAAAGACTGCTGAAAATTAACACTTTCAGCAGTCTTTCATTCTGTTGTGATAACCTTCTCCCTTAACTGCGGAGCGATTAAAGTTTTTTGAGGAGGGGGTCTGGGGGAAGCCCCTTTTGTTCACAAAAGGGGTGCCCCCAGTCTCGAGCGCCGTGCGCGACCCTTCTCGAGCGCAAGCGACCTTTCTCGAGCGTCAGCGATCTTCTCCGGCAAGTGCACGCTGCCCGATATCCTTACGGAAATGCGCATTCTCGAAGCTTATCTCGCCTACTGCCTCGTAAGCCTTATCGAGAGCGGCTTGAAGAGTGGGAGCCGTTGCGGTAACGCCGAGAACTCTGCCGCCGGCGGTAAGGAACGTGCCGCCGTCAAGCTTTGTGCCTGCGTGATAAACGTAAGCCTTGCCGTCGGGAAGCTGACCGTCTGCATTGAAACCGCTGATCGGCAGTCCGGTAGGATACTTTTCGGGATATCCGCCGCTTGCCATAACAACGCACGCACAGCTTTCGTCAGCCCATTCGATGTCGAGACTGTCAAGGCGCTCCTCATAAACAGCCTCGATGATATCGGCGAGATCGGTCTTGAGCAGCGGGAGAACCACCTGCGCTTCGGGATCGCCGAAACGGCAGTTGTACTCAACGACTTTTGCCCCGTCGGGAGTGAGCATAAGCCCGAAATAAAGGCAACCCTTGAACGGTCTTCCCTCTGCCTGCATAGCCTTTATCGTGGGCAGGAAGATCTTCTCCATGCACTCGTCGGCATACTTCTTTGTATAGAGCGGGTTGGGCGCAATAGTACCCATACCGCCTGTGTTCAGTCCATTATCGCCGTCGTAAGCGCGCTTGTGATCCATAGATGAAACCATCGGCTTTACGGTTTTGCCGTCGGTGAATGCAAGAACAGTGACTTCGGGACCTGTCATAAACTCTTCTATAACGATCTCGCTGCCGCTCTTGCCGAACTTGCCGCCGATCAGCATGGAATTTACCGCGTCAACGGCTTCCTGCTCATTCTGCGCTATGATAACGCCCTTGCCGAGCGCAAGTCCGTCGCACTTGATGACAGCGGGGTATTTGCCCTGCTCCTTTATGTAAGCTATCGCCTTTTCCGCATCTGTGAATGTCTCGTAAGCGGCAGTAGGAATGCCGTACTTCTTCATAAGACCCTTTGAAAAGACCTTGCTTCCTTCGAGCACAGCCGCGTCCGCACGGGGGCCGAAAGTCCTGAATCCCTTTTCATTGAGCCTGTCCACCATACCCATAACGAGCGGGTCATCGGGGGTGACGAAAACGTAATCGGGTTTAAGCTTTCCGGCAAGCTCCACCATTCCGTCGATATCGGTAGCCTTTACGGGAAAGCATTCCGCAAGCTTGGAGATACCGCCGTTTCCGGGAGCGCAGTATATCTTACCTACCTTTTCCGAACGAGAAAGGGCTTTGATAACGGCGTGTTCGCGTCCGCCGCCGCCCACAACAAGAATATTCATAACAGTTCCTTTCTGTATTGAGATCCGGCGGGAAACCGCCGCTGATGCTTCTGCATTCATTATATCATATTCTCAATATAAAATCAAGCAGGAAAAAGCAAGCACGGGAAAAAAGAAAAAGACTGCCGGGACCGACAGGTCTCAGCAGTCTTTCCTGCGTTCAGATGAATACAGCTAACCGGGGCGGCAGCGCCGTTTTATATGCGCCTGCCCTTACGCATTCTGCCGCTGTGCCTGCCCTGTCTCGTCTGAGACCGGGAAAGCGAACCAAATGCCCTGGCTATCGCTCATTGGCGCAAATCTGTATATCTCTCCGTCAAAATTTACAAGCTGGTTACTATCCGCTGAATTCTGTGAGCCGAACACAGTATAAAGGCTCGGAAAAACTGATCCGTTTATGATATCCGGATATTTGGTAATGCTGTATTTTTTATTATTGGTGTGTGCAGGGAGATAAAGGAAGACGCGCGAAGTGACCGAAGCAGTACCGGCATACAGATTATCTATTCCTTCCGCCTGAAACAGGACCTTGTTTCCGTCTTCATTAACAGCATATATATACCTTGTATAATAATTGGCGGTGAGATTAAGGTATGTGACTGTTTCATCAGTGCTTTTGTGGACTCTGACCGTTCCGGCGGAAGTAAGGGAGAATGATGATACAGAACTCACTACCGTACCGCCGTTGAAGAAGCTTTCGAGGCGGCATGAACTGCTTCCTGCGGAATAATAGAATTTCAGCCCCATCGTATGCTCATCGTCACAGTAAACGGTATAACCGTCCCTCGTCCAGCCCGTAAGGCGTACTATCGCGCCGAGATACAGCTCGATATTCACATCGCCTGTACCGGCGGGTATCACAACTACCTGTTCATTGAGTGTATGTGCCATTATACTCCTGTTCCTCCTGATCTTGCATCTTTGAGAGCCGGATTTGTCACATAGCATATACCGCCGCATAAAACCGACTCCTTCTGTTTTGCCTCACCGGTTATCGGCGCGCCGGAACAGTCGTGGGCAGTCACGCCCTCAAGCAGAGTTTCCGGCGTTACCGTATCTCCGGTAAGGTCTGTCATTACCGTGCTTCCGATGACTACCTTGTTGACAAAAAGTTCACTCATCGTCCGCACCTCCCACCGTAAGGGTAAGACCGCCCGCCTCATTCTCCTGCACCGTCACCGGTATCTCGCGCACCGTGATATTTCCGCTCAGGTAATGCTTTGCGGTATTCAGCACGGTCTGCTGTCCGAGCTTCGGAACGACCGTGCATTCCCCGGTATATTCCGGCATTATGCCGGTCTTTACGCCGACAGCCGGAGAAGCGCCTATCTTCACATTGATCCTGTCCATAATGCGCCTCCTATCTTATCTCGAAACGCGCGGACTGCGGGGATCCGGCAAGCGTGTCCACCGCGGTCCCGTTTTCAGCGGTGAGGGTATAGAGATACTCGCCGAGCGGGATATCCGTTTCCTCCGAAGAGAGGCTGAAAATGAGGGTGCCGCCGGAAGATGCTCCCGGAGCCTCCAGCGTCTTTGAGATCATGCTGTCCGCGCCCCTTACCGGGAAAACATCGAGCCTGATCTGCGTTCCCTCGTCGAAAACATAAGGGTCACCGCTTTCCTCGTCCGTGAAAACGAACGGGATATCCGCGCGGTCACCCCTCGGTACGATAATATTGCAGCCGTCTGTAATATACATTCTGACCTCCTATCTTACAAGCACTTCAACGTGCGTATCGTCAAGCCTTTTAAGCACCTTCACGCGGGTAGCGCATTCCGCCGCGTGGCCGATGCCGCTGCGTGCGGCGGCATAACCGCCGGCTGTACAGCTCCCGTCATCGGTCATTACGAGTCTTCCCGCAAGACCCACAGGCGACCATTCCGGGCGCTTGGAACGCGGGATATATTCGCGGTCCTTGTCGTATCCGCCGGCAGTCACCGCTCTCCCGTCCTCGCCGTACCGCACTGCACCGAAGATGTCCTTTTCGTATTTTCCCTGCCAGTGCAGTCCGTATTCGTTTCCGCAAACGGAAGGGTTCGCGGATATCACCCCGTCGATATCGTCACCGTCCGCAGGCTTTATCCTGTCGCCGGACAGTGATACGAGCATACCGCGCCTGTCCTCATTCTCCGGGTTTCCGTCCGCCCATTCAAAGTATTCGGCGTAGTCTGCGCCGTTTGTGTTGTAGGCTGTGGCGAATACATAGCCGTTGGACGTCATAGCAACGGAGATGCTGTAATTTCCGGCATAGAACACATACGAAGCGGCGGCTCTTGTTGCGTCAACGCCGCAGCCGCATACCAGCGCCCCGACCGAGCCGACCGTGTGATTGCTCCCCGCAACGACATTGCTGTCTCCGGTAATGGTGTTCCCATAGCCTGCCACGGTATTGCCGTCGCCGCTGACATTGTTGTGAGAGCCTGCGATGATATGCCTGCCGCCGGAAAAAGTGTTGTAATTGCCGTGAACGATGCTGTAACTGTCGTTCGTACCGGCATTGTTCGCGCCGCCCACCGACGTATAGTCGCAGTTCCGGAGCGTGTTCAGCTCTCCTTCGAGGTGACAGCAGTCCGAGCAGTCAAACTGCTCGTCGATTATGCGGTTTGCCCATTGGTGACCGGTGTAGGTATTGAAATTCTCGTTTCGGTTGCCGAGGTCTTCGCCCACACCTCCGGCAGACGGCTCCGGTGCCTTTATGGCATCTATGCGCTTTGCGGACTGGGGTCTTACCGAAGCCGCGCCGCCGGACAGTGAGCCGGGAGCGATCGAACCGCAGCATTCCGCTGCGGTACAGCGGATATCGTGGTAATTCCTGTACCGCCACTCATAGGACGTGACCACGCCGATGATGCCTGTGCGCTGGTCAACGTCACCGCCTGTGAACATAAGCGCGTCTCCCATATCGAGCGCCGGGTCACCCATGATAGCTGTCTGCACTCCGCGCTGCATGAAGGTGTCGATATAGTCCAGCCACTCCTCGTTTGCGGCCTCGCATTCCGCTTCCGTCTTATCCGCAAGGAGCGGGTTCTTTTCGAGAACGTAAGAAGCGGGGGAAGCCTGTGCGTCCTGCGCGGTGAATGATGAGACATAGCTGATAACATCGTCGCCGGCGTAGGCGGTGAGGTATTTGATGTAAGCTCTCGTATCGGTGACATATACGCTCTGTCTTTCCGCGGCAGTCACCGTCCTGCTTGTGATTATGGAAGGTCTGACACCGCCGGAAACGCTGTATATCGCGGGTATCAGATAAAGGGCGGAATCCCTGCCGATGACCGCATATCCGCAGACGAGCGCGGCGCACCACATGACCGCGTCTCTGTACGTCTGTATCTGCTTATCCGCGGCGCTTACGGTGATATCGCTGTTGGGCATCTCGTCAAGGCTTGCCGGAAGGACTGCGGAAGTGACTCCGCAGTACGAGCAGGCTGCCGAGATGATCTGGGCGGGGGTGCCGGTTATGGTGCGGAAGTTGTCGGAGACCTCGCGGTCAAACTTCACTCCCGCGTCAAAGGCGACGATGTTGAGTATGTTCTTCCGTCTTATCGAGAGTATCGGGTCAACGAAGAACGTACCGAGCGGCACCTGTTGTTCTGCTGCATTTTCGGGAGTAAGGAAATAGCTCATTGTCACCGAAGCGTCCGTGAGATCAATGCCGAGCGCATCGTCAATAAAGAACGAAAGTTTAAGGCAGGCGGTATTGAATGTGCCGACGCGGTACTGCTCACCGCAGAGCTCCTTTGAAAGGGAGAGTGAATCCCTTACGAGGTTTTCGTCTGTAATAGCGATAGAACCGCCGTTTGCGAGTGCAAGAGTTCCGGCTATCCTGTCATTCCTTGTCTTTCCGGCGAGCGCGTCTATATAATCCTGTCCGACATTATACATATCCCACTCTCCTTAATACTCCACGAGCCGGCAGCTTATCTCCCACCAGCTTGACGGCTCGCTTCTGTTCTGATGCTGGTAGAAGTCCGATCTTATGCTCTCGGCGTACATCTCGCAGTCGATATAGCTTCCTGTTGCCGGATCGAGCATATTCACTTCCAGGAGCGCATCTCCGAGCGCCGCATTGAGCGGGCTGAGCGAGTTTCCGGGAAGTCTCCACTTCACATCGCAGGTCTTTACGCTGTGGCGCACCCTGTTTCTGTGGACAACGCCGGTCTCATCGTATCTTCCGCTGTCGGAGCTTTCGATGTCACGCGAAGTGACCGAGTAATAGTAAGGAGTGGGAAGTACAGCATCGTTTATCTTTATAAAGTACATCGTAATTCTCTCCTTTATCCGTAAATGCCGTTTGTGATCTTGTTCCGGCGCAGATTGAAGCGGTTTACCGACTCGCCCACCTTGTCACCGTCAAGCTCGACGGTGGTGGTGATATTGACGGGTCTGCCGTCATCGCTGTCCTGCTGACCGACTGCGCCGATCACAGTCTCGCTGTTTTCGAGCCGGAGCACATTTGCGGTACGGGAAGAAAAGCCGGAAATAAGCGGGCTTACGGAGACACCGCCGTTTGTGAAGCCCGCAGTACCGCCGCTTCTCCAGTCCGAGAACGGCATGGAAAAAGCGGGAGCGGTTCCCGTTACAGTCTCCGCGGTCTGCACAGCGGAACCCTCCTGCTTATCTCCGGAGAAGCCGGACGTTACGCCGACATTTATCAGCCCGTCGAAAGCTTTGGTAACTTCTCCGGCAGCCTGTACCGCATTGTTCCTGAATTCCGTTACCGCGGTCTGCGCATCTGCGAGACCGCGCCGGAAATTTTCGGCATCTGCGGAAATTTTGATATTAAGTTCCTCTACTGTCATAAGTTTCTCCTGATCTTTCCGAAAGCCGTTTGTTCAGCTGAACGGCGATCTTCATGAAATCTTCCTTGCCGCCGTCCGGGGGCATAGGAGCCTTTCTTCCGAATGCGGCATCGGGTGTTTCCGGGAAGCGCCGGGGAGCGTTGAAAGCGGCAAGCACCAGTGCGCCGATATTGAAGGCGAGCAGTTCGTTTTCCCGTATCTCACCTGCTTTTGCGGTTCTTCCGGCTTCGATGATCTCATCGAGTTCGGCTGCGGTGAGCTGCCACATTCCGGAGATATCCCGCGAGTAAATGAGTGCTTCCCGCCTCAGCGCCTTTATCAGCTCTCCTGTGCTCCCGAAGCCTGCCCGAAAAAACCGGAGATCTTCAGCGCCTCCGCGATGTGTTTGTTCAGTCCGGCAAGCGTACCTCCCGCGCTGATGAAGTCGTCGATGACGGCGTATGCGTCCTGGCGGCTGAATTCGGGCTTGAGTCCCTCGATAAGGGCATAGACGAACTCGGCGATGACCGTCACCTCGTCCATGCGCTCCGCCGCCTTGTAAACGGACATACCGAGACGTTCTTCGAGCCTTGCGGCGGAAAGCGCGGTAAGGCGGAGCAGGTAAGTTCTGTCTCCCGCGGGAAGCTCCGTATAAGGCAGTACGGTTTTGTTTTCATTCATAGTAAAAATCCCCTTTTCCGGAAAAATCCCGCCTTCCGTGAAAGCGAAAGGCGGGGAATATCAGTTTATGACGAACTTGTGTCCGAGCTGTAAACGAGGGCGGTGTTGGGAATGGAGATGATGCTGAATTCCATTACCCCGTCCGCCTCCATACGCTTGATCTTGGTTGCGACCTGACCCGACCATGTGAAGTACGTTCCGTCGGGAAACTGCACTTTCTGCGTGACGGAAGCCCCCGAAAGCTCCACGGCTCTTGCCGCGGCGAATGCCGCAGCTGTCTGTGCGGGAGTGACATTGGGGTTCTCCTCTGCGCTGTTGTAGTAGAAGTCGAAGGTAAGATCGTCGTACTTGTAAAGACCCGCGATATAGCGGTGCGCGGTATCGAGGAGGTTCGTGACCTCACGTTTTTCGCGCGTGCCGCCAAGTTCGGGCGTGGACTTTAGTCCGTAAAGGTTCTGCCCGTTGAGATAGTAGGCAGTACCCGAAGAAAGAATTTCCATTTTCCGCCTCCTTCAAGCGAAAAGACAGGTGCAGCTGCGCTTACGCGCGGCAGTTCTGCGATACTGCGCTGACGCGCTTTGTCCTGCGCGGACGGCGCCAGCCTGCGCGGCTGGACCGCGGCAGCGTGACGCTGCACCCGGATCATTTATTTATGCTTATTGTTGCTCTTTTCGCAGTCTTGCAGATCTCCGTGTTACGGCATTAGGGTCAAGGGCTCTGCCCTTGCGCGAGCCGGCTGCGTAAGCCGGTGCCGTCTGCAAAGACAGCGCGAAGGCGCCGCTGCACTACAGCGACACTGTTCTTCCTGTTATCTCGTCAATGCCGAAGCGGTAACGCATGCACATTCTCGGCTTATCCTCATCTGTAAGGAACTGCGAAGAGCTGCGCTTAATGCCCTTGTCCGTGAGGACGCTGTTCACCTGCAATGCAAGGGAACGCACTTCCTCTGCGCTTTCCGCATAGACATCTGCCTGCACGGAAACTATGCTGTATCTGTCTTTCCCGCCGAGAACAACGGCGGAGCTGTTGCCGATCTCTGAGAGGACGATGCACGGCAGCGGGACAGTATGGTCAGCAAAAGAAAGCTCCACATCTGCGATATCTCCGAGAAGCCCGGCGACATCTGGTAAATAGTCTTTCATCACACACCTCCGAATGCAAGCTCAAATACCGTCTGCACACAGCTTTTCGCGTATTCCGCGGCATTCCCGAGGAACGGGTTCGGTCTTCTTCCGATGCCGCCGAACTCGACGCAGGGCGCATAAGGCACGAAAGATCCGATAACGACGGTATCCTCATTTTTCGCGCGGTTGTGTTCGGTCCGTATCGCAATGCTCCGCTTCAGCCTGCCGGTGCGTACCGGGCAGTGCTCTTTCGCGTGGTCAAAAGCGAGATTTCCGAGGGTGAGCACAGCCGTGTTTATTTCTGCGGTAAAGTCTTTCATAGGCATTCCGTCCTTGCTGTGAGATGTCCGGGGTATATCTCCACCTGCGTTATCCTGCTGTCCGGCGATTCGCCGTAAATGCCCGCAAGATCGCCGCATTTCACGCCTGCTTCCCTGCGCAGTATAAGTGTAGCGCCGGAGGAGACCTTTGTGCCTCTGCGCTCACCGGAAAGCTTTTCCGCGGAAGGGAAGACTTCTGCGTAAACGAAACCGAGGAGTGCCGGAGCGCGCTTCTTTCCGACGTAACCGCTGTCGGTGACAGCATCGGAGAAGATGTTGATGCGTTTGAGCCTGTTCTGTGTCAGCTGCATTTCACGGCACCCACCTTTCTCGGATAGTTTCTGAGCCGGAGCTTCATATCGTCGGTGATTAGATCGGAAAACGACACGGAGATATCATTCTCCGTGCGTTTCGTCTCTCCCTCATTCCCGAGCCTGTTGTACATCTCAAGAGCGAGGCGTATCTGCATATCCGCAAGGCGTTCCGGGAGGGAATCCCTGCCGATATAGTCGAGAAGCATGTTCTCCGCGTTGTCGAGCAGCATTCCGAGTTTTATGTCCGAGCTTTTATCGTCGGGCGGGAGCAGAACACGCAGCGAATCTATTTTTTTCATATAGCTCTGCCTCCGTCATTTACTCAGCCGTTTTCGGTCGTATCGTCCTCGGTAGGCTCTCTGTCGAAGCAAACTGCCACAGCCTTCTTTTTCTTGTCGAAAACGAAGATATCGTGGTACAGCAGACCTTCCACGAGAGTACCTGCGATGCCGGGAGGATCCTTGTGGATCTTATAGTCCTGGAGCTTTACGGGAGCGGGAGCGCACATCGGGTGAGTGATGATGAAGGCGGTATCTTCGGGAAGTCTGCGCTTGGGAACAGCGATTATCGCCACGCCGTCGCAGTCGCCTACCATGCCCTTGTAGATGACTCTGTCCTGTGCAAGCTCGGTAGCCTTTGTGAAAGCGCCGTCCTTCTTGAGAAGCTCGATAAAGGCGTTGGAGCAGAAAGCCACGCGTCCCTCAACGGGGAATTCCTCGTCTGTGATAGCGGTGTTTGCCTCAACGAAAGTGGAGTAGGCGTTCCCGGAAGAAAGAACCTTCTCGATCTTTGTGCCTGCCTTCGTCGCAAGAACGGAGAAGCGATAAGTATCTATCGCGGGGATTATCACCTGCTCGATCTGGCGCTGGAGAGCCTTTCCCGCATTTCTCACGCCCTCGGGGGAATCGGACTCATAGGTCTTGTCGATAGTGAAGGTGAAGGACTTCTGCTGGGACATCTGCATAGTCTGAACGGTATCTTCAAGCTCAACGGGAGTGCCGTATCTGCTCATGCCTGCTGTGGGATCGTAGTCGTTGAGGGGCGCTGTATCGAGGGAATAGACCTTTACGGTCTGTGCATTGCCGAACTCAACGTCGTTGTTTGTACCTGCGGTAGAGAGAAGACCTCTTCTGATGACCTCATCTACCTGAGACGAATACTTTTCCGCTAAATTGACTGCCATAGTTATTTCTCCTTTGAAAAATGATTTTCCGGTGCAAAAAACGCCTTCCGGAACTGCCGGAAAGCGCTGATGCGATTTGTTTACATCCCGAGCCCGTCAAGGAATGCGTCCTTCGGACCGGAGCCTGCAAATTTGGGGACATTGCCCTTGATGCGCCTGTTGACTGCGCCTGTCACCGCGGACTCGAATGCCTGTGCGACAGCCTCAAGGCTCTGTTCGCACTCCTCTCTGCCGGAGTAGTTGAGGCACGCGGCGAGCTGTTTCGGAAGACCCGCCTCCGCAAGTCTCTCGGCTGCATCTGCGATAAGCTCGCGTTTCGCCACAGCCGCTTCTCTCTCGGCAAGTTCCTTTTCGCGGACACTGCGCCTGTGGTCTGCGCGCTCCTTCTCGGACATTCCGGCGAGCTTTTCCGCGTCGGCAAGCTTCTTTCTGAGCTGTTCGCATTCCTCGTTCACGCGCCGGTCAAGTTCCTCCTGGGAGTAGAGCTTTGTGTCCTGCTCCGTCCCGCCGTTCTCATCGGGAGCCGTGTTCACCTGCTCGTCTATGATCTCGTTTTCCTGCATTTATCTTTCCTCCTCTCAAGTGTGATAAATGAAGAGAGCCGCGAACGTTCCTGTCCGCAGCTCTCTGCATTTTAGATGATATCACACTTTCGGGTGACAAACAATGACATCTTTGAGATTTTATACTATATTTCTATCCAATTCAAAATGCACAATTCACAATGCACAATGCACAATTGTGGAGCGCGCTCTGCGCGCCTATCTGAATCGTGACGAAATTACTTGGTTATGTCAACGGATAGATGCTGATTTAGTATTGTCGGTTTTTTGAAGCCGTTCAGAAACGTTTTTCCTGCCGAAAATTTTTTTGAAAAAAGTATTGACAAATCGGAAAAGATGTGATATACTAATACAGTCATCAGTGAGATGACCACCTGCGGAGGTGGTGGAATGGCAGACACGCTACTTTGAGGGGGTAGTGGGCGTTAGCTCGTGTGAGTTCAAGTCTCATTCTCCGCACCAGGCGCAACGGCGCCTGCGAATCCCGTCTCGGGTTTACCTGAGGCGGGATATTTTTCTGCCTCGCAGTCCGGAGTTCTGAAAAATCTAAAATGTTCGTTACAGAAAGGCGCAACGGCGCCTGCGAATCCGCCTACAGCTTGATCTGTGGGCGGATTTTTGTGTCGTATCACACAAGTCTTGCGAAAATCCAAAGCGTTCGATACAGAAAGGCGCAACGGCGCCTGCGAATCCCGTCTCGGGTTTACCTGAGGCGGGATATTTTTCTGCCTCGCAGTCCGGAGTTCTGAAAAATCTAAAATGTTCGGTACAGAAAGGCGCGACGGCGCCTGCGAATCCACCTACAGCTTGATCTGTGGGCGGTTTTTCGTGTCGTATCACACTATTTTTGCGATAATCCGCCCCTTTCGGTACAGACAGCGGAGAACGCCCCGCCGCGAATCAGTTTTCGGGTCATGACCGGGCGCGGCTGTAAAAATCAAAAAAATCTCTTGACAAACAGGAAAGAATGTGTTAAAATGAATAAGCCGCATGCGAAATGGGCTTTTTTAAGTCTGTCACAGAGGTGACGGCGCCCGATGCAGCGAGATCGTGAAACGAGGTAATAAAATGTACGCAATCATTGAAACAGGCGGAAAACAGTATCAGGTAAAAGAGGGCGATGAGATCTTCGTAGAGAAGCTCGGCATCGACGAGGGCGAAGTTACATTCGACAAGGTACTCCTTATCGGCAGCGATGCAGGTATCACAGCAGGTGCTCCCTATGTGTCCGGCGCGGCAGTAAAGGCTACCCTCATCAAGAACGGCAAGGGCAAGAAGATAAGCGTCTTCACCTATAAGCCCAAGAAGGGCGAGAAAGTGGCTAAGGGTCACAGACAGCCGTACAGCAAGGTAAAGATTGATTCTATCAACGCATAACCGATATGATCGAAGCAGAGTTTTTGAGCTACGGCGGTTCTCTTGTGGGATTTTCGGTTTCCGGTCATGCCGATGCGGGCGTTTTCGGACGCGATATAGTGTGCGCAGCCGTCTCTTCGGCTGTGATGCTCACCGCAAATACCATTACCGATTACCTCTTCTGCAAGGCGGACGTAAAGGACCAGGGCAACAGAATAATGCTCGTCCTTAAAGACCCGGATTCCGCTATGGCTATCGCGGCGAAGCAGATGATAGCTTCGTTCCATAATCATCTGCACATATTGGCTGAAGACAGTAAGGGAAAGATAAATGTAAGCGTGCGGGAAATGCGTTCCCGCAGGTGACAGCTCGGAAAGGAAGATCATTATGTTAATAATCAGTATGCAGTACTTCGCTCATAAAAAAGGTATGGGCTCCACAAAGAACGGACGTGACTCCAACGCTCAGCGTCTCGGCGCAAAGAGAGCTGACGGACAGTACGTTCTCGCCGGCAATATCCTCTACAGACAGAGAGGAACACATATCCACCCCGGCAAGAATGTCGGCAGAGGTTCCGATGATACACTCTTCGCCAAGATCGACGGTCAGGTAAAGTATGAGCGTCTCGGCAAGGATCGCAAGCAGGTAAGTGTTTACCCCGCTGAATAATCAGAACAGTTCAGAAAAGGACGGGAGAAATTCCGTCCTTCTTTTGTATAAGATAATGTATCCTCAATAACTGCCTTTTGGCAGTTATTGTTCCAAAGTCCTCAAAGAGGACTTTGGAAAGCCTTAAAAATACGCTTTCAGCGCCTTTTTAAGGCGGACACATTCCTTGATGTCAAGCTCATTCCGCCCTGTGGGCGGACAAAAGTGCAAGGAAAATTTGTATATTTCAGGATTTTCCTTGCACTTTTGCAACCGTGAAAAGTCTTCAAGCTGCGCTATGAAGCTTTTTCACGGTTGATGAGCAGACATTAAGTCACTTTGTGAAAGGAGCGGCTATGTACACATCTTTCGGAAAGGCAAATGACCGGTTCGGGTTCAGTACCGGCGGCACTTTCAGCTGTGCGTTCAGAAACGACAGGCTTGCCGTTATCGCAGGTGTGCTGGTGATCGCGCTCATTGTGATCGCTGCCGTATCCGATATCGTGTGGCTCGTTCAGAATACGGCGAATGCAGGAGCGCAGGCTTCCGCCGGTATGTATGATATGATCTACAATATGAATACCGACGGAGCCAAAGTATGGGGCGGAGCGATAAATACCGGGTTCGCGATAGTTATACTTGCGGTCATTGGCATTACCGGCGTTTTCGCGCTTATAGCCTTCGGTATCGTGCTTATATTCCTGCACAGGGGGAAGCTGTACAAGTTCACCGCGAACGACGAGACTTTCATTGTCACCTATCCCGCAAAGGAGCGCACGACCGTTGAGTTCAGATATGACGATATAATCGGTCTTACATGGGAAAAGCGGAAGTTCCCGCTTGCTCCGGAATGTCTCGATATAACCGTAAAGACGAAGATAGGCGACTTCGACTACCGCGTGATACTGACGAAGATCGGGCGCGTGAACGGCATTACCGAGACCCCGTTCAACTACATTCGAGAGAAGATCGGTCTTGCGCCGAAGGACGAGATCGACCTTATAAGCAGGGGAGTCAGATAACAGATGTTTGTAGATATAGTTAAAATTTCGATCAAGGCGGGAGACGGCGGTAACGGCGCAGTCTCCTTCCACCGCGAGAAGTATGTCGCAGCGGGAGGGCCCGACGGCGGAAACGGCGGAAAGGGCGGAGATATCGTATTCCAGGCGGACGACAGCCTCTCCACCCTCATAGATTTCAGATACAAGAAAAAGTACACGGCGCAGAACGGCGCGCCCGGCGGTTCAAGGCGAAGCTCCGGCAAGTCCGCGCCGGACACGATTATAAAAGTTCCGCGCGGCACGATAATCAAGGACAGCGAAACGGGACGCATACTTGCGGACATTTCCGATGACGAGCCTGTGGTTGTTGCGAAGGGGGGGAAGGGCGGAAAGGGCAATATGAACTTTGCAACGCCTACCCGTCAGATACCCCGGTTCGCAAAGCCCGGATATCCCGGCGAGCAGTTCGATGTCACGCTGGAGCTGAAGCTTCTGGCGGACGTAGGGCTTGTGGGATTCCCGAATGTGGGCAAATCCAGTCTTATCAGCGTTGTGAGCGCGGCAAAGCCGGAGATCGCGAACTATCATTTCACCACCATAACGCCTGTTCTCGGCGTGGTAAAGTACGATGAAAAGTCGTTTGTAATGGCGGATATCCCCGGTCTTATCGAGGGGGCGAGCGAGGGAGTGGGTCTCGGTCACGCGTTCCTGCGTCATGTCGAGCGATGCCGGCTGATCGTGCATGTTGTCGATGTTTCCGGCAGTGAGGGACGCGACCCTAAGGACGATTTTGAGAAGATAAACCTTGAACTTGCGAACTTCTCCTCCGAGCTTTCGGAGCGTCCGCAGATAGTCGCCGCGAACAAGTCCGATATTGCCACAGAGGAACAGATAGAGGATCTCCGCAGCTTCATAGAGGAAAAGGGACTTCCGTTCTTTGTCATTTCGGCTGCATCGGCGCAGGGTACAAAGGAGCTTGTCGCGGCGATAGCGGGAGAGCTTGAAAAGCTTCCGCCGATAGTGCGGTATGAAGCCAAACCGCTCACCCTCGAAGAGCTTGAAAAACAGGCTGCCGAGAAGCGCTCCTTCACCGTAAAGAAAGAGGACGCGCATTTCTACTCCGTTGACGCGGAATGGCTCGCGCCCATACTCTCCACCGTGAATATGGACGACTACGAAAGTCTCCAGTATTTCCAGCGCGTTCTGCGTTACAGCGGCATAATAGATGCTCTGAAAGAAGCGGGTGTTGAGGAAGATGACACAGTCTCTATCTTCGACTTTGAATTCAGCTTCATAAACTGATCAGAGACTTTAAAATAAGGTTATGGGTCCAGCGTCACGCTGGAGCGATCCAGCCGCGCAGGCTGGCGCCGTCCGCGTAGGACAAGCGCGTCAGCGCAGACAGTCAGCGCTGACAGTCAGCGCTGACGCGCAGACGGAGATATCACAAATGGAAATAATGACAAAAACAGAAGCAAAGCGATTGAGCCCCGGACTTCTCGCTTTCTACGGCGACAGCGTTTATGAGATACTCGTAAGAAGAAAAGTCGTCTCCGAGGGAGACAGACCCTCCGCCGAACTGCACAATATGTCCATAAAAATGGCGCGTGCGTCTTATCAGGCGGCGGCATTTGAGAAGCTGATGCCGATGCTCACAGAGGAAGAAGTCGATATACTGCGAAGAGGACGGAACTCCACCGGTCTGTCCGCCCCAAAGTCCAGCAATTCCGCGGAATACCACAAGGCTACCGCAGTCGAGGCGCTGTTCGGCTACCTCTCCCTTGTCGGGGAAAATGAGCGGCTCGAAGAGCTTTTCCGGGCAATTACAGATGATCCGAAAGGAAAGATAGAATGAAGATACTCCGCAGGATTACGGCAGCCGCAGTCGTTCTGTTTATCACCGTGCAGTGCGTGTTCGCGCTTCCCGCAGAGGCGATAAATGTCACCGACTATATGTACAACCGCAAGTATATCCTCGTTACCAGCCTTCTCCGCGATGACAGCGATACTCTTGCGGCAGTAAGGGAGCTCGGACGCACCGTCGCCTTTATGTCAGTGTCCGACGGGAAATGCAGGGCAAAAGTGTTCGCGGCACAGTCCGAAAACCTCAGCACCGCACTTTACAATGCATTCGCGCGGGCTAAGGCTTCCGGCATCACCCCAAAATGGTTCAAGCTCGATGTCGTCGTATCCGAGGAAGATGTCACCTACACGAAGTTCCGCGCCGATAACTCCGGCAAGTACATAGGCTCAATGAGAAGCGGGATAGCTTTCGACAAGAAGTACGGCGCCGCACTCCTCGAAGCCCAGATAAACAGCGCAGGTATGATAGATTACGAAAAAACCGGAAAGATCGACTTCACCAAGGTGAATAATGCGCTCAAAGAGTCCGGTATGACCGCGCTTAAAACCGTTCCGGCGAAGTTCACCCTGTTCAGAACACAGGGCTATTTCGCGGAAAATACCGCCTACGCAATGAAGCTCGAAAACGGTACGTTCGCCACCACCGGCAGACGTATTCTCCCCGCCGACAGAAGCACAGCCGAACTGCTCGCACAGAAAAGCTCCGGCTATCTGAGTTCGGTCTGCGGAGATGACGGGAAATTCGTTTACGGCTATTATCCTATTGACAACGAGGTCATTGCGGGGTATAATATGTTAAGGCACGCCGGTACGGTCTGGAATCTCATAATGCAGTACGAGATGTGCGGCGATGAGAGCCTCGTTCCCGTTATCGAGCGGAGCCTCGCATTCCTCGGAAAGCATATCTCTTACAAGGACAGCAAGACCGCGTTCCTTGACGACGGAACTGCCCTCAACATCGGCGGCAACGGACTTGCGATACTTGCATATTCCACATATTCCGAGGTGTTCTGCACAAACAAGTACAATGCGCTTATAAGAGCCCTCGCCTGCGGTATCGTCTATATGCAGAAGAGCGACGGAAGCTTCATTCACACGCTGAACCGAAACACATTCGGGACCGCAGAGGATTACGTCATCATCTACTATGACGGCGAAGCGGCATACGGACTCGCAAAAGCATACGGCGTGCTGGGAGATGCACGGTTCCTTAAAAGCGCGAAGAAGGCTGCCGATTACTTCATAAAGAACCACTATGAAGCGGAGCACAGCCACTGGATCTCCTACACGTTCAATGAGCTTACCAAGTACGCGCCGGAGGAGAAGTATTTCGAGTTCGGTCTGCGCAACGTCAACGAGGACGATTTCAGCAGTACCGTGCATAATACCCGCGCCGGCATCAATTCCGCGTCGGAAACGGTGAACGCGGCATTCGAGATGTACGACAGGCTGATATCGGGCAGGAAGAAATGCGCGTATCTCGATGAGTTCAACGCAAAACAGCTTCTGCGTGCAGTCATAAGGCGCGCGGAATACGGGCTGAACTACTTTATGTTCCCGGAGTACGCGATGTATATGAAAGCGCCGGAGACTGTGGTTTACGGGTTCGCGGTGCGCGAGGACGACTTCCGCACAAGGATAGATGATACCCAGCATTTCATGGACGGGTATTATATGTTCTGGAAGAATTACGATATCATAGAGCAATATAAAGAGATACTGCTCTGAAAATAAAAGCTGAAACAAAATGCAAAAAGGAAAACAGAAAACGGAGGATATTATTTATGTCAGGACATTCCAAATGGAGCACGATCAAGAGAAAGAAAGGCGAGAAGGACGGCGCAAGAGCAAAGGTGTTCACGAAGATAAGCCGTGAGATCATCGTTGCGGTACGCGAGGGAGGCGGTGACCCGTCAAGCAACTCGAAGCTTGCACAGCTCGTTCAGAAAGCAAAGTCCAACAATATTCCGAATGACAACATAGACCGCCTTATCAAGAAGGCGAGCGGTGACGGCGAAAAGACGAACTACGAAGAGTGCGTTTATGAGGGATACGGTCCCAACGGCGTAGCGGTAATTGTGGAATGCCTTACCGACAACAGAAACCGCACCGCGGGTGAAGTGCGCCACTACTTTGACAAGTTCGGCGGTAATCTCGGCACTTCCGGCTGTGTATCGTTCATGTTCTCGACAAAGGGCATTGTAGTGCTCGACAACGAGGACGAGGACATAGATGAGGATAAGGCGATGGAAGATATCCTCGAAGCCGGCGGTGATGATTTCACTTTTGAGGACGGCTGTGTTGAGATAACCACAGACCCGAATACCGTAACGGAAGTGGGAAAGGCTCTCGAAGACAAGGGATATAAGGTGCTTTCCGCCGAGCCTGCGAAGATCCCGTCCACTTACACGACTCTCACAGACGAAGATCATATCAAGAAAATGGGACTGCTCCTCGATGCTCTTGATGATAACGACGATGTGCAGAACGTTTGGCATAACTGGGAAGAAGCGGAGAGCTGAGCGCCGAAGCCGGCGCGGGCATTAGCTGTATTTCAGAGCGCACAGCTATGGGCGGCTGCCGACTGAAATGCAGTGGGGTTGGCGAAGACTCCATTCAGACTAACAAGAAAACAGCTTACAGAGAAATTTTCTGCAAGCTGTTTTGTATTCAGATGAATATAACTAACCGTGGTGGTGTCGTTGCCGTTTTATATGCGCGCATCGTGCGCGCTTTTGACGTCAACTGCCATTGCTTCGTGCAATGCACCCGCCAATAGAAGAGTGTCGCTGCGCATTTCGCAGCGGCGCGTCCGCCGCCAGTGGGGTTGGCGAATACTCCATTCGTGAAATAAGAAAGACTGCTGAAAACTATAATTTTCAACAGTCTTTTTCTTGTATTTAGATGAATATAACTAACCGAGGCGGCGCGCCCGCCGATAGAAGAATGTCGCTACGCATTTCGCAGCGGCGCGTCCGCCGCAATTGCTTACTTCTTTGCAGCGGGCTTTCTGCCGGGCTTCTTAGCCTCAGCAGGCTTTGCTTCTGCCTTAGGAGCCTCAGCCTTGGGAGCTTCAGCCTTAGGTGCAGCTGCCTTAACTTCAGCAGCCTTGGGAGCCTCTGCCTTCTTTGCGGGAGCAGCCTTCTTAGCGGGAGCCTTCTTTGCAGGAGCTTCCTTCTTAGCGGGAGCAGCCTTCTTCGCAGGAGCTTCCTTCTTAGCAGCAGCTTTCTTTGCGGGAGCTATTGCATTGAAGATATCTGCACAGCCGGCATTGTTGTCGATAACAGCAAGCTTGCCTGCCTTGAGAGCAGCCTTAGCTGTTGTCTTGCCTTCAACAAGAGCGATGAAAGTATCTGCATCAGCTTCAAAAATAGCGGTGTGATCGTCGTAGCTGAAATTCTCTACTGCGAGTCTGGAGTAACCCTCCTTGAACTCAACATAAAAAATTCCGGCAGCGTCTCCCGTTACATTGAACTGAAATGCAAAGGAACCTTCAAATTTCGAGGTGTCGGTCTTCTGAATGCTCTTCTTAAGACTTTCGTAAACCTTTTCGTAAGCGGATTTAGCCATCTTTATTTCCTTCCTTTTTTTAACTGAGATACGGGCAAACGCACCGTTCCTTTTTTACTTTAGTATTATATCACATAATTTTGGCAATTTCAAGCAATTTCAAACATTTTTTTGCAAGTTAGTGCAATATGTTTAAAAAATAACAAAATTTATTGCCCGGTTAGGTATTAATTGACTACAATTTTGACGGCTTTTCTGTGTTTTACATGGTTTCCGGTGCATTTTCCGGCTGAAAAAACGGTGCGGTTCGCAGACTGCGGACACGAATTATCGGGACATTCCGCGAATAAAATTTAAAAAAGGAAAACGCACAGTGCCGCGGGCGGACGTTCACATCAAAATCAAATTTAACGAGGTGGTTCGTATGCTCTGTACATTTGACGACATCAGAAACAAGGAGATAATAAACATAAAAAGCGGGATAAAAATGGGATACGCGGACGATGTGGAATTTGACACGGCGACAGCGAAGATATGCAGGATCGTGATATTCGGGAAAGCGAAGCTGTTCGGGCTTCTCGGGAGAGAGGACGACATCGACATCTGCTGGAGCGATATCGAGATAATCGGAGAGGACACGATACTTGTGAGCTGTGAAATGCCCATACACACAAAAAGGAATGGCGGGTTTATGAAAAATTTGTTGAAATAGCCGAAAAGAAAAATATTGTAAACACAGTAATTATGTGTTATAATATTAAAGCATTCCTGCAAAAGCAGATGCAAATCCACATGCGTGCTATAAGCGCCGGCTGTGCCGTCAGTGACGGTTCGGCGTGGTGAGTATGCAGAGGAAAAAACAAATTTAAGGAGGATACAAACATGGCAGTTGTATCAATGAAGCAGCTTCTTGAAGCCGGTGTTCACTTCGGACATCAGACAAGACGCTGGAACCCGAAAATGGCACCGTACATTTTCACAGAAAGAAACGGAATCTACATCATCGACCTCCAGAAGACGGTCAAGAAGCTCGACGAAGCATATAACTTCGTATTCGAGACAGCCGCAAACGGCGGTGAGATCCTCTTCGTCGGCACAAAGAAGCAGGCTGCCGATTCCATCAAGGAAGAGGCAGAGAGAGCAGGCGCGCACTATGTGAACGCAAGATGGCTCGGCGGTATGATGACAAACTTCAAGACCATTCAGAACCGTATCAAGAGACTTGAACAGCTCCACACAATGGAGACAGACGGCACTTTCGACCTTCTCCCGAAGAAGGAAGTAAGCAAGCTTTCCCTTGAGATCGAGAAGCTCGAAAAGTTCCTCGGCGGTATCAAGAATATGAAGAAGCTCCCCGGCGCTCTCTTCGTAGTTGATCCCCGCAAGGAGAAGATCGCTGTTGCAGAAGCAAGAAAGCTCGGTATCCCGGTAGTAGCTATCGTAGATACGAACTGCGATCCTGACGAGATCGACTACGTTATCCCCGGAAACGATGACGCTATCCGCGCCGTAAAGCTTATCGCAGGCGCTATGGCTGACGCGATCCTCGCTGCAAAGCAGGGCTCCGCAGAAGCTGAGGCAGAGGACAAGGACGCAGCTGAAGAAGCAGCAGCCGAAGCCGACGCTGAATAAGAGAAGATGAAACGGCTCTTCCCCGCTGAAACGGCGGGGAAGAATTGAATATGGAATAATTTATCAAAGGAGAAATAAAAATGGCTATTTCAGCACAGGACGTAAAGCAGCTCAAGGAACTCACAAACTGCGGTATGATGGACTGCAAGCGCGCTCTTGAAGCAACAAACGGCAACGTTGATGAAGCTGTTAAGTACCTTCGTGAGCAGGGTCTTGCAAAGCAGGCAAAGAAGGCTGGCAGAATCGCAGCAGAGGGACTTGTTGTTGCAAAGATAGACGAAGCGAAGAAGATCGGTGTGGTAGTTGAGATCAACTCCGAGACAGACTTCGCTGCAAATTCCGACAAGTTCAAGGCTTTCTGCGACACAGTTGCACAGACGATAATCGACAACGATGTTGCTGATGTTGAGGCTCTCAAGGAGACAACAGCAAGCGGCACAAACGAGAAGATCGCAGACGTTCTCACAGATGCAGTTGCTTCTATCAGCGAGAACATTCAGATCAGACGTTTCGTAAGAATGACAGGCGACGTTTACGCTTATGTACACAACGGCGGCGGCTCTATCATCGGTTCGCTCATCAAGCTTGAATCCGACAACGGCGCTGACGATGCTGTAAAGACAGTTGCAAAGGATCTGCTTCTTCAGATCACGGCAAGCGCTCCCCAGTTCGTAGCACAGGCTGATGTTCCGGCATCTGTAATTGATGCGGAGAAGGAAGTACAGCTTGAGCTTGTAAAGAAGGAGAATGCCGAGTCCAAGAAGCCGAAGCCTGAGAACGTTCTTGAGAAGATCGTTGAGGGAAGAATGAGAAAGTTCGCAGAGGAGATCTGCCTGCTGGATCAGCCTTTTGTAAAGGATCCTTCCATCACAGTTGCGAAGTATATTGCAAATGCCGGCAAGAACATCAAGGTTATCGAATTTGCACGTCTTGAAAAGGGCGAAGGAATCCAGAAGAGAGAAGACGACTTCGCAGCAGAAGTTGCATCTATGGTTAAGTAAACAGAAACTCATTTCTGCTATACCTGCTGCCTTCGGCTGATGGGGCGCCGCCCCAAGCCCCGCTGGCGACTTCGTCCCAGACCAGACCAAGGCTCCGCCTTGGATCCAAGGACGCGTTCTGGGAAGAGACTTTAAGAGATTTTTAAGAGACTTTTTTTGCCCTACGCGGGCGGCGGCGGGGAACGCCCCGCGGCGAAATGCGTAGCGACACTCTTCTATTGGCGGGTGCGCCACCTCGGTTAGTTATATTCATCAGATTAAAAACAGCTTGCAGTGATTGTCTCTGCAAGCTGTTTTCTTGTTATTCTCTGAATGGAGTCTTCGCCAACCCCACTGCGTTTCAGTCGGCAGCCGCCCATAGCTGTACGCTCTGAAATACTGCATTTATTTAGGGTGTCCAGCCCCCTTTTTTAAAGGGGGTTGGCGGGGTCACAGGGGCAGAGCCCCTTCTTTCAAATCTCTTCTCTCTCTCAAATCTCTTCTCTTTCTGTGAAACAGCTCTCGCGCGCCTACGGCGGCGAGGAGGACGGCGAACACTTTCTGCATGATCCCGGCGGGAACGGCGTCGGTGAGCAGGAGCCCGATAACTGCGCCGATAGCGCCTGCGGCGGCGGCGTAAGGCACGATATGCCAATCCGTAAGCCCCGACTTATGATTCATCACCATTGACACAAGCGCGACCGGGATAAAGAACAGCAGATTCGCCGCTTTCGCATCGGCAGGAGCCATTCCCGCCCACGACAGATATATCATCAGCACAAACCCGCCGCCAAGCCCCATAGCTGCGCACAGACCCGCCGTAAATCCCGCGGCAAGCGTGATAAAACCGTTCACGCGAAAAACAGCCTCCCTCCCGACCAGATAAGCAATGCCCCGAATATCCGGCGCAGTACGCTGTTATCCGCTCTCCGCAGGATAAGTGCGCCCGCGGCTGCTCCGGCAATGCCCGCCGGCAGAAGTTCCCGCACCTCCGCAAACGGCGCATTCCCCTTGATGATGCAGCCGAATACGGTAACTGCGCTCACGCAGAACATCACCGCCACAGACATTGCATGGCTCGTCCGCGCATCGGCTCCTCCCGCCTCCAGCACCGGCACCGTCACCGAACCTCCGCCCGCCCCGAATATCCCGTTCAGTACGCCCCCGGCAAATCCCGCGGCAGCCGCAAAGGTCTTGGAAATATTTTTCATCGCTTTCATAGATTATTTTTCCTGTTCACATATTGACAAAACGTGAATAATGTTTTATAATTATAGTATGCGGCAGTATGCCGTCTGTATTCCGTACCGAAAGGAGAAACTCCGCGTTGCAAGGCTCAGAACCTGTTACAAGACAGTTTATCCTTAACGAGAATACACCTTTTATTATTACCGAGGCTTATTCAAAAATACGCGCGAATGTGATAGCGTCGCTTGAGTCCTGCGCCTATAAGTCCGTGGTCATCACAAGCCAGAACCGCGGCGAGGGCAAGACCACTACCGCCGTCAACCTCGCAATTATGATAAGCCGTCTCGAAAAACGTGTGCTCCTCATAGACGCCGATATGCGCGGAGCCGGGATACACGATATGCTCCGCCTCAAGAACCACTTCGGGCTGAGCACTATCCTCACCGGCGAAAGCGATGTTTACAGCGGTATCTGCAAGGAAGTCCGCAACAACTTCCATGTTATGCCCGCAGGACCCGGTGTCCGCAGTCCTTCGGATATGCTCGGGAGCGCCGAGACGGAAAGGCTCGTCCGGCTTCTGTACGATTACTACGACTACATCGTTATCGACACGCCGCCCCTGTGCATAGCCAACGATTCGCTGCTGTTCGGCGGTTTTACCGGCGGTACGGCGCTTGTTGTCCGCGAAAATATGACCACTCACGCAGACCTCAGAGCCGCTATGTCCACTATCTCCCTTTCAAAGGCAAAGTTCTTCGGGATAATCAAGACCTACTGCTCCGTCAAGTACGACAAGCGCAGTGACTATAAAAGTTCAATAGAGGAAAATGCCGATCTCCCCGGCGATATCGAGGGGGAAACGGCGTACAACGATAATTAGTTATGTCCGGTAGTCTGGTTCTTCTTGCGCTCCCCCTGCTTCTCATGGGGGCAGGCGTGTTCTGCTCCGTCCGCGGTTACAGGTTCTTTTTCAGCATTTTAACGGGTGCGGCTGTATTCGCTGTCTGCGGGATATGCGCACTCGGCGGTCCGATCGGCACCGAGGAGCAGCGCCTTTCCTACATAGGTGCCGCCGCGGAGATCGTTTCTTACGACGATATCACGGTGATGAATGCTCCGCCCGCGTTTGTCCTGCTGATGAAGATATGCGCGGTCTTTACGCGGGAGCCCATAGTTTTCCCGCTGGTGATCGCCGTGATGCAGTCGGTGCTTGCCGCCGCTGCGGTCTATTGCAGATGCTCCGCGCCCTATGCGGCGGGAGTTGTTATTACGGCTTGCTTCATACCCGCTTATTTTGCCGGGTCGGGCGCATTCACAGCCGCGCTTATCGCGGTCTTTGCGTCGAAATACATTGAAGAACGGCGGTTTTTCCGCTTTTCGGCAGTAATGCTGCTGGCTGCGTGCTTTGACGTGGCGGCGGTGATACCCGTATTCCTTTACATTCTGCTATTCTCGAAAAATGTTTATATGTCCGCGCTGCGGTCTTTTGTATGCGCCGCCGCCGCGGTTATGTTCCCCGGCATTATTGACGGGATATATGGTCTGTTCGGTGCAGGGCAGTACGCGCAGTATCCGCTGTCGGTCCCCTCGGCGGTATTCGCGGTGCTCGGCGCGGCGGCACTTGCCGCAATGAAGCCGCTGCTCATCGCACGGAGCGAAAAATCGGAGCTTCTAATCTCCGAGATCGTCTGCGGAGGGTGCTTCGCACTTGCCGGTGTGTTCGACGGCAGACTTTCCGCGCTTGCGCTGATAATGCTGATGCAGTCGGTGATACCCGTGGTTCCGGACGCTTTCGATATCGGTCAGAAGTTCACGTCGCTGATGTTCCGGGAGAAGAAAAAGACTGCCGCAAGAACTTTCGGCATCGTGTGCTGCGTGCTCGCGGCAGGTATCTGCGCTTATTCGGTGTTCGCCGGAGGATTCGGCGCGGAGCGCTATGACGAAGCGCTGAAGGCGGTGATCGCTGTATGATAAGAATGATAGACAGGCTCGCGGCCGGAAATCCCGCCGCAGCCGCATTTATAAAAGACAGGCTGGAGCTGTTCTTCTCCACAAGTCTCGGCTCCCAGATCGCTGTGTGCCTTATTTCGGGCATAGCGGCGGGGCTGTTTGCGGGAGGAGACAACGTCTTTCTGCGGTACGCTTCCCTCGCCGTGATGATGATCGTCTGGGCGCAGGCTTCCGTGCTTGCGGGATTCTGCCGGCAATGGCTGTATATCCTCTTCGCGGGAATGTACCTCGTTTTCCCCTATGTGCTGGTGCTTACCCCCGGTACGGTGGAGAAATCGCAGGCAAGCGATGTGCAGAAGATGCTCTCCGATATCATCACCTCGGTGATAATACGCCCGATGCGCCTTATCGCAGGCGCGGGCGAAGCTTATGTGATATCTTTCGCGGTTTTTGCCGCATTTATGGTGCTTTTCTTTGTGGGTTCAAAGATCCGTGCGGATGCAAGACGCTCGGATTATTACTGCAGGATAAGGCTCGATCAGATAGATTGATTTGTTTGAAAGGACGGCTTTTGAATGAAGATCAGAAAGTTAGTTTCATCAATCGGCGCTGTCACCGCCGCAGTCACTGCTTCGGCGCTGATGCTCGTTTCCGCTGCGGGAGCACTTGACATATACTATGCTGATCTGGCAGGAGTGGCTTCCTCCGATCCCGACAGAACCGCAAAGATCTCTGCGTTTGCGGTGCAGGAGATCAGCAATAACAGTTCCCTTGCCGCTATGGGAGAAAACACGATCCTTACTCCGGAGATCATCAGTGCGCTTAACAGGGAATTCAGCAAGTTCAGCGCTCATACCAATGTTCTTGACCTTGATACAAATGCGATAGAGCTTGTTGCCAAACATACCGTAAGCGGCGTTCCGGACGTTAAATACAGCGTTTTTCTTACCAAGGACTTCCTTGAGGCAAACCTCGGCGGGACTGTGAATGTTTCGCTTAGCGAGGATACTTACGGCAAGACCGGTGAGTTAAAGCTTTCCAATACAAGCGTGGGTTATTACGGCACTCTTGTTTATTCGATATGGTCTGACAGCGCAAAAGCGCTTTACGACGCGTACGATGTGGAGACGAACGATCAGCTTCTCGTTTCCAACAACAGCACCACCGATCCGTTTGTGCTGATAAAGACGAATCCGAGCGCTTCGCTGACATTCGCCATGTCATCTTCAAACAACACCTCTTCCGGGCTTTATGTATCAAAGTATGACAGCAAGTCCCTCGAATACTTCAAGGGCAATGACCTGCTCAATATCATCAAAGCCGATATTGCCGCCGAGCTCGGATTTACCGCATCAGACCTCGAAAACAGCACGGTCAAGGAATACATAGATCGGAAAGCCGAAGAGATAAAGAAAGAGATACTCGGCGACGGGACCGTAAAATACGCTACTATGTCCGATGTTGAGAAGGCGGTGCATGATTTCTATCTCGGCAAGACAACGGTTGACGGCAAGACCGTATTTACCGATGAGGCTTATGTGCATCAGAAAGAACTTGCGGAAGCGGTAATGCAGACGGACGAGGCACAGGCTATAATCAAGGATTCTATCTATAATGCGTTCGGTATCGGTATTTCCGAGCGCGAAGCCGAAGAACTCAAGAACGCGCTCTGGGACGATCTCGTTGAAAAGACAGTCAAGGAGATGAATGACTACGAGAACGGTACAAGCTCACAGATCGGCAATATCAGCTACTTCCTCAGCCGCATAACATCGGAGGAGTACAAGAATCTTGCCGCGGAGATAGAGGAAGTAAAGCAAAAATTAAAGGGCTACGATGTTTCTCTTGCCGATATTCTTACAGGTCTTAATGAATGCAAGCAAAAGCTTTCCGACGATTCCATTACGATCTCCGATCTCCTCGCATTTATGAATGACACCGACTCCTATCTGAATGTCGGCAGAGATACGACGCTCAAAGATGTGCTGAACGATCTCGTGGATCAGCTCCAGCAATATGCGCAGAACGAGGGTTCCTCCGCGTACACCGATTCACAGAAGTACACCGATCAGGCGAAATCCGATGCGATAAGCTCGTCACAGAAATACACCGATAATCAGCTCCTCATCACTAACTACGAGCTTCAGAGCCAGCTTAATGCACTCAAGAAGCGCATAGAGGAAGTCGAGGACGAGCTGGACGATCTCCGCTATGAGCGCGACTATTACTACAACAATTACTACAATACAAGCGACTGGATAATCCGGACTTACGGAAGCGTTGACAGGTTCATAGCTGCAGTGGCAGATGAGGCTGCGAACCGTATTACATCAAGCGGAAAGACCGGTGAGTCAGCTTATGATATCGCAGTCCGCAACGGTTTCCGCGGCACAGAGCAGGAATGGCTCAATTCTCTCGTCGGCGCGTCGGCATACGATATCGCAGTTCAGAACGGCTACCGCGGTTCACAGGAGGAATGGCTCGAATCTCTCCGCGGTGAGGACGGACAGGACGGAATGGACGGAGAGGACGGACGTGACGGTGAGGACGGGCGTGTGATCTATGTTTACGGAGATCAGCCGCAGAGCGGTGCTCCCGTACTTGAGGACGGGGAAGAGGAAGACCCCGATTCCGTTGTGAGCGGTGCGGTATTCGGCAGTGATGCCGAGATCATTGAGCCGGACAGCGGCACTGTCGGCAGAACGAATGTTCCCGCAGCGGGCAATACTTCTGCGCCTTCCGCAAATAATACAGCTAACCCGAAAACGGGTGTTGCTGCCGGCATCATTATCCCGGTTGCCGCAGTAGGCTCTCTGCTTCTTATCAAGAAGGATAAGCGCAGAAGAGGAAGAAAGTAATAAAGAAAGCTAAAGACTGCTGAAACCGACAAATTTCAGCAGTTTTTTCTTAAGTTCAGCAGAGAATAACTAACCGAGGCGGCGCACCCGTCCATTGAAGAATGTCGCTACGCATTAATTTAGGGTGTCCAGCCCCCTTTTTTAAAGGGGGCTGGCGGGGTCCGGGGCAGCGCCCCGTCTCAAAACCTCTCTTAAAAAGTCTCTCGGTTAAGGCACCTATGGATCCAAGGCGGAGCCTTGGTCGAGTCCGGGGCGACGCTCCGGCGGGGCTTGGGGCGGCGCCCCATCAGCCGTAGGCAGAAGGTATAGCAGAGACTTTCGTTCTTTTCGCCCGCAAGATATTTTGCTTTCCTTTTTCGGCTCTCTGCCGGCGTGGCGAGTTACTTTCCGTCCGTAGCGACGGAAAGTAACCAAAGGGCGCGTACCGCTCGATGATCAAAGAAGCCTGCACGAGTGCTGTTATGTCATACAGAACCGCTTTCCGCGAAAGCGCGGTGTCTGTCACCGAGCCTTGCGCAGGCAGGCTCTTTGACAACTCGCGGAAAAGGGCGAAAATCGGCAGGTGAGTGCCGTCGCAGCCGCTGCGGGGTGCTGTTCCTGTTAGTCCTGTACCGTATCAGAGGGCGTTGCCCGCTCAATCTATCAATTGTCCCGCACATAGCGTCTGCTCACGTTTGTAAAGGGGTCTGTTGAGATTCTGCACCTGTTGAGGGGCTGTTCTTTCGGGGCAGGAATGTCGCAGAGTATAGCTATCCGAGGCGGCGCACCCGCCCATAGAAGAGTGTCGCTACGCAAAACGCCGCGGGGCGTCCCCCGCCTCGGTTAGTTATTCTCTGCTATTTCTGCACAGATTCTGCGCGAAAACGCCGGATCGTGCGTAATAAAAAGCATTGACTTTTCAGAGATTCTGTGATATTATGATAGTGTATGTTTGAAAACGTATATTTTCTTGACGAAAGGATCACTATATTCTCATGAAAAAAGTTATAGCGGTTTTTGCCGCATTTTTAATGGTATTCTGCATCGCCGGCTGTGATTCCGGTAAAAAGCCCCAGGAGTCCGCAGTTACCACCACTGCCGACCCGAACAGCATCGAAGTCCCCGATTTCTCCGGTCTTACCCGCGTTCAGATCGAAATGAAATACCCGAAACTCAACATCAAATTCGATGAAAAATACGACGATTCCGCCGAAGAGGACGAGTTCATCTCTCAGACCCCCTCCGCCGGCACAAAGATCAATAAGGACGACGAGATCCTTGTCGAGATAAGTCTCGGCGGTAAGCTCGTCGAAGTTGACGACTACACCGGACGCAATATCGACGACGCAAAGACCCTCATCGAAAAGCAGGGTCTTGTCTGCGACATCGTTTACGATGACAGCGAAGCCGTTGCCCGCAACTGCATCATAAGCACAATGCCCTCCGCGAGAACAATGGTAGAGAAAGGCTCAACGGTCATCTGCTATGTAAGTCTCGGCTCGGCTGTGCAGGAAATCCGCGTTCCGGATATGCTCGGAATGTCGATCGAGGACGCGTCCAAGATCGCGGAAGAAAACAGCATCGGACTTACCATAACCTACGACAACACCTCGATACTCGAACCCGGCACTGTTATCAAGCAGGGCGTTGATCCCGATACCGTAGTCGAGCCGAATGCAAAGGTTGAAGTTGTTATTGCAGGCGAGAATGCCTCCGCAATACGCCGTACGACCATAACCGTCAATGTAAACAGTTCCCTTGAGGGCGAATTCGAGATCAAGTACTACATCGACGGCACGCTCGTCCCCGAAAAGACCGAGATCAAGGAGATAAGCCTTACCCGCAAGATCGAGTGGGAGCTGAGCGGAACGGACGTTCACACATACTCGATAATGGTGACGAGCCGTGCCACCGGACAGACCGGCAAGCTTTATGAGATCGAGGTTGACTTCACCACCGATCCGCCTGCAAGAAACATTCTTGACTCGAATGTGAATATTTTCCGGGAGCTTATGAACGCGTGATGATGAAAATTCACGCCGGGTATTGACAAAACGTTCCGGCTGTGATATAATGTTTAATCGACAACGGTCATTGGGTTGCTCCCCATTGATTCATTTTACAGAGGAAAAGGCGGTGACAGTAATGAAAGAGGGAATTCATCCCAAGTATGAAGCTACAACGATAAGGTGCGCGTGCGGAGCCGTATTTGAAACACGTTCCACTAAGAAGGATATCAAAGTTGAAATATGCTCGAAGTGCCACCCTTTCTTTACCGGCAAGCAGAAGCTCGTTGATGCGGGCGGACGCGTTGATAAGTTCAAGAAGAAGTACAATCTTGGCTGATTATGCTGAAAGCTTCAGATGCCCTGCGGTTCCGCGGGGCATTTTTTCTGCGCAGTACAAAGAAATCCCAAAAATCGGCACAAAACCTATTGAAATATAGAAAGAATTATGTTATAATATTATAAATATGTTGAAAGGGATGCAAGTAAATGGCTGACAATCATATAAAGTTCCCCTCCCCCGAAGAGGAAAACAATAGCAATACAAATACAAGTTTCGCGCCGGAAGCATCGACGCCTTCCCCGTCGGAAGTATTCCCTGATCTCGGCAACGAGAAGCTTGTAAAGGCAATGGAAGACCTCAAGGCTAACGAGAACAAGGAGACACAGGCGGCGCTCATCGAGCAGGTCATCTCCGCAAAGTTCTTTGCGCCTGTTGAAGTTATAGATGCAGACGGCAATCCGATACAGGGTCACGGAAGGCTTGCAGTTCCGAAAGACGCGAAGTTCAACTTCAAACTCATACAGAACGTCAAGGGTGAGCAGTACTTCACTGTATTCACCGACATCAACGAGTATCTCAAATGGAACAAGGGTCCGAAAGTAAACACGATAATCGTGGTATTCCCGCAGATAGCACAGCTTGCGGCACAGAAATCCGACTCGATAAAGGGCTTTGTTATCAACCCCATGGGTCAGAACATCGTGTTCTCGCAGGACGCTATTGCAAACCTTATCGACGCTATGAAGGCAGTTGCGGAGAATGCGAAAGCGGCGCGCGAAGCTGCACAGCAGCAGCAGGTAAAGCTTATGTTCGGCAAGCCCACCAACATACCGGAAGCGGTGCTTGGTGCATTCCGCAAGAAGCTTATGAAGACACCCGAAGTAAACGAGGCGTACTTCTGTATGCTTAAACAGGGCGATCAGGAGTTTTATCTGTTCACGCTTGACATCAACGCTGATAATGAGACCTGCCACGCGATCGGGGATTCTCTGTGTGAATCTGCGAAGCTGTTCCTCACTAAGTTCCCGATAATGGCGGCTCCCGTGAACTCTCCGTTCGGCGAGGGCGCAAAGAAAGTTGACCAGCCTTTCTACATCAAAGGTCAGTAATGGCACTGTCTGAGAAAACAAGACTGCTGAAATTAGTCGGTTTCAGCAGTCTTTTTACTATGTATAGAAGAGAATAACTAACCGAGGTGGCGGACGCGCCGCTCCGAAATGCGCAGCGACACTCTTCTGTCGGCGGGTGCATTGCACGATGCAATGGTAGTTGCCGCCAAGAGCGCGCACGATGCGCGCATATAAAACGGCAACGACAGCACCTCGGTTAGCTTTACTCTGCGACATTCCTGCCCCGAAAGAACAGCCCCTCAACAGGCGCAGAATCTCAACAGACCCCTTTACAAACGTGAGCAGACGCTTTGTGCGGGACAATTGATAGATTGAGCGGACAGCGCCCTCTGATACGGTACAGGACTAACAGGAACAAGCACCCCGCAGCGGCTGCGACGGCACTCACCCGCCGATTTTGCCCTTTTCCGCGAGTTGTCAAAGAGCCTGCCTATGCCGTACTCGATGACAGGTTCCGGTTTTCACGGAAAGCAGTTCTGTATGATGGAGCGGAACTCGTGCAGGCTTCTTTGATCATCGAGCGGTACGCGTCCTTTGGTTACTTTCCGTCGCTACGGACGGAAAGTAACTCGCCACGCCGGCAGAGAGCCGAAAAAGGAAAGCAAAATATCTTGCGGGCGAAAAGAACGAAAGTCCCTGCTATACCTTCTGCCTTCGGCTGATGGGGCGCCGCCCCAAGCCCCGCTGGCGACTTCGTCCCAGACCAGACCAAGGTTTCACCTTGGATCCAAGGACGCGTTTCGGGAAGAGACTTTTGAGAGATTTTTAGAGACTTTTTTGCCCTACGCGGGCGGCGGCGGGGAACGCCCCGCGGCGAAATGCGTAGCGACATTCTTCAATGGGCGGGTGCGCCGCCTCGGTTAGTTATTCTCTTCTGTTTTTTGCACAGAGTTCCTGCTATTTCCGCAATTTTTCTCAAAAACCCCTTGACAAATCCCCCGTTATGTGATAAAATAATTTTACCTCAAAAGGGGCTTATTTTTTTGTGCGTGTTTTCAGCGCAGTATTCGCCCCTCCGCAGTCATCCGGACTGCGACCACGAGGGAGGCTTTAAAAGGTAATAATATAGGAGGTGCCAAAATGGCCGGAACGAGAAACAAGATTACTCTCGCCTGCACAGAATGCAAGCAGCGTAATTACAACACCAAGAAAAACAAGAAGAACGATCCCGACAGAATCGAACTTAACAAGTACTGCAGATTCTGCCGCAAGCATACTCTCCACAGGGAAACCAAGTAAGGAGGATCTTGATGGCGAAGGAAAAAACAAATGCGGTCGCAAGCGCTGCAGCAGCCGCTGCTCCCAAGAAAAAGCACTCGATCGTAAAGTACTTCAAAGATGCCAGATCCGAATTCAAGAAGGTAGTATGGCCCTCAAGAAAACAGGTAGTGAACAATACTATCGTTGTCATTATCGCTCTTGTGGTTTCGGGCATCGCAATATGGGCGCTCGACACGGGCTTCGGCTCGCTGCTTATGCTCATACTCGGCAGAACAGGCTGATTTTAACGGTATAGGAGAAAAACCATGTCAGAAGCTAAATGGTATATCCTGCATACCTACTCGGGTTACGAGAATAAGGTTGCAAACGACATCAAAACTCTCGCGGAAAACAGAAATCTTCAGAACCTTATCGAAGATGTTATGGTGCCGATCGGCCCCGCAACCGACGATTACGGCAAGCCCCTCCTCGATAAGGAAGGCAATCAGAAGGAAGAAAAGCTGTTCCCCTGCTACGTTTATGTCAAGATGGTCATGACAGACGAGACTTGGTATATCTGCCGCAATACCAGAGGCGTTACGGGATTCGTAGGTCCCGGATCCAAGCCTATCCCGCTCACCGACGCAGAGATCGAAAACCTCGGCGTTGCAAAGCGCTCCACAGCTCCCACCGTCAAGGTCGGCGATATCGTCAATATCGTTGCCGGCGCTCTTAACGGATTTGAGGGTACAGTCAAGGAGATCGATGAGGCAGCAGGCACCGTGCTTGTTACCGTTTCCATGTTCGGAAGAGAGACTCCCACCACCCTCGAACTTGCAGCTGTCGAGAAAATAGGCGTCTGATCGGCAAGTTCACATTGATTATGTTCTTTTTAAATTTTTTTGGAGGTAAAACAAAATGGCTCAGAAAGTAGTCGGATTTATCAAATTACAGATACCTGCAGGTAAAGCTACTCCTGCACCGCCGGTTGGTCCTGCACTCGGTCAGCACGGCGTAAATATCATGGCGTTCACAAAGGAATTCAATGAGCGCACAAAGAATGAGGCAGGTCTTATTATCCCTGTTGTTATCACCGTTTATGCAGACAGAAGCTTCACATTCGTAACCAAGACTCCTCCCGCAGCTGTGCTTATCAAGAAGGCTTGCGGAATCGAGACGGCTTCCGGTACACCCAACAAGAACAAGGTTGCCAAGATCACAAAGGCTCAGGTCAAGACCATCGCAGAGCAGAAGATGCCCGACCTCAACGCAGGTTCCGTTGACGCGGCTATGTCCATGATCGCAGGTACCGCTCGTTCTATGGGTATCGAAGTAGTTGACTGATAAGAACATTCAGGAGTAAACAATCAAAGACAGTGGGAGGTCGAAGGACCGTCTGACCACAAGGAGGATATTAATATGAAGCATGGAAAGAAATATAACGAAAGCGTAAAGCTCGTAGATCCCGCAAAGTTCTACGAAGTCGGCGAGGCTTGCGATCTCGTTTGCAAGACCGCTAAGGCTAAGTTCGATGAGACTGTCGAGCTTCACATCAGACTCGGCGTTGACTCCCGTCACGCTGACCAGCAGGTAAGAGGCGCTGTTGTTCTCCCCAACGGTACAGGTAAGACTGTAAGAACACTCGTTTTCACAAAGGGCGAGAAGATCAAGGAAGCTGAAGATGCAGGCGCAGATTTCATCGCTGATGACGATACAGTTAAGAAGATCCAGGACGGTTGGATGGATTTCGACGTTGTAATTGCTTCCCCCGATATGATGGGCGTTGTAGGACGTCTCGGTAAGGTTCTCGGTCCGAGAGGACTTATGCCGAACCCCAAGGCTGGTACAGTTACACCCGAGATTGCCAAGGCTATTGCAGACGCTAAGGCTGGTAAGATCGAGTACAGACTTGACAAGACCAACATTATCCACTGCCCGATCGGCAAGGCTTCTTTCGGTCAGGATAAGCTCTCCGAGAACCTCGAAGCTCTCATGGGCGCTATCGTAAAGGCTAAGCCTGCTGCTGCAAAGGGTCAGTACATCAAGAGCTGTGTGGTTACTTCCACAATGGGACCCGGCGTTAAGATCAACACCGCTAAGTACGGCGCATAAGTCACTGACTTTAAAGTCCCCGACATCGTTTCGGGGACTTTTTGCGTGAAGATGCCAAAAACTGTTGACATTCAAATCAATGTATGCTATAATTAGTCACAAAGTAAGCATAGATAAATAGTAGGCTTACAGAAAGGGTGACAGTTATGAATGAGAATTTAAGGAAAACGATAGCCGCGGCGGTGTTTGCAGCGCTGATCTGTGCGGCTACGATGCTTATACAGATACCGACGCTTACGCGGGGGTATGTAAATCTCGGAGACTGTTTCGTGCTGATTGCCGGCTGGGTATGCGGCGGAGCGTGGGGATTTGCGGCTGCCGGTTTAGGTTCGGCGCTTGCGGATATTATTGCGGGATATGCGGTGTTCGCGCCGGGAACTTTCGCGGTAAAGGGGATAATGGCGCTTATTGCGGCGCTTGTGGCTGCTGCATTCCGGCACCGGGCATTTCTGGGACATGCAGTAAGTGCTGCGGCAGCAGAGCTTTTTATGGCATTCGGTTACTTCGTGTATGAGTGGCTGTTTATTGTGGGAAGTCCGGAAGCGGCGCTTATCGGCATACCGGAAAATCTGATACAGGGCGCAGTGGGAGTGCTCTCGGCGGTTACGGTGATGACAGCATTGGAGCGCACAAAAGCGCTGAGAATGCTGCATTTGAAGTGAACAAAAAACAGCTTGCAGAAACTTTCTCTGTGAGCTGTTTTCATTTAATCTATAATTAATTGCAGAATATAACTAACCGTGGCGGCGCACCCGCCCATAGAAGAATGTCGCTTCGCATTAGTTTAGGGTGTCCAGCCCCCTTTTTTAAAGGGGGTTGGCGGGGGGTTGGGGGGCAGAGCCCCCTCTCTCAAATCTCTTGAAAATCTCTTCCCGAAACGCGTCCTTGGATCCAAGGCGGAGCCTTGGTCTGGTCTGGGGCGAAGCCGCCAGCAGGGTTTGGGACGGCGTCCCATCAGCCGAAGGCAGCAGGTATAGCAGAGACTTTCGTTCTTTTCGCCCGCAAGATATTTTGCTTTCCTTTTTCGGCTCTCTGCCGGCGTGGCGAGTTACTTTCCGTCCGTAGCGACGGAAAGTAACCAAAGGGCGCGTACCGCTCGATGATCAAAGTAGCCTGCACGAGTTCCGCCGTGTCATACAGAACTTCTTTCCGTGAAAACCGGAACCTGTTATCGAGTACGGCATAGGCAGGCTCTTTGACAACTCGCGGAAAAGGGCGAAAATCGGCGGGTGAGTGCCGTCGCAGCCGCTGCGGGGGGCTTGTTCCTGTTAGTCCTGTACCGTATCAGAGGGCGATGTCCTCCCAATCTATCAATTGCCCGGCACAAAGCGTCTGCTCACGTTTGTAAAGGGGTCTGTATAGATTCTGCACCTGTTGAGAGATTGTTTTTGTGGGGTGGAATGCCACGGTTAGTTATATTCTGCTTAAATTAAGAAAAGACTGCTGAAATTCCGTCGGTTTCAGCAGTCTTTCTGTTGCAGTAATTTCTGTCACACGTCTCTCAGCATATACTCAAGTGAGTCCGTAAGCGCAAGCACACTGGCGTTGATGATATCGCGTGATGCGCCGACAGTCGTCCATGTGTTAGTCCCGTCTGTACTCTCGATCAGCACTCGCGTGATCGCGGCAGTACTGTCGTTCGATGCAACTACACGCACCTTGAAATCTATCAGATGCATCTTCCTTATCTGCGGATAGAACACCTCCAAAGCCTTTCGCAGAGCCTTATCAAGCGCATTCACAGGTCCTTCGCCCTCGTCCGCGGTTATCTCCGACTTATCCCCGACACGCACCTTTACCAGCGCATTCGCTTTCTCGGTATATGCATTTCCGCCGATCTCGTCCATTGACGAGATTATCCTGTAATGATCTATTTTGAAATGCTCGGTGAACTTTCCGAGCTCCTTCATTACCATAAGCTCAAAGCTTGCCGCCGCGGCTTCAAACTGGAAGCCCTCGCTTTCAAGCTCTTTCAGCTTCTCCGTTATCGCTATCGTCTCCGCGCTCGACTTCGTAAGTGTTCCGTCTATCTGCCGGAGCCTCGGCAATACCGACGAGCGCCCCGACATCTCGCTTATCGGGAAATTCCGCTTGTTGCCCACAAGTGCAGGGTCAACATGCTCGAACGTCCGGCTGTTCTTCGCAACTCCGTCCGCGTGCATTCCGCCTTTGTGCGCAAATGCCGAGCTTCCGATATACGGCATATCCGCCGGGAGCCGTACATTCGCCATTTCGCTGATGTACTTGCCCGCGACCGTTATCTGCGCAAGCCGTTCCTCGGTGAGTATATTGTAGCCGAGTTTGAGCTGGAGATCGGGTATCACCGTTGAAAGCGCCGCATTCCCGCACCGCTCGCCTATGCCCGTGAACGTACCCTGCACCTGCACCGCGCCCGCCTTTACGGCAGCTATCGTGTTCGCCGCGGCACAGCCCGTGTCGTTGTGGCAGTGTATGCCCAGCGGTATCTTCACGGCTTTTCTCGCTTCTTTTGTTATCTTCGAGATCTCGTCCGGGAAACAGCCCCCGTTTGTATCGCAGAGAACTACGGTAGATGCACCGGCTTTCTCCGCTGTTTTAAGAACGTCCAGTGCGTAGGCGGGATTAGCCTTGTAGCCGTCGAAGAAATGCTCCGCGTCGAAAAAGACCGTCCTGCCCTTTGAGCAGAGGTAGGAGATCGAGTCCCGTATCATTTTCAGATTGTTTTCAAGCGTCGTGCCGAGTATGCAGTCAACGTGGAGATCCCACGCCTTGCCGAATATCACAAGATACTTCGCTCCGCATTCAAGAAGCGCGGCTATGCCCTCATCGTCCTTCGGGTCGGTGTCCTTGCGCACGGTAGAGCCGAATGCGCAGATCTTCGAGGTCACGAGCGGTTCTTTTACTGCACGTTTGAGAAGCTCCATGTCGCTCGGATTGGAGTAGGGGTTCCCCGCTTCTATATAGTCGATGCCGATCTTGTCAAGCACATTTATTATCATCAGCTTGTCACCGGCTGAAAAGCTGATGCCCTCGCCCTGTGTACCGTCACGAAGCGTCGAATCAAGTATCTCTGTCTTTTTCATAAAAATCAACCCCCGATACTGTTATAGTAACATATATCGGGGGATTTGTCAAATAGCAATTATTTAATGGAATCAATTATCTTGCGCAGTGAGCTTTCGTCGAGCATACCGGCTTGGTTGTAAACTATCTCGCCGTCTGCATTCACGGCGATCGTCACCGGAATTGCGCCTGTTCCGTAGGCTTCGTAGGCGCTGTTGTCCCAGTCGTAGAACACCGGGAACGTGTATTTCCCGTCCTTGATGAACTTCTTCACGTCATTCAGCTTCTGCTTGCTTTCCTTGTCGATCATCATGAACTGCACCCGGCTGCCGCACTCCTTGTAGAGCTTCTCGAAATGGGGCAGTTCGTTCCGGCAGGGCGGACACCATGTCGCCCAAATGTTGATGATGACGGGCTTGCCGGAATAGTCGGAGAAGTGCTTCATATAGCTGTGTTCGTCGTAAACGGTGAAGTCCTTCGCGCGGTCACCGCCCGGAAGCGCAAGTATCACGGTTACTGCGATCGTTGTCACGGTGAGTATTGCCGCAAACACTATTCCTGCTCTCATCGGCGGGTCCTCCTTTTTGGCTGTAAAAATACCGCCTGCGGGGTGTTATGCTTTTCGCGGCAAAGCGGTATCTTCGTGATTATGCAGGAACGTCGTCCTCGTCGTCATCAGATGTTTCAAGCGGTTCAAACATCGTGTTCAGGAACCGGCAGACATCTTCCAGTGAAACGGTTTCTCTGTTTGATCTGATATAGCCGATAACTTCCTGCTGTGCATCTTCGCTGTCCATGCACATAAGGGCAACTGCAAAAGCAACATCTGAGTCGCCTTTTTCTCTTTTCAAGCCGTTCAAGAGGTCAAGCAATTCGCTCATTCTTTCAGATATGTCAGAATTCTCCATTGTAGATCCTCCTTTTTATCTCATTTATAGCGCCTTGTGTTTTCGTATTCAAAGGATATTTGAGCCAGAAACTGTAGTTTCCGCCGTAATCATTTACCGAGAAAACGTAAAAATGATTTCGGTTTTCGTAAGGGTATTTTTTATCTCCCGGCGGAAGCAGGGGAAATTCGGAATGTATCTGATGTTCGAGCCGTGTCCGCTCTTTATGAGAGAGTTTCAGCGGCTTTAAGGGAAGCGCTGTGTTGTTCATTGTTCCGTTTGCCCCTCTGATCTGTGCAGTTTAATTCTGCTTAAATTAATGTCTGCTCATCAACCGTGAAAAGGCTTCATAGCGCAGCTTGAAGCCTTTTTACGGTTGCAAAAGTGCAAGGAAAATTCCGAAATAAACAAATTATCCTTGCACTTTTGTTCGTCCGAAGGACGAAATGAGCTTGACATCAAGGAATGTGTCCGTTGTTTAAATGCACCGCAGGCGCATTTAAACAACATCTGAAAATCTGTTTTGCAGATTTTCAGTCAATAACTGCCAAAAGGCAGTTATTGAGGACACATTTATTATTGACCGTACCTGTGTAAGATCAAAGGTTTGCGGTATAGAAACCGGCGATCTTGTCGAAAGGGATCACCTTATCCTTGCCGCCGTCATAAAGGTCTGTGTGCGATGCGCCGGGGATAATGAGCAGTTCCTTGTTGGCTGTGTACTTGCTGTCCCTGGTCATATCTGCGTAAGCGTCCTTGCCGAAGTAGCAGGAATGCGCCTTGTCGCCGTGAACGATGAGGACTGCGCTTCGTATCTCGTTTGAGTATTGCAGGATCGGCATATTGATGAATGAAAGACAGCCTGTTTTGTTCCAGCCTCCGTTGGAGTTGAGGGAACGCTTGTGATAGCCGCGGGGAGTCTTGTAGTAGTCGTAGTAGTCCTTCACAAAGTAGGGCGCGTCATCGGGAAGCGGGTCAACCACACCTCCGCCGAGCTCGTATTCGCCGGACTTGTAATCCTTGATACGCTGTGCGTTCAGCGCAGCCTTCTTCTCATAGCGCTTTTCTTCGCTGTCCTCACTGTCGAAGTATCCTTTTGCATTCACGCGTGTCATATCGTACATAGTGGAAGCAACAGTCGCCTTGATTCGGGTATCTGCTGCGGCAGCATTTATTGCCATTCCGCCCCACCCGCAGATGCCGAGAATGCCTATCTTGTCGGGATCTACGTTGTCCTGCACGGAAAGAAAGTCCACAGCGGCAGAGAAGTCCTCCGTATTGATATCGGGTGATGCCATATATCTGGGCTGACCGCCGCTCTCGCCGGTGAATGAGGGGTCAAATGCGACAGTGAGGAATCCGCGTTCGGCAAGCGTCTGCGCGTATAAACCGGAGCACTGCTCCTTTACGGCGCCGAAGGGACCGCAGACAGCTATCGCGGAAAGTTTGCCGGAAACGCCTTTGGGCGTGTACATATCGGCTGCGAGAGTGATACCGTAGCGGTTGTGGAATGTGACCTTGCGGTGATCGGTCTTGTCGGACTTCGGGAAAGTCTTGTCCCATTCTTCCGTTAATATGAGCTTTTCTTCTGTCATTTTGCAGTACCTCCGGGTTTATATTTTATTACAGTTTTATTATATCATTCTTTGATTCAAATGTAAAATATCTATTTTGAATTGTCTGTCATTCTTTACAGGAATGACAAAACGTGTTATAATAACAGTAACAAACTGCGGAGGTGCATTATGGAGATACGGATATTACGCTATTTTCTTGAGATCGCGAGAGAAGAGAATATGACGCGGGCGGCAGAAAAGCTGCATATATCGCAGCCCTCGCTGTCAAAGGAGATAAAGAAGCTGGAGGACGAACTCGGGCATTCGCTGTTCGTGCGCACAAACAAGAGTATGCACCTTACGGACGAGGGCATGCTTCTGCGGCGGCGAGCGGAGGATATACTCGATCTAACCGACAAGACCGTTGAGGAATTCAGCCGTCTTGACAGCATAACCGGCGGCGAGATAAGGATCGGCTGTGCGGAAAGCTTTCTGATAAAGTACCTTGCCCGGAGCATAAAAGCGTTCAAGGAGCAGTACCCGAACTTTATATTCCGTATTTTCAGCGGGGACACCGAACCTGTTGCGGAGCGGCTTGACCGGGGACTTCTCGATCTTGCGGTCATTGTTGAGCCGCCGAACCTGTCGAAGTACAACTACCTCACAGTGAAGGAATGTGACAGGTGGGGAGTGGTGATGCCGGAGGACTGTCCGCTTTCGGAGAAGGACGAGATAACATTCGGAGATCTGTACGGGCTTCCTCTGTTCTGTTCAGAGCAGTCTATCGTCAATGACTTTCCACGCTGGTGCGGGGAGAATATCGACCGGCTCAATTTCGCCGGCACGTTCAATCTTTCGTACAACGGCTCGGTTTTTGTAAGGGAAGGACTCGGATATCTGCTGACATTCGATCATCTCATAGATACAAGCGAGGGCAGCGGGCTTTGCTTTCGTCCGATAACCCCGGCTCTTGAAACGAAGATGTATATTATCTGGAAAAAGTATCAGGTGTTTTCGCCGATAGCTGAACTTTTTCTAAAACAGCTTAAAAGCAGTTATTGAAAGATCCCGGACACTTTACGATTTGTAAAATTTGCATCAGATTTGTTGACAAAATGTGTAGTTTTTGATATAATACAAGTTGGTGTATCTTTATATCATTCTTACCTATTCTTTCCGGGAGGTATATCTTTAATGAAAAAAAGTATGGGACTGAAAAAATCGGTACTGATCACGGTAATTGCTGTGACAACAGTGATGCTGCTGTGTGTATCTGTTATCGGGTACATAATTTCCTACAATAAGGTCAGCGAGACGCTTACAGTTGAAACAGAACAGGCGCTTCTCGCAAATGCGGAAAAGATGAACGCATGGCTGGGCGAGCAGTGCGTATTTGCGGAAGATCAGGCAAATGCGGCTGGCGTTATCAATAAGCTTGCGCCGGATCATTCTATGGACGCTGCTTTCGGCAAGACAGTCATGCCCATGAACAGCGCGCTTCTTGAACCATATACGTCGTATGAAGACAAGACTATCTTCATGGCATCGGGAGCCGCACTTCCCGAGGGCTTTGACCCCACCACCCGCTCATGGTACACAGCTGCTAAAGCGCAGAATAAGGCTATATGCACGTCTCCTTTCGTTGATGCATCTACGGGCGGTATAATATTTACCGTTGCCGCCCCCATAAAGCAGGACGGACAGTTTATAGGCGTTTTCGGCTGTGACTTCAAACTCGATGTACTGACCGAACTTGCAAACGGAATGAAGCTGACAGCCAACGGTTATCCCGTACTTATAGACAGTGACGGAAACTTCATTGTTCATTCCAATGCCGAATATATGCCGACAAAGGAAGGAAAGCTTACTTCTGTAAATGAAGCTGCCGGGGATTACGCAAAGATCCTTTCGTCTCTCGGAGATGATGTCACGATCGGAATTTACAAGGATTATGACGGCACAGAAAAGTATTTTACATTCAAGAAGCTTGACAATGCAGGCTGGACGGTAGGCTATGTATTGCCGAAAGGCGATATCGAAGGCGCTCTCACAGACCTCGGACTGGTATTCCTCATAAGCTTTGTCGTATTCCTTATATGCGGAAACGCTTTGGTATTCTTTGTATTGCTCCGCCAGCTTACCCCCCTGAAAAAGCTTGCCGGACAGGCTTCTCTCATCGCGCAGGGCGATCTTTCGGTACGCCTTGATTACAATTCAGATGACGAGATAGGAACGCTTTGTGCTGAATTTGAGAAATGCATAGATGCTATGCGTACTTATGTTGATGATATCTCGAATGTACTTACTGCGGTTTCAAAGGGTGATCTTACAGTACCGCCGTCAGTTGAATATACCGGAGACTTTGTAAAGATCAGAGATTCCATGAATCTTATCCTTGACGAGCTGAGCAGTATCATGTCGGATATCGACGACGGAAGCTCGCAGGTATTCAACGGCTCCACTCAGATGGCAGAGGGCTCCCAGTCGCTTGCGGACGGTACCACAAGACAGGCTTCCGCGATCCAGCAGATCTCCGCTACTATCGCAGAAGTTTCCTCGCAGATCGCGAATACTGCGCAGAATGCGTCGGAAGCCGGAAATCTGTCCAGGCTGACGCAGGACAAGGTAAATCAGCAGGACAGCGAGATCCAGAGCATGGTACAGGCGATGAGCGATATAAGTACCACGTCGCAGGAGATAGAGAAGATCATCAAGACTATCGAAGATATTGCGTTCCAGACAAATATCCTTGCTCTGAATGCGGCGGTTGAGGCTGCAAGAGCAGGTGAGGCGGGAAAAGGCTTTGCCGTTGTTGCGGACGAGGTCAGAAACCTTTCCGGTAAGTCTGATGAAGCTGCAAAGAGCACATCGTCCCTTATTCATGCCGCGATTGAGGCAGTGGATAACGGCAGCAAGATAGCACTTGCGACAGCCGAATCAATGAAGGAAGTAAAGGATATGTCCTCGCAGACAGCGGTGCTTATCGAGAAGATAGCTGCGGCGAGTGCAGAACAGAACGAATCCATAAAGCAGATCAATTCCGGCGTAGAGCAGATATCCCAGGTTATCCAGACAAACTCTGCGACGGCCGAAGAGACGGCTGCTTCATGCGAAGAGCTTTCCGGTCAGTCGAAGCTGCTGAAAGACCATGTTTCGAGGTTCAGAATAAACCGATAAAAACAGATAACGGGCAGGTGATCATTCACCTGCTCTTTTCTTATGAAGATGAAAATATACAAAAAGACTTGAAAATGAATACAAAATATGCTATAATATCGTATGAAAATTGCAGAGAAGCATGGGATATCCCCGATGTGCTCCTGTATTGAAAGGAAGAAAGATATGAAAAAGAGAATAATTGCGGCGTTTTCCGCGCTGTGTATAGCACTTGCTGCTGCGGGCTGCGGCAAAAGTGATACAGCGGCACAAACCGGAAATCCCGAAGTTACCGGTGATACATCTGTTTCCGGAAAGGTAGTTATCTACACATCAATGTATGAGGACATTATTGACGATATGGAGAAGGAGCTTGAGATACAGTTCCCGAACCTCGATATCGAATTTTTCCAGGGCGGTTCCGGTACGATCCAGTCCAAGATAGCTGCGGAAATGGATTCCGGAATGCTTGGCTGTGACGTGCTAATGGTCGCTGAGCCTTCCTACTCCCTCGAACTCAAGGAAAAAGGCATTCTTGAACCGTACACCTTCTCCGGTGTCGACAAGCTCATGTTCGACTATGATCCCGAGGGATACTGGTATCCTGTCCGCGTATGCAATATGGTACTCGCGTACAATCCCGAGAAATACAGCAAGGACGAACTCCCCACATCTTTCAAGGATTTCGCTGAAAATCCGGAGATGAAGGGATATCTCTCCATGAGCAATCCGCTCACTTCCGGTACGGCGTACTCTTCCGTTGTCGGACTTTATGACAAGTACGGCGAGGAGTATTTCAAGTCGCTCAACGCACAGAACGTTGCTATCGAATCCGGTTCCGTTGCGCTTACAAAGCTTGAGACCGGCGAATGCAAGGAGATAATGGTGCTTGAAGAGTCTGTTCTCAAGAAGAGACAGGAAGAGAATTCCAAGCTTGAGGTCATCTATCCCGATGACGGCTGTATCCCGATCCCGTCCACGATAATGATAATAGACGAAGAACACAGCGCAAACAAGAATGTGCTTGCTGCAAAGGCAGTCGAGAAGTTCTTCCTCTCTCCCGAAGGACAGAAGCTCATCGTAAACGGCTGGATGTACTCGGTAAGAAAGGACGTTTCCGAATATCCTTACGATGCTATCCCGCTGGTACAGCTTATGGAGAATACTATCCCCGTTGACTGGGAGAAATGTTACAAGCAGAGAGACGAGATACGCACGATGTTCCAGAACAACGTGACGATTCCCGGCTGATAATAATAATGAAAGGGGTGTATGCTGTACGCCCCTTTTAAGGTTATAGAGGTACATCTGTGGAAAACAAAAAGAAGTTCTATTTTGATGTCAAGTGGCTGTTCATCATAGCTATTGTAGGGTTCCTGCTGGTGTTCCAGGTGTTCCCGCTGGTATATCTTCTGATACGCGCATTCTTTGCGGAGGGAAGCTTTTCGCTCGATGCGTTCACACGGATATATTCGACTTCGATGAACTGGAGCTGTGTGCTGAACACGCTTATAACCGCGTCCCTGTCAATGGTATTCGGCGTACTGATCGCGTTTCCGCTTGCTTTTCTGGTGGGAAGGACGAATCTTTACGGCAGAAAGCTGTTCAGAACGCTGTTTCTGATGACGTATATGGTGCCGCCTTATGTTGGGGCTATGGCATGGCTGAGACTGCTTAATCCGAAAGTCGGTACACTGAATGTGTTCCTTGAGAGCATATTCGGACTGTCAGAAGCGCCGTTCGATATCTACTCGATAGGCGGACTTGTGTGGGTGCTGACGACGTTCTATTACCCTTATGCGTTCATAACCCTGTCGAGAGCAATGGAGAACATGGATCCGTCGCTTGAAGAGGCTTCGCGTATATCGGGAGCTTCTCCGGTTAAAATGCTGTTTACGGTGACACTGCCGCTGATGCTGCCGTCTATTGCATCTTCGGCGCTGCTGGTATTTGTGGCAGCCGCTTCCTGTTACGGAATACCTTCGATAATCGGCGCTCCTGCAAAGATATACACGATAACCACAAGAATAGTGGATTATGTTTATGTCGGCTCGGCGGAGGGGCTTACCGATGCGACGGTGCTTGCGGTATTCCTTATGGTGCTGGCACTTGTGATTCTTTTCATATCGAACTTCGTTATCGGAAAGCGCGACTACATAACGATATCCGGAAAATCCGTGCGTCCGAACACAGTTGATCTCGGAAAATGGCGCATACCGCTCACGATACTCACCGGGCTGTTCGCTGTGGTAGTAATCGTGATACCGTTCGCTTCTGTATTTGCCACATCTTTCACCGTAAATATGGGCAAGAGCGTGTTCGAGGAGGGGAACTTCACCATCAAATACTGGGAGACGATATTCTCCCGGAACTCGATCGTCAAATCCGCAGGAAACAGCCTTATATCCTCGGTATGGGCAGCTTCGCTCGGCATGATAGTCTGCATCATAATGGCGTATCTGCTGAAACGGACTAATGTACGCGGAAGGAGCATACCCGACTTCCTGATAACTGTCGGTTCCGGAACGCCGAGCGTTGTCATCGCGCTGTCGCTTATCATGACAATGTCCGGACGTTTCGGTATCAACATCTACAACACGATATGGATAATGGTCATAGCATACATGATAAAATATATGCTCATGGGAATGAGATCGGTAGTCTCGGCGCTGTCACGGGTGAGTCCTTCTCTCGAAGAAGCGGCGCAGGTTTCCGGTGCAGGCTGGCTGCGGCGGCTGAAAGACGTTGTGTTCCCGCTTATCGGTCCGTCTGTTGTGGCAGGCTGGTTCCTGATATTCATGCCGTGCTTCTATGAACTTACGATGTCGAATATGCTGTACTCGGACAAGACCAAATCTCTTGGCGTGGATCTGTTCCTGTACCAGACCTATCACAGCCAGCAGACCGCGGCAGCGCTTGCCGGTGCTATACTGATACTTGTTGCGGTGCTGAATATCGTACTGTCGAAGCTTACAAAGGGTAAATTTTCAATATAAGAGGTCAGATATGTCAGTAATAACACTTGATCATGTTACAAAAAAATTCGGTGATTCGGTTGTTGTGAACGATATCTCCGATGAATTCAGGGACGGAGAGTTCATAACTCTGCTGGGACCGTCCGGCTGCGGGAAAACCACGATGCTCCGTATGATCGCGGGATTTGAAAAGCCCACGTCCGGTGAGATCCGCATCGACGGCAAGGTGGTGAGCTCTGCCGATACATTCGTGCCGCCGGAAAAGCGCGAGCTCGGAATGGTATTCCAGTCTTACGCGGTATGGCCGCATCTGAATGTTTTCGCAAATGTGGCATACCCGCTTAAAATACGGAAGGTGCCGAAAGCGGAAATAAAGGAAAAGGTGGAAAAGGTGCTGGAGGCAGTGCATTTAAGCCAGTACGCAAAACGTATGCCTTCCGAGCTGTCGGGAGGACAGCAGCAGCGTGTCGCTCTTGCAAGGGCGCTTGTTGCAGAGCCGAAGGTGCTGCTGCTGGACGAACCGCTCTCAAATCTTGATGCTAAGCTCCGTGAGCGTATGCGGTTCGAGATAAAGGAGATACAGGCGCGCCTCGGCATAAATGTTGTCTATGTTACCCATGACCAGGGTGAGGCTATGACGATGTCGGACAGGGTGTTCGTTATTAACTCCGGCGTGCTGCAGCAGGTAGGTACTCCGGTGGAGATCTACCGGAAGCCGGAAAACCAGTTCGTTGCTGATTTCGTCGGAAAGGTCAATTTCCTCAAGGGCGTTTCCGAAAACGGAAAGATAAAGCTTGACGGTATTGACGGTACCCTTGATTACAGCGGAGAGATCACCGGCGCGGTAGATGTTGCCGTTCGCCCGGAGAATATACGCATATCGGAGGAAAATGCGCATTTCAGAGGAAAGCTTTTATCCGAGTATTTCACGGGGGACACGAACGACTGCCGCATAACTGCGGGAGGAAATGAGCTTCGCATGATAACCGATGCAGCCACATACAAACACTTCTCCGACAGCGAAACGATCGGACTGTATATAACGGATTTTATTGTCTTTCCGGCATCTGACAGCGACTTCCGGAAGATAATGACATGATACTATGAGACAAATGCACAATTCACAATGCACAATTCACAATTATGGAGCGCGCTTTGCGCGCATATCTGAATCGTGACGAAATTACTGAATTTTGTCTATGGGTAGATACTCGTTAAATATTAAAAACATCTTCGGAATGGAAACGTTCTGAAGATTTTTTTATAAAATAGTCTTGACAAATAAAATAACTTATGTTATAATACAAGTGTTATATAACAAGTGTTGTTTGAAAGAGGTGCCGATATGCCGCCAAAAGCAAGAATAACAAAAGAAATGATAATAGAAGCCGGATTGAGCATAGTCCGCAAAGAGGGCGCAGATGCGCTGAACGTCCGGAGGGTAGCCGCCGAACTTGACTGCTCCACTCAGCCGGTGATGTACCACTATAAAACGGTAGAGGAGCTTAAAGCCGATGTTTACGCAGCTGCCGATGAATTTCACACGGAATCTATCATGACGCCGGACGAAAATGCCGGCAATCCCGCGCTGTCAATCGGACTGCGGTATATACGGTTCGCAAATGAGGAGAAGCATCTGTTCCGCTTCCTGTTCCAGTCCGGAAAATTCCGCAGCACCGATCTGCGTGAACTGATCTCTTCCGATGAACTGTCGCCGATGATACAGGCTGTCTGCGGTCAGACCGGACTTTCGGAAATGCAGGCAAAAGAAGCATTTGAAACGCTGTTCGTCTGCGTTCACGGAGCGGCAAGCATGCTCGCAAACAATGATATGGAATTTGATGAAGCGTACTATGTGAGAATGCTCCGGAATATTTTTTTCGGAATTATCGGCGTTATCAAAGGGGAGGAAAACAATGAAAAAACTGTTTGACATGAACGAAGTACTGTTTGCGGTTATACTTATAATAATTTATGTTGTGGGCTCGTCTGTAATGATGAATCTTTCCGAGATGACCGGTATCGGGTCACTCTGTGAGACTGTATTCGATATCGCTCTGTTTGTCGTGCTGTTCCTGTTCATAACAAAGAACGGACTGTATGAGCATCTCGGACTCTGCAAGCCGGAAGTATCGGCAGGGAAGATGCTGTTCTATATCCCGCTTCTGATAATAGCGTCAGTCGGCGTTATTTTCGGGTTTGCTCCGCAGTCTGAACCGGTATCGCTTGTTCTGCATACCGTATGCATGCTTTTTGTGGGATTCCTCGAAGAGATCATCTTCCGCGGATTCCTGTTCCGGGGTATGGCGAAGAACAATATGACTTCTGCTGTAATAGTTTCCGCAGTTACATTCGGTGTCGGGCATATCGTAAACCTGCTGAACGGATATGATCTTGTCAGCGATCTTATTCAGATAGTGTATGCCGTTTCTGTGGGATTTCTGCTTGTATTCATATTCGTAAGAACGGGAAGCCTTATACCCTGTATAGCATTCCACTCGCTTAACAATATGCTTTCGGGGTTTGGCTCGGCGCAGATACTTGTTGATATCGCGGGAAGCGAGCAGGGCGGTCAGATGCTCAATGTCGGAATAAGAATAGCGCTGACAGGTGCATATCTGATATATGTGCTGATATGCACCCCGAAAAAGGTAAATCTGAAGCAATAAGGGAGCACTATGACAAGAAACATAAAAACAATACTGCTATCGGGTATGGTCATACTGATAATGTTTGGTATCTGGACGGTACTTATACAGACGATCAATGTACAGCCGATAGGTCAGAACGGAACGAATATCGGGTTTGCAGATATGAATGTAAAATTCCATGAGCTGACCGGTGTCAATATGACGCTGTACACTATCACAGACTGGCTGGGACTTGTACCGGTGGCTGTGTGCATGATATTCGCTGTGCTGGGTGCCGTACAGCTTTTCACAAGACAGAGCCTAATAAAGGTAGATACAGATATATTACTGCTTGGGGTATACTATGTCATAGTGATATTCTGCTATCTGATATTTGAAATGATCCCGATAAATTATCGGCCTGTACCGATCAACGGATTCATGGAAGCGTCTTATCCGTCATCAACGACGCTTCTTGTACTGAGCGTGATGCCAACGCTTTGTTTTCAGTCATACCACAGAATAAAAAGAGCAGCGATCAAACATATAATATATTTGTTTGCAATATTGTTCTCTTTGTTTATGGTAATAGGGAGAACTATTTCCGGTGTTCACTGGCTCACAGATATTATAGGTTCTGTCTTATTGAGCGCCGGATTGTATCTGATCTATCATGGAAGTGTTATGGCAGTCAAAAGATAATAAAGATAAAAAACTATAACAGGAGGAAATACAATGAACAATTACATTATCCGCAATGAAACCAAAGAAGACCGCAGGGAAGTAGAAAAACTTATCCGCGAATCATTCTGGAACGTATATCGTCCGGGCTGCACCGAGCATTTTGTTATCCATGTGCTGCGTGACGATCCCGCATTTGTGAAGGAACTTGATCTCGTAATGGAGCAGGACGGCAGAATTATCGGGCAGAACATCTTCGTGAAAACAGTGATAAATGCCGATGACGGCAGAAACATAGATGTTCTCACAATGGGACCTATCTGCATTACGCCGGAACTGAAACGAAAGGGTTACGGAAAGATACTGCTTGACCGTTCCATAGAAAAGGCTTCGGAAATGGGATTCGGAGCCGTGCTGTTTGAAGGGAACATTGACTTTTACGGCAAGAGCGGGTTTGACTACGCAAGCAGATTCGGCATAAGATACCACGATCTGCCGGAAGATGCAGATGCTTCTTTCTTCCTCTGCAAGGAACTAATTCCCGGTTATCTGGACGGTATTGCCGGAGTGTATCAGACCCCCGCAGGCTACTATGTCGATGATGCGGACGTGGAGGAATTCGACAAGGACTTTCTGCCGAAAGAAAAGCTTAAGCTTCCGGGACAGATATTCGGCTGATAATACTTAAAACCAATAAACCGACCGGTGCATTCTCCTGTGCGTCGGTCGGTTTTGCTTACGGCAGTGCGTTAGATTCTTAACTTGATTTTTATACGGAAGTGTGCTATAATATGATTTATGTTAAATTGAAACAGACTGACAGGACTTGATAATATTACATCATTCCCGGAAAACCGATTTGCGGTATCCTGTCATTAATAAGGTGATTTTTTATGAACATGACGGTTGAGTTGTTTGACAGCATAATAAATACATCTCAGGACTGTGTATTCTGGAAAGACAGCGAACGCCGTTTTCTCGGTGTAAATCAGGCATTCCTCGATTTTTACGGCTTTGAATCCGCAGATGTGCTTATCGGGAAAACAGATGAAGATATGGGCTGGCACAATGATCCGGAGCCTTATAAGCAGGACGAGCTTCGTGTACTGAAAGGCAGATCAACTTACAAAGTACACGGAAAATGTATAGTGCGCGGAGAGGAAAGGGATATAATCGCATCGAAGAGACCTCTTTATGAAGGCGACAAGATAGTCGGTCTTGTAGGAAGCTTTGTCGATATTACCGATGTGCTGAGAAGACAGAAGCGTTCGGAAGATCAGCAGGCAGTTTATACCGTAGAAAAACTTCGCCGTATCCATTTCTTTGACAAGCTTCTTGACGAGACTCCTCTGGACGAGGTACTTGATCCGCTTACCGGCATTATTTCCCGAATGTATGCCATAAACTTTGTACATTCGCTTATATCTTCCGGGACTCCTTTCACATTCGCAATAATTGATCTGGATAATTTCAAGTATATCAACGATACATTCGGACATGAAGCAGGTGACACCGTGCTCAAGGCTGTGACTGGATCTCTTGCGGGAAAACTGGGCGAGAACGGAATTGTCGGGCGTTTCGGCGGCGATGAGCTTCTGATGATAGACATTCGGGATACTGAGCTTTCGGCGAAGCAGGGATTCTTTAAGGATCTTTACGAGAACAGCGGTGTTCTGAGGCAGGATGTGAGCCTTGATTCGGGAAGTACATTTGTTACCTGTACTGCGGGCTGTGCATCTTTCCCGGAAGATGCGGAGAACTACTCCGATCTGTTTGCGCTTACGGATAAAATGCTTTATCTCGGAAAAAACAAGGGGCGCAACTGCTATGCTATATACCGGGCGGATAAACACCGTGACATCGAGATCAAAAAGCTGGTCAAGCACAATATTTATGACGATATGATAAAGCTGCAGAAGCTTTTTGAGCGCGGTAATACACTGCGTCAGAAGATGAGGTCGGTTCTTACATTTCTGACGGATTTTCTTCAGATACCGGATCTTTATTTTGCTGACAGTGAAAACAGGCTGAGATCTGTCACCGACGAACAGCTTGCTCTTGACGTATCCGATATCACGGAACTTGGCGGAGAAGATCTGTATACGTCCAGCGACATTTCTGAAATCGAGAAGAAATGTCCGCTTCTTTATGATGCTCTGAAAAGCCGGGGTTTAAGTTCGGTAATGATCATACGAACGGGCAGCGGGGAAGTTACTGACGGGTATCTGATATGCGGTGTAAAGCGCCGTTTCCGTATCTGGCAGGAAAATGAATGCGCTGTGCTTTATTTCCTTTCCAATCTGATACGCGGATATCTGCTTCTGTCTGAAAAACATTGAATAAATATACCGTATCACTTTTCTGTATATGAAATAATGCAGATCTGTCGGGAGTTTTACCTGTCAGGTCTGCATTTTTATCATGGATTTCTTTACGTTGATTATACCATACTGTGATATTGAGTGTAAACTGCTTATATAAGAGATGTGCTGAAATATCTTTCCGCGCGGTCAGCAAGAACAGTTGCGATGACTTTATCCCTGCCGTATTTCTCGGATATCTTCTTCGCTGCCCATACATTGGCGCCGGAAGATGTACCGACAAGCAATCCCTGTATCCTTGCAAGTTCGCGTGCGGTGTTGATAGCGTCATCATCGGAGACTTCGATTATATCCGTAATGATAGATGTATCGAGGATATCCGGAATAAAACCGTCGCCTATTCCCTGTATCTGGTGCAGACCGGGTTCATCTCCGAGAAGCGCGGAAACGTGGAGAGGCTCAACTGCGACGATCTTGCAGTCCGGGTTCTGTTCGAGGAGGTACTGGGCAATTCCCTGTAAAGTGCCTCCGCTTCCAACGCCGGATACATAGACGTCGATCTTCTTGCCGAGCTGTTCGACAAGTTCAACGGCAGTTGTGCGGTAGTGCGTCTGCGGATTTGCGGGATTCTGGAACTGCTGGGGTACGAAGTAGTCCTCCGAGCTTCCTGCGATCTCCAGCGCCTTGTCCACGGAACCGCCGATGCTCAGTTTCGGATCTGTAAGTACAAGTTCCGCTCCGAGCGCGCGTATGATCTTTTTGCGTTCCTCGCTCATGTTTTCCGGCATTACGATGATAACGCGGTAGCCTTTCCGTACACCGCAGAGCGCAAGCCCGATACCGGTATTTCCGGAGGTAGGTTCGATGATCGTCATTCCGGGTCTTAGCCGCCCGTCCTTTTCCGCTTCCTCGATCATATTGAGAGCTATGCGGTCTTTTATGCTTCCGCCGGGATTTAAAAACTCTGCTTTAGCGTAGATCTGCAGTCCGGTGCTCTGCTCCAGACTGAGCAGAGGGGTATTGCCGATCAGATCAAGAACATTTGTGTAATACATTTTTTCTCCTTCTTCTGTATGCAATAATATTGTGTGACTACCCGGATAAATAACCAGGGCACATACGCGCTGTCTTTGCAGACGGCACAAGGGCTGCGCGCCCTTGACCCGCGGCAGCGTGACGCTGCACCCGTTTTTTGGGTGAGTAATCCGGGGAAAAATATAATATTATTTTACATTATACCATGTTATTATAAATATGTCAATTCCGCACGGATAATTCTTACAGATGCATCAACCATATCCGGAAAGCACTTGACAAACTGAAAAGAATGATGTATAATATTCCACAAGTGGAATAAGGAGGAAGGAACATGCTTAAACACGGTATTCTCGGTCTGCTCAATTACGGAAGTATGACCGGCTATCAGATAATGGAGGTGTTCAGAGATTCTCTGAACTATTTCTGGACAGCACAGACAAGTCAGATCTACCGGGAACTCCAGACTCTCAAAAAGAGCGGTTTTGTCACGGATACCGCAATAAAAGGGGAGGGAAGACCGGATAAGAAGCTTTTTTCGATAACCGATGCCGGGAAAGATGAGCTTATCCGCTGGCTTCGTACAGAGTCGTGCCTTGATACCCGAAGCAGACTCCTTATGCTCACATTCTTCCGCGGTGAGCTTCCGGCAGAGGAGAATATTGCATTCTTTAATACCGTACGGGAAGAGGTAATGCAGTTCGGCAGAAGTCTGGACAAACCCACGGAATCTGCCTTGTCATACGCACAGTATGTCAGCTCGCCGGAGAATGCGCTCTACTGGCAGATGACTGTGGAATACGGAAAAATGTACATGAAAATGCTTGAGGAATGGTGCGGTAAGTGCATTGAAATGATTGGAGAGAATAAAGAATGAAAATACTTATACTCAACGGAAGTCCGAAGGGAGAGAAAAGCAATTCCCTTAAACTGACGAAAGCATTCGTTGAAGGAATGAATGAAGTCTCTGATAACAGCACAGAGATCGTACATCTGCAAGAGAAGAATATAAAGGGCTGTAAAGGCTGTTTCGTCTGCTGGAAGGCAACTCCGGGAAAATGCGTCACGAATGACGATATGACAGCGATAATACAGAAGATTGTTGAAGCTGACATGGTGATATACAGCTTCCCGCTCTATTATTTCAGCGTTCCCGGTGTTCTCAAAGATATGATAGACCGTATGCTTCCTATGGTGCTGCCGTTTATGGAGGACAGAACCGACAGCGTAGGAAGCGGAAGTCACCCTGCACGATACGATATGTCCGGAAAGAAGTTTGCGGTGATATCGACCTGCGGTTTCTGGTCGGCGGCCGGGAATTACGACGCGGTAAGAGGAATGTTCGATCACATCTGCGGCAAAGGTGAGTATGAAGCCATATTCTGCGGACAGGGTGAGCTGTTCTCTGTACCGGAGCTGTCGGAGCGGACTGACGAGTACCTCGGTTATGTCAGAACCGCCGGAAAGGAGTACGCACAGGGTGCGATCACCGCGGATACCCGTGCACATCTCGGCGAGCTTCTTTATCCGAAAGAAGTATTCGAGGAAATGGCGGACGCGAGCTGGGGCATTGACCGCCGTACAGGCGAAAAGGCGGAAGAGAGCCTTTCCTTCACCCGGCAGATGGCTGCGCTCTATAATAAGAACCGATATGACGGGAAAGACCGGGTACTTGAGATCTGCTACACCGATCTCGGAAAAACATATCAGATCGAACTTACAAAGGACGGCAGCCGCGTTCTTACCGACGGTTCCCTTACTGCCACGACACGGATAGACACTCCCTGGCAGGTGTGGAAGGACATCGCTGCCAAAAAGCTGAGCGGTACAAAGGCTCTCGGAGATCATCTTTACACTGTAAAAGGAGACTTCTCCCTGATGATACACTGGGACGAGTTTTTCGGACAGGATAAGCAGTACTCCGAACCCGTTCCGAAAAACGGCGCACTCAAAAAACCGCAGCTTGCCGTGCTGCTCACCATGTGGATAACGATGTGGATAGCGGTGTCGATAGATTCATTTGTCGGTTCTATCATCACGATAGGCGTATGTGCGCTCATGCCGATAGTGATGTTCAAGCATGAAATTACGCTCTACGACAGACTTTCGGCAGCCTGTGTCTCCGCACTGTCTGTATTCGCGCTCGTGACCGGCAATTCCAATCTTGCCTGTGATACCGGTGATCTTGCATTCGGACTGATGTGGCTGATATCGGCATTTACCCGCGAACCGCTCTGCGCCGCGTATGTCAAGTACAATTACGGCGGAAATGAAGCACTTGAAAATCCCCTTTTCGTAAGAACGAACAAAATACTTGCGGCAGCCTGGGGCGTGCTGTATATAATTCTTGCATTTGCCGCGTTTTTGATGCATTCGGCGGGTCTGAATGTTGTTTCTCTGATAGTCTGCAACGGATGTACCGCACTCATGGGAGTGTTCACGGTATGGTTTGAGAAATGGTATCCGGCGCATATCGCGGAGGGGTAAAGTTCAGAAAATGACATGATAAAACCGCGGGAAGCTACGTTATCTTCCCGCGGTTTTTCGGTTTATACATCATCATCGGAATTCTTTGCAACGCTGTCGATCAGCTTTCCGGCGAGATCGTCGTCCGAGAGTTCCGTTATACCTCTGAGAGCTCTGTTGATCGCATTCGTTCTCGTACCTATCAGCGAATCCAGCTTGTTTTCGGTAGCTTTAAGATTTTTCCTCATACCATCAAGCTCTGTTCCGAACCTGCCGAATTCTTTCTTTGCGGCTTCAAGAATACGCTGTATCTCCACGCTCTTTTGCTGCATACGAAGCGCCTGGAATCCGATGCGGAAGCTGTTGAGCATAGCCGACATAGTCGATGGTCCCGCGACGTTTATCCGCATGGTCTGGAGCTCGGCAACAAGTCCCGGAGTGCTGACTATCTCGGAGTACAGACCCTCTGATGACAGAAACATTATGGCAAGATCCATAGTAGCCGGCGGTGAAATATACTTGTCGCGAATGCTTTTGGCTTCGGCTTTTATGACATTCTGTAAATTTTTCCTGCATCTGTCGATATCTTCGCGGCTGCCGCTGCTGAGCGCATCAACAAGCGCCTCATAGCTGTCGCCGGGGAATTTTGAATCGATAGGCAGATATACGGGAACATTATCCGTTCCGGGAAATCTGATAGCGAAGTCGACCTGTGTCCCGTTATGAAGGATATCTGCCTGCTTCACATACTGATCCGGCGCAAGGATATCCTGCAGTACGGATTCAAGCTGGACTTCTCCGAAATTTCCGCGCGTCTTGACATTTGAAAGCACTTTTTTCAGATCGGAAACATTTGAAGCTACGCTCTGCATCTCTCCGAGACCTTTTGAAATGCCGATAAGCTGTTCGTTTACGGTACGGAATGACTCGTTGATCTTTTTGTCGAGGGTATCCTGCAGCTTCTCGTTCACTGTGCCGTTTATCTTATCAAGGCTTTCCTTGTTTTCGGCACGAAGCTTGTCTATGCTGACTGTGAGCGTTTCATTTAGCTTTGCAAAATGCTCGCTGTTCTCCTTCATAAGCTTTATCGTGCTTTCCGAATTTGCAACATTGATATCGTTCATCTTCTGGAGAACATCTGCTTTAAGCCCGGAAAAAACGGCTGCGGTCTCTTTTATCTGATCGTCGCTGTTTTTGAGAGTGCTGATAATAACAGCGTTGTTCTTGGCATTCTCCCGGCTGTCCGATTCAACCGTGTTTTTTAGTTCTGAAAGTTTTGAGTTTATCTGCTTTGTCCTGTCTTTGCCGACAGTAAAGATGCAAAGAACTGCAAGAAGTATCAGATTAAGACATGAGCAGACTGCAATTATTATAGTTAAAAAATCCATTTTGTCATCACCATATTATACTGTTTTGATTATTATACCGCGAAAGAGTGAAAAAGTCAAGAACCGGTGCATAAACGTTTATGGCAGGGTTTCTGCATGGGAAAGATCCTCTGAAACAGCAAAGCACCCGCCATGACTGCAATGAACGGTCCCGCGGGTGCTGCTTTGAATGAGGATTCAGTGCGCTGATGCTTCCTGATACAGCAATTCAAGAAGCTCTTTCTTCACAGAACCGCGCTTGTTATAGATAACAATTCCGTTTCTGTCCAGCACTATCGTCTGCGGCATAGATTCAGTACCGCCAACCGCATTCCATACTGTTTTATCTTCCGTATCTACGGCAAATGGCAGATCAAGACCTTTCTTCTTCGCGAACGCTTCCGGGTCATCGTCCAGTTCGGAATTATGCACGGCAACCATGGTTATATCGTCTTTGTGCTCCCTGTACAGTTCCTCGAAAAGCGGCAGTTCCCGGACGCACGGACCGCAATATGTCGCCCAGAGATTGATGAATACAGGCTTTCCTTTTGAAGCGCTTATCGAGAATGTGCTTCCGTCGAACAGTTCCGTCTCAAAATCCGACAGCTTGCTTCCGACTTCATATCCTGTCGGGATCTCTGCGCTTTCAGCGGTCTGTGCCTGCTGTACGGACTGTTCTTCATTTCTCTGCAATGACGGGTCAAGGAAGTTGAACCATACAAGTGCGAATGCAAGGGAAGCGAATGCTATACACCATGTTACTTTTTCAAACAGCTTCCTTTTCTTTTCCGCGCCGGGTATGTCATCTGCACAGCCGCCCTCCGGAGCTTTCAGAGTAAAGCTGCCGGCTTTTATCGAGATAGCTTTCTGTGCGCATACTTCCATACATTTTCCGCAGTTTATGCACTCCCGGTCACCGACTTTCCGCACGTCCATACCGCAGTTCCTCACACATGCACCGCAGCCGCTGCAGCGGTTCTTATCGACTTTTACACCGATTATGCTGAACTTGCCGAACAGACTGTATATTGCGCCCAGCGGGCATATAAAACGGCAGAAAGCACGGTAACAGAAAATGCAGAAAAGAGCTGTGAGCAGCATTATAATGAACTTGCGGGTGAAGAGTATGCCGAGCATACCGAAGTCCTCCGCGTTTGCGGGATTGGCAAGCAGAGCCGCAGCTCCCTCAGATGTGCCTGCCGGGCAGATATACTTGCAGAATCCCGGAACAGCGGTATCGTGCGCCAGGCCGTACCATAACGTGATTCCGCAGACAAACACCGCAAGTATTATGTATTTCAGATATGAGAGTGCGCGTGTTATGCGGTTCTTCGGTATCTTCGGAGTAGGTATCTTGTGCAGAAGTTCCTGTATAAGTCCCAGAGGGCAGAAAAATCCGCAAATAGTTCTGCCAAGAATTATACCGTACAGTATCAGTATCCCGAAAACATAGAACGGCGCTGTCTTGCCGGAATATGCGAGCGCGTTCTGCAATGCCCCAAGCGGACAGGAACCCACCGCACCGGGGCAGGAATAGCAGTTTAATCCCGGAACACAGGCTATTTTCGCCTTTCCGGTATAGATCCTGCCTTCAATGAACCCTCTGATGTGCGCATTGTAGAGCACTGCGGCATAGACCTGTATCAGCCGTCTTTTTGACGGACGCATAGTCTTTAGCGTCTCTTTGTTTTTCATTTTATCCAAGTCCGATACACTCCGTACAGATCGTTATTGCTTTTGACAGCACCGCATTCGCTCCGCCGTTTGAAATGCCGGATATAATCAGCAAGGCTGAAACCGCGAGCGCAGCGCATCTTACTATAATGACTGCTTTGGGACGTTTCACTTCCGTTTTTGATGTGCCTGCATTCCTTTCACAGTCTGCTGCAAGTTCGATCTCCTTTTTGACGCTCTTGTCAATAAGAGTGTATGATACAGCCAGCTCGCCTACACCTATGATCGTCCACGGAAGAATGAACATCACCATATCCCCGATGACAGATTCAAGACCCTGAGTATCGGAACGGTCAAAATGCGAGGCATTGGTCATATATAGGATTATCGGCACCATAGCGGCTGCGAAGCATATCCGGCCGGCTGTATGAAGCCGTTTCTGCTTTGACCTTTCGGCAAGCATCTCTGCGGTAGGTGTCTTTATCCCGGAAGTGACGATATCACGTTTTATAACGGGGTCATTGAAAGGCTTGTTCCTGTTCCGTACTCCGAGTACCGCTGCTGTTATCGTGACTGCCGCTGAAAGTATCAGTAAGGGCAGTCCCTTGATAACAGCGTCGGCGGCGATATCCTGTGTATATATCTGCGCTTTCGGGTCATCAGCCTGTGCTGCTGAACCGGAGCTGTAAATGCCGATCACCTGCACCGACATGAACATTACATAGGCGGTGCAAAGGACAGCTTGAATGATCTTAATGACCGTATCGCGGATATTTCCGGCTTTGCTTTTCTCCATTTGATTCTCCTGTTTTTTATATTTAGGTCATACCGCACAAATAGGCGCACACAACCTTTGCATCGCTGCATAAAAAATAACTGACTGCGCAATAAACCCGTTTAAACCTTTATAAACGCCTTTTATATCCAAGCGTATTCCGGGAAATTCAATTGTCATATTATTTCAATCTTCTTCGGGGGAACGGGTGTCGGTAATATCAGCGGCATCATCTTTAAGATATGCTGTAATCGTTACTGTTCCGTATTTTTCGGGAGCCGGATATACGGTAGCATCGCTTTCATAGTTTTCCGGGACCTTGAACAGATGAACTTCATAGCCTTGTCCCTCGTCAGTCTCAAATTCGGCGATACCGTCCGTGCCGGTAACGGAGAAAAGACACATTTCGTCATTGCAGAACTGCACTTTTGCGCCGGAAACAGGGTTGCCTAACTGATCCGTTACCAGCACCTTATAGACAGAATCTCTCTTTTCAGCATCTGCTTCGGCAGTCTCCGCGGATACGGAAGCGGCAGCAGTTGCAGTTGGCTCCTGCTGTCCGGATTTGCCGCATCCTGCTGAAACAGCTGCACACAATATAAGAGAGACGATCGTGCAGAGTTTTATTTTCATGGTTTATTCCTGCCTTTCGGACTGAGCTCTTTTTCTCTCAAAAGGTTTTTAGATGTTTCCTAAACTATTATACACCAAAAACCTGTTTTTGTCTATAGAATGATGTCCAAAACCGGATCTGACTGCGGAGATATCCAAAAATCACAAATAAAGACTAAAAACTTGACAAATGTTTTCAGCGGTATTATAATTAATATATAAAAATCATAAAGATACACTGATTTTTGCCCGGAAAGGACGTAATATATGAAAAAAATCAGAAATCGCATTCTTTCGTTCATTACAGCTGCAATGCTTGCAATTACAAGTGCCGTCGGGATCATTCCGGAGTTCTTATTTGTGGCCGGTGCAGAAACAGACCCGAGGATCATAGTGACTCTCGGAGACTCATATTCGTCCGGGGAGGGTATAAAGCCGTTTTACGGACAGGACGAAAAAGTCAGCGATTCTGCAGTGAATCAGGACTGGCTTGCGCATCGTTCTTCCAAAGCGTGGGCAGGAATGCTGACGCTTGACGGCGTTAACGGAACTATGGCAGATCACAGAGGTACTAACTGGTACCTGGCTGCGGCATCTTCGGCAGAGATAAAGCATCTTACGCAAACACAGGAAATAGAGTATAATTTCGACTGGAATGACACGGCATATACCGGTACTGCATCGCTTCCGGCACAGCTTGATATACTGAACGGGCTGGCTCTGACGTCCAATGACTATATCACGATCAGCATAGGCGGTAACGATATCGGTTTTGTAGATATTTTAACTGCTGCATTCACAAGTACCACCGAATACTTTCAGACGGGGATCGATGCGAAAAAAAGCCTTTTCTATTCCGGGTTAAAGAACGAACTTATTTCAGCATATAGAAACTTAGCAAGCGCGGCGGGAGATGCTTCAATAATTGTTGTCGGCTATCCGTATCTTGTATCCGGCACCGGTATGTTTCCTTCTGACAAAGCGGCGATACTGAAAGATGCCGTTGACTGGTTTGATGATGAGTTGAGATCAATTGTAAACGATCTGCATGACAACAGCGGTCTCAAGATATATTTTGTCGATGTCAGATCCGATTTCGAAGGACACGAAGCATATTCGTCCCAGCCATACATAAACGAGCTGTATTTGCTCCTGTTTGAAACGGATCCTGATGAGATCGACAAGACCTCATTTGTCCGGAGAAATTCTTTCCACCCGAACGAAAGCGGTGCCGCATTATATGCCGCTGCAGTACAGGCACAGATAGACAGGATAGAGCACCCGTTTACCGTCACATTTGACAGCAGGGGAGGCAGCGCGGTTGCATCGCAGAGGGTCATAAGCGGTGAAAAGGCATCGGCTCCGGCTGATCCTTTCCGCGGCGAATCGGTTTTCATCGGCTGGTATGACAATGCCGGATGCACGGGCAGTCCGTTCGACTTTGAACAAACCGTGATAACTGCTGACAAGACGCTTTATGCGAAATGGATCATCACCGGCATCAGCTATACACCGTCTGTCCCGTCATACCCGACAAGCAACACTCCAACAGACACCGATCATACGGTTGCTGCTGATGACCGTCCGAACAGCGGCAGAGATGTGACTGCTGAAATAACGGAAAGCAAGGCGAAACTGACATGGGACGCTGTGCCCGGCGCAGAGAGCTATACAGTATATATCAAGAGAAACGGCAAGTACGAAAAGCTCCGGACTTTATCAAAAACTTCTCTTACGGTCTCCGGACTCAAAAACGGGAAAACATACGAATTCCTGATAAGATACAGCATTGGTGGAAATCTATCCGAAACAGCGGACGCCTATGAAATATCAGTGACAGCAAATTACAAGCCGGTCGTTTCGCTGACTGCTGACGAGGGAAGTATTGCGGTCAGGTGGAACAAAGTTGATAATGCAGAGAAGTACAGGGTTTTCAAGTATGTGAACGGCAAGCTGAAACTTGTCGCTGAGACTGAAAAGAACGCAGTCCGCATTACCGGCACAAAGGCAGGAAAGAAATACTCCTACGCTGTAAAAGCGTATGTAAACGGTGAGTGGACGAAGGTCTCCTCAAGTGATATTGCGACCGTAACAGCAAAGTAATGCAGGATTAAAAAAGACGCAGGATCATTTATCCTGCGTCTTTATCATATCATTTTAAGTGCTTAATCGGCAGCTGTGGACTTTTTGTTCTTTATTTTTCTCATTATTCTGACCACGGGTACCGATATTAAGATCGAGACGACTGCTGAGAAAACAAACCACAGAATAATGATGAGCGGGGAAGTGGTTTTCTCGATATCCAGCACCATAAGGACAGATAGGGTATAACTTATTACTAACCATTGGATAAAATATATCGTATTGATATTTGAACTGCAATATTTTACGAATGTGCCCGCCTTTGTTTCTTCGAGCTTTCTGAATATCAGATAGCATACTGCGAGCAGGAACAGAACAATACACATGATCCAGAGTGTTCCGATCATACTGGTGTGGTAATACAGATCTTCGTATAAAACAAACATATTTCGTATATCTATACCGAAATACAAACAGCTTGACGTGATAGATGCAAAGATGACCAGTGAAATGGCAAGAAGCTTTGTGTACATTTTCTTCTTGTCCTCGCATTTCTGCAGATATTCGCCGAAAAGCATACCCGCTGCAGGGAAAACGAACCACAAAGTAAGCGGGAACGGAGTAAACGTGCCTGAAGGAATAATAAGACCAAGCAGACTTTGAATAATTCCCGGTTCAAAATCGATATTTGCTGCCCATATTCCGGCTGCCTGCATCAGAAAAGCAATTGCACATATCATTAATGTTGAGAATTTTGCTTTTTTCATAAGAGCGACAGTCAGGAAAGCCATTCCCGCAAAAGGAAGAATGTCAACAACAAATAAGCCGCCGATCGGATCCAGACCTTCTCCCACACCGATCATTACGCCGATAAACTGAGGCAGAGTTTGCCTGAAGAAATTCAGAAGATATCCGGCTAACAGTAATTTCAGTCCGCTCTTGACGTAATCCAACGGCGAATTATGCTTTGAATATATCATACCTATGCCTATACAAAACAGAAAAACAGGTTCCGCAGGCGGACCTCCGAGAAATTCGACCACATGCCTGAATACAGTATCCGGAAATATATGCTCGTGGTCAAACGCTCCGAACTGCTCATAGGAATGAACTAATACTATAAACAGTATAGCAAGGAATTTAACAAAATCGACTTCAAATTGTCTTCCTGTGTTCACGCGCTTGATTGAATCAGATGCAGTCATATTGATTATTCCTCCTTTTCCGAAATGGACCTTCTTCTGAATAAATGCTGTTTTGTTGAACAACTATTTATATTATAATATCACTTTATTTACATATTGTCAAGTAATTTATTTATTTATCTATCCGGAAAAAATTATAACTTTATTGTACCAATCAGGCGTAGCTCAGAGGAATGAAGAACGCAGGCTTCGACGAGTATGAGTTTATCTCCCTCGGAGAGAACGCAGAGAACGTCTGTGACACCTGCGACGATCTCGACGGCGAGCGGTTCAGGATATCCGAAGCGGCTGTCGGTGTGAACTGTCCTCCGATGCACCCGTTCTGCCGGTGCAAAGTCACCACACCGCAGGAGACGCTTGAAGACATTCAGGCAGATATCGAAAGAATGCTTGAAGGAACCTCTATTGAGGAGATTGAGCAAAGGCTCGATCAGATGATAGCGGAACGGGAGCAGATCGGAACAACGGATAATTCTGCCGAGGGTGTTGACAAATCTGAAAATGGTGGTATAATAGAAGTAGGAAAAGAAGAAACGACGGAAAATGATATGTTGACAAAAGAAGCAGAAGACTTGACAATTGAATATATGACTGAAAAAGTCATGAGTATGAATGAATTTGTTATAGCTGATTCAAAAATAGAAGGCTTTTGTCTCAATCCAAACGGCAAACATTGGGATCATTTCAGTGCGGTAGGATATACTACTAAAGACGGAGAATTATTAAGAAATCAGCTGAGAGACGCTTTTGAGAAAGGCATTCGTGTTGATGTCAAAGAAGGAAAAATAAAGGGAGATATATGTTTTAACATATATACTCAACTTGGCGTTACAGAGAAGCATTTGTTTTTAACTGGTTGGCAAATCGATCACGGAACAAATTGTGCTCGTTTTATTACAGCATTTGATAAAGAAGGGAGTGGCTGATATGTTAAGTCTTGGTGACAAAGTATTAATCAAAGAAACAGGAAGACAGGGTGAGATTGTTGATATTTCCGAAACCATTCCTCACTCTTATGCAGTAGAGTGGGAAGAAGGAAATAGTTTTGACTGGGGAAGTTTTGGAGAATCTGATCTCGAAAAAATTGCTGATGTCAAAACTGCGTGATAACAATTAAAACAAAAACCGCCCTGAGCAATCAAGGCGGTTTTCTTATGCCCGAAAGGAGAAATAATGGCGGATATATTTCGTAATACAGAACCGGTGACAGATAACATTTCGTGATCCGTTCACCGAACAAGCTGTCACTGATCCCGGAGCATCAGCATCAGTCCGGATCTCAGGCTGCTTTTTTTTACGAGTTCGCGAAGAGCATTGTGCGCGGCTTCAGACGGCTCGATGTCTGCGGCTGTGATCTCTCTGTCGGAGTACAGTACCGTTTCATAAAGCGGGATAAATCCGATCTGCTCCTTTATATCCTGTCTTTCGGAGCGCATTATCCTATCATAATATTCCGACAGCGTCTCGCCGTTTTCTCGCGGAAATCCGAGCAGACCGAGCAGACGGAGATTCTGCTGTGTGAGGTATGTAAATTTTTCCTGCGGGTTCATTCGTTCGTACCTTCTGCGGGAACCGAAACGGCTGACGATACAGAAGAACAGCAGCGATCCGGCGACTGCTGCAGTGGGAATAATGAAGATCATCGGATCGATGCCTGTCTGTGACGATTCCTCGGTTGTTTCGCTCTCTTCGGCGGTGTCGTCACCGGTATCCGTGTCATTCATCTCATTCTCCGCATTTGCGGTATTTTCATATCTGCCCCAGCCGGCAGGAACAGCGAAGCCCGGAGTAGGCTCGAATGCCACCCAGCCCACATTGTCGAAATAGACCTCAGGCCAGGCATGGGCATTGCTCTGTTTCACGATCATATCTCCGCTGATATCGCGCTTGGCAGTATAGCCCTGCACATATCGGCAGGGCATGCCCATTTCGTCAGCCATAAGCACGAACGCTGTGGCAAAGTGCATACACCAGCCTTTTTTTGATGTGAACAGGAAATGATCGAGGAAGCTCCCCGCGTCCGTGACGGTATCGGGCAGGGCTCCGGCATCTGTGGAATACTCCAGCTTTTTCAGATAAGCTTCAAGCTTCTTCGCTCTCCCGTATCTGCTGTCCGAGCTGTTTTTTATCTCGTCAATGACTGCTTTCGCGCGTTCAGACAAGCCGAGCGGACGGCAGTATTTTTCGTATATATCGGAGCTGTGATCCAGATAATCCGCGAAAGAGTAATCGTCTTTACCGTAAATGTTCTCCGCCCTCGCTGTCTGATCCCACTCTGCTTCGGTGATCGGCTCCGCGTTATCCAGCAGCTCCGGAAGATCGGGTGAGCCGTAATTAAGCACATAGCAGGAGATCAGATATCTGTCATTATAGCCGAGCCGCTGCTCGGAGATGATGCTGCCGTTCCTTTCACTTATTCCCGGAAGTTTTTCTTTCGTTTTCTCAAGCCTTATCTTCCCGGGAGAGAAAATGTACTTCGTATTGTACATAAAGGATTCAAAGTACATATTGGTATTCTGGAGCAGATCGGATTGTGCGGCTCCTGCGTATTTCCTGACAGCACAGGCAGTCTCCGCCGTGTCCGTCATTCTGTAACTGCTTTCCGTTCCGGTATCGAATATCCATTCCCGACCCGTGAAATCACCGCTGATGCAGCCGGCGAGCCGGACTTCTTTAACTGCCGGATTTCCGGTCTCGATGTGCATGACTACCTCGTCATTTCCTTGCAGTCCCGCGAGAAAGGAGCCGCTGTCGGAAAAACCGATGCTTCCGTAATCGTCGGAAGGGTGGGTAAGATAGCCGTAGATCCTGCCAAAAAGGGAGGAAGCTCCGCTGTATATGTTTTTGGCGAACTGCCAGTCGTAGGGCTCGTCGGGTGCGGGAACAAGATATACGGAAATGCACACCGCGAGCAATATCGGGGATATGCCCGTTATGTGCGCTTTTATGTCCGGGCTTCCGGATTTTACCCATCTGCGCTGAATCTCCTCGGCAATACGGACGAGGACAATGAAGCATATCAGTGCAAATGCTTCTTTGCTTATCTCGCGCGAGAGCACTGTTTCCGCGGCTGCATAAATCACAAGTGCGGCTGCGGCGATTCGCCTTACCCATATATTGCGCGCTGCAAGGATACCGGCGATAAGCGCCGCCGAAGAGAGGAAGATGATGTGCAGCACCCACAGGTATTCCTCTATGAAAAGTTGCCGGTTCTCTTCTCCCGCGGCTATCGCCAGCACGATGATGAATACTGCGGCAGTACAGATACCGCGGAGCCGGTTTTTCCGCTTCATACCGCGCAGGAATATTATCAGCAGAGAAAGAGCAAGGCAGATGACAAAGCCTGCGGCGCTGTCCTCCGGCATTCCTGCACAGGATCCGAAAAGAATTACTGTTAGCAATGAAAAGGGCAGGATAATTATTATATCATACAGTATGCTCATTCTCCCGCTCCTTTCGTCAGTTCCTCATAAGGCGAGAGCATAACAAGCCCGCAGTTCTTATGGTCGGACAGGTCGGGACGGTCACTTTCGCTGTCACCTACAAAGCATATCACAGTATAACGCCCGCCTGCTTCAAGCTGTTTCAGAAGAGCGTCTGTGATCTCGTCCCATACCGACAGGACAATGAACACCACCGCGCTTTCAAATATATCCGGACAGCGGGTGACAGCGTCATACAGGTGTCTATGGTCATTGCGGCTGTCGAACATCGTCTCCGAGACGCTTTCATAAAACTCCTCAAATCTCGGCGCACTGTCGGCAGTGAGCCGCACAAGCTCCCCGGCAATATGATATTCCGCGACTCTGATACCGTTCCGGCAAAAATGATATGCCGCTGCAAGTGCGGTCTCAAGTATCTTGTTTTCGGCGGGAAGAAAAACCGCCGGATCGGCGCTGTATCTGAAAGTGTCAATGATAAAGGCTGCTTCCTGATGATCCGAGCCGGTAAGCGCCCTTGTCATAAGTGTCCCTGTTCTTACGGACTGACTCCAGTTTATGAAACGCCGGTCATCGCCGGGAACATATTCACGGCTTACGATATCAAGCTCCGATCTGCCGCGCTCCGACTGCTTCACTGCATCGGAAAGCTCTATGTTACCTATCCTGTCCGTTTTTATAAGCTGCGGCTTTACGACTGCGTGTATGCATTCCTTATTCTTGTACCGGAGTTTGAACAGGCGGAAATGATCCTGTATCTCGATCTCTTTTATGCCTATATTGTATTCGCCCCGATATTTGCATATCAGCTTTGTTTCCTTTTCCGTCCTTGTATGAGGTGCAAGCTCGTATTCGGTTTCGCCGTCAAGTTCTGTGATCGTTGAAAACTCAGTGAAAAAACGAACCTTTATCCCCACGAACCGCAGCGGGTATTCGTTCACAAGCGCAAAACGGTAATCGGCAGGCTCGTTCACAGAAACGAATCTCTGCCCGAGATCCTGATAAATATGAAAAAGCAAATAAACCGCAAGCAGGTACAGCGCGGAGGCAGCGGGTACGAGCGTCAGCAGCGCGAAAAGCCCATATGTCACCGCTCCGCCCTTAAAGCTTATCCCGACAATGGACAGCACCCACAGGCAAAGCCAGATAATTCTGTTTCTTCTCATAATGATCCTTTTGGCAAAAGAGTTTTTACAGCGGCAGTTTCGTTTTATAGATAAGCTTTTGAAGTATATCGTTCTTGTCTTCTTTCGCTATCCTCGCTTCAGAGGTGAGAGTAAGGCGATGTCCGAGCACGGACGGAGCCACTGCCTTTATATCATCGGGCTTTACGAAATCCCGCCCTTCGATCAAAGCCCTCGCCTGCGATGCTTTCACGAGAGCAAGCACTGCTCTTGGACTTGCACCGAGGACAAAACGCTTTTCATTTCTTGTCATTTCCGCGATGCTTCTTGCGTAAAGTATCACATTATCCTTTATGGCAACCGCTGACGCCTGCTCCCTCAGCTTTATAACATCGGCGGCGGTGATGACGCTTTCAGCGGTTTCAACGGTCTTTCCGGCGAGCATATTCTTCGTCATGCGCAGCTCCTCGGCTTCGTCGGGATAGCCTATGTCTATCTTCATCATAAAGCGGTCTGTCTGAGCCTCCGGCAGGGGATATGTACCTATAAAACCGACAGGATTCTGCGTTGCTATCACCATAAACGGCTCGGGAAGTTTATGCTTTACTCCGCCTACGGTCGTCTGTCCCTCCGCCATTGCTTCGAGAAGGCTTGCCTGCGTTTTCGGTGAGGTACGGTTTATTTCGTCCGCAAGCACTATCTGATGCATTATCGCACCCTCGCGGTACTCAAACTCACCGGTCTTCATATTGAATATCTCCGTACCCATAACATCGGTGGGGAGCGTATCGGGCGTAAACTGTATCCTGCCGAAATCACAGTCCACAGACTTCGCAAGCGTGGAAGCCAGAGTGGTCTTACCCACGCCCGGAACTCCCTCAAGCAGTATGTGACCGCCGGAAAGCAGGCAGATCAGCATATTGTCGGTTGTCTCCTCCTGACCGACGAAATATTCGCTTATGCGGTGTTTCAGTTTATTTATCATTTGCAGTTCCTCCTTTACAGGGAGCTTTCATAAATACATTGTATATTTGATATTATAGCACAATTGTTCCATTATTTCAAGCTGTTTCGTCAGATATCTGTTTTACAGCACAGCGGCATTTTTTTTGCAAAACCCTTTACAATAATGTCAAAATATGATATAATAAACTAAATATAGGCATAAGACACACGTCTGTTTATATGGTGTTTCACCATAAATCTTGCCGAACGAGCGAAGAATGAAGAGGGAAGGATAATGAAAATGAAAAGGACAAAACAAATTTTAAGTGTATTCCTGTCCGTGTGCATTATAATTTCGTGCATGGTGGGAATGAACGTGACGGTATCTGCAGAAGAAGCAGATACGAAAACAGTGGATATGACCAAACTGAATGCGGACGATATAATCGATGCAAGTAATTATGATGTTACGGTAAGCGGAGAATTTTATTATCGTTGTGCTGAATATGAAAGTAATAATTCAAATGATTATGAAAAAACAACAAGCGGAATTACGCTTCCTCATGGATACAAATATATAGTTATAGAGTGTGCGTGGGGGTCAATTGGTGACGATCCTGAAAAGTATTGGTGGTTCACTTATAATGTGGTCTCCGATGCCCCCACACCTGCACCCACGGAGGAAATCGTCGAATGGTATATCGGCGATAAAATCAATTTAATGGGTAAATGGTTTGTTCCCGATGATTCAGACGAATATAAAGATTATATCTACCATGGTACAAATACAGAATTCACTGTTCCTGAACCGGAGTATGATGATGATTATGGTCAATGGTATTTTGGCGATATAAAAGTACTGCTATATGAAGTAGTAGAAACTCCTGAAGAATTTTGGATGACAATACCAAGTGACAAAACCTCTTCAGTCGTTCCTACCGGCTTCAAAGTAAAGAGCGGTACAGGTACAGAAGATGACCCGTATATGTTTGAACTGATATATACCGAGAAACCCGGAGACATCCACAGAATTGCAATGAAAAACGGCGGTAAAGCGTATGTAAACGATGCGGAAGTAACCTCAGCCGCGGTAGGCACAGATGTAACGATCGTTGCACCCGACGCATCCGCCGGAACGGAATTCAACGGCTGGACTTCAACACCGAGCGTTACATTTGCAGACGCAAGCAATGCAACTACAACGTTCAGAATGCCTGTATGTGCTGTGACTATAATCCCTACTTACAAAGATGCTTCTCCCGCTCCCACCAACACCTTGACATGGTATGTCGGAGACAGCTTTAACTTGAATGGAAAATGGATTAATTATGATAATACAGATGCAATTTCGAAAGTCCATTGTACAGATCAGACAACAATTGTTCCTTCACCGGTCTATGATAGTATCAACTTTAAACAATGGTTGTTTAAGTCTTTTGTCTTTTCGGATATAGATATTTATGGCGATATAGAAGACTACGATGACGGTATTTTTACTTTATATTTTTCACCGCCGACAGGAAAACCATCATCATACATACCCACAGGCTTCAAAGTAGAGAGCGGTACGGGTACAAAAGAAGACCCGTATAAGTTTGAACTTGTATATACCGTGAAGCCTACCTATACAATAACAATCAACAACGGCGGCAAGGCTTATGTAAATGATACGGAAGTAACATCAGCCACGGCAGGCACAGAAGTTAGGATCAAGGCAAATACAGCCGTAACAGGCACAAGATTCAACGGCTGGACTACCACCACAGAGGGCGTTGATTTCGATAACGAATATTCGCCGGTAACAACGTTCATTATGCCCGCAGGCAATGTCGAGATAACCGCATCGTATGAAAGCGTAAAGCCCTATATCCCAGACCGTCCCTCCACTAATACGTCAGCAGTCACATCATCGGCCGCTTCCTCTGTTGACAGCGCAGGCTCGGCACAGCCGAAGATGAGAGTTACTCAGAATGACGACAACAGCCTTTCCGTAAGCTGGGACAAGGTAAATGGCGCATCAAAGTACACCCTTTATGTCAGAAAAGACGACGGCGAACTAAGAAAAGTCGTTGAAACAACGAAAACAAAGGTCCGAATCAACAACCCCGAAAACAACGCAACCCTTGAATATGTGCTCAAGTACACTATCGGCGGAGTTGAATCCGCAGAAAACAGCACATACAAGGCTTCTATCAAGCTTTACTACAAGCCCGCAGTAAAGGCTTCCTCCAAGGACGGAAAAGTTATCCTCAAATGGAATAAGGTAGAGGGTGCCGAGAAGTACAGAATTTACAAGTTCACAAACGGCAAGCTCGTTAAGATCGCAGATACGACTTCGAATGCGGTACGCTTAAAGAACGTTACCGAAGGCAAGACTTACAAGTACGCTGTCAAGGCTTACGTTGACGGCAAATGGACTAAGTTAACAAGCAAGGATATAGTAAGCGTTAAGGTAAAATAAAGCCACAGTTCTTTTCATTTATTATTCTTTCAGACCGCCCCGGCAGATGCAATGTCTGCCGGGGCGGTTATTTTGTCCGGAATTATTAACGGCGCAGGGGTTTGACGTCCGGCGGAATTTCCGGTCTCACGACAGGCAAAACCCCCGCTTTATGGTATTGCGGGGGATGTATCTCATTACTGTTTAATTAACGGAACCAAAAGGAGGTCTCCGACTGGTCCTGAAGAACAAACGCTTATAAAACAGTCTTTGAAGCGGGTCTCGGAAGCATACCAGACAGTATTGCCGTATGTTACAGGTGCACCGGCTGTAAAGGGGAAAATATCAACACTTTTCATATCGTCAACAAGTCCGGTGCCTGCCGCTTTCAGAAGGCTTTCCTTCAATGTCCAGAGACGGTGAAAGCGGACAACCGGATCCGGACACATCCATTCATATTCCTTATCCGAAAAGACCTTTTCCGCAATAGTAAGATTATTGCAGTCGGCTTTTTCGATATCTACACCCACCGGCAGGTCTCCGACCGCAAGAGCACAGACATCACCGCTGTGAGAAATATTGAATTCCAGAAAACCGTTCGCAAAAGATTTTCTGCTGCTGTTAAAGCATATATCCGATTCGTTTGTTATCCCGACTATATCCGCCATAAGGATTGCGCCGCCAAGACACAGCAGTCTGTCTTTTTCCTGTTTATACGCATTTGCTCTAGCAAAGCGTTTCGGCATGATATGCCTTTCTATGGCATTCATAGTTTCAGACACTTCGCAGCCTCGGATTTAATTTCGGCTGGACTTGATGTGGTGACGGTGTCGGGAACTTTATGGCATTGCAATTCGGGAACAACACTCTCGATTTACAGCCATATGTTCAAGGAGTTTCAGGCAAAGGCATGTGACGCTGTTGTTAATGCCCTCAGCTTCAACAAGAACGAGCCGCCCAAGAACGACGACAAGATCGTCGATGACAGCAACCACAACAAGCAGTCTGCATAATACCACAAATGACCACAGAATACTCGACGTTACAATAAGACCCATATAAGACCCATACGGCAAAATAAAAGAAAAAACGCGAAGTGGCTCTACAAGCTACTTCGCGGGATAGGTTAATGGTGACCCGTACGGGAATTGAATTGATTTATGCTCATTTTGTAGATTTCATCGAATCGGCAAACCCTTTATTTAAGCGGATTTGCGATTTTCTGTCTTTTGCAACTTCTGGCTATTTATGTAGGTTTTTATAAGAATTACGGACAAATAACGGACAAGAATAATTAGCAACCTCAACTATTATTTAGGCTCCTCATATCATTATTGATGTGGGGAGTTTGTCTTTTCTGAGATAATTATATCACATATTTACTATAAAATCAAGTCATAATAAAAAGTTATCTTAACAATTGATACGATTATCTTCTCTGTTAGTTGTGGCTTGAAGTGCAATAAGGACCACATAAGCAAAGTTAGTTCGGCATAATCTCAGGCTTTCCTTATTCTTAGTTTACTGAAGGCAAAAGAGGAAAGCTGTGAAATAGGTGTGGAGCCCCAACGTAGATAAAACTGTGACCCCGTTCTATGCCTTTCGTATATGATATTTCTCTTGACATAAAGGCAGATCGGTGGTATAATAATAATGCGAACAGAAAGTGACAAAATGTCTGAAAAAGACGCAATAACAAAAGAGTATATGCAGGATAACGAGATCTTCGCCGACGCGTTCAACTATTATCTCTATAATGGTGAGCAGGTGATAAAGCCGGAACAACTCAGACCTCTCGATACCACTCAGATAGTTCTTCCGTACGGAAGCGTGGAGCAGTCTGTACCCGAACAGAGATATCGTGATGTTCTAAAAATGGCGACCGCAATGACAGACGATCATGCAGCGTATTTGTTGCTCGGTATCGAAGATCAGTCGGAAATCCATAATGCTATGCCCGTAAAAAATATGTTTTATGATGCGGGACAGTATGTGAAGCAGGTCAAATCTGCGGCAAAATCCCACAAAGCTGCCGGAGATAAGCCGGAAACCAGCGCGGATTTTCTGTCGGGATTTTACAAGACCGATAAGCTGCTGCCGGTCATTACTTTAACGATGTATTTCGGAGCGGACGAGTGGACTGCACCGAGAGACTTGCACAGTATGCTTGAGGCGGATGAGAATATTCTGAAGTTTGTGGATAACTACCGCATACATCTCATCGCTCCCGCGGATATAGCGGACGAGGATTTTGCGAAGTTCCATACGGAGCTTAATCTTGCATTAAAGTATGTGAAGTATTCCAAGAATAAGAACAAATTAAGTGATATGATACAGGAAGACACAGCATATCGCAAGGTTTCGCGTAAAACAGCCGATATGCTGAATATCGTGACTAATTCAGGTCTGCACTATGCAGAAGGCAAGGAGAGTGTTGATATGTGCGAAGCTATTGAAGGAATCAGGAATGATGCCAGAGAAGAAGGCAGAGAAGAGGGCATTTTAAAAACCTTGGTAGATCTTGTTAAGGATGGTATTTTGACATTAGCCGATGCTGCCAAACGAGCAAATATGTCAGTCTCCGAATTTGAGATAAAAACAGGGTTAAAGGCTTGATTCAGCCGTAAAAAGCTTTTGAAACAATACCTAATATGCAAAACCCGCTGACCGTTAAATGTCGGTGGGTTTTGTGAATATTTCCTTAAAACAGCCGATATGCTGAATATCGTGACTAATTCAAGTCCAGTAACAGGAGCCAGCATTTTTTGTGCTCGAACCCGCTTATAATGCGGGTTCGAGCCATTTTATATTTAAGTAAAAAATGCCGTTTGGCTCTTGTTTGTCCCTTGTCCGCGAATCATGCAATTCTGATGTTGTTTTTCGGGAATTTTGTGCCGATAGGTAAGACCTCCGCGACAGCGTCCATTGCCCTTGTCTGTGCCGATTGGAACGTATGCAGATATATCTGCAAAGTTGTCGTCGGAGTTGAATGTCCTAAGCAGCTTTGGACTGTCTTAATGTCAACGCCCGCATTCACAAGTAAAGATGCGTTCAAATGTCGCATGGAGTGATTTGATACATAACGCATGCCCGTCCGGTCGCAGAACTTGTGGAAGAAGTGCGAGGGTGCGGCTCTGCACAAATAATCTCCGTTCCATTTGGTGAAGAGGCGGTCTGTGTCGATCCACTGTGTACCGAGTTTTTCGCGCTGTGCGTCCTGCAAGTTTTTCCATTTCACAAGACAGTCCATAACTCCCTGCGGGACTTTCAGACTGCGGATACTTGACGCGGTCTTGGGTGTATCGGTGTAGATTCCCTTTTCTTTGGTATAAAGGCTGGTGCGCTTGACGGAGAGCACGTTCGCGTCGAAGTCGATGTCCTTCCATTCCAGAC
>DEWH01000017.1:0-2158 GCA_002363155.1 Ruminococcaceae bacterium UBA3215 | reverse complement strand
TATAAATTGCAACAGTATAGAAGCAGACGAACATATAGTTTTCGTCCGGCTCCTGCTCGAAAAGTTCAAGCAGCCGCTGCGCTTCCTCGACAGAATAAAAATCCTTTTCTGGCGTGACGACTTTCGGGATCGTGACATTCTTACACGGATTTTCCTTGATGATCTGCATTCTGACTGCATAGTCACAAACCGTCGATACGAAAGATTTATACAGCTTGATCGTTTTCGTGGAAAGCTTCCCGCCGTGCTTTTTCGTGGTGTCGAAGCGCTCGCATTCCGTGAGATCAACGATAAACTTCTGAATGTGATGCGGCGTGAGCTTGTCCATTCGGATATGACCAAGAGCTTTGTAAATGCGCGGTGTCATGTTCTCGTAGCCTGCGATAGTACCGGCTTTCAGACGAATGTATGCATACTCCTTGAACCACTGCTTGGCGAAGTCCTCGAATTTTATCGTGCAGACGGTGTTGCCGCCCATACAGTCTTCCTCGAACATGAATGCCTGACGCTGCAATTCTTTCTCGATCTGTTTTTTCGTCATGCCCGGCTCAGGCTTCCACGTTTTGTACTGGCTGACCTGCTTGCCGTGTGCGTCATAGCCGCACGAGACCTTTATACGATAAGAGTTTCCTCTTTTGCTTATTGATGCCATGGTTTATTCCTCCTTCAATAAACCGCAGGCACTTATCTGTACTTATTATTCTACACTTTAAAGCGAGATTTGTCAACCCCTTTGAAAAATTTTTTGTTACAAATCTCGGATTTGCAGATTAGTAACGGATTAGTAACAAGCACAGATAGCTTAACCATGCGGTTTTGCTGCATTTCATTGTGTAATATATACGGCAGGGCAGGGTTGCTGCACCTGCCGTTCTATCTTTTTATGCTATCTTATTTTCGTCATTTGGTATCTCCCCGAACACCGCCTTGTAGAGCGCCTGCTCGTCGATCAGATATTTTTTTCCTGCCATAAAGCACGGGAGCTGACCGGATTTGCACATCTGACGCACACGATATTCTGTGAGACCCTCGATAAGTTTAGCTGCTTCCTTGATTGTAAGTATTCTTCTCATTCCTTTTCCTCCTTGAAATTTCATTGTTGCTTTTTCTCTTTATTTTTTTGTATGTCTGATGTTGCCCCAAACGGCATTACAAAGCCTACGGCGGCACACCTCCGTAAATATAGATCATCTGTCCTCACCTACTTTTACCCGCGTCCGCGACTGCGGTGCTTTTTCTGTTCGGTTGGCTTTTGCGCAGGGTTCTCCTGTTGAGGCTCGTCCTGCTTTTGTACAGGTTCCGGAGCTTTCGGTTTCGGCTCGTCGCGGTTCTGAACCGGAATCGTCTGAGCCTGTGTCTGTACTGACTTTTCTTGCACAGGTTTTTCCTGCGTGGTCTCCTGCTGTGCTTTCTTTTCGACAATCAGTTTGCTGATGTAGTCGCCCTGCGATATATCATAGTAAGTGTCAGATATTTCACGAAGCGCCTTGACAAGGTAATCCTTGTCATCTATCGTCCGTTGAATTTCCGCGATGCGGTCGTCATATTCCTGTTTCTGAATTTCGAGCTGCCGAACATCATTAGGCGAATTAATACCATGACGGGAAAGCGACTGCCGTGCAAGTGACAATTTCATCTTTTCCGCGAGAGATTTGTCGGGCTTGTCCTCTAACTCACAGTAATTGTCGTACTGTTTTAGCAGATCATCGAGTCGGTGCTGTTCTTTTGTAAGTGCATTAAACTCCTTGACTGCCTTATCATGCTCCTTCTGCGCTTCCTCCCTTTTTGTTCTGACCTCGCTTATGGAATGGATTTTTAGTTTGTTAATAAGCGCGAGCTGTGCTCCTAACTGAAATACATCTCGGTCGTTGTGCGGCAGGTACTCCAAACTTTCATCGCGCTTGTTCGGTTTCTTCGTTCCGTCAACTATGCGTTTTGCGAGCTGAGTGATAATGCTGGCAAAGCAGATAGTCAGAGCTTGTCCCTTGTTGTATGCGTCCTCGCGAGTCGCGTTACCCAAGTCGTCCTTCCACACAATACGCGATCTGATATTCTCGATAGTGTAATCCTCGCCGAGTGTTTTCAGCCTCGTGAAATTCTTCTGACCCGGAGCTTTGATAGCTGTGTATGTTCCGTACTTGAACACATATCCCCGTTC